>DAITME010000025.1:0-49870 GCA_036835305.1 Lewinella sp.
AGAGGGACTCCGCCAGACGGAATAGGGGAATGGAGTGCCAAATGGGGAATTGCTGTCTCCATTTCTGTTTTTTAAATGTGCTACAACTTTGTCATATCCCCACAAAACCAGTATCAAAGCTGCGTTTTCCCCCCACCAGCACGGGAATAGACAGGATCATCAATGACCTATGCGCCACGTTCGCTTCACAATATCCTCCCTTTCCTCCATTCCTGCAAATTTTTTCCAGAAAAAAGTAAAAATCTTCAAGCAGCCGCGTCCCTGAGGCTCCCTGCCTCCGTCGCTCAAAATCAGACCACTTTCTACACTTCGACTTCGCTACTTCGACTTCGCTCAGCACAAGTCAGTACAAGTAAGTGCGGCGCTTTCGACTTTCTACTTCTTCGTAAACATCCAAGCCCAGGCAATAAAGAGAAATTGGATAGGTAGTCTTATAATGCTGGCTATAAACATCTCATCCCCTGCCTTGTAGCGTCCGATGCTATCAGGTATATGAATGACAAAGAAAAATACGACTAACATGACAATAATCAGCTTCGCAGCAATGGCTCTGGTTTTGATGGGAATCAATAATATCGCTAAGACTATTTCTACTACACCACTCAACGAAATTAAGAAGGTGGGTGCTGGCAACCAAGCAGGCATGATTGGTGCGTAAAAATCTGGTTGGATAAAATGCATGGAACCCGCAAATAGGTAGAATGCTACCTGCAAATAAAGTAATATCGTTTTTACAATTTTCATAGTAGAATTGGTCTTTACAGGCAATATGCTGAAAGCGCTCTCTGAAGCAAGTTTAATTTGTTTCCACCGGCTCATAGCCGGCATTGATGCGCGGCAGCAAGAGCAAGGCTAGCAGGCCAATCACCACATTACAGCCTAGGTTGATGGTGAAGAAAGCAATGTTGCTCCAGCTGAAAGCATCGTCGCCTGCTACGCCGTAGAGGGTAAGGGCAGCTTGGGTCATGAAATGGTAGCTGCCCATGCCGCCAGGGCTAGGCACCACAATGCCCCAGCCACCCGCCACAAAGGTGATGAGGCCAGCAACGAGCCCCAAGTGCTCGGTGGGGGCAAAAGCGAAAAGGCAGAGGTAGGTCATCAGGTAGTACATGACCCAAATATTGAGGGTGTGCAGCAGAAAGAGCCAGGGGCGCTGAAGCTTCCCCACCGTGCGCAAACCATCCGCAAAGCCGCGCAGAATAACAAATAGCTTAGCAAAAAAAGCATACTGCCGCAAGCGCTCCCGTAGCAGCCACAAACCGCCCATGCCGAGCAGCCCCAGCATAAAAAGCCCCAAGAGCAAGCCTCGGACGCTGGCTATTTTATCGCCCAATACTGCGTTTTCGTTGATCCAGCCCCAGAGCTTGTCGTAGCCCAAATAAAGCCCCAGTGCGGTGAGGCTCAGGATGCAGATGACATCGATGATGCGATCCACCACGATGGTGCCCATCACTTTTTCGATGCTTATTTTTTCGTAGCGTGCCATCGTGCCTGCCCTAACCACTTCGCCCACGCGCGGCAGCCCCAGGTTGGCAAAATAACCCAAATTGATGGTGAGGAAAGCGTTGACGAAGCGCGGCCGGTAGGGACCCAATTGTTCCAACAACATATTCCAACGCAGCGCACGGCTGACGTTGCTGAGCGTGAAACAGCCCAGCACCACCGCCAGCCAACCAAAATCGGCGCCGGCAAAATCTTTGAGTACCTTTTGTACCAGGCTACAGTCTTCAGCTGCGATGCCTTGCAGGGCGCATTCCGCCGCGTAGGCCGCTTGCTGCTGGGCATACACGTAGTAGAGAATACCAAAGCCCAAACCCAAAAAGGCCGAGAATTTTAAAAAACTGATGATCTTATTCTTCATCGCTCACGTGCTTGGGCGCCAGGTCTTCTTTCCTTTCGTAGCGCATAAAGGTATAATCGTAGTCGTTTTTGGCATCGGCCTGGTGAGCTTCTTCCCATACTGCTACCCAGTCTTCGGCGGGCAGCTCGGGGAAGAAGGCGTGGCCGTCTGCTACGCGGAGGGCCACCTTCGTAAGATACACCCGATCGAGGTAGGGCATGGCGCGGCGGTAAATTTCGCCCCCGCCAATAATGAAGACTTCCCCAGCCGCCTGGCAAACATCCAAGGAAAGGGCTTCCTCCAGGCTGTGAACCACCAAAACGCCATTGGCTACAAAAAAAGGATCGCGACTCAGCACAATGTTCGTCCGCTTCGGCAAGGGCCGGCCGATGCTGAGGAAGGTCTTGCGCCCCATGATGATGGGCGAACCCATCGTGGTACGCTTGAAAAATTGCAGATCGGCGGGCAAATACCAGGGAATGTCGTTGTCTTTCCCGATGGTACCTTGCTCGTCTGTTGCTACTATAGCCGATATGATCATATGCTGATGGTATTGTGCGATGGGGTCTATTTGCCTTTGCCTTGCAAAAGTACAACGAGGGTGTAGAAGAGGATTTTAAAATCGAGGGTAAGCGACATATTCTCGATGTACAGGATATCGAATTTGAGACGCTGTATCATCTGATCCACATTGCTGGCATAGCCGTATTTTACCTGTCCCCAGCTGGTGATCCCCGGCCTAACCTTCAAGAGGTGGGTGTAGTGAGGGGCGCGGGCGGTAATGAGGTTGATGTAGTGCTGCCGCTCGGGGCGGGGGCCAACCAAAGACATTTCGCCTTTGAGGACATTGAAGAATTGGGGGATTTCGTCGAGCCGCCACTTGCGCATCACCGCTCCCCAGGGGGTACAGCGCGTGTCCTGATCGCTGCTGAGCTGGGGCCCTTGGGCTTCGGCATCCACGTACATACTCCGGAATTTGATGATGTTGAAAGCTTGGCCATGGAGGCCCACTCTTTCTTGGAGGTAAAAAATGGGCCCCGGGCTGCTTAGCCGCACCCGAATGGCCACGTACAAATACAAGGGGCTGAGCAGCAGCAGCAAAAGACTGGAAACAAAGACATCGATGAGCCTTTTAAGCACCCGTTGCCAGCGCGGCATTAATTCCTGGCGGATTTCGATGAGGACTGCTCCGAAGACGTGGTTCATCTTTACGCTGCCCAGCATGATGTCGTACATATCGGGGATCACCTTTACGAGCACTTGAGCGCTGAAGTTGAAGAGGGTATGGAGCATATCCCGCAGTTGGTCGTGCTCTTCGGTTTCTACGGCGATGATGACCTCTTCGATATTATTTTCTTCTAGGATGCTGGCCAGCGCCTGATAATGACCGAGCCTAGGGAGGTATAGACGGAGCGGGGAAGCTTCCCCTTGCACGGCTTCCCCTTGATCTTTGCTCCTGCACGTATGTGCCCCTATGTGGCGTGAGCCATCTTCCTGCTGCGCATCAGCGTCCAAAAAGCCTACAAAACGATTGCCGAGCCGCTTGGTGCGTTGGCTGATATCCTGATAGATTTCCAGGGCATTGGAGCCGCTGCCAATGAGGAGGGTATTGAAGGCCACCAAGCCTTGCTTGAGCCGCTGGCTGGCTCGGGTAAGCAAGATCATACGCACCAAAGCGGTGATGCTGTAATGCAAAATAAAAAGCACGAAAAAACGCTGGTAATAGGTGTGGTAGCTGCTGGCATAGTCGTCGAGCAAGACAGTGAAAAAAAGGAAAATAACCCCAAAAAAACTTAGCAGCAGCGTCCGGAGCAGTGTACTAAGCCGGCTCAGACGGTAAATATCGCGGTACTCATCAAAAAGGGCATACAGTAGCATCCAGCCTAGCGGGAGGAGTAGGGCGCTGCGGTAGTAGTTGGTATCGTGAAACAAGGCCAGGTTGCTATTGCCGCTTTCTTGCAGGTGGCGAAAAAAGAAAAAGAGGGTCCAGGCGACCCAAGCCGCCAAGCCATCCGCCAGCATATATACCCAGCCGTCTCTACGGCGTTGGGCGGCCGTATCGGGTAGCAGGGGCGGCCTTTGGGGGGCTTGCCTAGAGGATTTTTGACGACGGTTCAAGGCAATTGCTTTTAAGGAATTTCGTAGATGACGCGAATGTTATCCAACCAGACATTACCGCTTTCCTCGTTGATCTCGCTCAGGAAAGCCCGCAAGCCAAAGTTGAGGCTTTCCAGTTCCGATACCACCACGGTGCGCGTGAGGTTGAAGTAGATCTTCTGCCAATTGCTGCGCGGCCGAAAACCCGCATCATAAATTTGCAGTAGGGGTTGGCCGGGCTCGCTCCCTACGATGCCCCACAAAACTACCACTTCGCTCAGGTAGCTGACCTCCAGCCAAACATTGCCTTGGCTCAGGCTCGTCAGGTTGCTATACAGTTGTTCGCTCACGATTTCTACGGCGGGATTGTCTTCGTCGAGGCGGATGAGGCCCGATCCGCTGCCTTGGAAAACGGTGTTGTTGTCGAGCTCCAATCCGCGTTCACCAAGCAGTCGCTGGGTGAAAACGCGGGGCGTGCCTGGCTCAAAATCTTCCTGGATGAGGAAAGTGGCGTTGTTGCCATAGCTCACGGGCAAGACCCCTAAAGGGTAGGTATCGCCAGGAAGCAAGTCTAAGCTGCGTCGAACAGGCGCGTAGAAGGGGTAGGTATCGGGCGTTTCGCCAATGCCGTTGACGCGGATCCCCATTTGCACTTCTATTTCGGTGGGGCCGCGCTCTAAAACAGGAATGCGGGCTGGCAGGGCATAAGCACCCAGAAAAGTGCCGTTGGCAAAGACCCAAACTTCCGTAATGGCTAGATCGGTGGCGTCCAGGCCGCTACTGCTCTCCACTACATTATCGATGGTAATATAGGCGGGTTCCTCTTCTGCGGGATTACAGCTAGGCAGCAGCAGCGCCATCGCTAGCAGTATCCAGGCAGGAAGGAAAAACTGGAAGTAAGAGCGCAATACGCTGTAGCTGGTGGGTGGGCAAACAAGCATGCTCATCGTTTATGTGGACTAAAATCAGTATTTTTGGCTACACGGGCAGTCGCCCTTGGTGGGCTACTACGGCGGCTGCAATGCGGTGGGCTAGTTGCAGGGCTTTGTAGCCGTCTGTTATACTAACGGTGGGCTCTGTAGATTCGCTGATGCTGCGGGCAAAACTTTCTAATTCTTCCTGAATGGCATTGACGGGCTGCAGCTCGGGCTGAGCCACGTGGATGAGTCTTGGCCCTTTCGGCGTTTCTAGCGGGAAGGCCTGGCCTTCGTTGGGGATGTTGGGGGCATCCTCTTCGTAGAGCCGTATAAATTGCGTTTCCTTTTCCAGCAGGTCAACACTGATGTAGGCATCGGGTTGGAAGAGCCGAATTTTGCGCATATTCTTCAGGCTAATGCGGCTGGCCGTGAGGTTGGCCACGGCGCCATTGATAAATTCTATGCGGGCGTTGACGATATCGGGCTCGTCGCTAACCACCGCTACGCCGCTGGCGCGCACTTCCCTGACCTCGCTATTGGCTAGCTTTAGAATGATGTCCAAATCGTGGATCATCAGATCGAGGATAACACTCACGTCGGTGCCGCGCGGATTGAAAATTGCTAGGCGGTGGGCTTCGATGAAGTAGGGGCTTACCTGATTTTCGCCCAGCGCAATCAAGGCTGGATTGAAGCGCTCTACATGCCCCACCTGCACTTTCAAACCAGTGGATTGGCTGATTTTTACCAATTCTTCCGCTTCCTCCAGCGTGGAGGTAAGGGGCTTTTCTACAAAAACGTGGCGCCCCGCCAGCAAGGCCTGCTTGACCAATTGGTAGTGGGTAACGGTGGGCGTTACAATATCCACCACCTCCACAGCCGCCAGGAGCGCCTCGACAGAAGGGAAGGCCTTGATGTTAAACTCCCTGGCCACTTTTGCTGCGTTGGCAGCATCGGCATCGTAGAAACCCACTAAGTCGTAGTACTCCTTCGCTAAACGAATGCACTTAAGGTGAATTTTGCCGAGGTGGCCGGCACCAAATAATCCGATTTTTAACATAGTAGTTGCGTCGTGCTTGCTTTATTTTGTAGGTTGCGTTCTGCTATTTTGGCAATAAATGCAGGGGCCGTCTTGTACTAGGAAGAGCCGTGTTTTTTTAAACACTTCGCCCAAGGCTTACGCAAAAGTAGTTTTTTTCAGGGGGCCTGGTTTATTTTTGGACAGAAGCGTAGTGCAGACTACCTAAAATTCTGTATATTTGTGACGTTTTTGACTATTTTATGTCTCAAGCGTGCCCGCATTCATCAAGTTGTATCTCCATGAACCAGAAGACAAAACCACTTTATTGGCTATTATTTGTTTTGCTTTTCGCAATGGCTCATAGCTGTGCAAAGGACGAAGCCGTGGCACCTATCGACGTTGACTTAGAACGCACGCTCCTCCGGCTGAGTGTCAACAACAGCCTGAGTGATTACATTTTACCAGACGGTGGCAATTTGTCGGGTATCCCCGCTGGCGTAGGCAATAAATTGACAGGCGAAAAGATCGCTCTGGGCAAAAAGTTGTACTTCGAAACGGGCATTGCCCGCGACCCTATTCAGCCTTATATGCGAGGTACTTTTTCCTGTTCTAGTTGTCATATCCCAGAGGCGGCCTTTACGCCTGGCAGGCTACAAGGCATTGCCGATGGGGCCGAGGGCTTTGGCTTGAATGGGGAAGGCAGGGCTATGCTAGATACTTACCAAGAAAACCAAATCGATGCCCAAGGTGCTCGGCCACTTTCTATGTTAGGGGTCGCCTACGTTACCAACTCAATGTGGGCAGGCCGCTTTGGTGCCCACGATAATAACATCGGTACCGAGCACCTCTGGAGCGAGGCAGACGGAACAGCTTTTAATGAGTTGGGACTAGATGGCCTGGAAGCACAGAATATTGATGGCACCATAGTACACCGCCTCAATATAGACGAATATGTGCTGGATACGCTTGGCTACCGCTCCATGTTCGACGCGGCTTTCTACGATTGGCCGCAAAGTGCTCGCTATGGCCGCCTAGCCATGAGTTTTGCACTAAGTGCTTACATCCGTACCGTTTTGCCCAACAAAGCTCCTTGGCAGTTCTGGCTGCGAGGAGAAAAAGCCGCGCTCACAGAGCAGGAAAAGCGCGGTGCGCTGCTCTTCTTCGGCAAGGCGGGCTGCTACCGCTGCCACAACGGCCCTGCGCTAAACGGCAACACCTTCCACGCCGTGGGGGTCAATGATCTCTACGAAATCGGAGGCCTGAAGACCGGGCCAGAGGATGAGCGCAATCTCGGTCGGGGTGGCTTCACCGACCGACCCGAAGATATGTTTAAATTTAAGGTGCCGCAAGTGTATAATACCAGCGATATGCCCTTCTACTTCCACGGTAGTTCCCACACCAACCTCCGGGATGTTGTCCAGTACTTCAATCAGGGCATACCCGAAAATGATCGAGTGCCGCAGGCCAATATCTCGGATTTCTTCCACCCCCTTCATCTAACAGAGGCAGAGGTAGATGACCTCACGGCCTTTTTAGCCAACGGCCTGCGCGATCCAGATTTGCAGCGCTATGCACCTACGTGGGTGCTATCGGGCAATTGTATGCCCAACAACGACGAACAAAGCCGCCAAGACCTAGGTTGTAACTAGACGTTTGTTAAAATTTGGCTGTTGGTGGTAGTATTTTTTGCGTAAACGGTTGGAGATATAGATATTTGTCCTACCTTTACGAGGCTGCTTGAAAGCAGTAACTTGACTTCGACGTATCGCACGATGATTTACACCCCTTGGGTTCTTTAGCATACTACCCGCATGAACCCAGCGTATTGGCGGCTGTTCCGCCCCTCCCCCTTCAGCAAGATATACAGCACAGCTGTTCGCAGCCCTTGTATTATCTTGTAGTGTTTTGACATTTCCCCCCAAGTTTTAGGTGTTCCCAAGCGCAAAGCGCTAGTGGTTTGGCTCGGCCTTACCCTGTTCTGTATGGAATTTTACAGAAGGGTATTAAGCTTTTTGGGCTTGATAAGGTTTGTGCTCCAACTCCACAGCGCTTCGTGTATTCGGTTCTAAGTAAACAACACAAGAACATATTCAACAGGGTAATAAAATTGTATAATCCCAAAGCGATGATAAGAAAATTTACAAATTTAAAGCTTTTGATAGGCTGCTGCCTATTGGCTTTCACTTCCTTGCAGGCTCAGTACGTTTGGCCTGGAGATATAAGCAACAATGGCGCGGTTGCTGCCACAGACATACTCTACCTCGGTCATGCTTTTGGCGAGCAGGGGCCAGTGCGGGAAAATCCTTCTGATAGCTGGCTGGCTCACCCGATGGGGGCTCCTTGGCTTTTAGCTTTTCCCGATAGTGCTGCCACGAATTATGCCTACGCAGATACCAACGGGGATGGAAAGATCGACACCAAAGACTTTGAAATTCTGAGTGCCTATCTAGGGCGCTCCCATAACCCACCAACGCACGATATTTTGCGTAGCCCCGATACGATTGTTGGTATCCCCGAGCTTTGGATGGAAGCCGAGGGCATCATCACAAGAGGCGATAGTAAATATTTACAGCTACAAGTCCTCCTCGCCAGAGAGCAGGGAGCAGTGGAAGATTTCTATGGTTTGGCGTTCGATGTCCGCTATTCAACCAATAAATTGCGCCACCAGAAAATAAAGCCGTATGTTGATACCCTTTCTTGGATCGTTCGGTCTAGCGAACAGGTGTTGGCAGTTGGTAGGGTAGATAGCATTGCCCAGCGGGTATCGATCGGGCTATCCCGTATCAACCACGAAGGTATAGCTGGCCGAGGGCGTATTTTGCGCTTTCAGCTGCCACTTACAGATGACTTCCAGCTAGAGAACATTCAGGATTTAGCCCTAGTAATTGACAGCATTGTGCTCTTAAACAAGTCTTTTAGCCGGATGCCTATTCGGGTGAGGAGTTTTTCCGTTTCCCCCACCACTTGCCCGCTGACGATTGCGCCCGTTTGCGGCACAAATGGCATCACCTATCTAAATAGCTGCTTTGCCGAGGCGGCGGGGGTATTTTTTTACACGCCTGGCGCGTGTTACAGCCCCGGAATTTCGGTGGAAGCTATGGATAGTTCAGCTGTTTGCAGCACAGCTTACTCACCCGTATGCGGCTTCAATTACGTGACCTACGCAAACGACTGCGAGGCAGCGCGCGCTGGCGTTTTGGTGTACCAGGAAGGTCCTTGTAGTGCCAACAATTTTGATTGTTACGACCCTAACCTAATTGTAGTAAGCAGCACTACCACGGTCAACACCATTACGGGTGTTATTGAGGTCAGCTGTCCCAGTGGCGGGCAGGCTGTGCTAGGTTGCGACGGCATCACCTACCCCAATGCCTGCTTGGCAGAAGCCTCGGGCGTGCGATCCTACACCAGCCTGGGAACCACAACAGACTGTATTGACTACACCCAGATTGATCAGAACGCAGACTGCGATAATATCGTGGATTTTGTCTGCGGCTGCAACGGCTACACCTTTGTGAACGCCTGTTATGCCGAGGCTGCTGGGGTCACTTCTTACACTACAGGGCCTTGTGGCGGCACTTCCACGATATGTTCAGAGGCTACACCCATAGAATGTGGCGACTTTCTGGCCAATGAAACAAGCGTAGGGGCCGGTAACCAGATTGTTTCCTATCCGGGTTTCACTAGTGCACAAATGCTGGGTCCTGATCGGGTCTATGTCTTCCAAAAAACTACAGCAGGAGACATACAAATCGGCTTGGAAATCATGACACCTGGCTTAGATATGGATTTGTTCTTGCTACGCGGCGATTGCAACAACCTCGTTTGCGTAGCCGCTAGTACGACCTCCAATACCGTCACCAATAATGAAGGCATTGTACTTAGGGATGCACCTCTGGGTACCTACTATATTATTGTAGATCAGCAGTATGCAGGGCCGGGTGGCATTTACCACCTCGAGCTTAGCTGTGGTTATTTGGATTGTACAGACGTGGTGCCGCTTGTTTGCGGAGAAGTATATCAGGGTACCAACGCCAATGGCAACGATGATGTGAGCTTATACAGCTGCGGTAATGTGCTGAATGTGGAAAATAATGGTCCGGAAATCGTGCATACCTTCACCCTCACCGAGGCCGGTACAGTCGCTATCGACCTGACAGGGCTGAGTGCCAACTTGGAGCTGTTCCTGCTTAGTTCTTGCGACCGGGGCTCCTGCATGGCCTACAGCCAAAATGCTGGAACAGCCAATGAGCAAATCGTGCGGCCGCTGGCAGCAGGGACCTACTACGTGGTGGTAGATGGCTACAACGGTGCTATTTCCAATTATAATCTAACCGTAAGCTGCGGTGGGCAAAGTTGTAATCTTAGCTATGTACCCACAGGGACAACGGATGCGAGCTGCGGCCAGAATAACGGGGAGCATAATTTTTCCATCTATGGCGGTACGGGTACCCACATCGCTACTTATCAGGGGCCTATTTCTGGCTCTCAGGTAAGCCAGACAGGGCATTTCTGCTTTGTTCATTTGGTTCCAGGCAATTACACCACCACCATTCAAGACGCCAGCGGCTGCACCATCACGCGTAGTTTTGTGATTGGAAGCAACAGCGCCATGACCCTCCAAGCCCATCCCATGGCAGCGGCTTGCGGCTCCCAAGGAGCCATACAGCTGAGTATCGGCGGTAGCTCACCACCCTATACAATTTACCTTAGTGGCCAAACGAATGCTACGCTTCAGTCTAATAGTAGTTCTTTCACGATCAATAATCTTCAGCCCGGCAACTATTATATAACAGTAGTCGGTGCCAACCAGTGCACCGCTTCCACCTCAACGCTTGTTGGCCAAGCAAGTGGGAATTTGCAGTTCACGGCTACGCCAGTGCCGGCTAGTTGTGGGCAGCGGGGTCGTATCGGGGTAGCGGTGCAGAATGGTTATCTGAATTACATCGTTCGCCTGCAAGGCCCAGTTAGCGGCACGGCGATCGCGGAAGGGCACAACTTTCATATCAACGATCTCTTAGCGGGCGCTTATTCGCTGCGCATAACAGATGCCTATGGCTGTACCTCCCTGCAAACAGTGGTGGTGCCTAGTCAGGAACTAGAAGTGCAGGTTACCACTAGCCCCGCTTCTTGTGGCAACACAGGCTCGGCTCAAGTAGCCGTCAACAGTGGAACAGCGCCCTACATGGTCAGCTATTTCGGTCCTAGTTCAGGTACGGTTACTTCCAGCAGTAACATCATCAACATCCCTAACCTTGCGAGTGGAAGTTATACCTTTTCCGTCTGGGACGACAGCGGCTGCGACATCACCAGAACGGCTTATGTGAATGACCAAGGCAGCAACTTATCGCTGCTCTTGAGCCAAGGCGGCAGCAATTGTGGCGATCAGAATGCCGCTGTTTTTGTGAATGTAAACGGGGGCACGCCGGGCTATAGCCTCTACTACAGCGGTCCGGTAAATGGCAGCACCAGCCTCAATGCTACGGGGCAAACCGTGTTGCAGCTACCAGCAGGCAACTATACTTTTACAGTGAATGATTTTGCCGGCTGTAGTACTGTTCGCAGTATCACCGTATCTCCCATCCAGAACAATCTGAATTTGGCGGTCATGGCCAGTAGCAATAGCTGTGGCCAAGCCAGCAACCTCACCACCATCATCAATGGCGGCACGGCTCCTTACCAAGTGAGTCTTTCAAGCAGTTGTGGCCAGGCAAACCAGTCTTTCCAAGTAATCAACAGCCAGTTTGTATTGGAAAATCTCAGCAATTGTACCTACTTTATCCACATTATCGACGCGAATGGCTGTACGGCTAGCCGCAGTGTAAATATTCACGTGAGCGGAGAAAGCAATCTGCTAACCCTCCTCCCCGTGGATGGGAATTGTGGCGGTTTGGGCTATATAGATCTGGTTGTAAACGGCGGTACGAGACCTTATTTCATTAACTGGACGGGGCCAGTAAGTGGCTCTGTGAACTTGGCCTCCACTCTACACCGCGTAACAAATTTACCAGCAGGGGAATATACCTTCTCTATTGCCACCTCCGATGGCTGTAGCCAAGAACTGAGCACCACGCTGAATAATAGCGGCGATCTGACCCTCCTCTCTAGCTTGGTGACCTTGGAATGCGGACAGTATGATCAGATATGGAACGATATTCTAGGCGGCACAGCCCCCTACACCGTTGAGGTGATTCGGCTCTGCGATAGCCTCGAACAATCTTTTGTGATCCAAACCGATGGCTTCGAACTCTTTGATCTACTCCCCTGCGACTACAAGATTAAAATAACCGACGCCAACGGCTGCATGACGATGAATACCGTCACCGTTTTCCCCTATGAGTTGTTTGATGCCGTTCCAACACCGGGTCTTTGTGGAGAGCCAGGTTCTATTCAGCTTACAATTACCAACCCCCTGGGGATGCCGCCTTTCAGCATCGTTTTTAACGGCCCCAGTAGCGGCTCGCTGCAACTCGACGCCATCGGCACTGCGACGCTTTCTAACCTCGTAGCAGGCACCTACACCATCACGGTTACGGACGCTGGAGGTTGTGAGGAGACGGATGTAGTCGTCTTACAAGACAATCCCAGTGATCTTGACCTACTGACAGCTACCATTTTTGATGCCTGCGGGGTGTATAACCAGCTTTGGAACGATATTATTGGCGGCACACCTCCTTATTCGGTAGAAGTAATTCGGCTGTGCGACAATACGCTGGATACCGCTTTTATCACTTCAGAGAATGAGTTCGAGCTAGAAAACCTCCAAGCTTGTGAATACAAAGTGATTGTTACGGATGCCAACGGCTGCATGGATATGGAGGTGAGAACCATCAATCCTGCCCCCGCTAATATCTTTACTGCTATACCCATCAACGGCCCTTGTGGGCAATTGGGGCGGATCAACATCAGCTTCACTGGGGGGACGGCGCCTTACCAGCTTACCTACAGTGGGCCGCAGTCGGGCAGCAGTACCGTGAATGGAACAAGTTTCAACCTCACCGATTTACCTGCAGGTATTTATACTATCTCAGTTGTAGATGCCCAAGGCTGTAGCCAAATGACCGAGATTGAAATTATGGTCCTGCCAGGCGATCTGGATCTGGTAGCCTCCCTCATTTTGAATGATTGCGGGCAGTACAACCAAGTGTGGAGCGATATCAATGGCGGTACGGGACCTTTTATGGTGAATGTAATTCGCTTGTGCGACAGCACCCACTATGCCAACTTCCTTGTGGTGGATCCGATTTTTGAGCTATTTGATTTACCACCTTGCGAGTATAAAATAACGGTAATTGATGCCAATGGCTGTATGGATATGGATACCGTGACGGTCTTTCCTTCGCCCGTGCAGCTGTTTGTGCCAGAGGCCATCAATGGAGAATGTAACGAGCTAGGCAGCATCACGATCAATATTGTGGCAGGCATGGCGCCTTTCAACTTGGAGGTCACAGGACCCTTCAGCCAAAACATAACGCTAGCGGATAATTCGCCCTATACTTTAACGGATTTACCCGACGGCACCTACACCCTTATTCTTCGGGATGCTAATAACTGCGTCCAGACGGCTCAGGTGAGCATACTAAACACAAGGACTGATTTGGAATTGGTAACGGCCACCATATTCAATGATTGCGGACAGTACAACCAGCTCTGGAACGATATTTTTGGTGGGGTAGGGCCTTTTGAGGTGGAGGTTACCCGCCTGTGTGACAATACCATTGATACGGTGTTTACTACGCCGCTCCGGGAATTTGAGCTTTACAACCTCCCGCCTTGTACTTACAAAGTGAAGATCACCGATGCGGAGGGCTGCATGGCGATGACTACCAGTAGTATTTTTAGTACCAATGCTAATTTGGTAGATATTAGTAGCGATACCAGCTGCGAAAGCCCTAGTTTGAGTTTCACCTTTATTGATGGCACAGGCTCTTACCACATCACACTGATAGGGCCGGATGGAGAGACTAATTTCACTCAAATTAACGAGCCTATTTTTGTGGTGAGCAACCCCGCTAGCGGCGATTATATGGCCATCATCACCAGTGCAGAAGGCTGTACGGAGTTCGACTTCTTCTCCTTCCAAGCAGAAGTTGGCGTTCCGCCCCTAGCTGCCTTTGAAGCCACGCAAACGGGCACTACTACCTACAGCTTCAACAACACCTCTTCGGCGGGCAGCTACTTCTGGGATTTTGGTAACGGCGATACCAGTACAGCGGTTAGCCCGACGATAGATTTTGGGGGTACTGGAGAATATAACGTTTGCCTAACCGTAACGAACAGCTGTGGGGAAGCAACATTCTGCGAGGAATTCAGCGTCATAGGCGGCAGTATTATGCTGGATATTGGTGAGGTAAACGGGCAGCTAGGGCAAATCGTAAACGTGCCAGTTACCCTGAGCGGCACAGCTAATCTAGCTACCTTGGCTGGAAGTATAGGCCTTGCTCCTGCACTTGGTGCCAATATAATAGGTGTGAGCTCTGCTTTGATACAGCCGCAGTTCAACCCCGATAACGGAAGCTTCTCCTACCTGAGCGAAGACGGCAACGGCCTGGCCCTCGACCCCAATGAGACGACGGTACTGTTTTACCTCCGGATGGAGCCTTTGATCTCACAAGGGGAGGTTGATATTTTCTTTGCCGCCGGTCCTGTTGCGCTGGAAGTAAGCGGGGTGATGCCCAACGGTGTACCCAGCCTACTACAAACCAACCAAGGCAATGGCCGGCTGATGATTGAGGAAATAAGTTTGGGGGTTGATATGGTGGTGGTCGTCAACGATCTGAATAATGCGCCTGTTGAAGGAGTAAATTTCACCGTGGCTTCGGCGCAAACAAACGGAAATATAAGCACCCACCTTAGCAATGAATCAGGTGAGGCACGTGCTACTCAGATGCCAATAGGCAACCAGTATGTGATCAGCGCAGAAAAGCAGGATCATCCGGCGCTTGGGCTTTCTACCTTTGGCCTTTTTCTAGGGCAGCGCTATTTGCTGGGTATGGCAACGCCGCAGATCAGTTCGCCTTATCAAATCATTGCAGCAGACGTTAATTGCAGCAACTCTTTCAGCACAATAGATCTGTTTCTGATGCAACGGCTGATTATTGGCCAAAGCGAGGACTTCGGTGACTGCCCCGCTTGGGTATTTGTACATGAAAGCAGCCAAATGCCTGCTGCCTGGAACGCTGTTAATATATTTCCTTTCCAGCAAAGTGCACAGATCAGTTTGCTGAGTGATACCACGACTTATTTCGTAGGCGTCAAAAAAGGAGACATACTAGGCACGGCAAATTCTGCTAACCTAGGTAGCAGCGCCACAGGCCGAAGCCAGGCGGATTTACCGATGGCTATTCATCTTCCTGCTGTGGCAGCGGGCGACTTGGTGAATCTGACGATCAGCAGCAATGCGCTGCAGGGCTTGGCCAGTTTGCAATTCCAACTAGCTTTTGATGCGTATGTACTAGATTATGTGGGCTATGCGGGCAGTGATCTGGGCACCACTGCTTTGGTGGGCGACCGCTTGGTGGAGCGCGGCTTGCTGCGCTTGGCTTGGTATAGCGAGAGCGGCCAGGGCTTGGATACGGATGGGGCCACAGTGCTTCATCTACAGTTCCGAGCCAAGGCGGCTATCGATAACTGGGCGGAGGTATTCTCTCTGGAGGATCAAGGTTTTCGAGCCGAGGCTTACCTAGGTGATGCTACCAATCTACAACCCACCCTGGAGGTGCGTACGCTAGCTGCGGAGGCTTTGCCGACCCGCGCTTTTGTGGTGGAGCAGAACCAACCCAACCCATTTACTAGGCACACGCTTATTCGTTTCCAATTGCCGGAAGCTAGTCAGCTGTCGCTTCGCATCACAGACGCTCTAGGCCGGCAAGTATTGGAGCGCCAGCAGTACCACGAAGCCGGAAGCGGGCAGCTCAGCTTGGATCTGAGCCACTTATCGCCAGGACTATATTACTATCGCCTTCAAGCTAAAGAGGAGGTAGCCATTTTGCCGATGCTGCTTGTGCGTTAGGCTGCTGGGATGCGCTCGTGTGCCCGCTGAACGCGCTGTTGGCGAGTCAGCACTGGCCGCTCTTGTGAGTTTACAAGGCCAGCGCATCCCAAGTTAGCAGCGTGTGATAGCCCCGTTGGCTGAAATAGTGGCGGCAGTCGGCTTCGTCTAGTGCAGTGAGTACCCAGGCGAAATCGCCTCCCCAAGCTCCTAGGCTTTTCAGCTGTCCGGGGAAATCGGGAAAGGCTGCCTGGATGGTAGGCTGTTGTGTAAGCCGAGCGGTCGTTGCTTCGTGCTGCGCCAAAATTGCTATACTTTGCTCTAGGGAGGCCGGCTGCTCGGGGGCTAGCACGTCTTTTATCGCCCAAGGCGAAGGGGCATTGTTTTTTGGATTCCCATCTTGTCCGCCGCTATGCTCGTGTGGGTACGGAGGCGGGTTTGGTGGCTGTCGCCTAGGCGGGCACCCAGTATCCATAGGGGCGTTTCGGTCCTTGGACGCGTTTGTGCGGGCTGCAGGCAAGTGCAGGAGCCGTGTTCCTACTAATTGAGCCGTGTTTTGAGAAATGGCATCCAGGTCTTCTGTCCGAACCAACCGTTGGCGATAGTGCGCAATGCCTTCGCGACTATTTTGTTTTTGGTTGAGGTAGAGGAAATAAGTTTTGTCTAGCCAAGTGGGCTTCCAGTTGATTTCTTCCCACACGGGCCGCCCGTTTTGGCGCTGAAATAGAATAGATCTCTTGGCGGCGGCGCAGGCCAGATCGTAGCCCGAACCACCAAAAGTGGCCTCCAGCAGCGCAAAGGCATCTACTTCTAACCAGCTGGCTAAGCAATGAATCAGGGTAGAGCTGCTTCCTAAGCCCCAGTGGCGATCGAAATCCAGATAAGTGCTCACCTTTTTACCAGCTAGTAGGGAAAAATCCCCTCCCCTCAGTTGGATGGCTTCGCGGAGTATGCTGAGCAGGCGTTCGGCCAGGCTGGCGTCTCCGCAGCCCAGCTGTAGGGGTGTTGCTTGCAGCGGCTCCCAGCGTAGCGAGAGCCATTTGTTGCCCTGATGATCGTAGCTGGCCCAATCCAGGGCGCTGGACTTGTCTTGGCCCTCCACACAAAGGCGCTGTCCCTGTCGCGTGGGGATCGCCAGTGCGAGGGCGCCGTCTAGCACTGTATATTCTCCGGTGAGGAGTAGCTTACCGTGGCCATAGAATTGCTGCATATCGCGGAAGTTGGTGGGGAAATTTAGGAGCCGTTGGATACTGTATGAATGAGAACGCAGCGGAGGCGCTTTTGGCTTTCTGATAGGGCGGGTTTTTTATGGTTGGATGCGTCCAATGGACAAAAAATGGGTGGTTGGACGCATCCAACTGACCATTTTTTATGGGTTTTGCCCAGCTAAATGCTTTTTTACCTTTAGGACGTTGTTTCCCTTTCTTACCCGCCTTTTTGATCGAAGGCTAACAAAGTCTGTTTGCTTTCACTATCTTTGCCATGTGAGAAAATATATCTACCTACTATCTTTGCTCCTTGGGGGTGGCATGGCGCTAGTCGGCACACCGCTACGGGCGAATGTCAACTCCTCTACACAAGCTTGGGCGATGCAGGAAGCTGATCGCATCATGCGCTTGGTAGATGAAACGGTCAAAGAGCGGTTGGCGCAGTTGGACCAATCGATCGTAGATTATCGCTACGACCCTTCCGTGCGCTATACCATTGCCCTGTATGTAGAGCGTTGGCGGAGCGGATCAGAGCGTATCCTAGGGCGTTCGGCCGCTTGCTTTCCTTATTTCAGTAAAGCTTTGGAAGCCGCTGGTATGCCCGATGCTTTGAAATACATCAGTATTACAGAGAGCGCGCTGCGTCCGTTTGCAGTCTCCCATGTGGGCGCTGCGGGCTATTGGCAGTTGATGCCAGGCACAGCTAGGGAACTAGGTTTGCAGGTGGATGATGTGGTGGATGAGCGGCTGGATATTGAGCTAGGCACAGCCGCCGGCTTGCGTTATTTGCAAATGCAATACGAGCGCTATGGCGACTGGGCCTTGGCGCTAGCAGCCTACAACAGTGGCCCTGGGCGGGTGAACCGAGCCAAAAGACGCAGCGGGAGCAACAATTTCTGGAAATTGCGCAAATACCTGCCCAAGGAAACCAGCGGCTATGTTCCAAGTTTTATCGCCGCTACCTACCTCGCTACTTTTTTTCGGGAGCACGAACTGACGCCACTACTTCCTCCTTTGGACATACAAATGACGGAAACGATTACCGTGTATGAATCCTTGAGCCTACACCGAGTAGCAATGGTGACAGCTTTGCGCCCCGATGTGATCGTGGAGCTCAACCCTGCTTATCTAGCAGGTTATTTGCCCCCCAGCAGCAGCGGCCGCTCGCTGCGATTGCCCAGCCGAGTGGCACCTGCTATGATTGCTTATTTGAAAAATTGGCACCAAGACGGCGAGGAAACTGCTATACCCTGGCGGTCTCCACTACTCAATGATACCGAAGGCAATACCGACGGCTACTACGAAAAATACCAAACCTATCTGGCTAGTACCGACACTTCTTATTTTGACTTGGCAAGTGCTTTGGGAACAGACCCCTATCAATTACTGGTTTGGAGTGGCTATGGTAGTCAGGATACCTTGGCTGTCGATCAGGAGTGGACCTACTACCGGCCAGCTTGTAGTTTGTCCTTCGGACCGCCAGCACGGGAAGCCGTGCGTGTGTGCCTACCACTACCAAGCGATTTGCCTAGTGAACTCTCGCCTTCTGTTTGGGCTTGGGGCTCTCCGGCTGATCTCTCTTGTTTTAATGATCAGCCCCTTCCCATTCGGGCAGGCACTTCAGCAAAGCCTACAAAGAAAATCAAACGAATTGTTAATAGTGTTTGGAGTTGGATAAAGGCATAGCTTTATTCGGAATATTGTTTGTATCTTGGCCGCGGGATTGAATCATTCTCTTATTTTTACAAGAACAAACCGTATAAAGCTTATGTATTACGCGCAAGGCGACGAGCAAAGCCAGTATGATGCCATCGTGGTTGGCACTGGCATCAGCGGGGGCTGGGCCGCCAAAGAACTCACTGAAAAAGGACTTAAAACGTTGGTGTTGGAGAAAGGCCGAATGGTTAAACACGGCGATTACCCCACGGCAAATCTCGAGGAATGGGAACTAGAACTCGGCAACAATCTACCCCGAGAAGAAATAGACGAGCACTACGCTAAACAAAACAGAACGGGCTACACAGTTCGGCAGGAAAGCAAACATTGGTTTGTGAAAGACAGTGAACACCCATACAGCGAAAAAGAGCGTTTCGACTGGATGCGCGGCTACCACGTAGGTGGTCGGTCCCTGATGTGGGGGCGGCATAGCTACCGCTGGAGCCAGATGGATTTTGAAGCCAATGCCAAAGATGGCCACGGCACTCCTTGGCCAATCGGCTATGAAGATATCGAACCATGGTATAGTTACGTAGAGACCTTTGCTGGTATCAGTGGGGAAAGTCTTGGGCTAGCACAACTGCCGGACAGTAAGTTTCTGCCTATGATGCCGCTCAATTGTGCAGAAGACCACTTCCGCCAAGGCGTGGCCAAAAATATGGGGGGGCGCGTCATCACGGCAGGCCGCGTGGCACATTTAACAACCTACGACCCGAAAGTCCACTTAGGCACGCGCGGAAAATGCCAATATCGCAATCGATGTATCAGAGGCTGTCCTTTCGGTGGCTATTTCAGCAGTTTGTCTAGTACCATCCCCGTGGCAGAAGCTACCGGCAATATGACGCTGCGCCCCAACAGCTCGGTGTATAGCCTTATCATGGATAAAGCCAACGGCAAAGCCAAAGGCGTTCGGGTGCGCGATACAGAAACGGGTGAAGACCTCGAGTTTTTCGCTAAGGTGATTTTCCTCTGTGCCTCAGCCATTCCTTCCACCTATATCGTGATGAATACGGAGCAGGAAGAAGGCGTAACCATGGACGAAAGCGGTATGCTGGGTGGGAACATGATGGATCACCATTTCCGTGTAGGCGCTCGCGGCACACTGGATGAATACGGCGATAAATACTACAAGGGAAGGAAACCTAACGGAGTGTATATTCCCCGCTACCAAAACTTGGGCGACAAAGCCAGCCAGAGTAAAGACTTTGTACGCGGTTGGGGCTATCAAGGGGCGGGCAGCCGTGATGATTGGCGCCGAGCCGTCCGAGAACTCAATGTTAAGGTAGGCCCCGAGCTCAAAGCTGCTATGGTCGAACCAGGCCCTTGGTCTATGGGGATAACCGCTTTCGCAGAAACCTTGCCTTACAAAGACAATCGCATGTTCATCAACCGCGATTTGTTGGATAAGGATGGCCTACCCACCATTACCTTCGACGTGAAATGGCGCGAAAATGAGTTTGCCATGGTGGATAGAATGATGAATGACGCTGCTGAAATGCTGGAAGCTGCTGGCTTCAAAAACGTGGGCACCTATAATGCACACAGCTATCCCGGCTTGGGCATTCACGAGATGGGAACCGCCTGTATGGGCAGCAGCAAACGCAACAGTGTATTGGATAAGCACAACCGCCTCTGGGCTGCCTCCAACGTCTATATGACCGATGGAGCTTTCATGACTTCTGCTGCTTGTGTCAACCCCTCGCTGACTTATATGGCCTTCACCGCTAGAGCCGCTAACCATGCAGTGGAAGAACTTAAAAAAATGAATATTTAATAACATCCAGAGTAGCTTCCTACAAGCGCTCTTCACTAAAATATACGATCATGAACCGTCGTGAAATATTGCGCTATGCTGCCTATGCTACCGGAGCAGCTATCAGCGCGCCATTAGCTTCTGCATTTTTACTGGGCTGCAAGCGCGATGCCGCTGTGGAAGCGGGTATCGTGGCCTACGAACCAACCTTCTTCGATGCCGAAGAGTACAAATTCATCAGTACCCTGGCTGATACCATCATCCCTCGCACCGATACGCCAGGTGCCTCAGATGTGGGCGTACCGGAAATGATTGATAAGATCGTTGGGCAGGTATATGGTTTGGAAGCACGAGAAAAAAGCCGCGCTGGCCTGAAGGCCCTGATGAGCAAGCTAAATGAGAAAAATGTGGAAGGCGGCTTCGTAGCTATGGAAGAGGAGGCTCGTCTTAGCTTTCTCCAGGAACAAGACGCCTACTTCAAAAATCCCGATACCGACTGGGAAGCCCTCGGCGAAGAGGCCAAGGCGGTGCGCGATGCTTATTTTTCCCTCAAGCAAGCTACGATCTCCTACTACTTCGGGAGTGAAGAAGTAGCCACTACCCAGCTGGCTTACATGCCCGTACCAGGAGAGTATATTGCCTGCGGAGACCTGCAGGAACTCACTGGTGGCAAAGTGTGGGCTGAATAAAAACTAAACTATGTACTTTCAATCAGGCGCAAATGAGCGTACTTTCGATGCCATTGTTGTGGGCACGGGTATCAGCGGTGGCTTTGCAGCGATGGAGCTGTGTAAAAAAGGTTACAAGACGCTGGTGCTGGAGCGCGGCCGCATGGTAAAGCATGGCGACTACCCCACAGCCGCTCTGGATAGCTGGGAGCTAGACTACCGAGGCCGAGTACCCAGGGAGGAAATTGCTAGCCATTACTACAAGCAAAATCGCCTCAACTGGTGGGTAAACCAAGACAATCTACACTGGATCAACAAAGATAGCGAATATGACTACGATGAGGTAGCGCGCTTTGATTGGATCCGGGGGCACCAAGTGGGCGGGCGCTCCATCATGTGGGGTCGTCATTGCTATCGCTGGAGCAATATTGACTTTGAGAGCAATGCCAAGGAAGGCATCGCGGTAGACTGGCCTATTCGCTACGAAGACATAGCCTCTTGGTATGACTACGCCGAGCGGTTTGTGGGCGTAAGCGGCCAAAAAGAAGGGCTCAAGCAAGTGCCCGACGGACAGTTTCTCCCTCCTTTTCCCTTGAATTGTGCAGAGCAACATATGCGGGAAAAGGTGATGGCTAAATATCCTTACCGCGTGGTAACACCCGGCCGAGTCGCGAACCTCAGCACCTACGATCCTGCTGTTCATCTGGGAACACGCGGACAATGCCAAACGCGCAATCGCTGTTGGAGGGGCTGCCCTTACGGTGGTTACTATAGTAGCTTATCGGCTAGCCTACCCGTGGCGGAAGATACGGGTAATATGACGCTGCGGCCCGATAGCATTGTGCAAAGCATTATCTTCGATGACAAAACCCAGCGCGCCACTGGCGTGCGGGTAAAGGATGCCAATACGGCCGAGGAACTGGAATTCTTCAGCAGAATCATCTTCTGCAACGCTAGCACAGTGGGCTCCACTGCCATTCTACTCAACAGCCGCAGTGAGCGCTTTCCTGATGGCTTGGGCAATGACAGCGGCGAACTAGGCCACAACCTCATGGATCATCACTATGGCATGGGCGCTAGCGGCGAGCTAGAAGGCTTCGAGGATAGTTACTACAAGGGCCGAAGACCAGGGGGCTTTTACATCCCCCGATTCAGGAACATAGATGAAAAAACAAAGCACAAGGATTTTCTGAGGGGCTATGGCTACCAAGGTAGCGCCAGCCGCACACAAAATCTGGATGCCCCTGTCGGGCCAGCGCTCAAAGAGGCTGCCGCACAACCAGGGCCTTGGCGGATAGGAATGTCTTGCTTCGGCGAACTGCTGCCCTACCACGACAACAAGATGTATCTCAACTTCGATAAACTAGATGCCAATGGTGCGCCCACCATCGTCTTTGATGCCAAGCTGCGCGAAAACGAACATGCCTTGCGCAAAGATGGAGTACAGTGTGCCGAGGAAATGCTGGAAGCCGCGGGCTGTAAAAATATTTCGAGCTACAATGCTGAAACGGCTCCGGGTGCTTGCATCCATGAAATGGGTACGGCTAGGATGGGAAGAGACCCCAAAACTAGCGTGCTAAACAAGTGGAATCAGGTGCATGCCGTACCCAATGTCTTTGTCACCGACGGCAGTTGTATGACCAGCGCTGGTACGCAAAACCCCAGTATCACCTACATGGCTTTGACAGCCAGAGCCGTGGATCATCTACATTCTTTAGTGCAAAGGGGAGAATTATAAAAAATTACTCGTACCTTCGGCGACGGTTTTAAAAATTAGCAGCCGGATACAACAGTATCCGGCTGTGCTTATTACAACAACATGGCCGTAGATGTACTACTAGGTCTCCAGTGGGGAGACGAAGGAAAGGGGAAGATCGTAGATGTTCTGGCTCCCCAATACGATATTATTGCTCGCTTCCAAGGCGGGCCCAATGCTGGGCACACCCTTATTTTTGATGGTAAAAAATTCGTGCTCCATACCATTCCCTCTGGTATTTTCAGAAAGGAACAACTCAACCTCATTGGCAATGGGGTGGTCATCGATCCGATTACCTTGCTCAAGGAGCTACAGAAGCTAGACGAAGCTGCGGTAGATTACCAAGATCGTCTCTTCGTGGCCCGTAAAGCCCATCTGATTCTACCTACCCACCGCCTATTGGATAAGGCTCGCGAAAATGCTAAAGGCAAGCGTAAAATCGGCTCCACCCTAAAGGGAATTGGTCCCACCTATATGGATAAAACCGGCCGCAACGGTATTCGCGTGGGAGACCTCACCAAGCCGAATTTTTCGGAAAAATATCAGGAAATTAAACACAAGCACCTAGAGCTAGCCACGCTCTACCCAGCCATAGATTTTGACCTAGTAGCAGAAGAATCCGCCTGGTTTCAAGCAATAGAGAAACTGAAAAGCCTACCCCTGGTGGATGGCGAGTACTGGATCAATGCAGCCATAAGCGCTGGCAAGAAAGTATTGGCAGAAGGTGCCCAAGGCAGTATGCTGGATATTGATTTTGGCACTTACCCCTTCGTGACTTCTTCCAACACCATCACCGCAGGCGTCTGTACTGGCTTGGGTATTGCCCCTCAGCAAATTGGGGAGGTCATCGGCATCACCAAGGCCTACTGCACCCGCGTAGGTGGCGGCCCCTTCCCGACGGAGCTACGCGACGAAGTGGGGGAGTTCCTCCGCGCCGAAGGCCACGAGTTTGGTGCCACCACCGGCAGACCCCGCCGTTGCGGCTGGATAGACCTAGTGCAACTGCGCTATACCATCATGCTAAGCGGTGTTACCCAATTGGTGCTCACGAAGGTGGATGTGCTTAATAAATTTACCGAGCTCAAAGCCGCCAATACCTACCAACTAGCCGATGGCAGCAACAGCGAGGAACTCCCCTACGATCTCTGCCAAGAGGACTATACGCCCGTCTATACCAGTATCCCCGGCTGGAATAGCGACTTGAGCGGCGTAAGCCAAGAAAGTCAGCTCCCGAAAGCCGCGCTGGATTATGTCGCCTTCCTGGAGGATAAGCTGGGCGTAAAAATCAGCATGGTCTCCACAGGACCCGATCGGACGGAGCTGGTGGTGCGCTAGGGGAGGGTAGAAATCCTCTATATGGCTCACGCCCATACGCAGTACCCATACCCGGACCCATACGGGCGTGTCGGCCCAGACGGGTTTACAGACGGGCACGGCGGGCTGGTGTTCCAAGAGGAGCCTTGCTTTTTACTTATACTGATTTAATTCTTCAACGAGCTTATGTATTAGAGTTGTTCGGCAGGTCATCAAACGGCTACAAACGGCAAATTTTATACCGCACTTCGTTGAAAAGCCTCGCCGCAGCACCACTGCGCCTGCGTTTTTAGCCTCGTTCAGCATAAAATTTGCTGCGTTTTCGCTCGTTCATGACCCACCGAACAACTCTATTAAAGTTGAGCTTTCAGCTCTAGAGGGTATTTCACCCTCGTGATATGCTTCAATCTTTTTCGACCGTTCAATGGCCAAATCTTGTAAGGTTTGGGGCTTATCTTTGGTACTCCTTTCTGTTAAAGACAGCATAAGTTCGAAAAAGTCAGGGCTGATGAATTTAGAATCACAATCATATACCAAACCAAAATTTGCTAAATGGCGGTTCAATCGCTTACAATAATCATCTCGGTGCATGGCACCTCCATTGTGTCCTTCAAAGTGTAAGATTAGCCAGAATTCAAAAGCTTGATTGGAGTAGGCAACCCTATACCCCAAACTATTAGCTTTTGATACTGCATTGTCAAAATTTTCATTGGGAAATTCATCTTTATCGAACACACACCAAACTTGATCAAAGTCTTGATTAAATTTCTCAACATATTTTGGAACAGATTCAACTAGAGTCAATGTATTTTTTCCTTCTCCTACAGAAAAAATTTCTGCATTGGTCAACTTAAATTGAGAGAAATAAGACGGTTCGGTATTTTTGCCTTCACATACAATCAATATTTTGGGACGCTCAATTTTTTGAGGCTCTGCTCTAGCAAGAGGGCTGCCCTTTCTTCTCCTAGCCTTGGCCGCTTGAAGTTCTTTTTTGTGTTCTTGTCTTTTTTGAGCTTCTTTTTGTCTTTTATTCATGTCCCAAACTACTGGATTGCTCGGTAAAAGTCACCTAAGTAAGGAATGGCACCGTACCTCCCTCTAATATATTTTTCTTCAAAATTATCACCTTTTCTTACGGTATCTGTTTTGAAGTCTGCTAAAGAATAGAGAGACGATGCACCATAGCGGTCTTTTTCTGTAAACCAAACCTGATCTCTCCTGAATAATCCAGCGCTGAGTAAATTGGTGTCATGTGTAGTGAAAATTAGTTGGGCATTATTTTTATTAAATGCACTGCTGTTGAATAATTCTATAATTTTACAGACCAGTAATGAGTGTAATTTATTCGCCAGTTCATCTACAACTAGTGACCTACCTTCCGACAAGGTGTTTAAGATAGGGCCTGAAATTGCAAAATATTTACGAGTACCAGCAGATTCATCTTCATCCATGGAAAATTTTTCTAGTCTTACTGCTAGATTATTTTCATCATATACTTTGCGAAGAGTAGTCAAATTAGCTAGGAATTGTGAATCTGTTTTTCCTTTTGATTGTTGTCTCAATAAATCCTTGAGTGGTTCTGGCATATCGCTAGGTAAATCATCTACGTCTAACTCCAAGTAACTTAAATCCTCAATCCCGAAGTCAGCAGCCTTCAAAAAATTGATCGTTTCTTTTTTATCCCTCTCCGATTTCAAACGATGAACTGAATATCCTTCATAATGATCATGTTCAATGCCTGAAAGCATGCTAAATAGCCTGAACCATAAGACTACTTCTTTACTAGTTTTGTCATTAAAACTAGCAGCTACTGAAATAAAAAGAGCATTTGGCCTTATTCGATCATTTTTTAGCAGATCAGTTGCCTTAAACTGAGTTTTGTGCGTGTCAAAATTTTGAAATGAGCGATAAAATATTTCAACCTCTTTGATCTTATTTTTCTGATATAGCCACTCTGATACCACTTCAGTCTTATTGACCTCAAAGCCATATCTGTATTGAATGTTATTGGAGATAAAAACTACTTCGAAGGAAGTCGGTTCTTCTGGTGAACCAGTGTTTAACCGAAATGGATCTATCCCAATTGGTTCATCTACTTGGCCATCCTTAGAGGATTCGATAATAAATCTTCTCATAAATGACAAGGCGTCTAGGACTTTCGTTTTGCCACTTGCATTTGCACCGTAGATCACGATACTTTTGAGAAGTCTAAGGTTATATTTCTCTATAAAAAACGTGTTTTCATCAACTCTTGTTGAAGTGTCAGAACTGGAAGCTACCATACTAAGTGTAGCTTCGTCCCTAAACGACTTGAAATTTTGAACTTTGAACTGTACCAACATAAGGAATATTGAAATTTATCAGTCAAAGATAGTAATTGTTTCATTTAAAGCCAGATATTTGCAATTTTTTTTCAAAAAAGCCATCTATTGTTGATGTTTTTTTTATTTGCTGGTGCGAAATGCACTATGCCAGCATGAAAGCAGTACCTAAATATCGATTTCTCTTGTCGGGATGCGTGAAAACCGCAGCCACGCGGCTATGCCGAAAGGGGCCGTGCTTTTCTGAAAGAGCATGGCTTTAACTGATCCAAACTTGCTCCCGCACTTGCTGCAATAAATCAGCCGATCTTACCCCTCAAAATGATTCCACCCTTGCGCTTTGAGCGGATGGATTTTGCCGCCCTTGGTGTGGAGGTGAACGCCTTCGCTAGCGGCTACCATCTCGCCGCAGATATAGATATCGGGGAGGAAGCGAACTTTTTCCAAGTCTTTGGGATCAACGGTGAAGAGCAGTTCGTAGTCCTCGCCGCCACTGAGGGCACAGGTGATGGGGTCGAGCTTGAAATCAATGGCTTGCAGCTGGGCATCTTCGCGGATGGGCACGCCGCTTTCCTCCAGGATGGCGCCTAGGCCAGAGGCTTTGCAGAGGTGGAACAATTCTGAGGCTAGGCCATCGCTCACATCAATCATGGCGGTGGGGACTAAATCGTTTTTAGCAAAAAGATCTACCATATCGGTGCGGGCTTCTGGTTTGAGTTGCCGCTCGAGGAGGTAGGTGTTTTTTTCTTCGATTTGTGGCTGTACCCCCGGGTTTTCTTGAAAAATACGCTTCTCCCGCTCTAGCAATTGCAATCCGAGGTAAGCGGCACCCAGGTTGCCCGTGACGCAGAGTATATCA
Organism: Lewinella sp.; assembly: GCA_036835305.1. Lineage (GTDB taxonomy): Bacteria > Bacteroidota > Bacteroidia > Chitinophagales > Saprospiraceae > Neolewinella. The sequence continues at coordinate 27,456 of DAITME010000025.1, forward strand.
CCTACCTTGGCACCACTACGGCGAGCGATGCGTTCGGCTGGTGCCCGCCCAATAGCGGTGATACTGATGATGAGCCCCTTGAGGCTGCTGGTGGTGTCGCCGCCTACTAGATCAACGCCATAAAAATCGCAAGCTTTGTGGATGCCGGCATAGAGTTCCTCCAGCGCCTCCACCGAAAAGCGGTTGCTAATAGCGATGCTCACGGTTACTTGCTGCGGGCGGCCATTCATGGCGCATATGTCTGAGAGGTTCACCACCACGGCCTTGTAACCGAGGTGCTTGAGCGGCGTGTAGGCAAAATCGAAGTGGATGCCCTCCACTAGCATATCGGTAGAGACCAGCAACTGTTCTGGTCCGCCGCTATCAATAATAGCGGCATCATCGCCCACGCCCAAGAGGCTGCTGCTTTGGCGCAGGCCAAAATCTTTGGTGAGGTGTTGGATCAAGCCAAATTCCCCTAGCTCATTGACGTCCGTTCTTTTTACTTCGCTCATGCTGTGATTTTGCGGCAATTCCCGGTGTAGGCCACCAATCGGTTTAAAGCTTTTTTGCCCGTTTTGGCCATGAACATGGCTAAAATGAGTAAACCTTACTCCTGCACACCGGTGCCCATTTGGGCGTGAGCCAAACTGAGGATTGCGAATGATTTCGAGTGCGAAGATACGATAAAAAGCTAGGACAGGGAGTCCTCTTCCCCCCTTGTATTGATGGCGTACCAATCAATATTTCGCGTTAGGTACATGATAACCGCCAAAATGAGGAAGAGACCGATGGAGCCAAAAAGAAGGGCGTAGTCTTCCAGTTGCAGCAAGCTGTAGAAAAAGCAGTAGAGCACTAACAGCAGACCGGCTACCAAGCCTGTCAGTTTGGCATTTCGGAGCACAAACCAGCTGTAGGTGGCGATGAGAACAACCACGGCTGCGCAACTGATCCAGTAAGCGATATTGAAGCTCAAATGCTCGCTGATGGAAAGTAGGAGGACGTAAAATATCAGAATGGCCGCACCGATGAGCAGGTACTGTATGGGGTGGACGCGCCGTTTGTTCAAGACCTCGATGAAAAAATAGGTAAGGAAGGTAATGAAAATAAATAAGATGGCAAAGTTGGTACTGCGGTAGGTTTTTTTGTATTCATCAACGGGTAGTAGCAGGCGGAGGCCGAAGTTGTCGCTACCGTAATTGTTGCTATCTACATAGTCGTATGTACTGAAGCTGGAGGAAAGCTGGGGGGAGCTATTTTTCTGTATGAATTCGCCAATACCTTGCTGTGGGTAGTTTCTGTTGAGTTGTAGCACTTCCCAGCGAGCTTCGAAGCCCTTGGAGCTGACTTCGCGTTCTTTGGGAAGAAAACTGCCATCGAAGCTGGGGCTAGGCCAGCCGCCGGCTAGGTGCACCTCCGTTCGTTTGGCATGAGGGCGAAAGTAGAGCGCTGAGCTACCGTTGATATCCAGCGAAAAGTTGAAATCGAAGGTATCGCTGGCGGATTGTAGGTTCATTTTTCGGGAAACGCCGCTATCAAAGACTTGGTTGGTGGGGATGCCGGGCCCCATGCTCAGGCTGGTGTCTCCGAGTGTGACATCAATGGCGGCTTGCACGCCTGTCATATCACTAATGCCCACGGTAAAGAGGGCATCTTCCCAGCGCAAGGCATTGTCTGGCAAGCCGAGGGCCGCCGTATCGAAGGTTCTGAAACTGCCTTTTACTTGTAGTTGGGTATTGTAGAGCACCACTACAAAGATACCGCGCTGCCGCTGTTCGGGGGTCATGTTGCCGTTGATGCTCAGCTCATCGGGGAGGAAGTGGGCGTAGCCTGCGTAATTAACCTTTACAGTTTTACCGTCTTCTACGCTGGTTTTTTGGTAGTCGTAGGGCACGGAAATAACTGGCCCGCCTATTTCCTGGGCTAGACCCCATTTGGAGGCTACTTCTACCTGGGCACTGTCTCGCAGGTTTTGCCGCTGAAAGATTAAGCTTTCCAGCATATTGCTGGGAATAAGAAGCAGCAACATCAGGAAGCCAATAACAAAAAGCTTGATGGTGACGGACCGACGCGCCCAGTCATTAAAGCGCTCGAAAGCCGAGGAAGGGGGAGTGGACATAGATTGGTGGAGTGTGTAGGCGTAAGAACGATTTTGTGGTGGCTTTGGTGTGTTGTTAAGAGAAACCCGAAGAACGCTAGCCTAGTAGAAGAGAACAGCGTATTGCTCTGTCCTATCCCCACATGATGCCTTCCACCGTCTTATGCTCGCTACTGAAATTGATGCCAATGTGGTGGATGGGAAAGCCCTTGTCTTTAAAACGCTCGGTATAGCCTGGGTTTTTGATTTGTTCCAGAGCGATTTCAGCACTTTGATCCAGTTTGAATTCTAGGCAGTAAATTTGGTCCTCGTGAATGACAATGGCATCGGCGCGCCCTTGCTGGGTATGTACCTCACTGAAAATATAGACATCGAGCAAGGAGAACAAAAGATGCACGATGGCATGGTAGTACTGTTCATTTTCGCGCTGCCAAAGGTCGTAGGGGATGTGCGCAAAAGCTGCGTTGATGGCCTGCTGCATCAGCACATTATCCTGAATGCGGAGGGAGTGGAGTAAATCCTCCAGAATACTGCTGGAATTCAACCTGCTAGAGCCAATGTAGGTATCTAGCAAGTTCCTCAGATAGGACTCTCGGACTTCTTCGTTGGGGAAACTTAGTTTGTAATTCCTAAATAGCGGGTCATACCCGACAATAGTGAGGTAGCCCGTTTGGAAGAGGATCGGTTCGATCTTGAGATTTTCTATATCGAAATTGCCTAAATCACTTTGGTTGAGGGTAATGGTATCGAACTTGTAGAAATGTTGCTCTTGGCATAACTTCATCAGGAAGGTAGGGGTGCCGGTGGCATACCAAAAGTTTTGATGATCGCCGCCCCCCTTAAAAAAGCTAAGCAAGGAGTAGGGGTTATGAACCGTTGAACCTTTTTCGTGAAATTTATAGCCATTGTACCACTTTCTAATCTCTTCCTTGTCGTAAATTTTGAGTTCTTCCACAAAATTATCTTCCAATTCTTGTTGGCTGATGCCGCAGATTTCATTGAAGGCTGCCATAGTTGATAAATCGGTGACGTTGTTCAAATCCGAGAAAATGCTCACTTTGCTGAACTTGCTCACGCCCGTGATGAAGACCAGCTTCAAATGCGGATCGGCATCTTTGAGGATGCTGTAAAAGGTTTTGAGGATATCTCGGTTTTCTTTGACTTTGTGTAAATTTTCTTTGTCTAAGTAATCAATGAGCGGCTTGTCGTATTCGTCGATGAGAACGACTACTCCTTTTTGGTGTTTTTTGTGTAGGGTTTCAATCAGTTCTTTAAACTGATTGCTAATATGTTGCTCACCAGATTTTAAAGCTAGATCATGCTGCAGGGCTATTTCCGATAGTGTATTAGCAATGGCTTTCTGTAAACCCATAGTTCGATACCCAATATTCGAAAAGGAGATCCGAATGATGGGGTATTCCTCAAACTGCCAGTTATCGTAGGCATACAGTCCTTCGAACAAGTCTTTTTTACCAAGGAAGAGCGTTTCCAGAGTGCTAATGAACAAAGATTTCCCGAAGCGCCGTGGGCGGGAGAGGAAGTAGTACTTACCCGTCGTTACCAAGCGGTGAGCGAACATGGTCTTATCCACATACACTTTTCCATCCCTAATGATTTCAGGAAAGTATTGCTGCCCTAGGGGGTATAAGCGCTGTAATATAATAGAAACATTTTGGCAAAGATAAGGATTTTACTGACTTAGGTTGCCGCTCGGTTTTTACTTAAAAAAGGATAGTTGGATGTATCCAACTGGCCTTCAAAAGTACCATTGGACACGTCCAACAGACCAAAAAAGTAGGGTTGAACCCATCCAACTGACCTTTTTTTGTGGGTTTTATCCAGTATTTTCCGTTTTTACCTGTCAAATGGCTATCTTGCATGATTGAGATGAAAGCGCTTAGTGTTCGCCCGTGTAGGGGGTTGTCAAGCGTAGCAAAAACTATCCAACGTATGTTCCTTATGACTAGAAAAGCACACCGAAGTGTTTATGCTTTTTTCTTCCTTGCTCTTTTGGGAGGGCTTTGCTCCTGCGACAGCCAAAAGGATCCTTCTTCGCTCCAACAAGGACAAATCGGCATCGATTATTCTCTTCGGAGTGAGGAAAAAGAGACCCTCATCCCCCGAGAGGCCGCGCTAGCTGCTAACCGCCAGTTTAGTGAACAATTGAGCCAAACCTACTCCCAATACCGCGATGGCAGCGTGCTTCACCAACGGTTTACGCTGTCGGATATTCAGCCCGTGATAGACCGTTTGCCTGCCGCATTTACCGTCTCCGAAGCTGGCCAATCCGTAGAACGGCGGCGCATCAACCGCGTGACTTGGGGCAAAGGGCCCACCCAAGTGCTGCTCTGGTCGCAAATGCACGGTGATGAACCCACTGCCACCGCCGCCCTTCTGGATATTTTCCGTTGGCTAGCCGCAGAAAACGACGGCCAAGACAGTATCCGCCAGCGACTTTCTGAGCAACTGACGCTCACTTTCCTACCCATGCTCAACCCCGATGGAGCCCAGCGCTTCACCCGCCACAATGCCTTACATATTGATCTTAATCGCGACGCGTTGCGCCTCTCCAGCCCCGAAAGTGCGATCCTCAAAAGCGAGCGCGATCGCCTCCAGGCCGATTGGGGCTTCAATCTCCACGACCAGAGCCGCTATTATGGCGTTGGCTTTCCGCCAGCGCAAGTAGCCGCACTTTCCATCCTGGCGCCGGCCTACAACTGGGAAAAAAATGTCAACCAACAACGCCGCGAAGCTATACAGCTCATCGCCCTCATGAACCGAACTTGGCAGCAAGCGGTGCCGGGCGGCGTAGGGCGCTACAACGATGATTTCGAGCCGCGTGCCTTTGGCGACAATCTTCAAAAATGGGGTACCCGAACCATCCTCATCGAATCGGGCGGCAGCGCCACCGATTGGGAAAAGCAAGACCTGCGCAAACTCAATTTCGTAGGCATTCTGGCGGGGCTTCACGGCATCGTCAGCCAAGCCTATCAGGCTATTTCCAGCGAGGAATACTGGCAAATACCCGAGAACAGCTACAATGCTTTCCACGATCTCATCATCCGCAACGCCAGCATCAAAATAGAGGGTAAAAATCGCTTGGTGGACATCGCTATTCGCCAAGAGCAGCGCGTCTTGAAAAGTAAAAAACATCAATACTATTTCGATGCCAGCATCACCGACTTGGGCGACCTTCACACCTTCCGAGGCTTCCGCGAAATAGATGGCAGCGGCTTGGTCGCACGCCCCGGTAAAACTTATCCGCAAGCAGTCAGCCGCGAAAGATTGAGCGGTTTAGATTTTTCTGCCCTTCGCCGGGAAGGCTACACCGCTATTCCTGTCATCGGCCTGCAAGAAGTGGATAAGGTGGCTCACGCAGGAGCAAGGCTACTTCCTGAAAGGAGCAAAGCCCACCAGGGTATCTTCCCTGGCCAGCGAACAGATTTGCTGCTCTACCGAGGTGAAAACCTCGAAAAAACAGTGATCTTGGGCGAGCTATATTAGTCTGGTTAAAAACGACTACCTTTGTGCCCGAATACAGTAAAGTTCTATTGACCCTTACTAGCATTCTCCTCTCGGCCATTGGATCGGGAGGGCTTACCAAATTACGCGCGCATTCATGAATATTATTGCTATCGTTGGCCGCCCAAATGTAGGGAAATCGACCCTTTTTAATCGCTTGATCGGCGAGCGGCAGAGTATTGTGGACGACCAAAGCGGGGTCACCAGAGATCGGCAATATGGCGATTCCGACTGGAACGGCAAGGAGTTCGTGGTCATCGATACGGGGGGGTTTGTGAAAGATAGCGACGATGTCTTCGAGGCAGCCATCCGCTCGCAAGTACAAATTGCCATAGAAGAAGCCAGCGTCATCATTTTTATGGTGGATGTCAATACGGGTCTTACAGATCTCGACGAGCAAGTAGCGGATATACTTCGGCGAGCCAAAAAACCAGTGATCCTAGCTGTCAATAAGGTCGAAAGCCAACAAAAAATGTTGGATGCCAACGAGTTTTGGTCTTTGGGCTTCGAACATACCTTCTTCCTCAGTAGCATGACGGGCAGTGGAACAGGCGAATTGCTAGACCTCGCCGTAGAGTTCCTCAACGATGCCCCCTTAGTAAAGCCCGATTTGCCACACATCGCCATCGTTGGCCAGCCTAATGCTGGGAAGAGTAGCTTTATCAATTCGCTACTAGGGGAGGAGCGAAATATCGTAACCGACATAGCTGGCACTACCCGCGATAGTATCAATACCCACTACAATAAGTTTGGCAAGGAGTTTATTCTGGTGGACACAGCAGGGATGCGCCGCAAGGCTCGCGTACACGAAGACCTGGAGTTCTACTCGGTTATGCGAGCCATCAAAGCCATCGACGAGAGCGACGTTTGTGTGCTGATGATAGATGCTACCCTCGGCGTGGAAGCCCAAGACTTGGCTATTTTTCGCCTAGCGCAGACGCGCAACAAAGGCATCGTCATTTTGATGAATAAATGGGACTTGGTGGAGAAGGATACCAATACCGCCCGGGATATGGAGAAAGAAATCCGCCAGCGCTTCGCACCTTTCACCGACCTTCCGATCCTCTTCATCAGCGCCACTGAAAAGCAGCGCATCATGCAAGCGATGGAGGCCGCGCTTCAAGTACACACCAGCCGATCTACGCGTATTACCACCAGCAAGCTCAACGATATTATGCTAGAAGAGATTGAGCGCAATCCGCCTCCTGCTCACCGAGGGCGCTATGTGAAAATTAAGTTCGTGACGCAATTGCCTTTGGCTTATCCCGCTTTTGCGTTCTTCTGCAACAACCCCAAGCATGTGCGCGAGAGCTACAAGAATTTTTTAGAGAACAAGCTACGGGAACATTTCGATTTTACCGGGGTCCCCATGACTATTTTCTTCCGACAAAAGTAAGCGATGAACCAGCAAAAAAAGCTAGGTATCCTAGGTGGTGGCCAGCTGGGGAAAATGCTTTGCCAAGCGGCTTCCGATTGGTACCAACCTGTACACATTCTGGAGGCTGCGGCCGATTTCCCTGCTGTTCCCTACGCTATGGCTTTCACAGCAGGCGATTTTAGCAAAGCTGAAGACGTACTCGCCTTCGGCCGCCAAGTGGAGGTGCTAACCATAGAAATTGAACACATTGATACCACGGCGCTGCGGCAACTCGCGGCTGAAGGCGTGGAGGTCTATCCCCAGCCTGATGTTATAGATACCATCAAGGACAAAGGCTTGCAAAAGGCTTTTTATGCGCAGCAAGGTCTGCCTACAGCGCCATTTGAGCTTTTTGCCGATGCAGCGGCTGTCCGCAAAGCCGTGGAAGCAGGCCAGTGGCAATACCCCTTCGTGCAGAAAGTGCGCATGGGGGGCTACGACGGCAGGGGCGTGGCCGTGATCAGAAATGCCAACGACTTAGCTGAAAAACTATTAGACGGGCCTTGTCTGCTGGAGCAATTAGCTGATATTGATAAGGAGCTAGCCGCCGTGGTGGTGCGTGGGCAAGATGGCGAAAGTCGCGTTTTCCCTTGCGTAGAAATGGAGTTTCACCCCACGGCCAATTTGGTCGAATTCCTGCTATGCCCCGCTCGCATCCCCGGCGATACGCAAACGAAAGTCAACGAATTAGCTCGCCAGACAGCGGAGGCCTATGGTATTGTTGGCCTATTAGCGGTGGAGCTTTTCCTGAATAAAAATGGCAGTATCTGGATCAACGAAGTGGCGCCTCGCCCCCACAACAGCGGTCATCATACCATCGAGGCCTGCATCAGCAGTCAATACGAGCAGCATCTGCGCGCGATCTTGGGCTGGCCGTTGGCGCCCACGGATCTGCTACGCCCAGCTGCTATGGCCAACATACTCGGCGCCGAAGGCTATCACGGCGAGGCCATCTATCAAGGGTGGGAAGACGTGCTACGTATCCCTGGCGTGTATCCTCACCTCTATGGCAAAAAAATCACCAAACCTTTCCGGAAGATGGGGCATATTACCGCCCTCGGCGATACCCTGGAAGAAGCTAGAGAAAGAGCAGCCAAAGCAAAGGACGTTTTGGCTGTAGTGAGCGGAAAATAGACCCGCGCCGTTACACAAATAAAATAGCCCCTAGTGTTCTTTACTAGGGGCTATTTATTGGCAGACGAAACAAAGGAATCTACACCTTCCTGAACGTAAGTGTATCGTTTCTTGTGGGCCGGCTGTCTTTATAAACGGTTTTCATTTTTAGCTGAAGCTGGCCGTTGGCTAACTGTACAAGATCAATCTCTCGTTTGGCGACATTACTATCGAAAGTGGTTTTATAAGCTGTTCCGTTGGCTTGGAGGTTTACCGTTCCCCAGTCGCAGTCGGTAGGCGAGCACTTGCCGAAGCCCTGGATTTTCGTAGAGTTGGCCGTTATGACAACGCGCGTGATACTGCCCGTATTGGCATCCGTATTCCGCCAGGTGCCCGTAAGGTTAGGCGCTGCGCTTTCTCTGGTCCAAGCAGAACCACTAAAACCGCTACCGGAACTTTTGTTGATTCTATTGGAAGAGGCCACGCTGAGCTGTAGCGTTCCCTGTCCGGATAGACCACACTTGGGTATATCTGCCCAGTTGAGGGTAATGTTATTGCCTATTCGGGGACCCACGCCAACATTGGCAAAACTAGGTTTTCCGTTGGTGTTCGACCTTTCACCAAACCATGCGACAACACTCCCAACTTGCCGAATGTAGTAGATTCCGCCATCGTTGCAGGTCCATCGACCCGAGACATCGCTTTGTGTGCTAGCGCCAAACTGCGCGGTGCGATCTCCCGGGAGCCCCGAGGACGGAAGCGTCATCTTTGTCCAAGACGTACCACCAAAACCACCAGATACCTTCGTGAAGCTATTGCCATTGCTGTTTATTTCCAGTGTGAGTGAACCACTACCAGTGGCTCTCCCTTTTGGAACATCGTAGAAAGTTCCGCTCACTCGGCTACCGGAGACGGTGCCAGTAAAAACATTAGCCCAGTTGCCATTGGGGTGCTCGCCGAACCAATACACTTTGTTGCCAATCGTACGGATGTAGTAGTGGCCATTGTCGTTGGCTTTATAGTAGCCATTCAGAGCCACCTGTGTATTGCTGTTGGACTTTGCTCTCACCCAGCAAGCGCGTCGGCCAATATTGTTGGAGTTGTATTTAATCCACATGTAGCCATTTTCTCCCCAGTTGGTACCCCAGGAATTTTTGATCAACCAAGCGCCACGGATATCACACCAACCGACGATTAGCACCGCATGGTTGCTACTAGGGTTGGCGGTGTTGCTCGGCTGGTCAAAGAAAACACCATTGGTGTAATCTTGAAATCGCTGTGTGACATTACAGCTGGCCACCACCGAGCCATATTTGCATATACCCGACTTGATATCAGAGACAGAAGCAATTTTAGATATGTCTTTATCTGGCCGAACAATGCCCCAAGCTTGTGCATAAAAAGGCGAGCTGCAAGAGGAGGGGGCACAAGATTTGTTATTGGCGGTATAAGGATACTGACTCTCTCGGCAAATGTTTTTGTTGCCGTTGATCATCCACTCGAATACTTTGTAGGTGAGGCCACCAGAACAAGAGCCACCACCTGAGCAGTTCAAAACAGCTTGTTCCGAGGCATCTACGGTGCTGGGGGCAACTCCATTGAATTTCAGATAACTAGACTCATAGCCTGCCACTGCTGCGAAAGCCCAACAAGAACCGCAACTGCTTTGGTTTCTTACAGGGGTAACATGGTTGTTCGATCGGGAATCGTAGGTGGTGGCAGAGGTAGCACAAGAGCCGGTAGAGGCGCCATCGCTATCATCGGTGAGTGTACCAAGAAAGGATCTATTACCGAATTTTTGCTTCAGTGCCTGCACTTCGGCCGCACTCATTTCCATATCACCCGTAATATCTTTGATGTTAAGGGCCGATACTGCCGTGAAGCCTACATTGAAATTTAGTTTTTTTGCCTGTATGTCTGTCCTAGCCAAGTTGATTCGTTGCCTTACTGCTGCAGGAGCTTGCGCCTCGCGGAGCTGATAGGTTTGCGGCAGATCTGGTAGTACTTTGATGATGGGTTGTGCCCAAAGCGGCACGGCAGTGAAAAGCAGCCAAAGCATGACCACTAAGCAGAGGGGGGCTGTGCGCCGCAAGGCAGCGCGAAAATAAAAGGAATGCATAAGAATTGGTTTTGAAGGAATGGCGCCTATCTGCCCCGTTCCCCAAGGTGAAATGATGGGATTTTTATTGGATGTTGACGCTTACGCGCCTTTGCTTGGAAGCAGGATCCTGTTCTTTTTGCCAAGCAGCTTGGTAAAATAGGGTAATAGTAGTCTTGCCTTTCTGCAAGGCGCGAAAAGTCCAGATTTCCACCTCTTCGCCGCCGTCTAGATCGGAAGTTCCGTCCGCATAGCGCCGGTTGGACAAGGATAAGTAACGGCTGTCGAGAGAATCTGCAAGTTGCCAACGATAGCCCGTACCTATCTGTGAGGGTAAGCGAAGCTCAAAATCGCTTCCACTATCTACCACTATGGTGGTGTCTTGGAGGTTTTTCATGCCAGAGCAATGGAGGTTCATAACAAAGAGTAAGAATAACAAGGACATTTTCATCGCATCGGTGGTTTGGTGGTTGGTCTAGCCGTATGTCTTAGCGGCTGAATCAAAAGTGTGGTGGTTTCTCTTTCTCTTGTCGTCCTTTTTCAGTTCCTCCAACAGCAGTTGTTGGGAAAATGCTTAAACAGTATCTTTGGAGCCTCTTGTATATCAAATGGGATGGTGCAGTTATTTGGCTCTAAATGCCACCGTTTTTGTTTGTGTTACAAATAGCGTAGAATAATTTTAGTATGCAGCTAGCAGCCATCGCATCGGCTTTCCAAATAGCCGGCGAGATACAAAGCATTCGCCCACTGGGAAAGGGGCAAATCAACGACACTTATTTGGTGGAGACCCAGCACGCAGCCTATGTACTGCAGGCCATCAACCCGGCCGTTTTCCCAGATTCGGAGGCAGTAATGTATAATATGGATTTGGTGCTACAACAGCTAGCGCAGAGCGATCCCTCCGCTGTGCGGCTGCAGTTGATACCGCGCCGCGAGGGTGGGGGGAATAGCTACTTCCTCTATGGTCGCTGCTGGCGAATGACCAACTTTCTGCATGGCCTGCTGAGTTTGGATCGGGTAGAAAATGCCGAGGTGGCCTACGCCGCCGCCAAAGGCTACGGCCGCTTTTTTTGGCAACTATTGCCACTTTCTCCTCAGAAATTAAAGATCACGCTACCGGCTTTTCACGATGTGGCCAAGCGCTTCGAGCAGCTCGATGCAGCCATTGCAGCCGATGCCGTCAGCAGGCTCCGAGAAGTGAACAAAGAGGTGGCTGCTTACCAAGAATGGCGGGCTACCGTGCTGGCTATTTATCAGCTAAGCCAACAATTGCCGCTGCACATCACCCACAACGACACCAAAATTAGCAATGTGCTGCTACATCCCGATAGCTTCGAGGCCAAGGCTGTGATTGATCTGGATACGGTTATGCCCGGGTCTGCGCTTTTTGATGTGGGGGATATGATCCGCACCTTCGTCTCGCCAGCCGATGAGGAAGCCGCTGATCTCCGCCAGGTTTATGTCCGCAAAGAGATATTGGCTGCATTGCTGGAAGGCTATCTCTCCGAAACAGCATCCTACTTGCTAGCGGCCGAGCAAGAAAGCCTAGTGGATGGTGGTAAAATGCTGCTTTTTACCCAGTTTACCCGCTTTTTAGCCGATTACCTACAGGGCGACGTCTATTACCAGAAAATCACCTACCCTCAGCAAAATTTGGTGCGGGCACGGAATCAGTTACATCTTTTTTTGGATTTGATGGGATAAGTTTGTGCTAGGTTCATAGGCTGGCTCGCGCCTACACGGGCACTGCGTGCAGGAGCCATGTTTCGACTGCGCTACTTCGGCTATGCCCAGCACTAGTCAGCACGAGTGCTTTTCTTTTTAGGAGTCAAGTTTTGAGAAAAAATACTTCGTTGGATACGTCCAATCACCTTTTAATAGGTCGGTTGGACGCATCCAATCGTTCTTTTTAGGTTAGTTGGATACGTCCAATCGTACGACCGAACCTTGTTGGCAATAAAGCACAAAAATGTAGAATCACTGGGTAAAACCCACGAAAAACGGTCAGTTGGATGCATCCAACTGACCGTTTTTACCAAATTAATAACCCTTGTGTCTTGAAGCATTGCTCAAAAGAGAAAACCTTGCTCCTGCATTTGCCAACAGCTCGCACATAGGCGTCCGAGAACCGAAACACCCGTATAGGTATGGCTTGCCCGTACATAGGCGTCTAGGGGCCAGCATACCCGCCGGATTGTCCGTATGGGGCTGAGTCGGGGCATGAGCCAAACTTAGTCCTACTCCCCTTATAAGTACTCGGACAAAAGCAATTACACTTTTGCGCTCAGCATATTTTGCCCTCAGCCAGCGTTAAAAAGCCTCGCCGTCCGTACGGACGCCTACTTTTTTTTGCCTCGGCTGAAAGCAAAATTTAACAGATTGAAAAGTCGTATTAAGTTTATCCGAGTGCTTAAGTTAGGTTGCAGCGATCGAGTAAAGGACGGGGCACGGACTGCAAATGCCACACAAGGTGCCGCAAATCTATTGAATGTTTAATGGCATTACTCTGGTAGCCAAGGCATGATTAGAAAGCGGCTGGAGGTTTTTTAAATGGCGCCATTCTACTTGCCCACCACGGCTTTCGAATTCGGCTTTGAAGTAAGTGACGAAAGATAGAAAAGAGTGATCTACGAGCGTGGCCTCCGAAAAATCGATGACTAAATTGGCTTTTTCAGGTACTTGCTCCAAGGCCTTTTTGAAGCCAATGAGATTGGAAAACTGAGCCGCTCCATTGATAGCAAAGAAGACGGTATCTTTTTCAATCGTTTTTTGGTATTGAGCAGTAAATATGTTTTTTATCCTAGTTCCTTTGATGAGATAGATGAGCAGCTCCAGCATAATGCCGGCTGCAATCCCGAGTAGGATGTCTTCGGCTAAGGTGACAATAACTGTTGCTAAGAAAACAGCGAATTGTTCTTTGCCAATTTGATAGGTATGAATGAATTCTTTTGGTGATGCTAAGCGATATCCGGAATAGATTAGCATAGCAGCTAAGGCAGCATTGGGGATCATTTCAATAAAAGGAATGAGGAAAACCATGGCCAACAATAGGAATAGTCCATGAAAAAAGTTAGCCCATTTCGTTTTTGCGCCGAAGTCAACGTTGGCCGAACTGCGAACTACCTCGGAAATCATGGGCAAGCCACCTAGGAGGCCACTCAATAAATTACCGGCACCTACACCGATCAAATCTCCATTTGGGTCTGCTTTTCTGGGGCTTGTGTCGAGTTGGTCAACTGCTTTTACTGTAAGCAGAGACTCTAAGCTATTGACAAAAAGGAACATGAAGACGTACTTCCAGAAAGCCACAGTTGCCAAGGTGGAGAAATCGAAATTAAAGCCAAGGCTGCCCCAGAAATTCCCGATGCTTACCAAAGAGTACTCCCCTTCTGTTTCTCTAAAGTGCCAGTATATAGCCAAGGGGATGGTGAGCAATAAAACGACCATCGGTGCAGGAACATTTTTTAATAGCTTGATTTTCAAAAGCGGGAAAACAAACATGATGAACAGCCCAATCATACCCACCACAGCGATATGCCAGTGGGAATATGTAATAAAAGAAGGAATATCTAAGAGCAATTCGATGGGGCTTTCTCTGGCATAGAGGGAAGGCTCATCTCCTAAAAGGATAGGAATATGCTTCAAGATGATGATCATCCCGATCGCAGCGAGCATGCCATGGACAGCCGAGTGCGGAAAAAAGTCGCTTAGAGAACCCAGTTTCAGAAAACCCAAAAGTACTTGAATAAGCGCCACGACCATGATAATAGCACTGGCCGCTTGCCAGCCTTGCTCGCCTCCTCCAAATTCTATTACTGCCGCTGCACAGATGGTGATGAGGCCAGCAGCCGGGCCCTTGATAGATAGCGGCGAAACTTTGAAAAAAGAAGTAGCAATGCCTCCTATAATAGCGGAGAGTACCCCCATGGCAGCGGGGAATCCACTAGCCTTGGCAATGCCTAAACTTAAAGGTAATGCTAAGAGGAAAACCATAAAGCCAGCCATCATATCCTGCTGCCAGTTTTCTTTTAAGCCCATCAGACCCGATGAGGGAATGCTGGCTACTGCATTTTTGTGTTTCATAAAGGCGAATGATTAAGAAGTTTTTAAAGGATTGGATTGCGTCGGGTTGGCATGGGGGCCTAGGAAAATCCTGGCGTATAGCCTAATTAGGGCGATACCACTGATGATAAAACTGGTGGCTATGATAAAAGCCAGCCCATACTGATCTTGGTTGATGTGGCTAAACAATAAGTCCTCGCCAACAAAGGCGGGTGTGATGGGAAAGCCTTCCAGGCCCAGCGTGGCTAGGAAAAAGACAAAAGCCAACATAGGGTATTTTGTAACATGTCCTTGGTAGGCATACATATTGGTGTTGAGGGGCTCACGGCGGCGCATGATGCTCAAGCAGATGAACCCAAGGAGGCCAGAGATCACGATGCCTCCGAGGAAAATGAGGGTTTCCACCAAGTGGAAATCTTCATTGAAAGACACGGCTAAGGCCAAACTCAGGTGGTTGAATAAGACTAAGCTCCAAGCCAGCCGCGGATGTTTTCGCTCCGCAAAGGAGCGTAAGACCATCAGCAAACCTGTAAATGCGATCAAGCTTGGTAGGTAGGCTTCAAGAAAAGACGGAATGAAAGAGGGCTTGAAGTAGAGGTAGATCCCTAGCAGATACAAAGGCGTGAAGAAGTAAATAACATTCCTAAGGTGAACAAACCCCAGCCAACGACCACCTTCTTTTATTCCTCTAAAAAAAGAAGACATGAACGCATCTAGATGGCCTTCTTTTAGTGACCACAGATAAAGGGTGTTCTCCCATTTGCTTGCTGTGCCTTTCAATGAAGGTACAAAATGATACATTTGGTCTCGTATAAGATAATTGACAATAGACGGCGAGATCAGTAGTTGATAGGTTCGGAGGAAGGCATTGCCCATAAAATGGATCAATACAAAAGTGTGCCAACCTAAGGCCACCTCGATAAACATGATGCCAATCTGCGTAATGGAGGCATAGGCAATTTGAGGTTTGATAGAGGACTGAACTTGGGAAATAAAGTAAGCAACAAGAGCACTCAGTAGCCCCATCGCGGCAATGATAGCCCGCACGGCATATTGTTCTTCCCACAAGGGGAAGGTGCGCAATAACAGAAATACGCCGAAATGAACCGATAGCGAACCATAAAAAATAGCACTGGAGGGGGTAGGGCCTTCCATCGCTCTAGGGAGCCAAGAAGAAAAAGGCCATTGTGCCGATTTAGCCGCGGCTGCGGTGAGTAAGGCCATGCCAATAAAAAGACCCATGTCGCTATGCCCCAAGAAGTGTTCGTGGACTAAATCAGCGTTTTCTAACTTAAAAAAGGTGATATTTTCGTGCCACACATGGTGGGTAGCCCACATAGCAGCCAATACACCAATATCTCCAATTCTGTAGATGGAAAATACTTTAACAGCGTTTCTGACAGGCAAATATCTCTCTCGATAAAAGGCAATTAATAAAAAGGAGGAGATACCCAGTATTTCCCATCCCATAAAGAGGGTTTCAAAATTACCAGCCAGAACCGTCCAGTTATAACCCAGGTAGAAAAACAAAATAGTATTGAAAAAACGGTTGTAACCACTTTCTAAGTGCATGTAGGTAGCGGCTGTAACGCGTGATCAGAAATGTTATAAAGTTGCCTGTAAAGAGGTAAACAGCCGTTACCTCATTGAAGTAGAAGTCTATGAAAAATTTGTAATCCTTAGATTGATAGAGGATCACCTCTTCTACGTTGAGGTGTTGCCTTCCTGTTGCCCACCAGTAAATGATGAAAAGAGCAGTATAAAAAAAGTGTAGTGCCGTAGTTCCTATGGCTATGGCAGATATCGCGTGCTCTTTTTTAGAAGGGATCAGCAAAGTAAGCAAGAGTCCCAACAAGGGAATGACCACAAAACTGAGAAGGTAGTTGTTGATGTCCATCGCTTAATTAATTTGTAGAACAGGTAAGTTTTCAAAAGAAGATCGGAACTCACTCCTGAGGTCTGTTGTGGTTTTGGTGATTTCTGTTATGGTTTGGTAGGGCACAAAGGCAGCGTCTTTAAACACGAAGATGGTTTTATCTTTTGGGTGAATGACGGCCAAATGAATCCATTGATTTTTAAACCACTCGTAGGTAGCTTTATTCCGCTGCAGGATGTCTAATACGTTTTCTGGGAAGTGCTCGATGGTCACCAGCAACCGTAAGGGATCGTGAATATTTACCATCTGCATAGGTAGGCCGGTGCGCAGATCGCCCTCTAGCCCATTCGCTACGCCAATCAGACCCATCACATTGTGTGGTAGTTTCGATCCGGCGCCCAAACGGTAATTATCCATTTTGGAGAAATAATATTCCAAATTGATGCCACCACAAACGGGTGCTACCGCATTTAATATACCCAAGAGAATACTGCCGTCTTTATCCAGTTGGTAGTCATAAGAATTGAGGAATGCCCTGCGGTCAAAGAACAAATGCTTGTTCGCTGCCCGATGGCCTATAATGCAAAGCGCATTAGTAGCATGGTTCCATTCGGGGCGCGGCTCGAACAAGGATAAAGAACGCTGTTTTACGCGCTGGTGTACCTGTTTGCTAGACTGCTTGGAGTTGATGAACAAAAACCTTCGCGAGCGCTCCAAGGCATTTTCTTCTAAAGCTTTTTGAAATATTAGCTTATTTTTCTCGTGTAATAGACTGTTTGTTTTTGAGAGGACGGCTTCGTCGAAGAAATCCACTTCGTCTCGTGTGGTATCGTGTAAGCCGCCAATAAATTGGGTGTCGTCTGGTATCGAAATGCCTCTTTTGTGCAGGAGATCCCTCACTTCTTTTGTATTAGCCATGTGGGCGGCTACTCTTGCGTTGGCCGAGCCCGCCCGCCCGCTGCACGCGCCGCAGTCGTAGCCAGCATAGTGGGTATTGTTCGTACTACTCGCGCCATGCCCCATCAAGTAGATCAGTGGTGCAAAGTGATCTACCAAAGCAATACCACGCAGTAACCCAGCTACGATATCAGCCATTTCTTCTATCGTAAAACCTACCTGAAGGCCATTTTCGGCTTGCTCGGTATGCGCTACGCTAAGGGTGCCTTCTTTGTCCATGTGCTTGAAGGAAGAAACCATAGCAGCCGTAGGCCTAGGAAATAAGATGCTCCAGCCTAATTGAATAGCAGACCATAAGCCCATCGTAGGAGCGGCTAGCCAACCGCCCCAGAAGCCGTACGTTCTTTTGTGAAAGTGTAAATCGCGCTCATGACGCTTCGCCGCATTGCTTTCTTTAATGAGGTGCTTGCTAAGTAGAGGTGCAGGACACACTTTGCTAGCAAATTTACTTTCCTCTGCTTGGAAATAAAACGGCACATTAAAAAAGCCTGCTGTGCTGAGTGTTTCGCAATCGGGTGCTTGTATTTCAAGATGTCGCCGGATGGAGCCTTCCCGATCATCAATGCAAAAAACAGCTTGGAACGTTTTAGTACTGCTACTGTCTGTTTTGGAGGGCGTCTGTAGTCCTTTTAATGCTTCATCGTAGTAACTCCATTCTAAGGCCTCCTGCCAAAGGGAATAGACTTCGTCCAGCTCCTCCCTTTTCGTTTCAATAAATAAGCTAGGCTCAAAGTCTTTGAGGACAGCTAGTGCGATGGGCTTCCATACTTCACCAAATTTGCTGTCGAGCGCATCTATTTCTAACAACAATTCAAAGCAGATGAAATCGTGTAGGGAGATTTTGCGCTGGTCAAGGAGCAAGGTCGGCTGGTCTTCTAAAACAGATACCATTCCAGACCAGCCCGGGTGCGCGAACTGCTGATCAAAAAGATAATGTGCCTCCAATGCCTCATCCCCCACCACTATTTCTAGGAGCTTCGGCAATAAATTCGTTTCTTCTAATAGCAATTTCCTTGCTCGTGGTGTAGTAAAAAGACTGGAATAATTGTTTTTCTCTAGTGCGATGAGTGCCTCTAAAAACGCTAAATGACGGTAAGGAAAAGGATGAATGGCAATGCCTTGATCTAAGAAATTGCTCACCACTCTGAACAGAATGCTGTGTACTTGCTTGTCTGGATTTGCTTTGTAATGCGTTTTCCAAATATCTCTCAGGCTGCCCACTTTTTGCTTCTTCCGCTCATCATATGCCTGCCGAAGCATTTTTTCTTTCCATGCTGTCACCGAGTTTGGCCCTTTGGCTGCGGCTATGCAGTGCTCTAGGATGCGCTCTTTGATCTTGCCCGATGCGTAGTCCGATCGGTACTCCGCAAGCGAGCAATAAACCTGATAGCCAAATGTTTTAGATGCTAAAGCCAGGCCTTCATGAAAAGCGTACTGCTGAAAAGCATGCAAAGTGTTATGATGCACAAAATCCTTGAGCGGGTTTTGTGCAGGAAGGTAATGTTTTAGATGCTCAAGGAGATGGGAATAATCTTTGTTAGATTCCATAGCCGTTATTCTTATATCCTATCAAGGACTTATTTTCTTTTTGATGCACATAGGGATAAAAGGGGGAGGACAGCCCCTACAGAAGTAGTTCTTTGGGTTGCTCGCGCAGGAGCAAAGACCCATAAAAAGAGCCATATTTCGGGATCGAAGTAGTGAAGCAAAAACACGGCTCTTATACCGCAAACCTTGCTCCTGCGCAAGCCTGCCTTAAATGAGGAGGAAGCCCCAGATAAGCGAACCATCAAACTACCACCGTAGGCGGATCAACGGCTAGGATAAGAGCTAGCAGATTCTGAGATTCAGCTTACGGTTGTAAGGACTTGGTTGTGATAAAAGAGGGTGGAAAGAGAGCCAAAGCAGCAATGCTAGCTCCCAAACGAAGATCGGGTGATCTTAGCGGATAAAATAGGCTAGAGATGAGACTTCCAAGCATGATAGCGCTGTAGGCGCTGCCGGCCACTAGAGGCATACAAGTACGCACTTTGCTGGAGGATACCAGAGGGCAGGACAAAAACCGCTCTAGAGATCACTAGGCGAAATACCGTATTTGCGAGGTGTTGGTGCTTGCTCTTTTTAGGCTTACTTTCTTTATTTTCTTCAATTTCAAAGAACCACTCACTTTGTATGCTAGGATACCAAAGATCATAGTGTAAACCAAGGTGACTAGTACGCGACAGCTGTGGCTGACTGGTCAATAAATTGGCAGTAACTACTGTAGTTGCAGAAGAAGACGAGCCAGCCAATAACGCTTGGCCAGCCGAAAATACAAGTAAGCAACAAAAGATGCCACAATACACCCCCAAACTGCCTGCCGCTGCTAACGGCCGCAAAGCACTTTTATGCCACGATGTATGCTTATTTTCGTCGGGTAACATATTAGCTTATTCAACATGCCTTTGTAGCTTGGCTAAGAGGCGAACGATCGCTAGTGGCTTTTGTCATACAAAGGTAATATTTTGTTGCCATAAAAAAGTTATCCGGATAAAAAAAAAGCCCCCGTAAGCTGACAACGGGGGCTTTTTATCTTTTGCCTTACACGAAGGCGGCAACGGCCTCGTCTATCACGGCCTGACCCATTTTGGTGGGGCAGGTGTATGCTGTTTTGGGGGCATCGGTTTCTTCCAGTGCTTTCCAGCCGCCGTCGATATTTACCAATTGATCGAAACCACGCGCTTTTAGGATAGAGGCAGCAATCATAGAGCGGTAGCCACCAGCACAGTGGACATAGTAGGTCGCGTCGCGATCTAGGCGGTGCATATTGCCATTGATGTAATCGAGCGGCAGGTTCTCCACCTCCAGCAAGTGGTGCGCCAGGTGTTCGGATGGGTTGCGAACATCCAGCGTATTGGCCACTTGGCCAGCTTTTAGGCGCTCGGCATAGTCGGCAGCGCTGATGTGTTCTACACTGGCCACTTCTTCGCCGGCAGCTTCCCAAGCGGCAATGCCGCCTTCTAGGTAGCCCAAGGTATTATCGTAGCCCACGCGGGATAGGCGCGTGACCACTTCTTCCTCCCGTCCTTCGGGAGCAACCAATAAAATCGGCTGGCGAATATCCACGATCAGGGCACCTACCCAAGGGGCAAAATTGCCATCAATACCAATGGAAATACTACCCGGCACATGGCCAGCGGCAAAGTCCTCTGGCGCGCGAGTATCTAAGATCAAAGCATCTTCCGCTTCGGCCATATCTAAAAAAGCCGCAGGAGCCAACGGGCGGTTGCCCTGCGCCAGGATCTCATCAAATTCGCCATAACCCATTTTATTCATCATGGCATTCTTAGGAAAATACTGCGGCGGTGGCGCTAGGCCAGCAGTCACTTCCTCAATAAATTCTTCGCGGCTCATATCGGCGCGCAGGGCGTAGTTGGTTTTCTTTTGATCGCCCAAATAGCCCCAAGTGTCTTTGCTAAGGTTCTTACCACAGGCGGAGCCTGCACCGTGGGCAGGGTAAACGATCAATTCATCGCTTAAAGGCATAATCTTGCTGCGGAGGCTATCGAAGAGGTAGCCGGCCAGGTCTTCTTTGGTTACCTCGCCTTGCTTGATCGCAAGGTCTGGGCGGCCGACATCTCCTAAGAATAGCGTGTCGCCTGTGAAGATAGCATAGTCCTTACCTTGCTCGTCGCGTAGCAGAAAGGTACTACTTTCCATGGTATGCCCTGGGGTGTGTAGCACTTTAAAGGTAAGCTGACCTAAAGCAATTTCCTCGCCATCCTTCGCGCTGATAATGTCATAATTAGTGGTAGCCATCGGGCCATACACAATTTTCGCACCTGTTTTCGCGGCCAAATCTAAGTGGCCGGAAACAAAATCAGCATGGAAGTGCGTCTGGAAAATATATTTCAGCTTGGCGCCTTCTTTTTCCAGCTTGTCTAAATAAGGTTTGGTTTCGCGCAGCGGGTCGATGATAACGGCCTCGCCTTCGCTTTCAATATAGTAGGCTGCTACTGCTAGGCAACCCGTATAAATTTGTTCGACTTTCATAATTGTCAGATTTGTTTTTTTAAAATGATAGTGCAAAGATGCAGTACTTTCAACACTAAAGATAGTGACTTGCATCACATTATACAAATTTTGGGAGTGTCGGGTTGGATTTTAGCTACTTTCTTGGTCTTCCACTTGAATTCGTAGGCGGTGAGTCGTTGTTCTTTTTGCTCGATGTAGTCGATCTTTTGTTGTTGGTTGGTGCGCCAGAAGTAGGACTTGGCGCAAGACGAAACATAGTGAAAAGATTTCATAATCGCTTTTGAATATGTAATTTGGCGATCATAATCGCTTTTTACTATGTTTTGGGTGGGATGATGGCTCACACAGGAGCCATGCTTTCTTTTTGGAGCAAAGATTTTTGAATGCGCCCTACTTTCGCTACCTTGCCCTCGCTGCCAATCAATTCCACTAAGATGAAGCTAGAAGAACGGATACTCCAGATACACGAAGCCATTATAGAAGAGCGCTTTCTAGAGGCGCTGGACGAGCTGGCGCGCATCCCCGCAGCCAAGCAAGACCACGGTGTTGAGTTGCTCAACTTAAAAGCACGGGTGGTGAAATTGCAAAAGGAAGAGCGCCTGGATGTACGCTCCTCCCGGGAAATAGACCTGGAATACAATAAAATACGCCTCCGCCTTTTCGAGCTTACCCAGGAATTAGAAAAATCGGCAGCTACGGAAAGCAAGGAGGAGACCCAGCCGGGGGAAGTCGTGTTTTTACGCGAATTACTGCGGCATTTGGAAATCTCGCAATCTACTTTTCAGGCACAGCGAAATGTACAGAAGAAATTACTCGGCTTACTAAAAGACCGACTACCCGATTGGACTTATGCCAGCGTGGCAGAAGGCCTGCAAGATGCCTACCCAAGTATGACAGCACAAGAGAAGCGGCTGCATCATATTTTGCGCGGCTACACCAAGAATATTTTGTACAAAACGAACCAAGATACGCGCGTACTGCTGCAAGGAAACTACACTTTCTTCTCCTTGGTGGAGGGCTTGGCGTATCTCGAAAAGCACCTCCTTATATGGCTTGCCAAGTTTGAAAGCTTGTTCGAGGACGACGAGGCGGTATGCCTCATTCATGTAGGCCCCGATGAAGGCGTCCGCTTCCCAGTGGGTATAGAGGATCGCATCCAGGCTTATTTGGCGGACAATTGGATTGACAAAGCACCATTGGACTAGTCCAACTGACCATTTTTTTTGGGTTTTACCCAGTGAAAGCTGCTTTTTGTAAACAAGCAGCCTAACGATTACGA
>DAITME010000026.1:0-27198 GCA_036835305.1 Lewinella sp.
CTAGCCCAAATGCGGCGGGTCTTGCAGGAGGATTTTATGCGGATATGATCAAAAAAAATTCCCCTCAGACAGCGTCTGAGGGGAATTTTTTTTAAGCCAATTTCAAGCACTAAGCTTTGCTAGCGGCGCCAACACTTGTTTCCGCTGCTTTAGCTTCCATATCGTCTTCTAGGAAGTCGTGTACGATGGGCGTAGCCACGAAGATAGAAGAGTAAGTACCCACGAGGATACCCACGATCAAGGCAAAAGCAAAGCCTTTGATGCTGCTACCACCGAAGAGGAAGAGCACCAAGACCACAAACAAGGTGGTGAGCGAGGTGATGATCGTGCGGCTAACGGTGGAGTTGACCGCGCGGTTGATGATATCCGTCTTGCTACCAGCAGTGTAGGAATTGAGGTATTCCCGGATCCGGTCGAACACCACCACCGTGTCGTTGATGGAGTAACCGATTACCGTTAGGATGGCGGCAATAAAGGCTTGGTCAACCTCTACATTGAAAGGCAAGAAGCCCCAAGTGAGCGAGAAAATACCCAACACGATGATCGCATCATGGAAGAGCGCCGCAACCGCCCCAGCCGAGTACTGCCACTTAGAGAAGCGCAGCAGGAGGTAGAGGAAGACGAAGATTAGCGCCAAACCACCAGCAAGCAAGCTAGAGCGTTTGATGTCGTCGGCGATAGCAGGGCCTACCTTACTGACACTCAACACATGGGTGGCGCTGGGAATATCGGCGTTCTTAAAGGCATCCAAAGAGAGGCTGTTGTTACCAGTGGCGGCAACTACTCCTTTATGAAGAGCTTCCATCACGATATCTTGTGGTTCTCTGCCGTCAATCTGGGAGGTTTCTTCCACCAGATAGTCGGTTACGATATTGAAGGTATTGCTGGCGTCAACAGATTTTACCGTTGGTTCACGCCCGAAGCTTTCAGCCAGCGCCGCGCGCAGTTCATCGGCCCTTACCTCGTCGGCGAAGGCTACTACATAGCTATAGCCACCTTTGAAGTCAACACCCAGATCGAAGCCACGGCTCACGATGCTGATCAAGCTAAGGACGATCAAAGCACCAGAAATCATGTAGGCCACGCGGCGTTTGCTAAGCCAATCGATGTTCAAATCACCGAACAAGTTGGCAGAGCCAGCCGTAGCAAAGCTAAGTCCTTTGCCCCGACCTAACCACCATTCGATGATCAAGCGGCCCACCAATACAGCGGTGAACACAGAGGCAATAACACCAATGATCAATACGATAGCGAAGCCTTTGATAGGCCCCAAACCAAAGTAAGCCAATACGGCTGCCACTAGGATGGTGGTAACGTTGGCATCGATGATGGCCGAGTAGGAATTGCGGAAACCGTCGGCTACCGCCGTAGCCACGCCTTTGCCGGTGGCCAACTCTTCTCGGATCCGCTCGAAGATGATGACGTTGGCATCAACGGCCATACCAATCGTCAGCAAGATACCAGCGATACCGGGTAGGGTAAGTACCGTACCAATGCTCGCCAGAGCACCAAAAATGAAGATCAGGTTGAGTAGCAGCGTGATCACCGACACGATACCGCCGCCGCCATAGTAGAACAACATAAAGGCCATCAAGACTCCGAAGCCAATCACCAAGGCATTGGTAGATTTGCGAATGTTATCGGCACCCAAAGAAGGGCCTACGATACTTTCCTGCACGTTTTGTGTACCAGCGGGTAGGCTACCCACCTTAAGGATGTTGGCCAAGTCGTCAGCTTCCTGGACTGAGAAATTACCTGTGATACTCGTATTGCCGCCATCAATCTGGTTGCGTACGGAAGGTGCACTTACTACTTCCCCGTCTAACAGAATAGCCACTTGGCGGTTCTGGTCTTGGGCTGCTCTGGCAGTCCACTGGCTCCAGATACGAGCGCCTTCGCTGTTCATCCCTAGGTTAACGGCTACCTGACCTGCTGGATCTGGTTGCGCAGAAGCGTCGGTTACGTACTCACCCGTGAGGGGTGCTTTTCCGCCGCGGCCAGTCTTGATCAGGTAGAGCTCATAGAAAGCTTCTTCGTCGGCGTCTGCTTCTGTTACGGTTGGCAGCGGATCGGTAGCCCAGTGGAACTCCAAGTCCTTAGGGAAAAGGCGTTTTACTGCTGGGTCGTTGAGCATGTCAAGTACTGCTGTGCGATCCTCTTTCTTTGCTACACCTAGGACTGCTTGGCCTAAATTGCCATTGTTGGGCTGGAAGATGCTGAATAGTGGGCCAGCCTCGAAGGGTGGCTCTACTTCCGAGCTATCAATGGAGGCGATCACGTTGGTGGTATTGCCCAGCGAATCGATGGCGTAGATGGTATCGTAGGCCATTACTTTGGGCTTCACCAACTCGGTGCTATCCATACCCGCCGCTAGTTTAGCGCGGTTATCGAGGAACTCCTCTGCGGATATAAGCGACTGTACGATATTGCCTTCGCTGAGGCGGTAGATATCGAAGAACTCCAATTTGGCAGCGGCCTGAATCATGTTGCGCGCCCGCTCGGGGTTGGTGATACCAGGCAGCTCTACCAAGATGAGGTCGCGCTCAGCATCCAAACTGATGTTGGGCTGCACAACGCCTAGTTTATCGATCCGTTTTTTGAGCAGTTCGAAGGTGAGGCTGGTTGTTTGGTCAGCCCGCTCACGCAGGATACGAATGACTTCGGCATCGCTGGTATTCGTGCTGATGACGTCGCGCAGCGCGTCGTTGCGCTGGAAAACGGAGGCCAAGCTCTTCTCGCCCTTCACCTGTTGCCAGGCATCGGCAAAAAGGGTAACGAAGTTCTCTTGTTGTGTTTTCTGAGCTTGGGAGGCTAGTTGGAGGGCTTCATCAAAAGTGGGGTCTTTGGAGCTAGAGGCCAGAGATCGTAAGAACTCGGCCAAATCTACCTGCAACACCACGCTCATGCCGCCTTTGAGGTCGAGGCCGTAAGCGAGTTGTTGGGCTTTTAAATCTTGGTAAGTGTAAGAACGGAGCAGCGGAATGCGAAATACCTCTTTGTTCGACATTTTGTCGAGGTACTCGGCCACTGCGAATTTGTAAACATCTGCTTTTTCTTGCTCGTCTTGTACCGGGGCACTTTTTTCCTCGGCGTAAGCTTCTGCATCTTTCTCCACTTTGTTGGTGGGGAATATGAGAAGATACTGAAGAGCAGTTACTAGCAGCATGATTACAAGGAAAAACTTAATAATTCCCTTGCCTTGCATAGTTGAAAGGTTTAAATTTGGGGACAAACCATTCGGCTAGCCCTTTTGATGAAGATGAAATAAAGCTAGGACAACGCTGTGCCCAAGCGGTTGAAAATAGACGAAAAAGGAGCCTCCCAGTTCCCCCTCCGCCAAAGCGAGCGCAAATATACGACTATTACAGACTTTTAGCAAAGAGATTTTTTTGTCCTGCCCCATGATCACCATTCAGGGTGGTTGGCTGCGCTCAAAAAAGGCCGTGTTTTAACCCCAAAGCTGGGCTGCTGCCAGATCCTTACAGCTGTGGGGAAATTCTTTTTATGAAAAATTTCGCTATTTGTAAGGGTATAAGCTTACCTTTGTATCGGCTATTCTTTGCTCAAGAGTGTGAAGCACTGCTCCTGCACTTGTGCCAGTTTAGTAGGGTGCGAACAAATAAGCTTGTGCACCAACCGTGTGAATAGGGCAATACTGCGGGAGCAATAATTCAATAGAGGAGCAGTGTCTTCCATGGCCCAAAGTCGCTAGCGAGCAGCCCGGCTTTTTTATATAATTCCAAAACTAAAAACTTCCCATGAAAACAAATTATTACCAGCCACCAGACCTGGTGCATCTCCCTTACCTGTTCGGTCGCTTGGCCTGAGCATGTGCCGTGCGCGCAATACCTTACTATTTACTTACCAATTTCTCAATTTCTCGGTATGCCAATTATTGCTACCTTCCTGCAACGCCTTTGTTTGTTGCTGTTGCTTCCTTTGTTGCTTTTCTCTTTTCAGGAGGTGAAGGCTGCTAGTTTTCCACCGCCAGTTTTCTTGGATCCCACTCCTGCTGATATTACTGTGGGTTGCTACAACGATCAGCCTGCTCCCCTTAACTTAAATGCCCAGACGGTGAGTGGCATCGTGGCGGTACCTGCGCGGGATTCTTTAGAACTGGGCTTCGCTACCATCTGTAGTGGCGGCCGGCTCTTTCGTATTTGGGAAGTGAGCGACAGTGAAGGAACAAGCCGTGTGCAGCAGATCATTACCTTCGGGCCATCTAGCACAGGGCCAAGCATTGCTGCCAGCATCAACACCACGCCAGATACAGTAAATTGTGAGCAAGTAAATGACCCAAACGATCCACTCAACTATTCCGCTTGGCGATCCGATAAGCAGTTGGCTGTTCTAGCAGCCGCGACCCCTGGTTGTAGTCCTATTTTAGATGTATCGGACGATGGCCCTGCCAGCCTCGCGGGGGCAGACTGCGACAACAGCCTGCTGGTGACTTTTACGGTAACCGATCAGTGCGGCGCCACCGCTAGGGTGGCTTTTGATTATGTGATTGAGGACAATACCCCGCCAGTAATAATAGGAGTAGGAGCTGATACGCTATTGGTAAGCTGTGATGCTGCCCTGCCAGCCTTGCCGATGGTGAGTGTGGAGGACTGCGATAGCAATCCCACGCTGTTGTTCAATACTTTTTCCAACCAAATCAACAATGGTAGCTGTGCGCAGTATGAGTACGATATCATCCGCAGCTGGACGGCTACCGATGATTGCGGCAACAGCAGCACCGTCACGCAGGTGGTAAGAGTACAAGACAACGAGCCTCCCTCCTTTCAGCGGCCTTTCAATATCGAATTGTACTGTACGCAAGACTTCAACGACTTATCGCTCACGGGCAATGTAAGCAACTTGGCCGACAACTGTTCGCCTACCGAGGCGCTGATGGTCAGCTTCACCGATGTCATCATCGAGCAGCCCGATTGCAACTTCAACTTCAACATCCGCCGAACTTGGCGGGTGACGGATGTATGCGGCAACAGCAATGTACAGGTGCAAAATATTTTTGTAGGCGACGATGTGCCGCCCACCTTTACCCCCCCTGTCGCTAGCCTTACTGTCAACTGCGAAGACATCCTCAATTTGGCTATTACTGGTGAGCCAACGGAGCTTTTCGACGATTGCACCGCCAACCCGAATACCGCTTTTACAGATGTTCGAAGCCCGCTATCCTGCCCCAATAACTTCACCATCACGCGCAACTGGCGTATTTTTGATGACTGTGGCAATACCGTTACGTTTACGCAGACGATTACCGCCATAGACACAACAGGGCCTGTATTTACAACGGAGCCTAGCGATCTGATTACTACCTGCAATAATGAACTCTTCCAAGAGCAGGTATTCAATAGCTGGACGGCCAGCCTAGCGGGTGCTGTGGTCATGGATGCTTGCTCGCCGAGCGGAGAAGTGACCTTGGAAATTTTTGAAAGCGGTACGACGGATTACCCCCTCTTACCTGATTTTGGCTGCGATGCACAGGATCAATCGGTGCGCAGCATGGATGTGGATATTGTCGCAACCGATGCTTGCGGCAACCGCAGCGTACGGACTGTACAGTTTCGGCAAATCGATACCCAAGCACCCAATGTTTTTGATTGCCCAGAAGATCGGGTGGTAGGTACGGATGAGGGGCTTTGTGCTGCTAACGTAGCCTTGGTGCCCCCCACCATTTTAGATCAGTGTGTAACGGGCCTACCGATCTCGCACCAAACAGCAGATACCGTAGCGATTACCAGCAATGCACAGCCGGGACAAGAAGGGAGTGTACCAGTGAACGAGGTAGTATTGCAGCTACCCATTCTACTGCCCCTACCCGTTAATGCCTTATTGCCTTCCACCCTCACCATTCTATTGGAAAATATCGATGGAGAAGGGGCGGAAGAATATTTCTTCATCTACGGAGAAGATGGCAGCTTGCTGGGCACCACCAACCGTAGTGAGGTTCAGTGTGGAGCTTCTCTTACCAGCATCACCATAGATCGCTTGGCCTTTAACCAGTGGGCAGCGGATGGCCAGGTTACCATACGGCTGGTTCCCAACATCCCAGCAGGGCAGCCGGGAACTTTCGCTATTAATGATCTTTGTAGCGGCGGTAGCCAAGTAGTAGGCCGCCTAGTAACGCCATTGCGGCGCTTGGCTCCACTTGAGTACCTCATTTTTATCGATGACCTGCCGCCAGTGCTAGTGGATCCAGTAGCGACTTATTTTGCCGATTTAGACCAAGGCACTCACCAAATCAGATACCGAGTAACCGACTGTGCTGGCAATTTCACAGAATGTTCCCACAGCGTAACGGTAGAAGATAGAGAAAGTCCCGTCTTGGTGTGCCCAGCAGACGTAGTGGTTGATTTATCGCCTGATAGCTGTTCGGCTGAGATCGCTGTTCCCATACCACTTTCCGCCAGGGACAATTGTGGCTTGTTTACCGTAGAAAGTTTAGCCTCGCCTTTGGAAGTAGCTGATCGTTTCTTCCGCTTCAACTTCGATCCCAACCTCAATACTTTTCAAGCACAGCCTATTGTAGCTAGTTTTCCTGCTATTCCTCCCATTGCTTTTGATACCGTGATTATTGTCGTCCGGTTTAGAGGCGATTTTGATAGTAATGCCGCTATTTTAGACATATTCACCAACGACAATCTCTTGTTAGCGAGTAGTGAGGTGGGGGATGCTGATTGTAATAATGAGGGGCGACTCATCATTGCGCTGGCAGCCGAGCAGTTCAATGCTTTGGTGGCAGCGGGCAATTTTGGTCTGCGCTTAGTGCCTCGAGCCATCAGTGTGCCGCCTGGGCAGAGCGGTGATGGGGTCAATCCTTGCAGCGCTGCTGTGATGGTAGATGGCGATACAGATGGTATTTCCTATGCTCATGCGGAGCTCCGCTACAGCTTCTTGCAAGCCACCTACTTCAGTGCAGGAGCACTCACTACCATGCCGGGCACAACTTCGCCAGCCGATCCTTTTCCTATACTTACTTTCCCGCGCGGGCTAAGCAACTTTACCTATACCGTGGCGGATCAAGTAGGCAATGCTGATACCTGCGCTTTTACCATCAACGTAAGAGATGTTACGCCGCCCATCGCTGAGTGTTTGCCGAGGAATATCCGCGTAGATCCTTCTGGCATCCAGCCCACAACCGTGCTCCCGGAAGATATTGATGGTGGCAGTACGGACAACTGTGGTATCGACACCATAACGCTTAGCCCGAATGTATTTACCTGTGATGCGATTGGCAGCACTCAAACACTGACGCTTACTGTGCGGGATGCCTCCGGCAATGAATCCGCTTGTGCTGTGATCGTGGGTGTTAGCGCCCTGTTGCCAGCTCCCACGGCTAATTCTGGCTTTTGCGGAGGCGATACGCTGTATCTATTTGCTAATCCACCTACGATGGCACTGCCTGGCCAAGAGCTTTACACTTACCAATGGTACAATCCGGCTGGTGTGCTATTTAG
This sequence comes from Lewinella sp., assembly GCA_036835305.1. Lineage (GTDB taxonomy): Bacteria > Bacteroidota > Bacteroidia > Chitinophagales > Saprospiraceae > Neolewinella. The sequence goes on from DAITME010000026.1 coordinate 7,464, forward strand.
TATGCAGGAGAATCCTTTTATCCCGAACATTACAGCCGCCAATGGTGGGGTTTACCGCGTTGAAATTACGGGCCTAACGGGCTGCTCGGCTAGTGGCGTGGTGAATGTAGTGGTTCAGGATTTGCCCCTGGCGCCTGTCATCAACGCTCCACAGTCCGTTTGTATCGGTGATCCTATTCCGCTACAAACCCCCACCAGCTTTACCGGAAGCGTGGAGTACCGATGGTACGAGGGTATGCCCGGAAACGGCCAACTGTTGGGAACCACAGCGGTGCCGAGTTTTCAGGTAGCAGCTTCGCATACGGCTGCGGGAAGAAATTTCTATTTGGATGTATTGGTCAACGGCTGCGAGTCCAACCCCTCTTTGCCGATTACTGTCACAACCACAGAGCGACCCAGTGTGGTTATTGCCGAGGATAGCTTGGCGGCTTGTCAGTTCTCGACGATCAACCTAACGGCCACTGCCCCCGCAGATGTCAGTATATTCTGGACGGGACCCAACGGCCTGAACAGTTCGGGGGCTAATTTCAACCTACAGGACCTTTCGCTTAACAATGCGGGTCTTTTTTATGTGCAAGCGGTGCGGAACGAAGGCTGTTTTTCTTTAAGGGACTCCGTCTTCCTAACAGTGCAAGCGGCCACGCCCACTACTAGCCTTAGTACCAATTCGCCTATCTGTTTAGGAGAAAGCTTGTTGCTCACCGCCAGTGACCTAGCGGCAAGTTATCGCTTTTTGGCGCCTAACGGGCAGCTAATCGACACCGATACTGCAGTGCTGGAAATTCCCAATGCAGGCATGGGCAACCAGGGCCAGTGGCGGGTTATTGCCAATGATAATGGCTGCCCGTCGCTTCCCAGTTCCGCTGCTACAGTTGTTGTGAATCTACCACCTACCGCTCAGGCTAGTGTGCTCAGCCAGCCCGTCTGTGTGGGGAATACGCTCTCGCTTCAAGGCAGTAGCAACCAGCAGGGAAGTAATTATTCCTGGCTAGGCCCCAACGGATTTACCAGCAACAGCATCGCTCCTACAAGAAGCGCTGTCGATAGCAGTGCCAGCGGTATTTATACCTTGAGGGTGACAGGATTTAATGGCTGCAGTAGCATAGATAGTGTGGTCGTGGAAGTATTGCCCGGGGTCTTCGTAGAAGGTATTCGCCAGGTAGCAGAAAGATGTCTTGTGCCTGGGGAAAGCATACAGCTGGTAGGGGATGTTGTGCCTCTAGATAGCAACGGCACCTACACCTACCTCTGGCAAGGGCCTATGGGGAGCAGTGCCGCAAGCGATACGCTGGTCATACCCAACGTGAGCGCTGCTAATGGTGGCATTTACTCCCTGAGCGTGAGCAACGATCTGGGTTGTGTATCGCCTCCCGCTTCTTATACAGTGGATCTACGCTTCGCACCTACCACGCCCCAGCGCCCCTTCACCGCCGATGGCCAAATAGGCTATTGTTTAGGAGATAACTTCACGCTGCAAACAACGGATTACGGCCCGGAGAGCTTGTACTTTTGGCAATTGCCAGACGGTAGTATCCGTACGACAACAAACAACCAGATCAGTATCAGCGCTGCTACCGTGAATTTTTCGGGCAATTATACCGTCCGGGTGGTGCGCAATGCTTGTACTTCTTTGTTTTCCGAGCCTCGGGAGGTCTTGGTTACTAATTTTCCGGCTTTGGAGGCTACTACCAATACACCTGTTTGCGCTGGGCAGTCGATTAGCTTGCAAATCACCGATTTGCCAGGAGCCACCTACAGCTGGCGCGGACCTAATAACTTCAGCTCCAGCTTACCCAACCCAATTATTGGTATTGCCAACCCCGTTATACACAACGGAACCTACGAAGTAGTAGCTACCATCGGCGGCTGCCGCAGTGATACTGTTCGCACCACCGTGAGCGTAGCGCCTACGCCTGCTGCGCCTGTTGCTGTGCCGCGCATGCCTATTTGTACAAGCGATGAGGAAGCGGTATTGCAGCTATCCGTTAATCCCAATACCGCCACGCCGGGGGCTCGCTACCAATGGTTCACGGGCGATGGCACGATCCCGGTGGGGGCACCGACCAACGATTTAAATTTCTTACTTACCGATTTTAGCCTCTTCCCGCTGGGAGGTCCCACCAATTTCTTTGTACGCGGCGAGCTAGACGGCTGTTTTGGCCCCATCAGCAATCCGATTGTTATCCGACTGGATGTGGTACTCGACCAAGCAGCGCAGGCTGGGCAAGATACGGTGGTATGTGAAGGCACTCAATTATTGCAGGCGCTGCCGCCAGCAGTAGGCACGGGTGTTTGGTCCTTGCTCTCGGGCAGTGGGGATATTCTCATTAGCAACCCCAATGCAGCTACCACGATGGTAAGCGGCTTGAGTGAGTTCGGCAGCCCTTATCGTTTTGTTTGGTCTTTGTCCAACGGCACCTGTGTCAACTACAGCCGCGATACCATTACGCTGGAGGTGAGTAGTGGAGAAATTGCGCAAGCCGGCAGCGATATATTGGTTTGTATTAATGAGGAGGTAAGGCTGGGCGCTACCGCTGTGGTCGAGGAAGGCAGTGTCGGCCGTTGGTCGCAGAACCTCGCTCAGGAATTGCTAGGGGTTGTGATCGTGGATCCGAGCAACCCCAACACCTTGATTACGGGCCTAAGAGAAGACAATGTGTACTCTTTTACCTGGACGGTGACAAGCAATTGCGGCATAAAATCGGATGTCGTCTTGGTGAACGTCAGCGATCCCCGCCCAGATGCCGGCCCGGATGATATTGTATGTAATAGCGACCGAACGGCCGTTTTATCGGCTGCTGAACCTAGCTTAGGATCGATGGGTAGATGGAGCAGCATGGATGCACGACTGAGCATCGCCAACCCAGATAGCCCTACAACGATGGTTGGCAATTTGCAAGAGGGCGATAACTTCTTCATTTGGGAGGTGGATGAAGGCCTCTGCGGCAGCGGCTCGTCAGATACGGTAAACATTGTCTATAAATCGCCTGCGCAGCCGATGGATGACCGCTTGGAAGTCCCTTTCCAGTCACGCATTACTTTCGATCCGCTGGAGAATGATTTCTTTCCCGAAGGAACGATCGTGCAATTCCCTGAATCGCCTAGCCGAGGAACGCTGATCAACAACGCGGATGGCACCTTTACTTATACTGCGCCCCCTAATTTTGTAGGGGAGATAGCCGTAGTATATCTCGTTTTGAGCGACGGTTGTACGGCGGCCTCCGCAACCGTATTCTTTACCATTGGCGACAATGTGGACTGTGGTGCGCCCAATATTTTTACGCCCAACAACGACGGAGTCAACGATTTCTTCGTGGTTCCTTGCCTGCTTGATGTAGTGAAATATCCGGCTAGCCGCGTGACGATCTTCAACCAATGGGGCGATGAAGTCTTCCGCTCCGGCCAGCCCTATCAAGCCAATTGGGATGGCCGCTATCAAGGGCAAGACCTGCCTGTGGGTACTTATTATTATTTTATCGAGTTCGGGGATGGTAGCCAGCCCAGCAGCGGACACGTAAGAATTCAACGCTAAAAACCAAGCAAAATGAAAATCAGTACATCACTTTCTACCATGCGCTTGCTGCTTTTGCTGGGCTTTTTATTGGCTACGCACACACTAATTGTTGGCCAGCAGGACGCACAATACACGCAGTTCATGGATCTTAAGCTGGCTTATAACCCAGCCTACGCAGGGGCCGATGCAGGCAGCGAGCTGCAGCTCTTCGCCCGCCAACAGTGGGTGGGCTTAGACGGCGCACCCAGCAGCCAAATGATCAGTTTCAATACGCCTTTTAGTGCCACTGGTACGGGGATGGGGCTGCGACTGAGCCGCTTGGCCATAGGTTTGGAAAATCAATACAACGGCGAACTCAGCTATGCCTATCGCATACAACTGCCGCGCGGTGCCCGTTTAGGCATCGGTCTGGCTGCCTCCGCCCGGCAGCTAACGATCAATTTCCAGGATGCTACGCCCATACAAAGCGGTGGGGTCGATCAGTCCATACCCCTTGGGCAAGAAAGTAAAATTGTGCCTAACTTTGGCGCAGGTATTTATTTCGATAGCCCCCGCTTTTATCTTGGTATCAGCGCACCCCGACTGCTAGAGAACAACATAGATTTTACCGCTACCGAAACCATTGTTTCCAGAGAGCTAAGGCATTTGTATGCCATGACAGGCTATAAATTTCAGTTGTCTGAGCAGTTTTCGTTGCAGCCCCAAGCCTTGGTAAAGCTCGTGGAGGGCGCACCTTTCGATGCCGATTTTAACCTCACTGCAGGCCTGGGCCGCAATGTAGAACTAGGAGCCTCCTACCGAATGGGCGGCTCGGCGGAAAGTGGTATCGGGGAAAGCCTGAGTGTATTGGCTGCTTTTTTTGTAAGCAATCAGTTGCAGCTCGGTTTTTCCTACGACATCGGGATGAGCGAACTAAGAACCCAGCACAACGGCAGTTTTGGACTTCGGTTGCGCTATATTTTTGGTGGCCGCCCAGCACCAGTTATTATTGTTGACCCCAGGGGCTAGCGCTGCGTGCTGATGCTTCCATTTGTTTTCAAAAATTACGCTTTTGATTAGTCTTTTGCTACTTTGTGGGTTGTTTTTAGCACTTAGCTTGCTGCTCGATGGCTTACTTAAGGTGAGTATTGTTGTGCATCTATATCCATTTTGTCCTTCCTATGCGGGCACAAGTGCAGGAGCAAAGCTTGAAATAAGGAGCCGTGCAGGCGGGGAAACAAAGGCTTTGGTAGGGCTTGCCAAGCGCTTTGGGGCTTTTGGCATGGCTACCAAAAGAGCAAACATGGCTCCTGTCACTAGACCCGTATGGGCGTTAGCCACTCCTTTTGCCCTGCTGCTTGGCATGCTGCTGCTGGGTAGTTTGAGGGCGCAAAATATCGTGATCGAGAATTTGACCCACCTCAATACGGCTGCTTCCGAAATATCGCCTGCGCTGTATGGGGATCAACTAGTCTATGCCTTCCAGCCTCCCAATGGCCGGATAGACCAAAGGAGCAAGACTATTTTCTATGAGCTGTACGTGGGCAGCAAATTACCCAATGCGCGCAAGAAGCCCAAGCCCTTTTCCATAGAGCTAAACCCTGCTTTTCACGAAGGTGCCTTGTCGTTCAGCCCTGATTTAAAACAGGTTTTCTACACCCGCACTCACCTCACCCAGGGGGTGTTGAGCGGACAGAAGAAAGCCGCCTTGGGGATTTATTACGCCTATCAGGGGCAGTACGCTTGGGAAGGAGCTCGGCCGCTCAATTTTAACCTGGAAGGCTATAGCTGTATGCACCCTAGTCTTTCGCCAGATGGCAACCGCCTATTCTTCGCCAGCGACCGCCCCGAGGGCTACGGCGGGCTAGATATTTACTTCTGTGAATGGAACAAGCAGAAAAAAGATTGGGGCCCGCCCATCAATTTAGGCCCCGAGGTCAATACCGGTAAAAACGAAGCTTATCCTTTCGTCCATGATAGCGGACAGCTGTTCTTTGCTAGCAACGGCCATGCAGGGCTGGGTGGGATGGATATTTTCACGATCGACCTGAGCGGCCGTATCTGGAGCGATGTATATAACCTGCCAGCTCCCTACAACAGCCCCTCTGATGATTTTGGCTTCGTGTTGGAATCTTCAGCCAAGGAAGGCTATTTGAGCAGCAATCGCCCAGGCGGCGTGGGCTCCGATGACCTCTACCGCTTCACTGCGCCACAGGGCTTGGATAACTTCACCGGCACACCACAAAGGCGCGTGCTGCTATCGGTCTATGATGGGGGAACTAGCCGACAACTTTTTGGTGCCGAGATATGGCTCACAGCTATCAATACCAACCAGGAACAGGCTTTTCTGCCCCAATTGCTAAGTCATCCAGATGGTGCTTTCCGCTTAAAAGCCGGTAAAGCTTTTGATAGAAGCATCGCTAAAACCCAGCGCTACGTAAGCGATCTGGAAGGCAAAGTTGATCTACTCCTCAAAGAAGGACAACACTATCGCTTGCTGATTCACAAAAGCGGCTTCCATCCCGAAGAAGCCACCTTCGAGTACAGTGCACAGGGGGCTAGCAGACCATTGGAATTTGTCCTGAAGCCTGATAATTGCCTGCTCGTGACGGGCCGCCTGCTCAGCGCGGACAGTGGCAGCCCGCTACCAGGGGTGGCGCTTAGTTTTTACCCCACCGACTGTGATCAGCCTGCCGTAAAAACCAGTACACAGCCGGATGGATCCTACGTTTGTTGTATCCCCAAAGGCTGTAACTACCAAGTAGTGGCTCAGAAAACAGCCTACCGAGAAAGCAGAAGTGCCCTCGGTACAGTAAGGGCAAGAGCCGATCGGCTGACGGTTGACCTGAAAATGAGTGCCATCGATCCGCGGTCGGAAGATATTCTCCTACGGGTAGGGCAAACACTGGTTCTGGAAAATATCGCTTATGAAGAAGAACGGTATACACCTATTTTGTCCTCTAAGACAGACGAATTGGAGCTGCTATTGAATCTTCTGCTCAGCCGGCCGGGCCTCAGCATTCGGCTGGAGAATCACACCGAAACCAAAGGCCCGGAAACCTACAACAAAGAACTGAGCTACAAGCGGGTGGATGCACTGCAAGCCTATCTGGTCAATGCTGGTATCGATCCCAGCCGTATTCAAATAGCCGCCTACGGCGCCGAGGTGCCCAAGAACGGCTGCTCCGGACAGTCGGACTGTACCGACCTAGAACACCGGAAAAACCGCCGCACGGAAGTGAAGATACTTTCTTTGGATGCGGGCTAGCTTTTAAAATAAAAAGTTGCTGTAAAGTTTTTATTTGTCTATCTTTGCAGGTACAAACACAGTATTCCAGTGAGAAGCTATACACATCCCTTTTATCTCTCTATCCTTGCCTGTTTTCTTCTGTTGGTTGCTCCATTAAGTGCCACGGGGGATTCCAGCCGGTTCCTACTGGCCACCGACTCCATACAGCTTTCCTATGACTATGCCAGAGCGCAGCTTGTCTTTAAACATCGGCTGGCTCCAAAGCAGACGCTTTACAGCTTGGCAAAATTCTATGGCCTCCGCTTGGAGGACGTGTATCAGCTTAATCCTCAACTCAGAATCGCTTATGCCCCCGCGGATGAAGTCAACATCATCCTCCCTCGGGTGGCTCTTCAGCACTACGTACCTTACGATAGTATTGATTATTTTGCACCGGTTTTTTGGACTTTTTCCAAAGGGGAAACCTTATATGGTTTGGTACATCGGACGCTGAAACTTCCTAGCGACTCGCTGCTTTATTTCAACAATCCGGGCTTATCGGCTGAAAACGTTCGCCCTGGGCAACAGCTCTTTATCGGTTGGCTTTCGCTGGGAGGAATTTCAGTCGAGATGCAGGGCGAAGTGGAAGATCCCTACGTGAGTATGAATAAAGGTCTTCGGGATGCCTGGATGCTGCAGAGTGCAGGCAGGCGTCTGCAAACTGCCAGCGGGAAGGCTGCCTGGATTCGCGATGGCGACCGCAATAAGTTCATGGCACTACACCGAACAGCGGCCCCAAACAGCTTGATTGAAGTGATGGATAAACGGACGGGGAAAGTCCTATACTGCCGCGTGATGGGCCCCATCCCAGGGCAACTATACGACAGTAATGTAGAAGTGGTGCTTTCGCCGCTGCTGGTGCGGGCTTTTGGCGTGCGCGATCGCTTTTTTTATGTACAGGTGAAATATTACTAGTTTTAAGTGTTTTGCCAACCACCTTTGGCTTTCCTGCCAAATAAGAGGGCAGGGGAGAGCAGCAGGTAATAGAAAAGTAGCATACCATCATTACGCAGTAGGGAAAGGGCTTCTGTTGCCACATCATTGGGCTGCTGTGTTTGTCCGAAAGGGCGCCAAAAGCAGGCCACGAGCCAGTACCATCGAAGGCTTACCCCCATCAGCGGCAATAGCAGCTCCCCTTGTTGAAACAGCGCTATCGCCGTGGCATAATGTAGAACATGACTGGCGGCCAGCCCACCCAGCAGTATTTGGTGCAAAGGCCGATAGTGCGCCCCCACGCTGAGGTGGCGGAACTTACGCCTAAAGTAGTCGAGCCAATTAGGAGAAGGCTCCGACCAGACCCAAGCCGAGAAATGAGTGACCGTGGCTGTGCTCCGATTCCGAGCTTGTTGCCCAACCAAGAGATCGTCGTCTCCTCCCGCCAAATGGGCATGGCTCTGAAATCCGTCAGCGGCCTCAAAAAAAGACCGATGGTAGGCCATATTGCGCCCAACGCCCATGTAGGGGTAGCCGATACGCGCCAGACCGAGGTACTGGAAAGCCGTATAGCGCGTCTCGAAGCGCTGAAAGTCATTGAGCCAGCCGCCTGCTGATGAAGTGTGGTAGGGCGAGTAACCTAGTACTAAATTGATGGCTGCTGCTGGGCATCGCAATGGCGCGGTCATTTGCTGAAGCCAAGTATTGCTGTTGGGCATACAATCGGCATCCGTCAGCAGCAGCAAAGGATATTGAGCTTGCGAAATGCCGTAGCTTAAGGCATCCTTCTTACCAGCTCGGGTAGGTTTGGGAGGGCGGACGAGGCGTAGGCGACTGTCTTTAGCCGCCAAGGCAGCAATGATCAGTGCAGAGTGGTCGGTGGAATAATCATCCACTGCCAGTAATTCAAAGCGCGGGTACTGCTGGGTTAGCAGAAGCGGAACGTATTTCGCCAACCGCTCGGCTTCATTGCGAAAACATAAGATAAGGCTGACGCCTATCTCTTCCTCCGCTGCATCGCCGGGGCAGGAAGTATCTTCCTCGCCAGCCTTGGGAAAAACCCAAGCCCAAAAGAAGCCTTGCAGCACACTAGCGCCCACGAAAAGTATCTCTATTATGGCCATCTGCCGAAAATAATAAGCGGTTACTACGCAAATGTAAGCCCTCTTTGTTGCTCTATTCGGTTTACCGCCACTATTTCGCATCTTTGTGCTCTCAATGGAGAACCTTGCTCCTGCATTTAGTGCCTGATGGTTGATACCCAACAAAAAAGTACTTGGACATAAATAATCACACCTTTTCACTTGGCATCTTTTGCTCCCAGCCAGCGTTAAAGAGCCTCGCCGTCTGTACGGGCGCCCACAATTTTTTTACTCGGCTGAAAGCAAAACCTATCAGATTGAAAAGTTGTATTAAACCGGTCAAATTACTTACATGTCCACACATCGTGCTAAAAGGAGCATTTCTTTTTGATTCTAGCCCTTTATAGGGGGGGGCGTAGCAGGAGCCGTGCTTCCCATGATGAGCCATGCAACCTTCGAACCATGTCTAGTTACTATCGTTTTGGTTTTCTTTTCCTGGTTTTTGTTCAGCTTTCCAGCCTGTTGGCGCAGCGGGAGATGCCTAACAAAGCCGATTACCAGCTCTCTATTCGCAAGGCATTAAGCCCTATAGAAATAGATGGGCGGCTAGACGAAACCGATTGGGAGCGCGCCGTTCTAGCCGACGATTTCTGGGAAAAAGACCCCCGAGACGGCATCAGAGCTGTCGTGCGCACGACGGCTCGCGTTACCTACGACGAAACCTACCTCTATGTAGGTATTGTTTGTTACGACGATGATACGGTGCCCATTGTGCAGAGCCTCAAACGCGATAATGGCTTCTGGGGCAACGACGGGGTAGCCATTATCCTAGATCCCTTCAACGAGGCCACCAATGGTTTTATGTTCGGTGTTAACGCCATGGGTGTTCAGCTGGATGCCTTGCTGGGTGGCGGCAGCGGCGATGACAACTGGAATGACAACTGGGATAATATCTGGAAGGCAGAAACCCAGCAGTATGCGAATTACTGGACCGCCGAGTTAGCCATCCCCTTCAAGAGCTTGCGCTATGAAGGCGGAAAGATGTATTGGGGGCTAAATTTTTTGCGCAACGATGCCAAGCGAAACCAAACCCATGTTTGGACGCCTATACCAAGGCAGTTTTGGGGTATCGATTTAGGCTATGCCGGGCAATTGCTCTGGGATGCCGCCCCGCCGGTGGCGAAGAGCAATGTCGCCATCATTCCTTACATCTCCTACAATTGGGCGCGAGATTCCGAGGCACAGCCAGCGGCGAACCAGCAGCAAGTAGCCGCCGGCCTAGACGCCAAGGTAGCTTTGGGCCCTGGTTTGAACCTAGACCTCACAGTCAACCCCGATTTTAGTCAGGTGGACGTGGATGTGCAGCAAACCAACCTTACGCGTTTTAGCCTCTTTTTCCCTGAGCGGCGCCAATTTTTCTTAGAAAATAGCAATCTCTTTTCCGATTTTGGCATACCGCCAGTGCGGCCGTTTTTTAGCCGGCGGATTGGCTTGGATCAAGAAGGCCAAGCCGTCCCCATCCTACTAGGTGCCCGCCTAACCGGCAACCTGAGCGACAATACCCGCATCGGCTTAATGAGCGTGCAGACCAAGGCCAATGAGGTGCAGTTGGGGCAAAATTACAGCACCCTCGCCGTTGCACAGCGCGTGCTCAAGCGTTCTACCCTACGCGGTATGTTCATCAACCGCCAGGCGCATGGCGAGGGTGGATTCAAAAATCAAGACTACAACCGCAATGCCGATTTGGAATTCAGCTACCAAAGTGTGGATGGGCAGCTGGAGGCCTGGACGGGCTACCACCACGCCTTCCGCCCCGGCGTCACCGATAAAAATGCCTTCTGGAATGTAGGGGCAGGCTACACCGCAGGCAATGTGAACGGACTGGTGGACTTTGTGAACGTGGGCGAAAACTACTATGCCGATGTAGGCTTCGAAAACCGCTTGGAAAACTACGATGCCGAGCGGGATACCAGCATCCGAAAGGGCTACCGCATCCTCTACACTCCGCTCAACTTTACGCTGTTGCCGGAGATGGACTGGCTACAAAACTTCAATATCGAGCTAGAAAATGCCTTGTATTTCAACGACGACTTCACCCTCAACGAACGCTCCACTACCTTTGGGCTGTGGGCATCTAGGCCTAACACCACTTCGCTGAGTATCGGGGTAAACAACTACGATATTCGCCTTCCTTTTGCCTTCGCCTTTACAGACGGCGAGCCGCTGCTAGCCGCTGCTTATGCCTACACCGATTTCTATGCCCGCTATGCTTCCGACCGGCGGAAAACCTTCAGCTATAGCCTGCAGGCAGAAGGCGGCGGGTTCTACAATGGGCAGCGGCAAAGTTTTTTTGCTTCGCTGCGGTATCGAAAGCAACCTTGGGGCGATTTCTCTCTCAATGCCGAGTACAACCAGCTCCGCTTCCCCGCCAACTTCGGCGAGCAGGAGATATGGCTCATCGGCACACGCCTGGAAGCTAACTTCTCCAAAAACCTCTTCTGGACTACCTTCTTACAATACAATACCCAGGCTGATAACTTCAACATCAATAGCCGTTTGCAATGGCAGTTCAGACCATTGTCTTGGGTCTTTTTGGTGTATTCCGACAACTACGCTGTCAATGTCTGGGGCCCAAAGACTAAAAGTATGGTACTGAAATTCAGTTATTGGCTGGTGAGTTAGGCGACGGCTACCGATACTTACCTACTTTCCCTACCTTTGATCTATCATGACCACTACCAAGCCTATATCGCCGCTTGTTCACGATCGCTCCTTGGGGCAAATCATTTTCCTATTGGCGCTTTTCTATGTGGTTTTTGCGCTTTTCTATATGCTGATATTGCATTGGAGCGTTCCTCAAGATTTTAGAAATGACCTCAATTGGCGGACAGTTTATCTGGATTATCCACTCAAAGCTTTATTTATTCTTCCGATTTGGTATTGGGTGTTTAGGCGCATGGCTCGGCAGCTTTTGTTGTGGCGTATTTTGCTGATTATTTTGCTTTTGCCCGTCTGGGTGAAGGGCTGGCAGCAGACCTATTATTTCCTCGTGGAGGAGTATTTTGGAGGTGGGCATCTGCAGGGGAGCGGGCAGTGGTGGGATATTTACATTCCTTCATTGTTTTATTGTTTGCAGTTTGGCGCTTTTTTTGCCTACGAATACCATCAGCGGATGTGGCAAAGCGAAAGAGCCAGAGCCGAGAGCGAGCGCCTCGCATTAGCCAGCGAGTTAGCTACCCTGAAAGCCCAGCTGAATCCGCATTTTCTCTACAATGCCTTCAATACCATCAGCGCTTCCGTTCCAGCAGGCCAGGAAACTACCCGCGAGTTGATTGCCGAGCTATCCAATATGTTTCGCTACCAACTCAAGGCTTCGCGAGAAGACCTTGTGCGCTTAGGCGAAGAACTGGATTTTATACAAGACTACCTTCGGCTAGAAAAAGCCCGCTTCGGCCAGCGGCTACAAGTAGAGATTTGCCTAGAGGAGGCGCTGCGCTCAGCACTCATTCCCCCCATGATCTTGCAACCTTTGGTGGAAAACGCCGTCAAACATGGCATCGCTCCGCTTGTTGATGGGGGGCGCGTGGAAATTATTGCCACTAAAAAACAAGAACAACTACAAGTGTGCGTTCTGGATAATGGAGCGGGCATACAGGAAGCAGCCTTGCAAAAGAGTGTGGGCTTTGGGCTAGCCAACACCCGCCGCCGACTGCAGCTGCTTTATGGAGTACCTCTGGGTATCTGCCAGCAGCCTGGCGGAGGCACAAAAATTGAATTTCAGATACCTCTTCGATATGTTACAAAAAGTAGTCCTGATAGACGATGAAGAACCCGCCAGAAAGCTGTTGCGGGAATACCTAGCTCACTACAGCGATCTGGTCATCGTAGCCGAAGCACCCAACGGCGTGGATGCCCTGCGGCTAATTGCCGAACACCGACCCGAAATCATCTTCCTGGATGTGGAAATGCCAGGCCTGAACGGCCTGGAGGTCCTAGCACGCCTCGATGAGCTGCCGCTGGTGATCTTTTCCACCGCTTTCGATCAGTACGCCCTCAAGGCTTTCGAGTTCCATGCCGTCGATTATCTCCTTAAGCCCTATACTCGCCGCCGCTTCGACGAAGGCGTTCAGAAACTGCTAGCCCGGCTCGGCCATCCCCAAGCAGGCATCGATCGCCTCGCCCAAGAATTGCGCGATCAGGCCAGCCCCCAATATCCCGATCGCATCATGGTGCCCAAAAACAACCGCTATATTGCCCTGCCCGTAGCGGGTATCCAAATCGTGCGCGCCGACGGCGATTACAGCAGCATTATCACGGCCTCCACCCGCTACCTGAGTCACTTTGGCCTGGGGGAAATAGAGCGCCGCCTGCCGCCCGAGTCCTTCCTGCGCATTCATCGTTCCACCATCGTGAACCGAAGCAATATCAAGGAAGTCTATCGCGAAGGCCACGGCTATGATCTGGTGATGGACAATGGCGAAATCGTGCGCGCCAGCCGCTCCTATGCCGAGAAAGTGCGGGAAATATTGTATTAGTACACAAAAGGCTGTATCTTTGCCAGCCAAATTTATCCTTTCCGAAAGCGGATAGGGTTTTATACAGAAGGGTGAAGAGACCAGGCTCGATGATCCCCTGGCAACCGCTCCTAACAAGGAGGTCTTGGTGCCAACTCCTGCCGCAATTTTGCGGGCATATAAAATCTTTGCTATGTCATCAATTACTTGTCCCCGCGCGGGTATTCTCCGCTTTTTCCCTACTTTTCCTGGCTACTTCAGGCCGCTTTCTCCACAGCAGACTGGGAGGAGGTTCCCTTCACTTGCATTGGCTGGAACAAGGCCGGGAGGCCATAAAAGCCTTGCTCCTTTATGTACCCCTTGCTCCGGCCCCTGGCGCGTATGTGCGCGAGCCAACATCCTGATCAGTGGCCCCACCACCACCACCGATGGGCTGGCCTGCTTTTATCAAGAGGCATAAAATCATCTTGTTAAGCAATTGGCGATTTTTCTTTCACGCTATTCACCTTGCTGTAAGTTGGTGAGCTACCTCGTTTGGGCGCGGGATTTGGGTAGGTATGGCTCACGCTGGAGCAGTGCCTCTTTCTACCGATAGCCGTGAAAGCGTCAAGAGAGCAAAAGTCTTCTGTTTATCCATTTAATCTTTCTTCTACCTTGAAGTACTTATATATAGAGCATCCTTTTACGAGTGAACATGGGGCTGTTTTGCCTCGCTTGCGTTTGGCCTACCACACCTATGGCCAGATGAACGAAGCACGCGATAATATCATCTGGATTTGCCATGCCCTCACGGGCAACAGCGATGCGGCCGATTGGTGGCCAGGTTTGGTGGGGGAGGGCTACACCATCGACCCTCAGAAATACTTTATCATCTGCGTCAATATGGTGGGTTCTTGCTATGGCAGTACAGGACCGAAGGACTATCACCCTGCCACAGGGAAGGCTTATGGCTTGGATTTTCCCTTGATCACTACCCGCGATTTTGCGCGTATTTTGTCTATGGCGGCCGATTACCTGGGTATCGGGCGGATCCGTTTATTGATGGGGGGCAGTATGGGGGGGATGCATGCTTTAGAGTGGGCTTGCCTGCAAGCCGAGCGTTTTGATCTACTTTGTGTGTTGGCCACCAATGCGCGCAACAGTGCCTGGGGTATTGCCTTCAACGAGAGCCAGCGGATGGCCATGCGCGCCGATGCTAGCCTGGGTACCCAAGCCCCCGAGGCTGGCCGCGCCGGCCTCGAAGCTGCCCGTGCCATTGCCATGATGAGCTACCGCCACTACCGCACCTACGTAGATCGCCAAAGCGGCCAAAATTCCGAAGAAACAGGAGATTTTAAGGCCATTAGCTACCAACGTTACCAAGGGCAGAAGCTATGGAGGCGCTATGACCCCACGGCCTACTACGCCCTCACCCGCAGCATGGATAGCCACGATCTAGGCCGGGGTAGAGGCAGTGAAGCAGATCCCGAAGGTCTTGCCACTGCCTTGCAAAGCATTCGGGTCAGCAGCCTCGTGGTGGGGGTGGATACGGATATCCTCTTCCCGCTGGAAGAACAAGGACTGTTGAGCCGCTACCTACCCAATAGCCGCTTTGAAGTTATCCACTCTGATTATGGCCACGACGGCTTCCTGACCGAGGCTCTACAAATAGGGCAGTTGCTAGCTGATTTTCTAGCCGATGCGTTGCCGATAGACCAAGCTACCAAACACGCCTTTACGGATGGCCTGACGGGTAGGAAATTTGCGCTTCCCGGCACAGAGGAGGTCTAGTGTCCGATGATCTGCGGTAGTTGCTGGCTGATGAGCTTCGCTAGGTCGTCGTTGGGGCGCTCGGGCTTGAAATGGATGTGGGCTTGCTCGTAGAAGGGTCGGCGCTCGGCCATTTTGCTCCGAACGGTGTCGGGGATGCTTTGGATGCCGTGTAGGATGGGGCGTTGCGCCGCCGCTTTTTCCAGGCGTCGGACGATGGTAGCTTCATCGATATCCAAGAAGATACTCAAGCCTTGCTCGTTGATCCAAGCCATGTTGTTGTGGTAGCAAGGCGTGCCACCGCCGCAGGAGATGACGTAGTCGGATAGGCTTTGTGTTTGGCGAAGGGCTTTCGCTTCTAGCTCACGGAAATGCACCTCACCCTTTTCGGCAAACAAGGCCGTGATGGGCATACCCACTTCGGCTTCGATCATGTCGTCCAGATCCAGAAAAGGCCGCGCTAAATAATCGGCTAAATGCTTGCCGGTATAGCTCTTGCCAGAGCCCATAAACCCAAGAAGATAGATATGCATGCTGTGTGGGATTGGTTCGGAGAGCTAAGGTAGTCTTTTTGAGTTTTTGCTGGGTAAAACACAGGAAAAAAGGTTCGTTGGATGCGTCCAACGGATATTTTTCGGTAAAAAAACCTAAAAAAATAGCCACTGCAACTTAATCTGATACTTGAACCTTGTATTGAAAACAAAAACCGATGTGGTCAATAGACAAATTACAAGTGCTTTGGTATTTAGCCAGTAAATTGCACCAGCAGCAAACCTATGGTGGGGCGGAGGAAGGCCTCCACCTGGCATACATCAGCCACATAGGAAGCGTAACTTTCGAGGTATTGAACGCTTTGCAGTTTGAAAAAGGCTGGGACCAAGATTTGGCCCTCTCTTGCGCACTGCTGCACGATGCGTTGGAAGACACCCCGTTGCCTTTCGATACCATCGCTACAACTTTCGGTGTGGCAGTAGCCCAAGGCGTGGCAGCACTCACCAAAGACGATACCTTAGCCACTAAGCAGCAAAGGATGGCAGATAGCTTAGCGCGAATACAGGCGCAGCCTAGGGAGGTTTGGGCTGTTAAAATGGCCGACCGAATTTGTAATCTTTATGCGCCTCCCTTCTATTGGGATACAGACAAGAAAACAGCCTACCTGAGCGAAGCTCGCTTGATACACAAAGAACTCCACCCCGCTAGCGAATACCTAGCTGACCGATTGGAAAATAAAATACGCGCCTACGAGCGGTTTCTTAAAGGGGGGTAGCTGCTTCATCTCCCTCGGGGGGCAATGGAAACGAACCAGGCCTAGCGCTGCTCTTCGCTGTGCCTGTTAGACCATACCGTCTCCTCCTCCTCGAGCTTGATCTAACAGCCGCTCGACTACACGCCTGTACGGGTGTGCCGACAGGAGCCGCGTGGTCACAAAAGAGCCGTGCCACTCCAAAACCCAACCTACCAGGCGGCGAATCTTGCAAAAAATCATCCACTTTGCCAATGCTTGAACCCGTCCAACGGATCATTTTTATGCCAATCCCAAAGGAAACTATTTCTTTTTTTTCAGTTGTTATGAAAAAAAGAAACAAAAAATGATAGAGCCGCCTAAAGGTAAAATCTTCATCACCCCAACGATTTGCGGAAGCGATATGGTTCCTTCGATCCCAATATCTTCCGCCGCTGGCAAGAAGCGGATAAGGTGGAAAAATTGCGCAATGGTTTGTATCTACAAAAAGAGGAGGCGCATTTTGCGGAGGTAGACTTATATCTTATTTCCTACCAGCTTTATGGCCCGTCTTCTATCTCGCTGCATACCGCTTTGCATTATCACGGGTTGATACCAGAGTAGGTCTTTGACATCACAGCAATAGCCACCAGAAAAACAGCGACCTTCCGCCATTTCAAGACGCGCTTTACCTATAGGCAAGTACAAGAAGACTTGTTTTTTGGTTATGAGCTAATACCGTGGAAGAACAGCGTTTACGCTATTGCAACCCACTAAAAAGCACTACTAGGTCTGGCGTACCTAGAGCCCTTATTTTCCGATCCTGATTGGTTGGAGGAAATGCGCTTTGATGAACAGAGCATCCGAGAAACACTCGACTGGGACTGTATGATGATCTACGCTAGTAGCATGCCCCGCATAGTGGAAAAAAAGAATTGGTTTACTCTTGCATGTATATGACATATGATTGATCTAAAAGAAATAAAAAAAATGGTACCCTGATCATTTGCATGAAAGGGGGGAGGATATGCTACGTGAACACCTTCAGTATCTAATTTTGCAATCCCTTTTCGATAGCCGCTATGCCTGCCACTATACTTTCCAGGGCGGAAGCTACCTGCGCATTGTTTATGGCACCCACCGCTTCTCGGAAGACCTCCATTTTGATAATGCAGACCTGGCACCTACCGATTTTGAGGCAACGGCTGCCCTCATCCAGCGTTTTCTGGAACTGCGGGGCCATAAAGTGGCGCTAAGTTTTGCCTACAAAGGGGCTTATCATTGCAGTATCCGCTTCCCGGGATTCTTGTATGACCACGGGCTAAGCGGCCACAAAGAAGCCAAAATAATGATCAAGCTAGATACCGAAAAGCAAGACTTCGAATACGAGCGCGAACTGGTACCTCTCAAAAAAAAATTGGGGTGGATACGGATATTTTCCTTTCCTTTATCTCGATCAAGATGTGGAAGATGTACGCAATTTTCCCGCCTTCTGGGCCACGGTGGCCTTGATGGTTTGATGGTCTTTCTAGTCTTTCCGATTCCCCGTGGAGACGTAGCACTGCTACGTCTTTACGTTCATCATACCAATCATTATATCCACTATGGAAATAGACGAATTACGCGACTACTGCCTTGCCAAAACGGCTACTACCGAGGGGTTGCCTTTCGGGCCGGATACCCTGGTGCTGAAGGTTGCCAATAAAATGTTTGCCCTGATCTCTTTGGACGAACCGCTGCCTCGGATCAACCTCAAGTGTGAGCCACAGCGCGCATTGGAATTGCGCGAGCAATATGCGGATATCATCCCGGGCTACCACATGAATAAGCAGCATTGGAACACCGTCTATACCACCCAAGGGGGACTATCCCCTGTCTTGATTCGGGAACTCATTGACCATAGTTATGAGTTGGTGGTGGCTAGCTTGCCTAAAAAGGTGCGTCAGGAGCATGGTTTAGGTAGTTAGCGCTAAAAATAGACCATTTTCCAGCGCCAACTACCCTTTTGAAGACAGTTTGCGCTAAGATCAAACCTATTTTCAGCGCCAACTACTCCTCATACAGCAAATAAGCTTGCCGCTTGGCTTTAAAATCGGCCAGGTCGGCTTGCCAGCTAGCGCGGATGATGTCTTCCGAAAGGCCTCCGGTGATCTGCTTCCGCAGTTGATCGCTGCCAGCCAGCTTATCGAAAAAATCGGCCCGATCGAAAAAATTGTGTTCCCGCAGGGCGTTGTGTGCTTGAAGCAGATAGGAAATATCCAGTTGTCCACCACGATGAAGCTCCTCTTCCGAAAGCTGGGTCAGGCTAAAACCGATACATTCCTGCCCTCCGAGCTTAGGATCGGCAGACCCCGGCCCGGGCATAGGTGTAAAGCGATAGTCGCCTGCTTGCCAATAGGGATGACCCATCACTTGGAACTGCGTAGGCGTCCCACGGCCAATGCTCACGATGGTGCCTTCAAAAAAACAGAGACTAGGGTAGAGGAGGATGGATCGGAAGTTGGGTAAATTCGGCGAAGGCGCTACTGGTAAAGGATAGGGTATCGTTCGCCGATAATGCTGGCAAGGAACAATCGTGAGTGGCGCTTGCAGCCCGTCGTCGAGCCATTTTTCGCCATTGATCATCCGCCCATACTCGCCAATGGTGAGGCCGTGAACCACTGGCACTGGGTGCATACCCACAAACGAGCGATAGGCAGGATCCAATACCGGCCCATCTACATAATGGCCATTGGGGTTGGGGCGGTCTAAAATGAGCAAGGGCTTGCCCGCCTTGGCCAGTCCTTGCATGATGTAGTGCAAACTGCTGATGTAGGTATAAAAGCGGGCGCCCACATCTTGGATATCGAAAATAATCAGGTCGATATCTGCCAAATCCTCGGCACTGGGTTCTTTCTTTTTGCCATAGAGCGTTACAATGGGCAAGCCACTTTTTACATCCACCCCGTCCTGTATGATCGCACCCGCATCTTCCGTGCCCCGAAAGCCATGCTCCAGCGCAAAGATTTTTATCAGTTCTACTTTCCGACTTTGTAGGGTATCCACCAAGTGAGCGCTGCCTTTTGCTGGGTTTTCGCGAGGCACCAAAGAACTTTGGTTTACCACCATCCCCACTCGCTTGCCTTCCAGCAGGGGCAGATAGACCAAGAGCTGTGCCGCGCCCACTTGAATGGGCTCGCTCGCTTCCACAGGCTGCTCGGAAATAGGCGTTGCAGGAGCCTCAACTCCCGCCTTAGTAGCACTGTTGACACAATTTAGTATCAAGATGGGCGTTGAAAAAATAAAAAGTAGTATCTTTGGCATGTTTTTGGCTTTTAAGCAAGCAAGATAGGTTGGATTTTGGCATTAATGCAGGAGCAATGTTCTTGGGGAAGAGCCATGTTCTGAGTCAAAGATACGTGCTTCTTGGTATTTTCCATTTACGAAGCCTCCAAAGGATTCGTAAACGTAGCG
>DAITME010000026.1:27298-48757 GCA_036835305.1 Lewinella sp.
TTTACGAAGCCTCCAAAGGATTCGTAAACGTAGCGCCGGGGGAGCCTTCGTAAACGAAGCGCTTAAGAAGTTAGGCTTCGCGAATATTCCTTCCCTTGAAGCTTACGGATCCGGGAAGGCTTCGTAAGCTTACCACGCCGTTTACGAAGCCTCCAAAGGATTCGTAAGCTTGCTTCACCGTTAACGCAAAGCACTTAATTGTATGCAAGAATACGCTATAGTTGATATCGAAACAACCGGCGGCCGCGCCAACCATAACCGCATTACCGAGATTGGTATTGTGCGCTTCGACGGCGAGCAGGTGCTGGAGACCTACGAAACCCTCCTCAATCCGGAGTGTAGTATCCCGCCCAACATCACCCGCCTTACGGGCATCACCAACGAGATGGTCGCCAGTGCCCCCCACTTCCATGAAGTGGCCCGAAAGGTAGTAGAAATGACAGAAGGCGCCATCTTCGTGGCACACAATGTGCGTTTTGATTACGAGTTTATCCGCGAGGAATTCCGTCGGCTAGGCTTTACCTTTAGCCGCCGCAAGCTCTGTACGGTTCGGCTAATGCGCACGGTCTTCCCAGGGCTGCCGAGCTATAGCTTGGGGAACTTGATCAAGCATTATGGCATTAGCGTGAATGCCCGCCACCGTGCCTTAGCCGATGCCGTAGCCACCACGGAGCTTCTCCAGATGGCCTTGCAGCAACAAGGACAAGCCGAAGCAGTGAAAAGCATGGTCAACAACGGCATAAAAGCTAGCCGACTGCCCAAAAACATGACCCTGAACCAGATAGAGGACTTGCCAGAGGACTGCGGTGTTTATTATTTCTATGATGATACTGGCCAGGTAATCTACGTAGGCAAGAGCACCAATATCCGCAAACGCATCGCCCAGCACTTTGCGGATACCTCTACCAAGGGACAGGAAATTAGCAAGCAGGTAGCCGACCTCAGCTACGAATCCACCGGAAGCGAGCTCATCGCCCTTTTGCTAGAGAATCAAGAAATAAAACGCCTCACGCCCAGCATCAATAAGGCCCAGCGCCGTAGCCACTTTGGCTATGCCATTCACAGCTACTTCAACGAGCGGGGCTACCGCTGCTTCGAGGTAATCAAAAACACGGCCCAAGCCCGGAAAGAACTGGATTTAATTTCCGAATACCCCAGCATCACCAGCGCTAAAGGTCGCTTAGATTATGTCCGCAAGCAGCTGGAGTTGTGCTCGGCTTTTACGCATCTTTTTCCAAGCAAGTCGGCTTGCTTTCACTACCACCTCAAGCAGTGTAAGGGAGCTTGTGCAGGTAAGGAGGAGGCCACCGACTACAACCAACGAGCAGATGAAGCCTACGACTTGCTCCGCACCGTCTTCGACCGAGATTTCCTGCTCTTCGATCGTGGCAGAACTCAAGAAGAAAAAGCTGTTGTCCTCGTCCGCGAAGGCCACTACCAAGGCTTCGGTTTCATCAACCAAGAAGAGGCACACGATCTAGAGAGCTTGTTGGATTGTTTGCGGACTTGCCCACCTTTTCCAGATAGCGCCCGAATCATCCAGCGCTTCATGGTCGATAGCCCCGCTGCCAAGGTGGTGTATTTGTAGAAACCGATGAAAAAGAACTTCTATGCTATTGGGTTGACAGCCGCACGGCATTTAAGGCTTTGCTTTTTGTATGCTTTGAACGCTTTGTTTTATGCTACTTTGTAGTACAAACACTGCTCAAGATAGTATTTTCTTGCTCCTGCGTGAGCCAAGTTAAAAATTACTGGTACTTTTACGTTTTAACCAAAAGCACCACCGCGCATGAAAGGCTTTCCGACTTTTGCTTGTTTTTTCTTTTTACTGATAAGTAGCTACGCTTCCTTGCTTGCACAAGCGGCGCCAGTTTTTGAAAACGGCGAGGCGCAAATTGTGCCGGCATTCGCCGATTCTGCTCAATGGATCCGCCACGATTTGTGGGTAGAAACGGACTTTGATACCGACGGGGATGGGAAGCTAGACCGGATGCACGTAGCCGTTACCCGCCCTGGACAGACCGAGGCCGAAGATTTGCGATTGCCAGTTATCTACGCTAGCAGCCCTTACTATGCTGGCACCGCAGGCAATGCGCCCGGTACTTTCTGGGATGTAAAACACGAGTTGGGCGAGATGGGGCCGCCCCGCATACATCCAGCGGTACGGCGCGGAGGAAAGCGGCCCATCATTTCTAATTCGGAAATTATGCGCTGGGTTCCACGGGGCTATATTGTGGTGCATTCGTCCTCTCCTGGCACAGGGCTTTCCCAAGGTGCCCCTACGGTAGGGGGCGACAATGAGTCGCTGGCACCGAAGGCTGTGATTGAATGGCTTGGGGGCAAGGACAATGGCTACGCAAGTCCGGATAGTAAGGAAAAAGTTCGGGCATTTTGGTCGAGCGGAAAAGTAGGTATGACGGGTACTTCCTACAACGGAACGCTTCCGCTAGCAGCAGCAACAACGGGTGTGGAGGGACTAGAAGCTATTATTCCCATCGCCCCCAATACCTCCTACTATCATTACTACCGGTCCTACGGTCTAGTGCGTTCACCCGGTGGCTATTTGGGCGAGGACATTGATGTTTTGTATGATTATATTCATAGCGGCGATGAATCCAAAAGAGCTTATAACAACAAAACGGTTCGAGACACGGAAATGGCGCAAGGAATGGATCGGCTTACAGGCGATTACAACGACTTCTGGGCTGGCCGCGATTACCTGAATAAGATGGATGATATGAAAGCAGCCCTTTTAATGTCTCATGGCTTCAACGATTGGAATGTAATGCCCGAACACAGCTATCGGATTTATAAGGCTGCACGAGAAAAAGGCCTCCCCGCCAAAATCTACTATCATCAAAATGGCCATGGTGGGCCCCCTCCTTTTAGCATGATGAACCGTTGGTTTACGCGCTACTTACATGGCATCGAAAACGGGGTGGAAACAGAGCCTAAAGCTTGGATTGTGCGCGAGAACGACGAACAGTCTAAGCCTACTCCTTATACCGATTATCCCAATCCAGCAGCTAGCGAGGTGAATTTCTACCTGCAGGGCGGAGCGCCTGCTGCCGGACTTTTAAGTACTGAAAAAGCAGAGAAGGCTGGAAAAGAGACCTTGGTGGACAATTACTCCTTTAGCGGTTCGGCTCTGGCGCAGGCGGATTATACCGAACACCGCTTGCTGTATCTCACTCCGGTGCTGCAGCAGGAGGTGCATATATCGGGGGTGCCTAGAATAAAGCTAAAGCTTGCCGCTAGTAAGCCAGCGGCTAATTTATCTGTTTGGCTGGTTTCCTTGCCGTGGGAGGAAGGTCGGAATACGAAAATTACCGACAATATCATCACTAGGGGGTGGGCAGATCCACAAAATCACGCTTCTATCCGGTCGTCGGAACCTTTGGAGCCAGGCAGATTTTACGAACTGAGCTTTTCCTTGCAGCCGGATGATCAAATTATCCGAGCTGGTCAGCAAATTGGCTTGCTCATTTTTTCCTCCGACAAGGAGTTTACGCTTCATCCAAAACCTGGAACAGAACTCACCATCGACCTTGACGAAAGCGTGCTGACTTTGCCGATTGTTGGCGGGAGTTTCTAGTTAAATATGCTATTCAACAGCAGAGGACAAAGCCTCCGTTGGGAAAGGCAGTTGAAATAATCTGCCAGGAAGCAGCTTTTATACATAATTTTTTTTACATTTGCTACCAAACCCTTTACCATCAAACTGAATGTATGAAAAATTCTAGTGTCTTTTTCCTTTTCTTGCTCCTCGCCTTTGGTGAGTTGAGCGCCCAGCAACTGTTTGTTTTGTATGAGCCAGGTTGTATGCTTCGGCTACAATACGAGCAGGCAATTGCGCGGCAGCCGCGCATGGATTACTTCTCCTATCAGATACCGCTAGCGAATGGGCAGAAGTTGGTGTTGGAAACAGGTGTGGAGGGCAATGTGAAGCAAAATTACCTACCGCCCGACTACCTTCGCTGCAACGATCCTCGCCTCAACGCAGGCCTCATGGAGTCTATCAACAGCAATACGGCGAAGGTATTCATGCTGGTGCCAGATGGCAACGATTACCTCATCCAGCCCGTAGCCATGGGAGCGGTATTGGCTATCCAGAACAACACCCTTACCTATGTCTCCCCCTTGGCTAGCTTTCAGTTCGATACACGCAATGTGATTATTGGCGAGAATTTGGCTTACAACAACCCCAATGCCAAGGTCTTTTTTGAAGGCCGAGAATCCATGAGCTGCACGGGTGGTTATCTAATTCGGCAGCTGATGCCCCGCAACGCCTACCCCGTCATTGACTACAAGATGAATCCTGTACTGGGCGTGTTGGAACGCCGCCTCGGTAGCGATGGAGAAACCACTGTGGGGGGGGTAACGATGCTGCGGGGAGTCAATGGCCAAGCACTCAACGATTTTATTACAACCTATTGTGCCAATACAGCTCCTGTAGCGGCCACGAGCGCATCTGCTCCCAGTCCAGCGCCTACTACTGATTATGCAGCGGTGCCTGCTACCTATGGTTCGGGAAATCCTACTCCGCCCGTCGCTTATACGCCGCCCGCTCCTGTCACGACCCTTCCCACAGCGCCTCCTGTCTCTGCTAGTCCTGCCCTCGCTACTCCAGCGGTGGCCGTTTCTCAAGGCACGGCTACCCACACTGTGGTCAAAGGGGAAACGCTCTACGCCCTTTCCCGCCGCTATCAAGTGGAGGTAGCACAAATCAAAGCCTGGAACGGACTCGTTAGCAACACGATCAATATTGGTCAGCAGCTAAAAGTGAGTGAAGGCGCAAGGGGAGCCGCACCGATAGCAGCTACTTCCAACTATAGCCTAGCCCCCCCCTTGATGGAAGCTCGTGGGCCTGTAGCTACTAGCAATCCCGGCGCTGCCCAGCCCGTTCCTTACGGCGGCAGTGTCGCTACTCCTACCGCACAAGTGGATGAAGGGCATATTGTCCAAGCTGGCGAAACGGTGGCGAGCATCGCCCTACGCTATGGCTACACAGAAGCCAAGTATAGAGAAATCAACGGCCTAGGGGCCAACGAGTTTATCCGAATCGGCCAACGGCTCAAGACCAATGACTGCCCTGATATCAATAACTCCACGACCACTACGGCTGCCCCAACAGTCTATGGGGCTAGTGTAGTAACACCTTCTACCTATGTGGCGCCCAATTCTATTGG
Organism: Lewinella sp.; assembly: GCA_036835305.1. GTDB lineage: Bacteria > Bacteroidota > Bacteroidia > Chitinophagales > Saprospiraceae > Neolewinella. The sequence continues at coordinate 32,488 of DAITME010000026.1, forward strand.
TACGCCTGTTGGGCCTACTAGCCCTAGCTTCCAGCCTCAGCAGCAGCCTGCTGCTCCTAGCCCACAATACTACAATACGGCACCCGCCACGCCTCAGACATACAACCTCACAGCGCCTATTGCGCCTAGTGCAAATATCAACAACAATCCTAGCTTTGGTCAAAAAGGGGTGATCGTGCCGCAGGCTTATCAGGGAAGTAGTGGACAAAGTATGAATAGTTTAGAAAGCGCCCCAGCACGTACCATCGGCACCCCCATCGGGCAGCCCGCAACTTATGGCCAGCCAGTAACCAATCAGGCGCCCGCAGCTACCCGAGCTGTGCACGTAGTACAAGAAGGGGAGAGCTTATATAGTATCGCCAACCGATATGGCCTTACCGTCGATCAGCTCAGAGGATTCAACGGGCTGGGGAATATGGATGTGATTATTCCCTTCCAACGGCTCTACATCAACTAGTTGGCTATCATTTAACCTAGCCGATCTGCTGATATACTTGTCTTGCGAATGAGATTATGAAAAAAATGATATTCCTAAAGGAGGCACTGCGCTCTTTCAAATCAACAGGGGCAATTGCCAGTTCCTCCCCCGCGCTAGTGAACCGCCTGATAGAGCCTGTTCCTCCGCATCAGCCTCTAACGGTCATCGAACTAGGGCCAGGCGAAGGCTGCGTTACCCAAGCACTGCTGGATAGGCTCGGAACGGAGGCAAGACTCACCGCCTTCGAGATCAACCCCGTATTTGTTGATAAGGTTAGGGAAATAAAAGATTCTCGTCTTCGGGTGCTGCCGTTGGGAGCCGAGCAAATGGGAACATTTTTTGCCCCTGAAAGCGTGGACTTCATCGTAAGCAGCCTGCCCCTTTCTATGATTCCTAAAGAAGTGAAAGCGCTTATCTTAGAGCAAGTACAGTTGGTGCTGAAACCCAGCGGGCAGTTTATTCAATATCAATATGCGCTGCAAGATTATCGGCTGTTGCACCGCTATTTTACGAATGTATCGGTGCAGTTCACACTGGCTAATCTGCCGCCAGCCTTTGTCTATACCTGCTCTCTAGGCATCGCTTGATAAGAAAGGGTATGGTTCCTAAAAACCACACAAACCATCAAAAAGCTAAAATTATTCCTCCGGGCTCGTTCTGCGCGCCCACGCAAATAATTACGGTAATTGTCTTACCTTTGTAGCCTCATAGGATTAGTTTAAAAATAAATCCGACGTTTTCCGATTTGTGCGTAGCTAAATTGTATTGCTAATTGATTCAATGCATGTAGATAGGAAAGCCTCATAGAAGGTGTTTATTTTTATACCCTCATCAAGTAAAATGGGTTAATAAAGAGCTCGGATATATGATTTTGCGTACAGAGATTGCAAAAATTCTACAAAACCCACCGCTGGGTAGCGAAGTAACGGTTATGGGCTGGGTGAGAGCCTGGCGCTCCAGCCGCTTTATTGCCCTCAATGATGGCTCCACAGCGGGCACTTTGCAGATTGTAGTGAATGCTGAAGACTTTGATGCTGAGCTGATTAGCCAAATCGGCTTCCATGCTTGCTTAGGCATCACCGGCACCCTTGTGGAAAGCCAGGGCGCTGGCCAAACGGTGGAGATTCTAGCCAATAAAATCACGGTCTTCGGCGCTAGCGACCCCAGCACCTACCCGCTACAGCCCAAGCGGCAAACCATGGAGTTCCTGCGCGAAAATGCGCAATTCCGAATGCGCACCAATACCTTTGCTGCCGTCTTCCGTATCCGCCATGGCGTGGCTTATGCCATCCATAAGTATTTCCACGACCGCGGTTACTATTACCTACACTCCCCAATCATCACAGGCAACGATGCCGAAGGGGCTGGCGAGATGTTCCGCGTCACCACCCTCGATATGCAGCAGCCGCCCCGCACCGAAGAAGGCTTGGTGGATTATAGCCAGGATTTTTTCGCTAAAAGCACCCACCTGACGGTCTCCGGCCAACTACAAGCCGAAATCGGCGCCCTGGCATTGGGCAAGGTCTATACCTTTGGCCCCACTTTCCGGGCAGAAAATAGCAATACTAGCCGCCACCTCTCCGAATTCTGGATGATCGAGCCCGAAGCGGCCTTCTTCGATATTGACAACGATATGGATTTGGCGGAAGACTTCCTGAAATACCTTATCAACTTTTGCCTCGACAACTACGCCGAAGACTTGGCTTTCCTCGATCAGCGGCTACAAGACGCCGAGAAAGATCTGCCCACCGATCAGCGCCGGCCGATGCCGCTGCTTGAAATGCTCAAATTTGTAGTAGAAGACGATTTCGCCCGCCTTACCTACACCGAAGCGGTACAAATTCTTCAAAACTCTAAGCCTTACAAAAAAGGAAAATTCCAATTCCCTGTAAGCTGGGGTACTGATTTGCAAGCCGAGCACGAACGCTACTTAGTGGAAAAACACTTCCAAAAACCTGTCATTGTACGCGACTATCCCAAGGACTTCAAAGCCTTCTATATGCGCCTTAACGACGACGAAAAAACCGTCGCGGCGATGGATATTCTCTTCCCCTATATCGGCGAAGTGGTAGGCGGAAGCCAGCGAGAAGAGCGGCTGGAAGTACTCGAACAGCGCATGAAAGAAATGGATGTCTCTAGCGAAGAACTCAGCTGGTACCTAGAGCTAAGAAAGTTTGGTGGCTGCCCGCACGCGGGCTTCGGGATGGGCTTCGAGCGCATCGTGCAATTCATCACGGGTATGGGGAATATTCGGGATGTCATCCCCTTTCCAAGGGCACCACGGCTGGCGGATTTCTAAAAAAAAATATGGATTCACTCAACAAAAGGCAAATTAGCCTGGAACTGATCTGGTGGGTCTTCACCTTCGTGCTCACTGCCTTGGTGCTACTCCCCATCTACGATCGGCAGATCAACTTCCCTTTCTACGCCTACAATGCCGTTTTTGTAATCGCTACCATTAGCCTCACGCGCTATTTGTTTCTCCTCAACATCAGTTGGCTACGTGATCGTTTCTATGCGCAGGCCGCACTCATTTTTGTGCTCATTCCCTTATTGTTCTACATGGGGCAGGGCCTCAACGAGTTCATCACTTATCTCGATAACAACGGCCCAGACTACCTAGTAAAAGACTTGCCCAAAAGCTACGCTGCTGCGATGAACGCCTACTTGCGCAGCGAGTATTTCTTCTTCGGCATTTGGGCCATCATGGCCGGTGCGATGCTGCCTTTCCGAATTTTTTACAACGTTTGGAAGCGCTACAAAAAAGTAAAGGCCTAAGCCAGCGCCCAAGTTGTCAAGCCGGCAAAGACCAATCAATGGCCGCTTGCCCGTTTTTCAGCAGGTATTCATTGGCCAATGCGAAATGCTGGTTGCCTAAGAAGCCCCGATGTGCACTCAGCGGCGAAGGGTGGGCGCTTTCTAGCACCAAGTGTTGGTTGCTGTTGATGAGGGCCTTTTTTTTCTGCGCGAAAGCGCCCCAGAGCATAAAGACCAATCCCTGCCGTTCTTGGCCCAGCGCCTGGATGGCCGCATCCGTAAAATACTGCCAGCCCGATTTTTGGTGGCTCCCCGCTTGCTGCTGCTCCACCGTGAGCATGGCATTCAGCAAGAAAACACCCTGGCTAGCCCAGCTGGATAGATCCCCATGCCTAGGCGAAGGAATCCCCAAACTACTTTCCAACTCCGCGTAAATATTGCGTAGGCTGGGTGGGATAGCCACGCCTCTGGGCACACTAAAACTCAGTCCCATCGCTTGCCCCGGATTGTGATAAGGATCCTGCCCTAGAATCACTACCTTTACCACCTCGAAGGGCGTGCTATCGAAAGCATTAAAAATCAGCGAGCCTGGCGGATAAATCTGTTTCCCACTGGCCTTCTCGCTTTTGAGGAACGCTACCAGCGTTTGGAAGTAGGGCTTCTGGAACTCCGCAGCCAAGACTTTTGCCCAACTTGGATGTATTTTTACGGCCATATGGAAAATCAGAATCGGTGAGAAAAAGCTGTTGAATGGCTCCCACCCACTGTGTACATATGGATGTGGGTGAAATGTATGTGCGCAGTCGTTGGCTCTTGCATATGCGCGCCCCACGGGCAGGAGCCATGCCTGTGCTATAAAAGAGCCATGCCTTTTAACAAAGAAGGCTAACGGTTCGGAGCCGAAAAGGTTGCTTGTTTGTTTAAGCACTCAGACAAAAATAATCACACCATTTGACTCGGCATCTTTTGCTCCCAGCCAGCGTTAAAAAGCCTCGTCTTAGCACCACTAAGCCTACATTTTTTGCCTCGGCTGAAAGCAAAATCTACCAGATTGAAAAGTCGCATTAAATTTGTCCGAGTACTTAGCCCCCCCAATTTAAACATCACAACAAAAAGCCAAAGCCCCTAGTCGCTCAGCAATTCTCAAAGTAGCGGTGGATAAGCTTTCGTGCGTTTAAAATACCTCAGTTCATGCTATTTTCTTAACCCAGCCTTGCTCAAAATGGTATTGCACTCGTGTTGAGCTGCGTCGAAATATGGCTCCTGCACTCGTGCCCATTCTAGTAGGGCGTGAGCCAAATTGAGAATTGCTGCTAGTCGCTTAGGTTCTTTTCACTTTATCTGATAGTCAATATACCATTTTTCACTATCTGCAATTTTATGTACTTTTGTGCTTGTTCTAGTTTAGTCTGAAGGCGGCTACCGTCTTTTATGAGCTTTAACTACCGTCTTTCCTAGGCAAGAAAACTATATGGCACAAGCTAAAAAGAAAAATAAGGCACAACAGACCCTCAAAATCGGCTTGCAAGACGAGCGACTGCCTAAATTATTGGGGTTGCTGCTTATTTTTATTGCGGCCTATTTGTGTATTGCTTTCATTAGTTACTTGTTTACGTGGCGGATCGATCAGGATCGCGTGTTGCGTTTCAGTTGGACGCTCCTAGGCTTTAGCGACCTCAGTGTAGAAAATTGGTTGGGTCGTTTAGGCGCCTTTGTTTCCAGCTTTTTTATGTACTATGGCTTTGGTTTGCCTAGCTTTTTGGTTGCTTATTACCTTTACGAGCTAGGACTCAACAGGCTCAAACGCCGTTCCCTAGCACCTATGGGCAAGCAGCTCATGCGCACCCTGTTTTTTGCTGTTGGCCTCGCCGTTTTACTGGAGTTTGTGCTTGGCTTCATGGAGTTCCCCGTAGGTGGTGCGATAGGTGCCTACCTGGTGGAATACCTACGGCGCGTGACGGGCGGGGCGGGCATCATACTGCTGCTACTCGCTTCAGCAGCACTTTATTTGATCTTTGTGGCGCGCATCGATTTCAACGGAAGTCAGCGGGAAATCAAGGCGGCCGTTACGGATCATTTTTCTCAGCGTTTCCGTGGCATCAAGGATAAGCCTGCGGCTAATTCGCCCGTTGCTGGTCGGGCAGCCACCGCACTAGCTGGTGGAGCGGCCGAACGCAGCGATGCAGATGCAGAAGGAGGTCAGGCCCTCAATCCGCTACAACCCAGGACGGCGGCCGAAAGGCTGCGCGACCTAGAAAAATTCAGAAATCCTGGCAGCGGCCTCGAGCTAGAAATGGATGAAAAACCCTATCCAAAAGGCGATCAGCTATCTATTCCTCTTGAAGAGGTGGATGCCAACGCACGCCCCTACATCCCCCTCGATCCACTAGCGGCTGGCAGCGAAGACGATCTGGAAATCAATACAGAAATCGACGACGAAGACACGCTCACGCCCGAATTGGCCATGACGCAAGGCAACCGCGACCACAGCGAACCCTATGACCCTACAGCCGATCTGCCTAGCTACGAAAAGCCTGTGCTGATGCTGCTAGAAAGCTATGCCGGGGAGAAAACAGAAGTTGATAGAGCCGAACTGGAAGCCAATAAAGATCAGATTATTGAGACCCTCCTCAATTACAAAATCGAAATCACCAAGATCCGTGCTACCATCGGCCCCACGGTAACGCTATACGAGATCGTTCCTGCACCGGGTGTTCGCATTTCCAAAATAAAAAACCTAGAAGACGATATTGCCTTATCCCTAGCTGCCCTGGGTATTCGTATCATCGCGCCCATTCCTGGGCGCGGCACTATCGGTATTGAGGTACCCAACAAAAATCCGCAGATCGTCTCGATGCGCGAAGCCTTAGAAAGTGAGAAATTCAGAACGGCCAAAATGGATCTTCCCCTCGCACTAGGTAAAACCATCAAAGATGAGGTGCTGGTGGCCGACCTAGCCAAAATGCCCCACTTGTTGGTAGCGGGGGCTACTGGGCAAGGCAAATCGGTTGGCATCAATAGCATTCTCATTTCGCTGCTGTATAAAAAGCACCCAAGCCAAGTGAAGCTGGTGCTGATTGACCCCAAAAAGGTAGAACTTTTCCCCTATGCCAAGCTGGAGCACCACTTCCTTGCTTTCCTCCCCAACCAAACAGAACCCATTATTACCGAAACAACCAAGGTAATCCATACCCTCAATTCCTTGTGTATGGAGATGGATCAGCGCTACGACCTCCTCAAGAAGGCGGCTGCGCGAAACATCAAGGAATACAACCAAAAATTCATAGAACGCCGCCTAAATCCACAAAAAGGTCACAAATTTCTGCCATTTATCGTCTTAGTTATCGACGAATTTGCCGATCTGATCATGACGGCAGGCAAGGAAGTAGAAATGCCGATCGCTCGTTTGGCTCAGTTGGCCAGGGCCGTAGGTATCCACCTTATTATCGCCACGCAGCGCCCCTCTGTAAACATTATCACCGGGGTCATTAAGGCCAATTTCCCAGCCCGTGTGGCTTACAAAGTAACAGCTAAAGTGGACTCCCGCACCATCCTGGATTCCGGCGGTGCCGATCAACTGATTGGCCGGGGAGATATGCTCCTGAGCAATGGCGGCGATATTATCCGCATCCAAGGTGCTTTTGTAGATACGCCCGAAGTAGAGCGCGTCATAGAATACATCGGCAACCAGAGAGGCTACGTGGAACCCTACTTGCTACCAGAATATAATACCGACGAAGAAATAAGCGGTAGCAGTTCGCTTACTTATGCTGACTTAGATGATATGTTCGAGCAAGCAGCCCACCTCATCGTGAGCCAGCAACACGGCTCCACCAGCATGATACAAAGGCGTCTGAAACTCGGCTACAACCGCGCCGGCCGTATCATGGATGAGTTGGAACAAATGGGTATAGTAGGCCCTGCCGCTGGTAGCAAACCTAGGGAAGTGCTGATCTACGATGAAATCGAACTACAACGCTATATCAACGATATCAAGAATGCCGGGGAGGCCTAGGGTACCTGCCTACGGATCCAATCGTCGAGCAGCGTACACAGCGCAGCTTCTTCTGCCTGCATCGGATACTGCGCCACCACCCCATAGGCCGCCATCGCAGCTGCCGTTACACTACCAATTGCAAGGTAACTAGCATCACTACGCGGTGGGCAAGCGGAGAAATAGGCCTCAGCATTCATCGGGCTGGTGAGGATCACCATATCCGTGGTGGGCAAGCTAGGAGATACGGATGCTTTGTTCTCGTACACCACCAGATGAAAGGCCGTGATCTGCTCCGCTAACAGCGTAGCAATAGAACGCCTACTGTTTGCCGCGCAAGGAAATAAAACTTTTTGCTCCTTCCCAACTGCTAAAAAATCACGAGCAACTTCCTCAGGACTACCAGCACCGCAAAAATCCACCCGATACCCCAAGACCTCCAAAGCAGCAGCTGTCCCCTTACCAACAGCTCCCAATTGCACGCCTGCTGCAAGCAAGGGTCGAGCATCAAAAAAATAGCGTACGGCTCGTGGACTGTAGAAAAATATCCAGTCATAAGCTCCCGCAGAGGGCAAGTCGAAAGCGACTGCCTCAAAAGTAAGTAACGATTGTGCGAATAAGTCCACTGCTTTACCCGCTGCCCACTGCCGAATAGGGCTGTCTGCCGCCAGCGTGCGAGAGATAAAAAGCGAGGGCATACAAGGCAAATTTATTCCTCTTCTTCTATCAGATTCACTTCGGTAGCCACCAGCTGCCCCTCGGCATTGTGGGCCAGTGTGAACTCGATGCAGTCGCCAATCAGCAGGTCGTTGAAATCCACATTCTGTACCGTAGTATAGTGAAAAAAGAGGTTATTGGGCGGATATTTGATAAAACCGTAGCCGTTTTTTAGACTCAGGATACTGCTCTCTATCACATCCCCAACTTCCCCCTCCAGAGGCTGCTCTAAGTCAATATTTTTTGGCGGCGAACCCATTGGACCCGACAGATTATTATCGAAGCCCCCCTGGAAATCGGGGTGTACCTGCCGCGTTGTATCCTCCTTGGAAGCCGGAACAAAGATATTGTTCACTACGGGGTCGTTGCTCTCTAGGCGGTCGTCGATGATTTTATGCATCGGTATCGGGTAGCTAACCTCCTCCAAGAGCTCCTGTGAAGTACGGGTTACCATCGTGTGTCCGGTATCAGAGGTAAACTCAAAATCCCAGGAAAGCACCATTACTCGGGTACCCAAGGCGTTGAGTTTCTTGACCAAGGGGACGTAGTCGCCGTCGCTAGCCACCAGTACTACTACATCGAGCTTACGCAATACAGCTTGCTCGTAGGCTTCCAGTGCAAAGGAGACATCGATGCCTTTCTCCTCTCTTCGGCCATTGACGTTCTTGAGCGGCGAATAGTGCGTGATAACACCAGCGGACATCAGGATGTCATCAAAAACTCGATCCCAGTAAAGCACCTGCCCTCGCTGAAAAGCTTCTTGTGCACTCAAACGGCCACGAAAATAGTGGGCATCAACCAAGCGGCAGCGCTCTTCCGCCACCTGTTCCTTTTCCGCTACTCTACTTAAGACAAAGCGGTGCAGGCCCGTAATGCTGAGCCGTCTTTTTCGTGGGTGGTCGTAGTTATAATAGTTAGAAACGTGTAGGAAATAGTTCCCGTCATAGTAAATACCAATCTTAACCATCCGGTCTTGCATATTATATATTTTTTAAGCCTAATATTTTGAATGGAGTTAAAGGCGCCAAATCTGGTCGAGGGGGCTCTATCTATTTACTATCTATTTGGGCAGTAAAGGTAGCGCTTAGATTGTACATATACAAACGTACGCTTGTAGCCCATACAGCTTTACAGGTGGGCATAAGTGCAGGAGCTAGGCTAATCTATTTTGAGCAATGTTCGCTAGCCGCGCGCTTGGTTAATCTACCGGATAGCGGATGCCTGTTATTTTACGAATGCGCGTGAGGGTGCGGTGCAATGCCAGGCTATCATCCAAAGACCACAAAGCATTCTCTGTTCTGCCAGCCTTTACGTCTTCCATCACGGCGAGGGCTTCGTATTGGTAGCCGTTGGCGCTGCGTTCGAAGAAATAATTTTCTGGCCGTTCGCCCTCTCGTAGGATCGAAAAGTTGCTGGGTTCGTGGAAGCGGGGGTGCCAGTGAAGATCTGCTTTTTCGCCCAAGATCAGGGCTTCGGTCTTAGTGCGACCCAGTAAGGTAGCGTAAGCATGCCCCAAGCGACCATCTGCTACCTCCAGACTGATGTTGATGTCTATATCCACGCCCTGGTCGTCTAGCCGGGCTGCGGCCATTATTTCCGTTGGTTCACCCAGTAGCAATTGGCATAACCAAACGGGGTAAATACCGATATCTAGCAAGGCTCCGCCGCCTAGTGCAGGGTCAGTAATACGCCCGCCAGTGTTAGGACCTATCTGAAAGCCAAAGTCGGCCCGAACGCTCTCTACCTTCCCGAGTGTGCCTGCCGCTATTAGTTCTAAGACCTTAGCCGTGCTGGGGGTGAAGCGGCTCCAGAGCGCTTCTAATAAGTAAACACCTTTTTTTCTAGCCAGCAGCACCATCTCTTCTACTTCTCGGGTATTCATCCCCAGCGGTTTCTCACACAGAACGGCTACGCCATGGTGCAAGCAAAGTTCCACCAACGCTTTATGACCCGCATGCGGGGTGGCAATATAAACGGCATCTAGCCGAGGCCCCGAAAAAATTCCCTCGTAGCTGCCCGCCGCAAAATGGGCACCCACCTCGCGGGCAAAAGCAGTCGCGCGCTCCTGACTACGGCTCCCAACCGACACCAGTTTGGCATCGGGGATGGAGGCTAAGTCTGCGGCAAATTTGCGGGCGATCTTTCCCAGCCCAAGTATTCCCCAGTGGAAGTTATCTGTCATTTTAGTTGCCAGTTTTTAGAGACAAGGGGTTCCCTTGTCTGTACGATTGTAGTTAGTTTTGCTCGTAGGGAGTGCTTTTGGCCTTGCAGAAAAGCTTTTGCCTTTGCTTTTTGGCTGCTGGCTTTCAGAGGATAGCGGAGTACCTAGTATGCCTTCTCTGTCGAGCAGGAGCTCGACTTACCCAGGGAATGCCCAGCCTTTACACTTTTCTATCTTTTACACCTCAGCACCTTTCTCCGCCCACAATATACCCACTTCAACCAATTTATCAGGGGGCAAGATCGTTACTTTTTTGTTTAGCCGGCATTATGTGTTTGAAAATCAGCCAAAAGGGCTGTAAAAACTTGTCCAATGTTTTTTGGGCAACAAAACGGATTCCTTCTTATTTTGCAGGCTACTACCATTCATATCAACTCCACAATGTCTAGTAGCGTGAGCGACAACCGCCTTACTTACATCACCCAAGAAGCTATGACGGCCGAGTGGGAAGAGGTGCAGGCTGCCCAGTTGGATGCGCGCGCTTTCAAGCCCTTGTACGAGCGCTACTACGAACCGATTTTTCGTTTCGTTTGGCGGCGTTGTGAAGATGAGCACACGGCAGCAGACATTTGTTCGCAGGTCTTTCTCAAGGCGCTGAATAAATTGTCTAGCTACCAGTTCAAAGGGGTGCCCTTCAGTGCTTGGTTGTATCGGATTGCCTCCAATGAGGTGGTGATGTACTTCCGCCAAAAGCAGCGGCAATGCGTGGTGAGCGCCGATACGGCCATTTATGCTGATTTAGCCGATCCCGATGCCCTCCAAACCCTAGCGGATAACGATCGGGCTTTGCTGGAGAACCAAGTGAATAGCCTACTGCAAAGTCTGAAACCCGAAGAGCTTACGATTATTGAGCTGCGTTTCTTTGAGCATAGACCATTCGCCGAAATTGCCCATATTTTGGATGTCAGCGAGGCCAACGCCAAAATGCGAACCTATCGCATACTGGATAAATTGCGCAAAAAAATGCCCAAACCTTAAGAAATATGGAGCAGCGCTACAACATTCAATTCAATAGAACCCCGCCCGATCTCGAGCAGATAAAGGCGCATCAAAACTTCGAGCAGCTGCTTCAAGATTTTGAGCACCCGCCTGCCCCTACTGCTGAAAAGAAGCCGCGTTTGTTCGCCATGCGCTCACCTACAGCTTATTTGACTTACTTCGTCGGCTCGGCGGCAGCCGTGGTATTGATTATCTTTGGCTGGCTACAATGGCAGGCTGGAGGAAACGACCGAACGCTCACTGAACAAGAAGTAGCAGCCTATTTTAGCAAAGAACCTTTCATCTTACCACCCCGCACGGCCAATGTGCCCGATGTGAAGATGGCCAGTATTGACGAAACAGAGAAGGATCAAAAAGTAGTGTTGGAAGATGGGCAATTGGTACTCAGCCGTACGGCGCTGTTTCGCGATAGAGGACGTGCTATCGAGCAACCTGTACAGTTGCACTATCGGCAAATGGATGAAGTAGCCGATTACTTCCTGGCGGGTCTTCCGCTGGCTTACACCGATGCCGGAAAGGGGGTACAACTGGATGCCGCAGTGGTTCTAGACGTATATGCTACGGCTGCTGGGCAGTGGCTGCCTATCGCAGCGGGCGAGCAAGTAGAGGTGGCTTTAAATACCTATGTTTATGCCGATAGCAGCCAAGCGGACTATGCCCTTTATCGCTTGGATACAGTGGCTCGCCGATGGGAAAAAGTGGGAGCTGTGGCAGGTATTTATCAAGATGTCGCTTGGCCAGAGAACTGGACTAGTGTCCAGGCTTACCGAGCCTTGGAAGCTAATTATACGGATAAAATTCGGCAGGCGCGTACCGCTAGCAAGCTTTCAGAACCGCCTGCTGCCCCAGAAGCACCCAAGAAAAGCGTAGGCAAGAACCCCACGATAGAACTAGATTTTCTCAATGACCTAGCGCTTACACCCGATAGCGACGTGCGCCCAGAGGATATGGAAAGGCTGATCAACCGAGGTATCTGGGAGCTGCTGCCAGAAACCGGACAATTTGATATGCGGGCTTTTAATGTTGTTTGGGAGCAGGTGCGGCTACGGAACTTAGCGGGTGGCGATCGCTACGAACTTACGCTTATCAATCCACAGCGGCAGGAGAAGTTGTTGATACAGGCTATTTTACTAGACGATAACAGCTATCAGGCCGCGATGCAGCGCTTCGAAGCGGAGCTGGCAGCTTACCAAGTTGCTTTAGCCGCCTATCAAGAACAGAGCCATCCCGATAGCCAAGTACTCATAGCAGAACGAGACCAAGCCTTGGCTGCCGCCAGCGCCGCAATCCTACGGGAGGCCGCCCAGTTACCAAAAGCTGAACAAGCTAAGGTGCAGCGGCAGCGGGCAAATTTTCGCTTTTCTATCAGCAGCTGGGGCTTATATGCTGTGGCGCGTAGCCTGCAAACGCTGGCGCCCCTTAGTGAAGCGGCCTACCGAAATGAAGGCCGCCGCAGCGCCCAGGGGCAGCAGATGGTGTACGTAGCCGATAACCGCTACAAAACCATCTACCGCAGCCTCAAGCAAGGGGGAAAACAAGTCTTACCCCTCAGCGAAACCACTAAAGTTTGGTTGGTGGACGAGCAAGGAGGCCTCTACCGTAGCCGCGTCCAACAGCCAGCAGAGCAAGCAAAGACGATCGATATCGAAGCGGTCGGCCCTTTGGCTCCCTCCGCTACTTTGCTAAAACAACAGTTGGGCTTGGAGTAAGAAAACAGCTACGCGCTTATCGCAAGGACATGAAACAATCGGCTATCTACCTCCTTGAACCTTTCCTCGGTGGCAGCCACCAGCAGTGGGCGCAAGGCTGGCAGGCAAATAGTCAGCACCAGATACAAATCATAGGTATGCCTGCTAAAGCTTGGAAGTGGCGGATGCACGGAGGTGCTGTCCACCTCGCCCGAGAAGTGGCCAAGCTGCCGGAACCCGATGCTTTTGTAGTGAGTGATATGCTCAACCTGACTACTTTCAAGGCCCTGAGTGGTACCCGCAAGCCCTGCTACCTCTACTTCCACGAAAACCAAATCAACTACCCTTGGTCGCCCCAAGACGAGGATACCAAAATTAATAGAGATCGCCACTATGGCTGGATCAACTATACTTCGGCCTTGGTAGCCGATAGCATTGCTTTTAACTCTACCTATCACCGCGAAGCTTTTTTGAGTGCTTTACCCGATTTTCTACGAGCTTTACCCGATTTTCAAGGGCTAGATACCGTGGAAGCCATCCGCCAAAAGTCGATCGTACTCCCTATCGGTATGGACTTCGCAGAAGGGGAGCGAGCGCGCCGCCCAGCGCCTTTGCCCCCACTGATTACTTGGAACCACCGCTGGGAATACGACAAAAACCCAGAAGATTTCTTCGCCTTGTGTCGCCAACTGCAGGCAGCAGACATCGCTTTTCGTTTAGCCGTACTCGGCGAGCCGAAGGCGGCGGCACCAGCCATATTTTCTCAGGCTAAAGAGGAATTTCAGAAGCAAATTATCCACTGGGGCTATGCGAAAGACCGCTCAGTGTACTGGCAACTGCTCTACGAAACAGATTTACTGCCTGTCACCTCCCGCCAAGATTTTTTTGGCATCAGCGCCGTGGAGGCCATGTACGCAGGCGCGCAACCACTTTTTCCCAATCGGCTGGCCTTCCCCGAGCACCTAGGCGCGAACCTGCAGACAAAGCATCGCTACAACAGCCCCGAAGAATGCTTCCAAAAAGCCCAAACATTGCTAGCGGAAGCTGGTGAAGCCACGCCCGAAGCCTATCGCGCTGCCGTCGCCCAATATGCCTGGCCGAAATTGATTGGGGCGTATGATGCTTGGGTGGGGTAGGGGGACACTACCACCACCCCACACTACCAAGGTAAGCCCAGCTGCTTAATCTCCGACTGATACAAATGCTCAAGCTTTTCTACAAGCAGCGGCGAAAGCGAAAGATCTGTACTCTGGACGTTGCTCGTGAGCTGTTCGATGCTGACGTTGCCGGGAATAACGGTGGAGACAGCCTCGTAGGCCAAGCAAAAAGCGATTGCGATTTGGGATAGGTTTTCGGCTGTTCCCACAATAGATCTCACTTTATCGACCAAGTCCGATCTGGTGGCAATCGCTTCTTTAGACCAGCGGCTTCGAACGTCATGGAATGTACTTTCGGCATGGTATTTGCCCGTTAGCCAGCCAGAATCGAGGGGGATTTTCACAATGATGCCCACGTCCTGGCTTTGTGCTTCTTCAAAACCGCGCAAGACATCCTGATGAAAGATGTTGAAAAAGACCTCCATCACTTTTGAGTTGGTCGTATCCATCAACAGCTTCATATCGGCGTAGGTATCCAGAGAAGCACCGTATGCCCCTATCTTCCCTTCTTCGATTAGCCTTTCGAGTATCTCGTAGTGGTCATTTTTATTTCCATCAAAATATTCAACTGGTGGGCTGTGAATAATCAGGGAGTCGATATAATCCAGCTGCAGCCTGCTTAAACTTCCTTCCAAAGATTCCCGGATGTAGTCGGCGCTAAAATTGAGCGTGCCAGTATGCGTATGGCCAAACTTGGTGTTGATCACAATTTTACTGCGGTCCACGCCTTTCAGCGCCTTGCCCAGTCGCTCCTCACTCGTTCCGTGGCCGTAGTTGGGAGCCGTATCAAAGAAATTGATCCCATAATCGAGCGATTTATGCACCAGTTCGATGGCCTCCGCTTCCGTCATACTCTTCCAGCCGGCATTTTGTCCCAGTTGCCAAGCACCCAGACCAATCTCAGAGACCGCTATGGATGCTCTTGTGTATTTTTTGTATTTCATGTTGGAATTGATTGTTTATTTTTTATGATTTTGGTTGGGTTGCGCCCGCGGTAAAATATTCAGCAAGGCAGCACTCGCTCCGGAAAGTGGGGTGATTACATTTGGATAAAACTATACGACTGAAATGTGTATCTGTTTCTGAAATGATAAACTAATCGCTGAGACAGCGAACATATTTGCCGAATTCTTTGCGACTCTCATGTAATCCATCTCGACCGTCTTTTCGGAAAGCTAAAAAAGTGTCACCAATAATCCGAAAGCGAGCATCGTGAGCATTGAACTCTGTCGAACTCCACCACCCGCTACTGATTCCAATTCCAAGAAATGGTGGACGAAGACGTTCACCACCTGGAAGGGCATTGAAACCACTTTTATTTGTTCCACCGTACTCATAACCTTCAAATTTAAGGTTATAAATATTTCGACGGATACCCCTCCAACCGCTGGTGCTTTTCATTTTTTTATCAGCTAATTCATGGCCGCCCAGATAATTAGTTAACTGTGTCCATTCGGCATCACTAGGTACATGCCACCCTTCTGGTGCCAGACCTCGTGGGTCGTTTACTGCATACCAGTTATATAGTTTGCCGTAACGCTCTTCGTTTTTAGTGTTGTCGTCATAATAGCACCAAGCAGGTTGTTCATTATCAAAAGCTTCAACCCAAGCTATATCATATCCAGCTTTAGGTATTGGGTCCCCATTACGGAATTTATCTACGTCCAAGTTTTTCATCATCCAAATTTGGTTGCCGATAATTACCTTTTCTTTTGTGAATAAATTTGCTAGAAATGAACTTATTTTTTTCATTTTTCCCGTTTTGATTGTTCTCACGCTGCTAGTACTCTGTTAATTGTTAATCTTCGGATTGAACGCTAGCGAATTTTGTGGCTAGCCGGGACGGATGTTCCCGCGCATAGTGGGACTATGTAAGGGATTCTTTAGCGAAGATTAGCCGCAAAAGATGCCACGTATAACCCGAAGTTCTAGCCTTGACAGAGCACGAGTTAAGTAGCGATACCAATTTTTTAGTTAAGCAAGCATGTTTATTATTGTTCTGCGTTGACTTTTTAGATTATTAATTGAAGTTTGGAGCACAGCCTAAATTATTATTGTATGGTTGGATGTATTTCCAAAAAGCTTCACCTGCACTACTGTAATCATTCATTGAATAATATATTTTAGTTTGTGGTGCTACCTGATAAATATATTCGTTGCAACCATAATACCCTCTTTTGAAACAGACTATTGCGAAATGAAGAGGGATAGTTCATCTAAGTGTGTCTTTGGTTAAAAATTCAGTTTCCATTTGAAGGT
>DAITME010000027.1:0-46226 GCA_036835305.1 Lewinella sp.
TTATCCCCCAAAAAGCTATCTTTGCCTCCTAAAACAAGCACAATGTGGACTTGGCTCCAGCAATTTTTCTCGAGAACCCCGCTGCCAGTGGCCGTCCGCCCAACAGATTCCGCTATGAAATACCTCTTGGTTGGCTTGGGTAATCCCGGTCCTAAATACGAAGATACCCGCCACAACATTGGCTTCCGGGTGGTGGAAAAGATCGCTGGGGATGCCCCTTGGGAGACCGTGAACCACGGGCACCTGGCACAGATTAAACATCGAGGCAAGCAGATTTATCTCCTGAAGCCCGATACCTACATGAACCTGAGCGGGAAGGCCGTTCGCTACTGGCTACAGAAAGAAAAATTTGAGAAGGAAAATCTGCTTGTTATTATGGACGACATTCATCTGGATTTTGCTAAGGTGCGGCTGCGCGGCAAGGGCAGCGATGCGGGTCACAACGGCCTCAAGAGTATTGATGGCCTCACAGGTGGCAACAACTACGCCCGCCTGCGCTGCGGCATTGGGAAGGATTTCCACCCCGGCCAGCAAGCCGATTATGTGCTAGGAGAATGGAACCGAACGGAACAAGATGGCTTGGCCGATTTCGTTCAGCAAGCGGCCGAGGCGGCCCTGAGTTTTTGTGCCCATGGGCTGCAAAACACCATGAATGCTGTCAACAAAAAATGAGCGTTGAACCAAGTCTGCTGATTACTGTTTAGCGAAAGTATGAGTAAAGTTCAACAAATTACCGTTGTAGGGGCTGGTTTCGCTGGCTTATCCGTCGCTTGCTACCTTGCGAAGGCTGGCTATCAGGTGCGACTGCTGGAAAAGAATGATGGCCTGGGCGGCCGGTGCCGGCAATACAGCGCGGCTGGTTTCACCTTCGATATGGGCCCCTCTTGGTACTGGATGCCCGAGGTTTTCGAGCAGTTTTTCAACGATTTTGGGCACAGCGCAGCCGATTTTTACGAGCTAAAACGCCTGGATCCCAGCTACGAGATCTACTACGGCCCGCAGCAAGAAATGGAAATCCCTGCCAATCGGCAGGATCTCTTCGCTTTGTTCGAACGGCTAGAACCTGGCAGTAGTGCCAACCTAGAAAAATTCCTCTCGGAAGCCGCCTACAAGTATAAAGTGGGCATGAACGAGTTTGTACAGAAGCCCGGCCACAGCATCTTGGATTTTGCCGATATCCGCGTGTTCAAATCGGCGCTCAAATTGGATATGCTCACTAGTATGTCCGCCTATGTGCGGAAGCTTTTCAAGCACCCGCAGCTCATCCAGTTGTTGGAGTTTCCCGTTCTCTTCCTGGGCGCTACGCCTGCCAACACGCCCGCCCTATATAGTTTGATGAACTATGCGGATTTGGAGCTGGGCACTTGGTACCCCATGGGCGGTATGCACAACATTATTGAAGGCATGGCCAGCGTAGCGCGGGAGCTGGGCGTAGAAATCCACACCCAAGCCGCTGTTGTTAAAGTACATACGCAAGACGGTAAAATACAGTCGCTGCAAACAAGCGCGGACGATGTTTTCCCCACCGATGCGGTGGTGAATGCCGCCGATTATCACCACTTCGAGCAGGAAGTGCTGGACGCCAAAGACCGCGTGTATTCCGAAGCCTACTGGCATAAGCGCACCATGGCACCCTCTAGCCTGCTTTTTTACGTGGGCATCGATCGGAAAATTCCAGGACTACACCACCACACCCTCTTTTTTGATGCGGATTTCAATCGGCACGCCGTGGAAATTTACGATCAGCCCGCTTGGCCAGAGGATCCCCTCTTTTACGTCTGCGCTCCTTCTGTGACGGATCCGTCCGTGGCGCCGGAAGGCCATGAAAATCTATTTTTCTTGCTCCCCTTAGCTTGGGAATTGGAGGATACCGACGAAGCTCGGGAGCAATACTGGCATCTTATGTGCCGGAGGCTGGAGCAGCGCATTGGCTTCGATATCAGGCCTCACGTAATATATAAACGAGGCTACGCACACCGCGACTTCAAAAGTGACTACAATGCTTTCCGTGGCAATGCCTACGGTCTGGCCAATACCTTGATGCAGACCGCTTTCCTGAAGCCCAAGCTCAAGAGCAAAAAACTATCCAACCTCTGGTATGCCGGTCAGCTCACTACACCAGGGCCCGGGATGCCACCCAGCATTATCTCTGGCCAAGTAGCGGCCCGGGATATTGTTCGTACCTTCGGGAAACCCCTTTCCGTCCAACAGCCTACTTCAAGTTTATAAATTATGTTGAGCCTTTACGAAGACGTCTGCCGCGAGTGCGCCTGCCTCATCACCAAACGCTACAGTACCAGTTTCAGTTTGGGTATTCGGGTGTTCGACATGCCGCTGCGTGCCCCTATCTATGGCATCTACGGCTTCGTACGCTTTGCTGACGAGATTGTCGATACTTTCCACGACAAGGACAAAGCCACCTTACTCGCGCGTTTCCGTACCGAAACCTACCTAGCGATAGAAGAGGGCATCAGCCTCAACCCCGTCCTACAGGCATTTCAGGAAGTGGCCAACCGCTATCATATTGGTCGGGATTTAATTGATCCCTTCCTAGACAGCATGGCGATGGATCTGGAGCACAGCAATTACCATCCCGATCTGTATGAGCAGTACATCTACGGCTCCGCAGAAGTAGTAGGTTTGATGTGCCTTAAAGTATTCGTTGATGGCGACCAAGCAGAATACGAGCGGCTCAAGGACTCAGCACGCAGCTTGGGGGCGGCTTTCCAAAAGATAAATTTCCTACGCGATATGCGCAGCGACTACCTAGAGCGCGGCCGCGTGTATTTTCCGGGCATCGACTTTACGCACTTCACCAACGAGGACAAAATCCGCATCGAAGACGAAATAAAAGCCGATTTTGATCACGCACTCACGGGTATCAGAGAGCTGCCCCGTGGTGCTCGGCTGGGGGTTTATCTGGCCTACGTTTATTACATCAACCTCTTCCAAAAGATCAAGCGCTCCTCAGCCGCCCTGGTGCAAGAAGAGCGCATCCGGGTGCGCGATTCCAAGAAAATTTACCTCCTTGCTAGCACGGCCGTAAAGCACCGCTTCAATATGCTTTAGCCGCTGTATATGGAAGCCACCGTCAATAAAAAAGGCCATCGCAACCTAGCCTATTTCTTAGTTTTTGCCTTTGCATCTGGCACGCTGGCGCATCTTTTGCCAGCGATTCTGCCCGTCACCCGCTATACGACCGACGCGCTGTTGCTGGGCATCAATGCCCTGCTGCTCTATGCCATTTATCAAGATCACAAAGATCAGCGGCTGTGGTACTGGCTGGCTACCGCCTATATTTTCACTTTCTTTATTGAAGCTGTAGGGGTGGCTACTGGGGCTATCTTCGGCGAGTATCACTACGGCGCCACAATGCGTTTTCAGTGGCTGGGCGTTCCTTTTGTGATTGCGCTCAATTGGGCCGTGCTGACTTTAGCGGCCAACCACCTGGTTAACAAGTGGGTAAGCCAGCCTTTCCTTGCCGCCCTCCTGGCAGGCGTGGTTCTGGCGCTGTATGACGTAGCCATCGAGCCGGTGGCCATCAAACTGGATTATTGGCAGTGGGCAGCCCCCACTGTTCCCTTGCAGAATTACGTCGCCTGGGCCATCGTGGCTATGCTGATTTCACTACCTTTGCAATATGCTAAGATCGGTTTCCGCAGTCCGTTGCTACTGGTCTATTTTTTTGCGCAGCTATTTTTCTTCTTAGCCCTCCATCTTGCTTTGTAATGGCCAAGCCCCAGCCTATTGATTATGCTATCTTGGGCGGTGGTGGCGCCGGCCTGAGCTTGCTGTGTCATCTGTACTGGGCAGGCGCGCTGGAAAATAAGCAAGTCCTGATTGTGGAGCCGGCTAAAAAACAGCAACACGACCGCACTTGGTCCTTCTGGGAAAGCGGCGAAGGCCCTTTCGAACACCTGGTCAAACACCGCTGGCCATCCGTAGGCGTACACAACCTCCAAAAACAAAGCGCTTACCACATTGCGCCCCTGGCCTACAAGGTAATTCACAGCCCCGACTTCTACGCCTATTGCCAAGACCTCATCGACCGACTGCCCCATGTGCATACTCTACAAGAACGAGCAGAACAAATTGTAGGCCACCAAGACCATGTGAGCTTCTCCGTCGCAGGCCAGCCCTACAATGCCCAATGGGGCTTTAGTAGCCTACCCCACCCGCTTCAAGCCGAAGCCTTACAACTGCCTTACCTAGACCAGCATTTCCGCGGTTGGTTCATCGAAACGGAGCAGCCTGCCTTCGACCCCGAGCACGCTACCATCATGGATTTCCGCACGCCGCAACTCGGTGAAACGCGCTTCCTATACGTACTCCCCACCTCCACAACCGAGGCCTTAGTAGAAGTAGCCATCTTCTCCAACCAACACCTCTCGGCAGCTAGCTACGACCAGATTATCACCAACTACCTCCTCGACCACTGGAAAATCACAGGCGTCGGCCACAGGCAAGAAGGATACAACAACATCAAAACCATCCAGCATACTGAGCAAGGTGTCATCCCCATGACCACCTACCCCTACCCAAAGCAAAACGGACGCCTGATCAAGATCGGACTAGCAGGAGGATATGCCAGGCCCTCCACAGGCTTCACCTTTCACAATATGCAGCGGCACTTTGCCCAGCTCGCTCAGCAGCTCGCCCAAGGGGAAGAAGACCTCCAAGCTCCCCAGCCCTGGCCTAGTCGCCACCTCGCCTACGACGCCACCATCCTATCCATCCTACAAAAACAAGAATTGGGTGGCGAACATATTTTTCCGCTGCTCTTTGCCAATAATCCCCCCGAGCGCGTCCTGCGATTCCTCGATGGGGAGACTAGCCTACTGGAAGAAGTCCAACTCATGGCCACCACCCCCGTGCTCACCTTCGGCAAAGCATTCCTGCGCGAGCTTTGGACTTCCCTACAAACAAAAAAGCCCTGACCGCTGCGCGATCAGAGCTTTTTGTAGACCTACTAGGACTCGAACCTAGAACGACAGAACCAAAATCTGCTGTGTTACCAATTACACCATAGGTCTGTAGTAGTATCTCCTATTCTTCTGAATGGGATAACCACTGTATAAACGATTTAGTTGCCTAAACTGCTTAATATTTATTACAAAAAGGCAACATATTTGCCTTAGCGGATGCAAATATACGACCATTACATATTCTGCACAATACTTTGTCAAAATATTTTCCCCGAGCAGCTTTTTTTCTTAGCGCTTGTTGAAATTTTGGTCTGCTGCCCGAAAATTACAGTCTCAATAAGCGCTAAAAAGCGACCGTTTCCAGTATGGCTTCCACAATATCCATTACTTGAGGCTTGGAGGCGTAGTCGCCGTCGTCGCCGTAGGCAGGTCGATGTGCTTTGCTACTAAGCGTTTTTACGGGTGCATCCAACTGCAGGAAGCCGCCCTGTTGCTCGGTAATTTGCTGTAGCAAGTAGGCCGAGGTGCCGCCGGGCACGTCTTCATCGACGATCAACAAGCGATTGGTGATTTTTAATTGCTGTGCAATTCGCTGCTCCACATCGAAGGGAAGAAGCGTTTGTACGTCGATTACTTCCACCTCTATCCCCGCTGTTTCGGCAGCGATCTTGGCGGCCTCCAGACTAAGGCGGACGCAAGCGCCATAGGTCACGAGGGTTAGATCTCGGCCTTCCCTCATCACTTCCGGCACCCCTAGCGGCACACAAAAGTCTGTTAAATTCTGCGGCATGGGTTCTTTGAGGCGGTAGGCGTTGAGGACTTCCACCACGATGGCGGGGTCGTCGCCAGCCAGCAAGGTATTGTACATACCAGCCGCCTGCGTCATGCTACGGGGCACACAAAGGTGCATACCGCGCAGGCTTCCTACCAGCGGACTCAGGTAGGACCCACTATGCCAGATTCCTTCCAGGCGGTGGCCGCGGGTGCGAATGATGAGCGGGCAAGCCTGCATACCAGCGGTTCGCCAGCGCAGCGTGGCTACATCATCCGTTAGTAGGGGTAGGGCATAATAAACGTAATCCAGATACTGTATCTCTACCACCGGCCGCAGCCCCCGCATGGCCATCCCTAGGGCTTGGCCAACGATCGTCCACTCGCGAATGCCTGTATCAAAAATGCGGTGCTCCCCGAATAGCTCCTGTACCCCAGCAAAGCCTTGATTGACATCGCCGATTTTTCCCACATCTTCCCCGAAGGCGTAGAGCGTATCCAGGGCAGCAAATTTTGCTTTCCAGTAAGCTTGCAGGATTTCATAGCCGTTGGCCAAGGAGGGAGTGGAGCCGTAGTCGGCAGCCACGGCCTTCACCTGCAAAGGCGAAGCAGACGTCTCGCTGTACAGGTGCCGCCCCATCAGGTCGCTTAATGCCTGCTGCTCTTCTCGGATCCATTGTTCCAAGGCAGGGAAGCGGCCTTGGCCTAGTTGCTGAGCTGTGCGGCGGAAGATATCTAGTATCTCGGAGCGCACGGGCTGCTCTTTTTTGTTCAGCTCCTGAATTTTTTCTTGCAGCAGATGAGTCACTGCTCCTGTTGGTAGGGCACTGCTCCTGCACTTGTGCCCGCCTGGGCGTGAGCCACTCCCCTCATTAGAAACGGGAGCCAGTACACGCTCGTCTGCCAAGCCACTTTGCAACAAGCGGATAGCGGCCGCTTTTCTTTCTTTCAGTGGCTCCACATAGTTCTTCCAGGCACGTTGACGGGCTTGCTTCACCGCTTCTTTGGCTTTTTGCTCCAGGGCATCCAGTTCCTCCGCGTCCGCCAGGCTAGTGCCAAGGAGCCACAAGCGGAACTGCCGCATACAGTCAAATTCTTTCTCAAACCGCATGCGATCCTCGTCTTTGTAGCGCTCGTGCGAGCCACTCGTAGAGTGCCCATTTGGCTGGGTGAGCTCCTGTACATGGATTAGGGCAGCGCGGTGCTGCTTGCGCATGCTTTGTCCTACGCGCTGATAGGTCTGGCAGAGCTGTTCGTAGTTCCAGCCTTTCACGGCATAGATATCGATGCCATTGGTGCCGGCTTCGGCTTGCAAACCGGCCAAAGCTTCCGATATAGACCCTTTGGTGGTTTGGTATTCCACAGGCACGGATATGCCGTAGCCGTCATCCACCACCGTTACGGCCATCGGAAGCTGTAGGACGCCAGCGGCGTTCATTGTCTCCCAGAAAACACCTTCCGAAGTAGAGGCATCTCCAATGGCCACCCAACAGATTTCTTCGCCCTCCTTACTGAAGTCTTTCCCGTCTAGCTGCTTGGCTTGCCGATACACCTTAGAGGCAAAAGCTAAGCCTAGTCCGCGGGGCATCTGCCCGGCAGTGGGGGAGGTGGCGCTGGAGACATTGAACTGAGTGAGGTGATTGCGCCAAGCCCCTGCCTCCTCCACTGTTGGGGTAGCATGGTGGTTGTTCATTTGCCGCCCTTTGCTGAAAGGATCGTTGGCCGCGTCTGCGTAAAGCTGCGCTAGCAGTGATTCAACCGTTGCTTGGCCGGTAGCGAGTAGCAAAGTGTGGCCGCGGTAATAATCTGATCGCCAGTCCCCCGCTCGGATAGCTTTCGCTTGGGCGAGTTGGTATAGCTCTTTGCCATCATCGGAAACACCAAATTTGGCGCGGCCGGTCATGACATCTCTGCGGATAAAATTACTGAGTTCCCGACTGAGGCGACCGATGTAGTAGTCGCGCAACACTTCCTTCCGATTCAGCATCAGCGGATGATCGGAAGCAGTTACGGCCGGGGAAATGGGACGGTTGGCTGACAAAGCAGATAATTTTAATTTTTCAATATTTAGTGGGCAAAATAGCGAAAAAACTTAGTGGATTCTTTTGTAGTTGCTGCATTCAGCCAGCTACAAGAGCCGATGGGCGTTGGTTAGTCGCCAGTTGTTTTCGCGCTGCAAAGATAGGGTTTTTATTGATGTGATGTTAAGATTTTGGCTCACGCAGGAGCCATGCTTTAATCCGTAGGAAAGCAGCATTATGAGAAAGCAAAAACAGGCCAAAATGTTCAATTTTCCATATATTCTTCGCTTGCTTGACTAGGCTACAAAAAAGCTTTTTTGCCTAAATAAGCCCTTCGCGCACCAAATCATGCAAGTGAATCATCCCCAAGTAGCGCCCTTCTTCTACTACCGGTAGCTGGGTGATGCTCTTGCGTCGCATCAGCGCTAAGGCGTTCACAGCCATATCCTCCGGGGCAATGCTACTGGGCTGGCTGGTCATGATATCCGCAGCTTTCAGGTGATCTACCGCCAGTTGTTGGCGCAACATCCGCCGCAGATCACCGTCGGTAATGATGCCCAATAGTTCCTGCTTGGCATTCACCACAGCTGTGGCGCCTAGGCATTTAGCTGTCATCTCCAAGATGGTTTCCCGCAAGCTTGCCGTAGGGTAAACCGCTGGCAACTGGTTGTGAGGATACATATCCCGCACGCGCAAATACAACTGTTTACCCAATGCTCCCCCAGGGTGAAATTGCGCAAAATCACTAGGGCTAAACCCCCTAAGTGCTAGCAGAGAAGTAGCCAAGGCGTCTCCCAAAGCCATCTGAGCAGTCGTGCTAGCGGTAGGCGCCAGGTTGTTCGGGTCGGCTTCCTGATCCACCGGCGTTAGCAGAACGTAGTCTGCTAAACGTGCCAAACTGCAATCGGCCCTAGCCACCATCGCCATCAATAGATTCCCCATTTGCTTAACCAAAGGAGCCAACACTTTTATCTCCGCCGTCTCCCCACTCTTCGATATGCACAAAACAATATCTGTGGCCTGTACCATCCCAATATCTCCGTGAATAGCATCCGCGGCATGCATAAAAATAGCTGGTGTGCCAGTACTATTGAGTGTAGCCACCATTTTCTGTGCCACGATGGCCGTCTTGCCGATACCCGTAACAACCACTCGGCCGCTACTGGAATGTATAGCTTCTACGCAAGTAGCAAAGTTGCTATCAACGCTCGGCCGCAGGGCTTCCAGTGCGCTGATCTCAATCTCCAACGTCCTCAACGCTACTTGAATGATGAGCTCCTTGGTTTTCAAAAAAAATATGTATTTTTGCCGCCCCTCCAGAAAATGGAGAGACGAAATCCTTCACAAAGGTACAAAATCGGCTTATAACTATTAAAAATTTGCTTTATTACTACCTGTTTTCGCAAAACGTCTTATATTAACGGTGGAATTCAGAGGGTAGAAAGTTTTCGGCAAGCATGCGCTGACCGTCCTCTTTCTTTTCTCTCATATTGGGGTGGAGTGCTCCGCCTCCTTATACCCATAAAAACCCAACATTATTCTAGGTCATCCACACAGATAATTATCATTTTTCAGTCCCAGTGCCCACTCGCCATGACTATATCAAAAAAAATGTCTCCCAAGCAGGCTCTGCAAGAGTTTTTTGGCTTCGATAGCTTCAAAGGCAACCAGGAGGAAATCATTCAGTCCGTCTTAGACGGTAGAGACACCTTCGTCATTATGCCCACCGGCGGCGGCAAATCGCTTTGCTACCAACTTCCGGGCCTGATGATGAAAGGGACAGCGCTCATCATCAGCCCACTGATCGCCTTAATGAAAAACCAAGTGGATAGCATCAGAGGCCACAGCGAGCACAATGAAGTTGCGCACTTCCTCAATTCCTCCTTGTCTAAAACGCAAATGCGCCAAGTAAAAGAGGACATCACCGCAGGAAAAACCAAGCTCCTGTTCGTAGCGCCCGAAACGCTTACAAAAGAGGAAAACCTAGACTATTTCCGCCATTCCGACATCTCTTTCGTGGCCGTAGATGAAGCTCACTGTATCTCCGAGTGGGGACATGACTTCCGCCCCGAGTATCGCCGCATTCGCGAAATGCTGGATGCCATCAACCCCGACATCCCCATCATTGCACTCACCGCCACCGCCACCCCCAAAGTGCAAAGCGATATTGTCAAGAACCTTCACATGGATGAATGCAACACCTTCATCTCCTCCTTCAACCGAACCAACCTCTACTACGAAGTTAGGCCCAAAGGCAACAAAGACCACACCCTCAAGCAGATCATTCAGATCATCAAAGAGGTAAAAGGGCAATCGGGTATCATCTATGTCCAAAGCCGAAAATCAGCAGAAACCATCGCTGAAGCCCTGCGCGTTAATGGCCTGCGCGCCCTACCCTACCACGCTGGCCTCGATCCCAAAACGAGAAGCAAAACACAAGACGACTTCCTCATGGAGTCCTGCGACGTGATCGTCGCCACCATCGCTTTCGGTATGGGTATCGACAAACCAGACGTCCGCTTCGTAATTCACTACGATATTCCCAAATCCATAGAAAACTACTACCAGGAAACCGGCCGCGCTGGCCGCGATGGCATCAATGGCCGCTGCGTAGCTTTCTATGCTTACAAGGATATTATGAAGCTGGAAAAATTCTTGCGCGATAAGCCCCTCAAAGAAAGAGAAATGGGTGCACAGCTCATGCAAGAAGTAACGGCCTACAGCGAAACCACTGCCTGCCGACGCCGCTTTCTACTCCACTACTTCGGCGAAGAATACCCCAGAGAAGGTTGCTTCGATATGTGCGACAACTGCAAACACCCAAAAGAGAGGCAAGACGTAAAGGAGGAAATGACCATCGCCCTGCGAGCAGTAAACGAACTGGACGAAAATTACCCCCTCCAAACTTTACTAGAGTACGTTCAAGGGGCCGAAACCAAACAAATTAAGGACTACGGCTTCAATCAACGGCCGAGCTTTGGCAAAGGAAAAACACAAGGCGAAACTTTCTGGAGCAGCGTTTTCCGCCAAGCACTACTCAACAACCTGTTGGTAAAAGATATCGAAACCTACGGCGTACTGAAACTCAGTGAAGAAGGAAAGGCCTTCATTGCCAAACCCCGAAGTTTTGAAATTCCTATCGATCACGATTTCGAAAAAGAACTCGCCAACGACCTCAAAGAGGAAGCCGCCGATGCTAGCTCTGTCGTACTAGACGAAAACCTCTTCAACATGCTGCGCGACCTGCGCAGAAAAGAAGCCAATAAGCTCAAAGTACCACCTTTTATCATCTTCCAGGATCCCTCCTTGGAGGATATGGCCACCCGCTACCCGCTCACGATGGAAGAAATGAAAACCATCCACGGCGTAAGCATCGGAAAAGCCCAGCGCTACGCAGCCCCCTTCTTGGCACTGATCGAAAAATATGTCGAGGAAAATGATATTGACCGCCCCTCCGATATTGTCGTCAAACAGGTCGCCAACAAATCAAAGAAAAAAGTCAACATCATCCAGGGAATAGACCGGAAACTAGACCTAGAAGACCTGGCCTCAGACAACGATTTTTCTATGGACGAGCTTTTCGACGAGCTAGAGGCCATCGTCAATTCCGGCACCAAGGTTGATCTCAATTACTACATCGAGGAAGAAGTGGATGACTACATCGTGGAAGATATCTACGAGTACTTCATGAACGCTACCACCGATGATGTGGTTACCGCCTTCCGGGCGCTACACGCCGAAGACGAAGATATCACCATCGAAGAAGTAAAACTGGTGAGAATCAAATTCCTGAGCGAAATGGGCAACTAGCCTTCGCCCCCGACCGCCCCTGCCCAATTCATTTGCTTCGCGACCGCTTCGCGTGCTACTCTTCCTGCTAGGCGCTCGCAGAGGTACAAGCCGAGCGGCAGAGAGGCGGCTACCGCACCTGCCGTGATCGCCCGCCCATCGTCTAGCAACTGCACTTCCGCTAGCTGCCGAACAAAGGGGCGCAAGCGCTCGTATTCACCGAAGTGGGTGGTTGCTCGGTGCTGCCTCAGCAAACCAGCAGCCCCCAGCAGAAGGCTACCTGTGCAGACCGACACCAGCAGCGGACAAGCCGCTGCCGTAGCCAGCCAAGCCAGAAATGCCTGATCCTTTAATAAGATTCTTGTACCCAAACCGCCCGGCACAAACACGAGATCATAGTCCCCAAGGCCGCTTGTCTCCCCGATTTCCTTGGGGAATAAATCACTCGGAGGCTGCCAGCCCGAGGCATCGCTGCAATGCGTATGAAAAGCTCGATGCTCGATTTCCAGCCCGGGTAAATGCCCTAACTTCCCTAGGCGCAGCAGTGGGTCATACACCCCCACCACATCTAAGAGCGTAAAATCTGGAAAGTAAACAAAGGCAATTTTCACAAAACAGGACTGCGCTAGAGTTTAGACTGGAACAAGCCAACAAACTCCTCCACACTCATCACGCCTTGGTCGCCCTCGCCTTGGATGCGTACAGCCACCTTGCCTTCCTCAGCTTCCTTCTCGCCTACAATGAGCATGAAAGGCACCCGCTTGAGTTCCGTATCGCGAATTTTACGACCAATGGTCTCGTTCCTGTCGTCGATGAAGCCGCGGATATCCGCCCTGGCCAGTGTTTGCTCCAGCGCTTTGCAGTAGTCATTAAAGCGGTCACTGATGGGCAGTATGGCCATCTGGTCGGGTGCCAGCCACAAGGGAAATTTACCCCCAGTATGCTCGATAAAAATCGATATAAACCGCTCCATGCTGCCAAAAGGCGCGCGGTGGATCATGACGGGGCGGTGGTTCTTATTGTCGGCACCCACGTACTCTAGCTCAAAGCGTTCGGGAAGGTTGTAGTCCACCTGTATCGTTCCCAGCTGCCAACGGCGGCCGATGGCGTCCTTGATCATAAAGTCTAGCTTCGGGCCGTAGAAGGCCGCTTCGCCCAGCTCGCGAGTAGTCACTAAGCCTGCTTCCTCCGTTGCCTCAATAATGGCATTTTCGGCGGCCGCCCAGTTCTCGTCGGAGCCAATGTACTTTGCTTTATTCTCAGGGTCGCGCAAGCTGATTTGTGCCGTAAATTCCGAAAAGCCCATCTTGTCTAGCACCGCCTTGGTGAGGTCTAGCACATTGAGGAACTCTCCCTTCAACTGTTCCTGAGTGCAGAAGATATGGGCATCATCTTGAGTGAAGCCGCGCACGCGACTTAGCCCGTGCAGTTCCCCCGTCTGTTCGTAGCGGTAAACGGTACCGAACTCGGCGATGCGCAATGGCAACTCGCGGTAGCTATGCGGCCGGTGGGCAAAAATTTCGCAGTGGTGCGGACAGTTCATCGGCTTTAGCAAAAACTCTTCGCCTTCGCGCGGGGTATGGATGGGCTGAAAGCTATCCTCGCCATATTTTTCCCAATGCCCGCTGGTTTGGTATAGCTCTTTTTTGCCAATGTGGGGCGTGGTCACCATCTGGTAGCCGCGTTTTTCTTGCTCCTCTCGCAGGAAGTTCATCAAGCGCTCGCGCAAGGCGTTCCCTTTTGGTAGCCAGATGGGCAAACCAGCTCCTACCCGCTCGCTGAACATAAACAGCCCCAACTCCGCACCTACTTTTCGGTGGTCTCTTTGCTTCGCTTCTTCCAGCAGCGTCAGGTAATCTTTCAGCTCGCTGGCCTTTGGGAAGGTGATGCCATAGAGGCGAGTCATTTGCTTGCGTTGCTCATCGCCCCGCCAATAAGCACCGCCTAGCTTCATAAGCTTGACAGCCTTTATTTTTTCTGTATTCGGAATGTGAGGCCCGCGGCACAAATCCGTGAAGCTGCCCTGCTGGTAAAAGGTGATGCTGCCATCCTCCAAGTCTTCCAGTAGCTCCAACTTGTATTCGTCTTGCTTTTCCTGAAAGAAGGCGATGGCGTCGGCCTTGCTCACTTCGCTGCGGACGTAGTCGTTTTTCTGCCGCGCCAACTCCAGCATTTTATCTTCAATGGCTTTGAAGTCTTCGCTACTCAGCTGGGTATCACCCGTATCCACATCGTAGTAGAAGCCGTTTTCTACCGCCGGGCCAATACCAAATTTAGTACCCGGGTAAAGCACCTCCAAAGCTTCGGCGAGCAAGTGAGCAGAAGAATGCCAGAAAGTAGCCTTTCCAGTATCATCGCCCCAGGTGTGTAGCGCCAGTGTTGCGTCTGTGTTGATTGCTCGGTTAGCATCTACTACCTGTCCATTTACCGTGGCGCTCAGGACGTTGCGGGCAAGGCCTTCACTAATGCTTTGGGCTACTGCTAAGGCAGTAATGCCTTGCTCGTATTCGCGGACATTTCCGTCAGGAAAAGTAATCTTGATCATAATATTGTTTTTGGCCCGCCCTACGAATGGCGAGTCCGTTGTTAAATGAGTTGGCAAAGGTAGTTGATTATCTCGGTTTAGCTCAGCCTTGCTACCAATTTCTTTGCTCTTAAAAATAAAACCCTGCTCCTGCACTTGGTGCCCGTATGGGCGTGAGCCATCCATCTCTATTTGGCTCGCGCAGGAGCCATGTTCCCTTTTTTGAGCCATGCAACAGCGCATATATTCCAAAATGGCGTAACTTGCCTTTTCAGGGAGCCAACCAAATTGTCGGTGCATATTCGTCCTCGGCTGTGTCCATGCTCATCCGAGGTCTAGTTATGCGATAATTTGGTTTGCGTCCCCATTTCTTTGCCCCCAACACTCTGATCCATGCGTCGTTTCCTGAAGATTGTCAGTCTTTCGCTATTTACTGTTGTCCTGTGTAGCCTGCTGATTGTGCAGCTTTTTGGCGGCAAGATCAGCCAGGCGGTGGTTGGCGGACTCAATCAAAGCCTGAATACCGAAATTGCTATTCGCGACATCAAGGTGAGCTTGCTGCGCAGTTTCCCCTACCTTACGGTGGATCTGCAAGATGTAAAAATGGATGGTAGCGACGGCAGCCGTTTGCTAGAAGCCGAACAGATCAAGACCCGCATCAGCCTATCCAGCCTCTTTGGCAAAACGCGTATCAAAAGTATTATTATCTCTAATGGTGCCCTGCACATTGTGGTAGATCAAGACGGCAACAACAACTACCACCTGCTGGAATACCAGCCCGTGGATGTGCAGCTAGCTCAAGAAAAGGAGCCTAGCCAAGCCGTAGCCTTTTCTATTGAGGACGCCCGATTGGAAAATATTGACCTGATCTACCAAAATTTCCAGCTCAAAACCGAAGCCGCTATCTTGCTGCTCGACGCCAATTTCAAAGGCGATTTCGGACAGGAACTGTATGATATGTCCACCACCGTCAATGCAGAAATCCGCTTCCTCGACCTGGATAATTTCCGCATCCTAGCGGGGGAATCCCTGCGTATCGGCGCCGAGAGCCAAGTCAACAATGCTCAAAAACTGTATAATTACAAGGAGCTCTATCTTGGGTTGGGCGGTCTGAACCTCCGTGCCAGCGGCAGTATGCAGGAAGTGGAAGATGGCTGGCTCAATGAGCTGTATTTCGAGAGCGAAAAAAGCAGCTTGGCCGATCTGTTGAGGCTACTGCCCAAACAATATAGCAGCCAACTGGAAGGCCTGCGCAGCCAAGGTAATTTCTCGCTCACAGGCCAAGTTAGTGATAAATGGACGCAAGCGCAACAACCCCAAATGGCCTTCCGACTTAGCTTCACCGATGGGCAGCTGGGCAGTAAAGGCGCAACCAAGGCTCAAGACATTAATTTTCTCGGCGAGTTCACCAACGGAGCACAACGCCTCACCAGCTCCTCCGCCTTTCGGATCGAGAACCTAAGTGGTCGTTTTGGCCAAGAACCTTTCGATATTCGTTTCGCTATCGAAAACTTCCAAAGCCCCATCATCTCGCTTGCCGCCAACGGCAACATCCCCCTCGATGCCCTCCTGACTTACCTGCCCTCGGCCGGTATCCAAAACAGCCATGGCAGCCTCCGCCTGCAAGATCTATACCTGGAAGGCAAATATGCCGATATGCGAAGCGCCCGAGGCATGAGCCGCGTAAAAAGTCGTGGGCAGCTCAGCCTAGATGATATCTCGCTAGCGGTCAACGACAGAAAGCTATCCCTACCCAGCGGCCAACTCATCATCAAAGACAATGCCGTGGAAATCGATGCCCTGCGCCTCACCGCCCAAGGCAACGACCTCACCTTGATCGGCCAAGCCAGCAACTTCATCCCCGTTCTTTTTGCCGACTCCCTCAATACCCACGATGCCCAACTAGCATTCAGAGCCTTACTGAACGCCCGCGAAATTGATTTCGAACAGCTACTAGCCCTCATCGGACCCAGCGAAGCCGATATCGCCAAGGCACAAAATAGCGGCACCACCGATAGCCTCGCCCGCAAAAGTGTTGCCCGAAGAGCACAAATCACCGATCTCCTCTCCGGGCAATTCGATGCCAGTTTCCAAGAATGGAAATATGGGCAAATGCAGGGCAGCAACTTTCGCGGCGTATTAGATTTTTCGCCCCAGAAAATGAACATCAAAGGCCAAACCGCTGCTATGGAAGGGCAATGGCAAGTGGAAGGAGACCTCTTTTTCGTCGAAAGCCCCCGTCTGGAGGCTCGGGTAGTAGCCGATCAGGTGAATATCTCCGAGTTCTTCCGCCAAGCCGATGATTTTGGCCAAACAGTGCTCACTCACCGGCAGCTGAGCGGAAAACTCGATAGCAAAATCTACATTCGAGCCTACTTCTCGGAAGAAGGTGAACTCGACTACGATCGGCTGCTCGTACTCGCCGGCTTAGGCATAAAAGAAGGCGAACTCCGCGACTTCGAGATGTTAGAAAATTTTAGCGCAGTACTAAAAGCCAAGGATCTAGAAAAGATACGCTTCTCCAATTTAGAAAATTACCTCGAGCTAAGCCGCAGCACCGTCTATATACCCGTGCTTTTTATCCAGTCTAGTGCCATGAACATTACGATCAGTGGCTCCCACACCTTTAGCCAACTGATGGACTACAACATCAAGGTAAACGCCGGGCAAGTACTCGCCAATAAAATAGCTCGGCACGATAACCAGCTAGAAGTGCTGCCCGCCCGCAACAATGGCTTTTTCAACCTCTACTACAGCCTGCAAGGCCCCTTGGAAGATTACCAAATAAAAACCGATAAACGGAAGGTCAAAACCGCCTTCGACCGCAGCGAAGGGCACAAAAAACGCATCCGCCGCGAGCTGGAAAACCAATTCAAAGAAACACTGGACTACATTGATGAGCCTACCGACTGGAGAGACCTCGGCGAAAGCAGCGAGTCGCCTGGGTCTTAAACGCACCCAACTGGCCGCTAAACTAACCAATAAAAAAGCACGGCCTACACCAAAACCGTTAAAATTTCGTTAAACTAGTTGGCCCAAGGAGGCCGCTATTGAATCACAATTAATTTACAATCAACTACTTAGCAAGTAATCTGTTTGTTATATTTTTCTTATCATTCGTAACTATGCTACCTTGTGAGCGTCTTATTAGCATGAAGCGCCAATAAGGCCTTACTTTTGGAACCGCAAAAACACATTCATTATGTCTATCCGTAGAAATATTTTCCTCACGCTCCTAGCAATTTTTGGTTTTGGAGCTGCCACCACCGCCAACGCACAAAAAATCGCTACTGTTGATGTAGAGCGTATCCTCACCAGTATTACAGAGTATCAAGATGCTCAAAAAAGCTTGGATGAGCTAGCAGCCAAATGGCGGCAAGACATCAACCAGGAATACGACGTCATCAAAGGGATGTACAACAAATACCAAGCGGAGCAAGTCCTGCTAACCGAAGACCAGCGCAAAGTGCGCGAGCAAGAGATCATCGACAAAGAAACCGCTGTCCGCGAGCTACAGCGCAACCGCTTTGGCCCCGAAGGTGCGCTCTTTCAGCGCCGCCAAGAGCTAGTGAAGCCTATCCAGGATGCCATCTATGAAGCCATTGAGGACTACGCCAATACCCGTGGCTACGACCTCATCTTCGATCGGGCTGGTAGTGCTGGTATCATCTTCAGCAAAGAAACCTACGACAAGACCGATGATATCCTGCGCGAGCTGCGCAACTAATTTTTTTAAAAACTACAGCCAGAACGGTAAAAAAACAAAATCTTCTCTTAAGTTTCCCAATTTGCACTCAACAAATTGATCTTCAATGCAATTTGTCTTCGCACAAATCGAAAAACGTCGGATTTATTTTTTTACTAACACAATCGCCGTACTTTTGCGGCTCAATTTATTAATCAACAAATTTAACAAGCATGAACAAGGTGCTAAAAATAGCCTTTTTTGCCCTCTTCCTAGTGGGAAGTATCAGCCAAATAGCTGCTCAGAAATATGGCTACGTCAACTCTGCTGCCATTCTGGCTGAACTGCCGGAAGTAAAAGCAGCAGAAGCCGACTTGGAAGCTATGCAAACCCAACTGCGCAAGAAGGGGCAAGACATGGTAGCTCAGTTCCAACAAGACTACCAAGCGCTAGAGCTAAAAGTGCAAGCTGGTGAGCTAAGCCCTCAGCAGCAACAAACCGAAGCCGGAAAGCTAGAGAAGCGGCAGCAAGAAATCGGTGCTTTCGAACAGAAGATGGTAACTGATTTGCAGAAAAAACGCAACGACTTGCTGGAGCCGATCTACGACAATGTCAACGAAGCCATCAAAGCTGTGGCGAAGGAGCAGGGCTACATCATGATCTTTGATCAGCAAGTGCTGCTGTATGCCGAGGAAACACAGGACATCACCGCAGCGGTCAAAGCAAAACTCTAAGCGGTTGCCCACTGGCTAATTTAAGCCCAAGCCAGCATCCTCCTGAGGTCTAACCCTACCAAAAAATGGAGGGAGCCACCCCAGCGGATGCTGGCTTTTTTTTTGCAAAGTACTCAGACCTATTTTATACATGATTGGCATATTCGATTCTGGTATTGGAGGGCTTACCGTGGCCAAAGAAGTGAAGCAGCTGCTACCACAACAAGCCATTTGTTACATAGCCGACAACGCCCGCGCACCCTATGGCAATCGAAGTGCCAGCGAAGTAAGAGCCTTTGGGGAGGAGATCACCGAACGCCTCTTGGCCGCGGGGGCACAACTTATTGTTATTGCTTGCAATACCGCCACCAGCGTAGCCATCGACCACCTGCGAACGCTACACCCCAAACTGCCCTTCGTTGGGATGGAACCCGCCGTAAAACCCGCAGCCGAGCAAACACACAACGGACGCATCGGCATCATGGCTACCCAACTCACGCTACAAAGCGAACGCTACCATACCCTCTTAGACCGCTTCGCCCAGGAAGCACAGGTCTTCTCCGACCCCTGCATTGGCTTGGTACCGCTGATTGAGGCGGGCGACTACGAGCACCCCCAGTTGCTTGCCTTACTAGAAAAAATACTCCTTCCCATGCGCTCAGCGGGGGTCGATACCATTGCCCTTGGTTGCACGCATTACCCCCTGATTACCGAACAGATCGCTGCTATTTGCGGCCCGGCAGTCAACATCATCAACCCAGCGCCGGCGGCAGCAAAGCAAGTACTTCGCCTACTCCCAACGCCCAGCAGCCAAGCGGCCACAGCAGCCTACCCTCCACTAGATAGGTTTTACAGTAGCGGTAGCCCCCTACCCTTAGAAAAGGCTCTACGATCTTTGAGCTTCCGCCCCAGACTCTTAGCCCCTCTTGCCTATTTCCCTGCTCTTCTGTAAAATGCTGGCTCCCGCACGCAGTGCCCGTCTCCAACCCGTATAGGCCGTGCCCGCCGGAACGCTCGTCTGGGTCTGGGTCTGAGTTTAGTAGGGCAACAGCCATCAAGAAAGTACGTAGCTCCCAACCAAATGAAGACTTTTGCTTGCTGTGTTAAGGCATATTATAGAAGTAGGCAACAAGTGCAGGAGCAAGGTATATCATTAGAGCCATCCCCTTATCTACTTCGCCCAAAACCGCTCCTCGGTGTGGATGATACCACGGCTTCGTACAAAGCAACAGCATCAATCAAACACCATCAGCACTGCGAAGCGCGCGTATGTCAAAGCGTCATTTGT
This sequence comes from Lewinella sp., assembly GCA_036835305.1. Classification (GTDB taxonomy): domain Bacteria; phylum Bacteroidota; class Bacteroidia; order Chitinophagales; family Saprospiraceae; genus Neolewinella. The sequence continues at coordinate 19,717 of DAITME010000027.1, forward strand.
ATTAAGTACTCGGACAAAAATAATCACACCATTTCACTCGGCATCTTTTACAAAAAAAACACCTATATTCGCTTCTGCATACACATATAAAATTGCTTATTATGACTACGCTTTACCGAGAAAAACAAAAATTCAACCAGTGGTGGGTTTGGCTCCTGCTATTTCTCTCCGTGGGCATCGGTGCTGCGGCAGGCTGGCTAGATTACAGCGAAAATGGGAACTGGGTTGGGATGATCGCTGGCTTAGTAGTCGTACTGTGTGTCTTAATTCCCATGGCGCTGGTAGAATTGCAAACCGAAATCAATAAAGACGGTATCGAGGTCGGCTTTTGGCCTTTCAGCAAGCGGCGTATATTCCGCAGTGAAATTGCAGAAGCCCGCATTAGAAAATACAGCCCGATCGGAGAGTATGGCGGCTGGGGTTTTCGCATCGGATCCCAAGGCCAAGCCTACAATATGAGCGGCAACATGGGTTTGCAACTACGGCTAAAAGACGGCAAGCGGATACTGCTTGGCACCCAACGCCCAGAGGAGCTGGAAGCCTTTATCAGCGCCTATATGGAGGAGGATCAGTTGGAATTGCTGGAATTCGAAGCCCTGCAAGCAGAGAAATCAAAACTGTTGCGCGGCCGATGACTAAACGGCTCTAGTAGGGTACGTTATAACCAGCCAGTTGGCCGTGCGACTTCCGGAGCGCTGCTGCTTTTGGGGAGTCATAGCCTGCTAGATTCTGCCATGCACCTACTAATTTGCCGCTTTCATCCTTCTGCAAGCGGAAAGAATACTGCAAAACACCCGACTGAAAATAGCCATGAAAAACCTCCCCATTTTTCGCTAAACGGCCACAGAAAGAAAAACCAGCCTCCAATTCCTTGCAAAAAGGTTCATCGGGGCGTATAATAAGCTTTCCCTCCCAGGAAATTTGTTCATTTACCACCGTCAACTTATAAGTGCCTAATTCATCGAGTAGCTGCAGCTGCAGGCTCGGGGGCTGCCGATCGAAAGCATCTATAGCCGCCGCGAGAGGGGTAGCGAACAGGCCTAGCGGCAGTGAAATAACAACAAAAAGCACGTTCCGAATTATCATTAGACCGTATTTGATACAAAGAAGCAGTTTTTTGAGGAGAAATCCAAAAAAACCTTGACTTTTCTATCTTCCGATTGTTTAATACCGGTAAAAAACAAAGCTATGCAAACACTTCGCAGTCAAATAGAAGCTGCTTGGGACAACCGCGCGCTGCTGCGTGAGAAGGCCACCCAACAAGCCATTCACGATACCATAGAGGAGCTGGACAAGGGCCGCCTTCGGGTAGCGCAACCAAACGAAGAAGGACAGTGGATAGTCAACGATTGGGTTAAAAAGGCGGTGGTGCTTTATTTTCCCATCTGCGAAATGGAAACCATCGAACTGGGCCCCTTTGAATTTCACGATAAAATACCGCTCAAGCGGCATTATGCGGAGCTCGGCGTGCGGGTAGTGCCACATGCGGTGGCTCGTCATGGTGCCTTTCTTGAAAAGGGAGTCATTATGATGCCGAGCTATGTGAACATTGGTGCTTGGGTAGGCAGCGGTACCATGGTAGATACTTGGGCGACTGTTGGTAGTTGTGCACAGATTGGGCGCAACGTCCACCTAAGTGGAGGGGTAGGCATTGGCGGGGTGCTGGAACCCCTTCAGGCTACCCCCACGATTATAGAAGACGACTGCTTCATCGGCTCGCGCTGTATCATTGTGGAAGGAGTACAGGTAGAAAAAGAGGCCGTCCTAGGTGCTAATGTGGTACTCACCCAAAGCACTCGAATTATTGACGTCACCGGCTCGGAGCCGCTTACACTGCGCGGCCGCGTACCTGCCCGCTCGGTGGTAATCCCTGGAAGTTACACCAAGGAATTTGCTGCGGGCAGCTACCAGGTGAGCTGTGCGCTCATCATTGGCCAACGCAAAGAGAGCACCGATAAGAAGACCAGCCTCAACGCTGCGCTGCGCGACTATGATTTGGCCGTTTAAGCCGGCGCTTCTCGGGGGGGGATTGCTCCGCACTAAGTATTCCAGCCCAGGCATTGGCTGGGCTGGAATACTTTACTAGCCAATGGATATGGAGGCTTTCACTTTCTCCAGCTCCGCCAGTAGATTTGATCGGTTGGCACGGTTCATGGGCACTAACGGCACGCGGAAATTTTCCTCGCAGAACCCTGCCCAGGCCATCGCTGTCTTGATACCCACTGGGTTTCCTTCCACATATAGCCAAGGGTGTACGTCTAGCAAGTCGAAATTAATCGCTCGAGCTAGAACGTAATTATCCGATTGAGCGGCGCGGATCATGTCCGAAAACTGCTGGGGAAACAAATTAGCGATTACGCTGATGGTGCCATCACCGCCCGCGGCGATCATCCCGATACTGAGCGGATCGTCTCCACAAATGACGGCAAAGCCCGCTGGTCGGTGCTTGATAATCTGCATCGCCTGCGCTAGATCCCCACTAGCCTCCTTGACACCACAAAAAATGGGGTTTTCCTCGGCCAGTTGCAGAATGGTTTCAGGATGCATATTGCTGGCCGTTCGCCCGGGTATATTATACAGCAGTATGGGACAGGCGCTCGCGTCTGCTAAGCGGCGGTAGTGCTCAATGATGCCCGCTTGGCTTGGCTTGCTGTAGGCAGGGCTGCTACTCATGATGGCTGCGACCCCTGTAAAATCGTAGTCTCTCACCTCCTCTACCAAGCGGGCAGTGTAGTTGCGGCCGAAATGACCCGCTACTACTGGCACCCGTTCTGCTACTTGAGCAATGGTAAAGCTCAAAACATCCCGGCACTCTTCTTTGCTTAAGGTGATGGCCTCGCCTGTCGTTCCCAATGAGACCACATAATCCACACCGCCGCTGATGACATGCTCGATGATAGTAGCGAGGGCTTTGTAATCTACATCGCCATTCACATGAAAAGGAGTGATGAGTGCTACACCGGTGCCGCTAAACGGCGATTGATACTCTTGGGGCATTGGTTACTTTGAATATTTGATCAATTTGCCGAAGTTGCTCGGCTATATTTACTTCTCCTGCTGAGATGAAAAACTGTACGTCGTGTGGGTTATCTGCCAGCCCGGTGTGAGGCCCAACACGCAGTTTCGTGGTCTTCAGCCGAGCCAAATAGTCTAGTTGGGCGTGATTAGCCGTACCGAGTGTGAGCAGCAAATCGCAAGGGCGATCCAAAAATTTATCCACACTTTCCCCTTTAGGAACACCACACCAGCTGGTATCTGCTACCGAGAACTGATCGAAGCTGTAGCCAGCAGCGTTCACCTCCTTTGCAAAAAAACCCAGTAGCTCCGTTCGTAGCCCCTGTTTTTTCCTGGCCAGCCGATAAGCTTCCACTGCTTGCCGGTTCTTAGCTTCGTCCGCCAAAAAGAGGATAGCCACGCACTGGGCACTCAGCGGATGAACCGCTTGCGGGCCGTTCAATGCCTGCTTCTTCTGCTCTTCTTTTCGCTGATGGCGTTGGAAGAAATATGCTTTTAAATTTGCGATAAAACCCATCGCTTTTGACTTTTACCAATGTATTCAGGCGCGCCCCTGTCGTAAATGACAAAGGTACTGTGGAATAAATGGTTGGTTGGTTGTTAGATATAGCCTACGAAGAGGTTCTAGCAACGGCTTGTATGGCTTGTTGCCAGATCCCTCCTTCTCAAATTCTAACGCAAAGATAGGTTTTTTGTTACCAATGACTGTTACGTCCGCTACTTTTCACTTGTTTATCCTCCTTTTTCTTGATAACTCAAGTACTCGGAAGGCTAACTTTTCCAATACGTGCGTATTTCTCGATTCGCTTATCAATCATCTGCTCCGTATCCATTTCCTGTATGCTGGCAATCGCTTTCTTTATCTGCCGTTTCAGCGTCTTGGCCATCTCTTCCGGAGCATTGTGCGCGCCCCCTTGCGGTTCTTTAATAATTTCGTCAATAATTCCAAAGGAATACATGTCTTCGGCTGTGAGTTTCAAAGCTTCGGCAGCCTGCTCTTTGTAGTCCCAACTATGCCACAAGATAGAAGAGCAACTTTCTGGGCTAATCACCGAATACCAGGTGTTTTCCAGCATCGCTACGTGGTCACCCAGTCCAATGCCGATGGCTCCTCCGCTTGCGCCCTCGCCAATTACCACGCAAACAATAGGAACCCGCAATTGTGCCATCTCGAAAAGGTTTCGCGCAATAGCTTCCGCCTGTCCACGCTCCTCTGCCTCAATGCCTGGAAAAGCACCGGGCGTATCTATCAAACAAACAACCGGAAAGTTGAAGCGCTCGGCCAACTTCATTAGCCGAAGAGCTTTTCGGTAGCCCTCTGGGTTGGCCATCCCGAAATTACGCAGCTGCCGTTGTTTGGTATTAATGCCCTTCTGGTGGCCAATAATCACCACAGACTGTCCATCTAGGTTGCCAACTCCCCCCACGATCGCCTTATCGTCACCGAACTTTCGATCTCCGTGTAGCTCCACAAATTTTCGGCACATTTGCTCTGTGTAATATAAGGTGTAGGGACGCTCTGGGTGGCGACTCAATTGTACCCGTTGCCAACCATTGAGCTGGCTGTAGATGTCCTTTCGCGTCTGCTTTATTTTATTTTCCAGCTCGAGTATAGAGGCCGTCATATCCACCACGCCCTCTTCACCTACCTGCTTTACTTTTTCGAGCTGCTCGTAGAGCTTCTCCAAGTCTCGTTCAAATTCTAAAAATACCATGCTGCAGTTTTATCGAATTTACCAACCGCTCTTCAACAGAGCACGCCAGCGTAATTGGGTCATCCCCTTTCTAACAGGGCAGTAAGAGCGAGATGGAAGCCCGCCCAGCCCTTACTCACCTAAGCCTACAAAGGAAGAGCAAAGATAAGTATTATTGGCAGAACACTGCTGTTTGTAGGCCTTCTTACAAATTTAGCTATTATATTTGCCTCCTCCAACTAATACACAGCTAAATCGTTTTCTACTTTGATAAAAAGGCCTTATTTTGCCCCCATGAAGAAGCTAACCTTGTTTTTGTATCTCTTTTTTGTTTGCACTGTGGCCGTTTTTGCACAAAAAACGACGCTCCCGGCCATCTATGAAGATGCCGCCACTATCAGTGCACGCTACCAGCTAGACGACAGCCAGCAAGCCCAGCTGGAAAAAATCTTAGCTACCCGAGCAGCCAACTTAGAAGCCGTTGCACCGCTGCAGACTACCGATCAACAGAGCTTTTGGAAAAAGCGCAAAGCCATCTACCTCGGTCAGCAGGCTGCCATAGAACGCATGCTGGCAGGCAAAGCTCAAAAACAAGCTTTTGCCGAGCTGAAACTAGCGAACCGCCTCGCAGAAAGCGAACTAATGAGAGCGCTCTTAGATCAAGGCTATTCTCGTGAGGAAGTTCGCCTACTTGTTATCGAGCAGAGATATTAAACAGCATTTTCACGCAGCCCAATCATCCGAATCTTAACCAAATATTGCCAGCTAGTTGGCTAGCTGGCTACCGATGAACAATAACTATAAATGGATTTCCTCAAACAAACCTTCCAAGAAAAAGCTAGTGTCCAGTTCGCAGAGCTCCGGACGCTACTCAAAGAGCACGGCAATACCGTTATCGACCAAGTTACTATAGATCAGGTAGTAGGAGGCGCCCGGGGCATCAAGATGATGGTCTGGGAAACAAGCCAGTTAGATGCGATCAAAGGTATCCGATTCAGAGGCTACAGCATCCCCGAGCTAAAGCAATTGCTGCCTGCAGGGCCCCAAGGCGAACCCAAACCAGAAGGGCTGTTCTGGCTGATGCTGACAGGAGACATCCCCACGGCAGAACAAGTAGAATGGCTCAGCAAAGAATGGCACAAACGTGGCGAACTACCCAAGAGTGTAACTAAATCGCTGGATGCGCTCACCCCCGACACCCACCCGATGACCCAATTCGTCATCGGCATCATGGCCATGCAGTCCAGCAGCGTATTTGCTAGTCGATACGCAGAAGGAATGCCAAAGAGCGACCATTGGGATGCCACCTACGAGGATAGCATGAACTTGATAGCCCGGCTCCCGCGTGTAGCAGCCTACATCTATCGTAGATCTTTCCACAACAACCAGCAAATTGCAGCCGATGAGTCCCTTGACTGGTCAGGCAACTTTGCGCACATGATGGGTATTGATGATGCCGACTTCCACAGCCTCATGCGCCTTTATCTCACCATCCACGCCGACCATGAAGGAGGGAACGCTTCCGCTCACACGGTCAACCTGGTTGGTTCTACACTCAGCGACCCTTACCTATCTTTTGCTGCCGGTATGAACGCTTTGGCAGGGCCCTTGCACGGCCTAGCCAACCAAGAAGTCATCAAGTGGATATTCGAAATGATTGACCACCTTGGAACTGTAACGCCCAGCAAACAAGAGATCATCGACTACGTCAACGACACCCTGGCGCAGAAAAAAGTCATCCCAGGTTACGGTCATGCTGTTCTTCGGGAGCCAGACCCTCGCTTCACTGCCCAACGAAAATTTGCTGAAGAATACATCAAGGATAGCGACCTGATCGAAACCGTTTGGAAAATTTTCGACGTGGTACCTCCAATCTTGCAAGGCCTTGGAAAAGTAAAAAATCCCTGGCCCAACGTAGATGCCCACTCTGGAGCACTGTTGGTACACTACGGCGTAAAGGAATACAGCTTCTACACAGTGCTTTTCGGTGTGAGCCGAGCACTCGGTGTCTTGGCCGCAGGTGTTTGGAGTAGAGCCCTTGGTATTCCGCTTGAGCGCCCCAAATCTGTAACCATTGGCTGGATCAAGGATCATTTAGCCAAAAACAACTAGTATATAGTATGAATATTCCTAGCGAACTGCGCTATACAGAAGAACACGAATGGGTGCGCTTAGAAGGCAACATCGCCTATGTAGGTATAACCGATTTTGCCCAAAAAGAACTGGACGAGCTCGTGTATGTGGAAGTAGATACGGTAGGGGAAACGCTGGCAGCCGGGGAAGTCTTCGGAACTGTGGAGGCGGTGAAAACCACCAGCGACCTCTTTATGCCTATCAGTGGAAAAATACTCGCTTTTAATCCCGCACTAAATGAATCGGAAGGCGACAACCCTACTCTCGTAAATGAAGATCCTTATGGGGATGGTTGGATCGTTACGCTGGAAGTGAGTGACCCCAGCGAGGTAAATAAATTGCTAGATGCTGCGGCTTATCAAGCATTGATCGGATAATTTTTTCTTGCACAACCCACCAAAAACTTCTCCGTTGGCATCTCTATTAAAGAGCAGTCGCTGGCAATGGCTGGCAGTGTTGCTCTGGGCGGTTACCTTAGCTGTGCTTTCTCTAGTTCCTTCCAGTCGTTTACCCAAAATAAATAGCTGGTCTGACTTAATTACAGCAGATAAATTCGCTCATGCCTTGGTATATGCAATATTTGCCGTATTATTGTACCAAGTTTTGAAAGACAGCAGAAACGCACCCAAGATCGCTGCCGTAAGCATAGCGGCATTCTACGGTGCCTTGATGGAGTTTTTACAGCACTTTTCCTCCACAGGCAGAACCTACGAGTTGGCAGATATGGCTGCCAACACCTTGGGTGCGCTAATGGGCGTAATATTGTGGGCTTGGTGGGGAAAAGACAGACAAAAAATAAAGTAGCACTGCCTAGCGCTGGCTACTCGTAATAACAGTTAATTATTTTAAACCACGTCGAAATGAATATTGCCATTAACGGATCTACGTTGGCTATCATTCTCGGTTTAATTGTTGTAGGCGTTGTTGCTCTCATTTTCTTTATGAAGCAAGTTTACAACAAGCGAATGGAGCAAGGAATAGCCGGCGCATTCAAAGATCAAAAAGATGCCTCCGCGCTGTCCAATAGGGCAAAATACGAGCGCGTAAACGTCTTCGGTCTCAGTACCACTTTTTTTAATTTCGGGCTGGCACTTTCAGTGGGTCTATCGCTCCTAGCATTTGGCTGGACGCAATACGAAACAGTGGTGGATGTCTCTCAGTATTCTCTGGAACTAGAAGAGGAAATTGAAGTAGAACCACCTCGCACGGCCGAGCCACCTCCCCCGCCTCCCCCACCCCCACCGCCGGTGATTGAGGAAGTACCAGAAGAGGAACTTATTGAAGAAGATCCGCCTAAGTTCGAGGATATGACGGCCGACCAAGATATGGCCAATAACGAGCCACCTCCAGTCGTGAAGCCCGATGCACCCCCTCCCCCTCCCCCACCGCCGCCACCCCCAGCACCCAAAGTGGAGGAAATCTTCAAGGTGGTAGAGCAGATGCCCATGTTCCCTGGTTGCGAGAATATCAGCAATGCAGAGGAGAAGAAAGAATGTGCTCAGAAAAAACTGCTAGAGTTTATCTACGGCAACATAAAATATCCCGCCATTGCCCGTGAGAACGGTGTGGAAGGCATGGCAGTAGTGAGTTTCGTAGTCGAGAAAGACGGCTCCGTAACTGATGCCAAAGTTGTTCGCAACCCCGGTGCTAAAACAGGGGAAGAAGCCCTGCGCGTGGTAGAACTGATGAACCAACAAGGCATCAAATGGATTCCCGGACAACAAGGCGGACGCAACGTACGGGTACAGTTCAACCTGCCTGTGAAGTTCAAGCTTGAGTAATAAGCTCTCTGAGCAATCCGATGCTCGGTAAATAAAAAAGCCAAGCACCTCGTCAGGTGCTTGGCTTTTTTATTTACGTTTGTTGGGTGGCTCAAGAATGCCCCCTCACCAACGCCTTATTGTAGTTGGTTCAATGCTAACTGGCTGCGCTTGTACTGCTCCTTCCTGCTAACAATGCTTGGGGCAGCGCTTCGCTCTTGGCAATCGGTGAGTGAGCAGCGCTCGCAGGTCGTATGCACCTCCCGATTTTGAATGCTTGGGTCCCCTAGCCATTTTATCTTCCGCTTTATATCTTCATCGATCAGTAGGCCTAAGGTAAGGCTCACATTTCGCTCGGGAGAGGGATAGCCGGGCCGGGCCAGTGTGATACACAAATACTCATCAGCCGTGCCTAAGTACCGAGATCGCTGTACGTTTACAATTTGCTCGGTATATATACCTTCTGCCTGCATCCGCTCAAGGTCCTTCAGCAAACTGAGGCTAATCCAGCGGCGACAATAATGCTCGTGTAGTGCATTGCCGTGCGGATGATGGTGCTGACTGAGGTGGAGCTCTTTGTCTATGACAAATTCGTTTTGCCCGGGCTCATGGAGGAAACGCAGAAAAAAAAGCCTGGGCATTCCAAAAAACTTGGGCAGCACATTCGTCAGGCGGTGATACAGCATCTCCGGGGAGGCATTGTAATACTGCATTAGCTGCACAAAAGCCTTGCCGTCCCAGGCTGGTAACTGGAAAAAGGCACCCAGCCGCTGCACAAAGTCGTGTAAGGGCAGCAACAGTGCTACACTGAAATAAGTGGCTTTACTATGGTTCAGCACCTCCTCGAAGCTAGCTGCCCGAAGGATGCTACTGGTGGTAGCCCGATTACTGATTCCTAAAACATTGAAGCCAATTTCTTTGCCAAACTGAAACGCCTGTTGTTGCGTTTTTAGGCGACTATTCAACAGAAGCTTTTTCGAGTGAGCTAGATAGACCGCCCGCAAATGCCGCAGATCGGGAAAGGCATCCAGACCGTCCACCACAATATGATACCCGTAAAGCTGCCGCAACACCCTGCCTAAAACTTCCGGCGGCAAAGGCCGGGCGGCGGGAATATCCTGTAATCGGCAAAATTTTTCCACAGCTTCTTCAATGTCCTCGAAGTAATTCTCGTGTAGCTCCAAGTAGGCGCGAAGGGCTGCAAAATAAAAGTTCTCTTCCCGAACGGAATAGGTGCGCGATAACTCCAGCAGGGCTGAGATAAAAGCCCCTACTTGCGCTGGCGCACTTGCAATAATTTCGGCAATTTTACTCAATTCGATCCCAAAAACATCCAGCGGTAAGTCGTTTAAGAAATTGGATCGCAACAATTGCTCTACTGGCTCGTAGGAGCGGCCGAGCTTTCCATTCAGCAAGCGCTCGGTACTACTACCCAGCGCCTTCGCTAACAGATCTATCTTGTCTGGTTTTGGAAATTTTTTACCTTTTTCTATCTCGTTGAGGTAGCTAACGGACATGCCCGTCTCCAGCGCCAAAGCGGCAAAAGAAAGTTGTTGTTGCTGCCGTAGCTGCTTCACTTTCAAACCCAGTATGATTCGCTCGTTGGCGCTCTTTGTAGCCATAATGAGACAAAAGTACTACACCTGAGCGAATTTTCGCAAAAAAAACTATTGATAAGACCTGCAAGACACGGGATGCGCCCTTATTTTTTCGCTATCCTTGCCGTTCGGGTTTAAAAGCATGGCTCAAAAAAGCAAACACAGCTCCTGCGCTTGGGCCACCTACCAAGCGAAACAAACCGAAATTTTCGCCTTGACGAACCACGAGGAAACTAAGTCTATTGCACTTATGTGCGGGAGCCGTGTTTGCTTTCAAGAGCTAAGCTCTCCCCACTATGCCCTACCGCCATTGGGAGGAGCCATTGGGGGGGGAATAGCCTTTTTATTCTACGGTAGTTACCTTTACCATATTGGTCATGAGCCGTTTTTCTAGAGGCATTGCAGCTGTATTGACCACAAAATCGCCGACCACCACGCGATCTCTTTGCTTAAGAATATCGATGATATCGTCGATAGTTTGGTCGGTGGTGGAGAAGCCCTGATAGTAGTGGCAACGAACCCCCCAGCAGAGGTTGAGCGTGGCTAGTATATCGCGGTGGTCGGAGAAGATATAAATTTTGGCGTTGGGCCGAAAGCTAGACAATTTGAAGGCGGTGTAGCCCGAAACGGTCATCCCAAGCACTGCTTTTGCTTTCACGCCTTCGGCCACATGTACGGCAGCCGAGCAGACCACATCGCTCACGAAAGTTGTGCTGGCGGCATTGGGAATAGGCCGGTCTGGTCGGCGCTGATGATACACGGCTTCGGCCTCTTCGATGATTTCGTTCATCGCCTCTACCACTTTCACGGGGTGGCGCCCTACGCTGGTTTCGCCGCTGAGCATCACGGCATCCGCACCATCCAAGACGGCATTGGCTACGTCGGTTGTTTCAGCACGCGTAGGGAAGGGGTTATTGATCATGCTATCCATCATTTGAGTAGCTACAATCACTGGCCTAGCTCTTTGGATACACTTCCGAATGATTTCTTTTTGTAGAATTGGAAGCTGTTTCATCGGCATCTCGATACCCAAATCACCACGAGCGATCATGATGGCATTGGAGTGCTTAATGATTTTATCGATGCGCTCGATGGCTTCTGGTTTTTCTATTTTAGAGATGATCTTGGCAGAATGCCCCGCGGCATCGATGCGTTCCTTGAGGTCTTTCAGATCCTTAGGGTGGCGCACAAAGGAGAGTGCAATCCAGTTGACAGGTTGGGTGAGGATGTACTCCAGATCAATCAAATCCTTCTTCGTGAGACTCGGCAGACTCACTTTAGTATTGGGAAGGTTGACCCCTTTATTGGATTTCAGTGTGCCGGCATATAGGCTCTTTAGCTTGACGGTATCGATACCATTGGTTTCGATCACCTCAAAAACTAGAGTACCATCATCCACCAACACTTTTTCGCCTACTTTTACATCGCGGGCAAACTCGGGGTAGCTCATGTAAACGCGCTCGGCGTTGCCCACGCACTTTTCGTTTACAAAAGTTACGACCTGGCCTTCCGTTAGGGGGAGCCCTTCACCTTCCATAAGACCAACTCGGAGTTTAGGGCCTTGAAGGTCGGCTAAGATGCTGACGTGCACTTTTGTTTCTTTCCGTATTTTGAGGATGTGCTCAATTACCTGGCCGTGGTCTTCATGGGTTCCATGCGAGAAATTGAGCCTAAAAACATCCACTCCTGCCATTACGAGCGCTAGTAAATTTTCGTAGGAGCTACATGCTGGGCCTACCGTGGCCACAATTTTAGTATTCTGGTGATCTGTGATTTTCATCGAGGAGGTGGGTTAGTGTACTTTTTACAATATTGTACTCAATGGCAAAAGTACACTTACTAAGCGACATAACCCAAGTTTGGGCATTTTCATTTTCAACTTAGGGCGTAAAAAGCTGTTTTGGTATTCCAAGGAGGGGAAATTTTATGTAGTCAAGGGAGGCTGGATGGGAAAACTAGCCGTACCTTTTTTAATAAATAGCGTCTCAGAAAGGGCGTAATGCCTCATTTTTAGTAGTAAAAGTGTCTCTTGAGCTTATATTTTGGAATAAAACTTGCTTGAGAACGGAATACTAGCTTTCTTTGCGGCGCAATTGTTCATCAAAAAAAACGAACAGACAATGGCTAACATCGAAGAAAAAGTGAAACAAATCATCGTGGACAAACTCGGCGTGGACGAGGCTGAGGTAACACGGGAGGCAAGTTTCCAAAACGATTTGGGTGCAGATTCACTTGATACCGTAGAACTTATTATGGAGTTCGAAAAGGAGTTTGACGTCAGCATTCCAGACGAACAAGCCGAAAACATCCAAACGGTCGGTCAGGCGATTGACTATCTGGAGAGCAGCGTAGGCTAGCCTTTTGGTTGGTTCTACTGCACACTGCCGCCTGTCATTTCAGCCCGTCTATTAGGTAGGTGGACGAATAGACAGGCGGCACTTTTTTTGAAGGTCTATCTCGAGTCTGCTTGATTTGGGGTGGATATAGTGGTAGCTCACGACAAATTCATTGTACATGCAACGTGTAGTCGTTACAGGAATTGGTGCCCTCACGCCTATCGGTAATTCCGCCGATGAGTATCTGTTGGGTTTACAAGCTGGCCGCAGCGGTGCTGGCCCTATCACGCAGTTTGATGCTGCGGATTTCAAGACGCAGTTTGCCTGCGAGCTCAAAGATTTCGATCCGGAGCGATATTTGGATAGGAAAGAAGTTAAGCGTCTTGATCGTTACTGTATTTTGGCGCTCATCTCTGCGCAGGAGGCGCTAACAATGGCAGGCTTGGCTGGTGAAGGCGCTTTCGACCCTGACCGCGCAGGCACCATCTGGGCGAGCGGCATTGGTGGGCTACAAACCTTGGAGGCCGAGATCAGCGATTTTGCCACAGGCAATGGTACACCGCGCTACAATCCTTTTATGATCCCTAGGATGATCGCCAATATGGGTGCGGGGCATATCTCTATGAAATTTAATCTCCGGGGGCCTAGCTACGCCACCGTGTCTGCTTGTGCTTCGGCGGGGCATGCGCTGGGGGCTGCGGCTGACGACATTCGCCTTGGTAGAGCAGACGTGATGGTTACTGGAGGCTCGGAAGGTGTTATATGTAAAACCTCTATTGGTGGTTTCAATTCCATGAAGGCGCTTTCTACCCGCAACGACGATCCCCTCACTGCCAGCCGCCCCTACGATGCAGAAAGAGACGGTTTTGTGCTGGGTGAAGGCGCTGGTGCTATCGTTCTGGAAAGCCTCGACCATGCGCTGGCGCGCGGAGCAAACATCTTAGCAGAGCTAGTAGGCTACGCGGCCTCCAGCGATGCCTACCATATATCTGCTCCTCACCCGGAGGGCTTGGGTGCCAAGGCAGTTATGGGAAATGCTATGAAATATGCTGGTCTGAAGCCAAGCGATATCGACTACATCAACACCCACGGCACCTCAACTCCCTTAGGCGATGTAGCCGAGCTAAAAGCTATACAATTGGCCTTTGGGGAGGCAGCCTACGATCTGCACATCAGCTCTACTAAGAGTATGACCGGACACTTGCTGGGGGCCGCAGCAGCCATAGAAGCCATTGCTTGCATCTTGGCCATTCAGCACAACTTTATTCCGCCTACTATCAACCATTTTACAGATGATCCGGCCATAGATCCCAAGCTACAGCTCACCTTCAACGAGGCACATAAGAAGGAAGTTCGGTATGCCCTGAGTAACACTTTTGGCTTCGGTGGTCACAACTCGGCGACTATCTTCAGTCGCTACCAATAGCGCTCAACTTACTTTCGGTCGCAACCACCTCTCGGCCTCTTTTGTTAGCCTAGTCCATAGACTTATCAGACCATGAGATTAGACCACGTAGGAATTGCCGTAAGCGAGCTGGCGGCAGCCAACGATCTTTTTGCCCGTTTGCTGGGGCGGGAGCACTACAAAATAGAGGAAGTAATTGAACAAGGCGTAAATACTTCTTTCCTGCGTGCGCTCGCTGCGGATGCCAAAATAGAGTTGGTGGCCGGTAGTCGGCCAGGAAACCCCATTGAAAAGTACATCGGAAAGCGCGGCAGCGGCCTACATCATCTTGCCTTTGAGGTGGATGACATCGAAGCAGAAATGCGCCGTCTAGCCGCTGATGGTTTCGAGTTGTTGAATGATCAGCCGCAACTGGGAGCTGACAATAAGCTCATTTGTTTCCTCCATCCCCGTTCCACTTGCGGTGTTTTAATAGAGATTTGCCAAAGCATCGCAAAGGATGAAAAATGAACGCCAGCTACTCGTTATTCTAGCCGTCATACAGTTTTGCCACATCATTGATTTTATGATCATCATGCCTTTAGGTAAAACCCTGATGGCCAGTTTTGATATAAGTGCCGGACAGTTCAGCCGCATCGTGTCCGTCTATGCAGGTATGGCATTCCTAGGTAGTTTGGTGAGTACTGCTTACATAGATCGCTTTGATCGGCGCTCGGCGCTTCTTTTCCTCTTCAGCGGATTCATTTTGGGTACTTTAGCTTGCGCTTTTGTGCCCAGCTACTATTATTTCTTGATTTTCCGAGGGCTAACGGGCGCTTTTGGAGGCACGCTGGGTGCGCTCATCTTAGCTATCATTGGGGATGTGATTCCTTTGGAAAGGCGGGCAACAGCCATGGGTTGGGTAATGACAGCCTTCAGTGCAGCCTCCGTCGTGGGTGTGCCCGCTGGTATATATATAGCCGCTGATTATGGTTGGCAAATGCCTTTCATTATCGTAGCGGCCCTTTCTTTCTTTTTCCTGCTTGCGATCCCTTTTATCATCCCCCCACTGGTGGGGCACTTATCTGAGCCAGCAAGCCCATCCAACGGTATGGGCAGTCCTACTGCTGCTGGTCAGGCTACCCCCCACGGCCTCCGCCGCCGCATACATGCCTCACCTTTAGAGGCCTTTAGTAGAATATTTAAAGATGCCAACCAACGGGCCGCGCTACTCTTTACCATCGTTTTGATGCTAGGACACTTTACCATCATCCCCTTTATAGCTCCGTATATGCAGCTCAATGTAGGCTTTGGCGATAAGCAAGTAGGCCTTATCTACGCAGTGGGCGGAGCGCTCACCGTAGTCTTGCTACCACTCTTTGGAAAGCTAGCAGATCGTTACGGCCGCTTGGAAGTCTTTAGTTTGGCCTCCATACTAGCCCTTTTCTCTATTTATGCCATCACTACTTTGGGCGCCGTCTCTATACCGCTTGCCCTACTCGTTACCTCGTCCTACTTTGTAGCTTCTAGCGGTCGGAACGTACCTGCCACCACCATGATCACCAGTGTGGTGAAGCCTGAAAGCCGAGGCAGTTTTATGAGTATCCGGCAGTCATTCAACGAGTTGGCCTTATTCGCCAGTAGCTTTATGGCTGGTCTCATTATTGTGGAAGATGCTGATGGCCGCCTGCTCAACTATGAACTTGTGGGGTACTTCGCCATTTTCATGAGTATTGTAGCCATCTTTGTGGCCAGAAGAATAAAAGCCATCGCCTAATGGAAAAACACCTGGCCATCTTTGTAAGTGGGACGGGTAGCAACGCCCGCGTAATGATCGATACTTTTGCGGAAGATCCTACCATAAAGGTAGTGCTTCTAGTAAGCAATAAGCCCGATGCTCCTGCCTTGCTCATGGCCTCGGAGCGCCAGATTCCCACGCTGGTGCTGGAAAGAAAAACATTCCAAGAAACTAGGCAAGTACTGGAAGTACTGGAAGAATTTGGCGTAGATCTTATCGTCCTGGCCGGTTTCCTCTGGCTCATCCCGCCCTATCTTGTACAGGCCTACCCCGAGCGGATAGTGAATATACACCCGGCTTTACTACCTAAATTTGGTGGAAAAGGTATGCACGGGCAGCACGTCCACAAAGCCGTAAAAGCAGCTGGCGAAGCCGCCAGTGGTATCACTATTCACTACGTCAATGAAAAATATGATGATGGAAATATCATTTTTCAAGATCAAGTACGTATCGACCCAACAGACGACGCCAGCGATATAGCGGCTAAGGTGCTTCGACTAGAGCACCAGCATTATGCCAGCGTTGTGCGGGAGCTGCTTGAGAAGTTGTAATTTATTGAGGCGGACAATACAATAAAAATCAAGAAAAACCACTACTTTAGCCCTATCTTGCCGCACCAGAGTAGTTACAAGCGGCGTTATTACTGGGATAAATCTTCATTTTCAGGGAAAATCAAGTCCAAGCTCGTAGCGCAGTGCTGAATTACGACTTGTTCTTCCGCTTTCAAAAACCTATACCTCCCAATGGCTATACGCATATCTACCATACTTTTTCTATTATCTTTCCTGCTGGCTTGCGCTAGCCGGCCCGGCACAAACACCCCCACTGCCCCATCCAAGGTAGAAGACGCTGCCGTTGCCCAGCTCTCTTGGAAAAAAATACTGAAAGCCGCACAAGCAGCTGAGGCCGCTGGCGAAACCAGTAGCGCTGCAGCGCTTTACCGTGCGGTATGGGACAAAAACCCCAAAAAAGTGGCTTACCTCCATACCTCAGCAGACCTATATGCGGGCATAAAAGATTACCGTAACGCTGCCGATGCCTACCAGTTCTTGCTCCCCTACTCCGACGCTTATCCTTTGGCTGGATTAAAGCTGGGGCGTTTACTAAAACAAGACGGCCAGTACGACCGCGCGCAGCGCAGCCTAGCTCGTTTTCTGGAAGGCTATAATGAAAGTGACCGGCCCATCATAGAAGAGCTGGTAGCCGTTGAACTAGCAGGAATCGAGCTAGCGCAGCAACAGGCAGGGAGAAGCGGGGCACTCAGCATCACCCGGCCTGGCGATGGCATCAATAGTGAAGCAGATGAGTATAGCCCTATACCCGTTGACCTTGGTCAAGTCTATTTTAGCAGCAGTCGCGGCGGTCAAGGCCGCCTCTACGAAAGCCGCCAACAAGGTCGCGAATGGTCCAAAGCCTCCGCTCCACAAGGCTTCCCTGTAATTGCCGAAGGGCAATTTGGCGGGGGCAGTATCAGCCCAGATGGCCAACGTTTTTACTTCACCATCTGCAGCGGTTTGCCAGCCAAAGATGCTGATGCGCGTTGCGAAATTTTCCTAAGCCAACGCAGCGGCAGCGGCTGGAGCCAACCGACAGCACTACCTGAATACATCAATAGTAGCGGCACCAACAACCTCGACCCCCATGCCGCCGTCATCAATGGTCGCGAAATTCTCTACTTCAGTAGCAACCGCGAAGGTGGACGCGGCGGACTAGACATTTGGTACGTTGCCCGAAACCTTGGCTTAAGCAGCGGAGATTTCTCCTACCCTACCAATCTAGGCCCTGCCATCAACACCATTGCCGATGAGCGGAGCGCTTACTACGACAACGAAGCGCTGGCGCTCTACTTCTCCAGTAATGGCCACCCAAGCCTTGGAGGGCTAGACGTCTTCAAGGCCAGCGGGCAGGAAATCAATTGGGCTAGGCCAGAAAATCTGGGAATCCCCATCAACTCACCAGCCGACGACTATGGCTTCGTTGTAGATAGAAAGGGTGATGGCAACGCTTACCTAAGCAGCAACCGGCCTTTTGGCGGTGTCAAAAACAACACCACTGAAACGGATATTTTCCAAATTAATCTTCAAGCAGGAACCATCCGCCTAAAAGCCACCGCCTACGACAACCAAGCTGGTCTCCAGTTAGATAATATCCTCGTAACACTGTACCAAATTTACCCTGATGGTACAGAAGAGCGCTTGGTTCAAAAGAACTTCCCCTCTGGCACCTACCTCTTCGAACTCATCCCGAACCAACGCTTCCGGGTGGAAGTAAACAAAGCCGGTTACCAAGCGGCTAACTATACTTTCACCACCGACCAAGAAGGAGTAAGCACCTACGGCCAGCCCCTGTTCCTCTTAACCGCCACCACGGACGCGCCCCCTCCTACCAACACACCCGATTACCCAGACCCTGGCACAGCGAGACCTAGCTACCCTGCCGCAGGAAGCTACCCCAATACAAAGCCCGGCAATACGCCAAATTCCGACCTCCCCCCCTCTCCCGCTACGACCCAAGCCGACGCTGCCCAAAATCCAAGCGGACGCTACTACAAAATACAAATTAGTGCTGTGCAGGAATTCGATCCTAATGCCGGACAATATCAGGCTGTTAGAGCTTTCGGCGATCTAGCGGCAGAAGATATTCCTGGCAGCAATCTGAGTAGAGTAACCATCGGCACTTATACTTCCGATAATGCCGCCAGACAAGCCCTTGACGATATTCAGCGCAACGGCTTCCCCGCAGCCTTTGTAGTGCGCTACGATGATGGCGTGCGCTATGGAAGAGTCAACCTCTAGTCTGAGCCAAAAAAAAGCGGCCTGACCCTCTCAGGCCAGGCCGCTTGCCAAACTCAGGATAACGTGGCTCTGAGGCATACATGTTTCTGGGACTTCACTTGCCTGTGAAAGCAGGCGCTTGTCAAAAGGGAGTTTGTCAAAAGGGCACTTGTCAAAAGAAAACATCCGAAAAAACTAAGGGAAGACCATTGGGATTCGTGGGATTATCGAGGCTTTTTATTTAATAACTGAGTGTGTGTTGTTCTCGCTATGCTAGTGTTAAGCAGATCACTAAAATTTACCTTGAGACGCTGTTTCCAAACTAGGTCACATCCTTTTCGATATTTTTTTTGTTTCCTCGGCATGCTCAAGAAAATTTTCACCCTACCCATTCGCTTCTATCAGTTAGGAATTTCTCCCTTACTGGGTAAAAACAAGTGCCGTTACCAGCCCACTTGTTCCCATTATGCCATAGAAGCCATCGAGGAATGGGGTATATTTAAAGGTAGCTGGCTGGCTATCAAGCGGATCGGCAGCTGCCATCCGTGGGGCAGTTTTGGCTACGATCCGGTGCCTAGGAAAAATGATAATAAAAAAACCAAGCAAGAATAGTACACTGCCCCAAAAGAACCGTTCCAGCTTGTAGGCACGCACGCATAGACTCGTTGCTCGCGCAGGAGCAAAGACTCCACTTTTAAGAGCCGTGTTTTGCTAAAATATATCCGCAGTTTCGATGCCGTTGATAGCAAGCATGGCTCAAAAAAATATGCCTTGCTCCTGCACAAGGTGCCAAAACAGCTACGAGCGTACCACCGCAAAGCCAGCCACCGCAACCTACTTACATTTTCTTTTTGAATAACCAAGTCTGAACAATATGTCATCATCATCCTCCCAAGCCATTCGCCCTAGACGCCGCCGCGTTTCTGCTGCGGTGAGAGGCCTTGTTCGAGAGACCAAACTCTCGGTGGACCAGCTCGTACAGCCTATTTTCCTTTTGCCCACGCCGCATCAGCGGCTGGCTGTGACCAGCTTACCCGGCACTTATCGCTTGGGTATAGATGAAGCTTTGAAGGAGATAGAAACCTGCCTAACGCTGGGGCTACGCAGTTTCATCATGTTCCCGGCGGTGCCGGCAGCCAACAAAGATAAAACAGCGACCTATGGCTTGCAGGAGGATAATTTTTATTTGCTGGCTGCTCAGCGGATAAAATCGACTTTCCCGGAAGTGTGTCTCATCAGTGATGTAGCGCTAGACCCCTACAGCACAGATGGGCACGATGGCCTCGTGATAAACGGAAAAATCGACAACGAGTCCACCTTACCGCTACTAGCCAAAATGGCCGTGTTGCAAGCGCAGGCAGGCTTTGATATCCTAGGCCCCAGCGACATGATGGACGGCCGCGTGGCGGCCATGCGGCAAGCCTTGGATGCTGCTAACTACATCGATACAGGCATCATGAGCTACACCGCCAAATATGCCAGTGCCTTTTATGGCCCTTTCCGCGATGCTTTAGACAGTGCTCCCCGTGAAGATGCCAACATACCCAGCGATAAAAAGACCTATCAGATGGATCCGGCCAATGCGCGGGAAGCACTCATCGAAGCGGCCCTAGATGCTGCCGAGGGTGCCGACTACCTCATGGTGAAGCCCGCTTTAAATTACCTTGATATCATCCTGCGCCTACGGCAAAATCAAGACCTGCCCATTGCAGCCTACCACGTTAGCGGCGAGTGTGCGATGCTGCTAGCGGCTGTAGAAAAAGGCTGGCTGCAATACGAGCAAGCCGCAACAGAAAGCCTCCTGAGCATCCATCGGGCTGGTGCGGATGCGATCATCAGCTATTTTGCAAAAGATTATGCCAGCTGGCAGGGCAGATAAGTCCTCCTTTTTCAGCAATATGATGTCTTTGCCCTCCACAGATTGGTCATTCTTCTCTACAGCCCTACTGCGGTGGTATCGTCCCGAGCGGCGCGTGATGCCCTGGAAAGAAGAGAAAAACCCCTATTATATATGGCTCAGTGAAATCATCCTACAACAAACTAGAGTAGAACAAGGCTTACCTTACTTTGAGCGCTTCAAAGCGGCCTATCCCCGTTTAAGCGATTTGGCGCAAGCAGATGATGAGGAAGTAATGAAGCTTTGGGAAGGACTGGGGTATTACTCCAGAGCCCGAAATCTACTCAAAGCCGCCCGACTTGTGCATCACGACTACCAAGGGCAGTTCCCCAAGACCTACGAGGGGCTCCTCCAACTCCCTGGTGTTGGTAGCTACACCGCTGCGGCCATTGCCTCTTTTGCTTTCGACCTTCCCCAGGCCGTGTTGGATGGCAATGTATATCGGGTTTTAGCCAGATATACCAACGATCATAGCCCTATCGATACGGCTGCAGCAAAAAAACACTACGCCTCCCTCGCCAGTCAAGCTTTGGGAGCGCAAGCTCCCGCGCGGTATAACCAAGCAATTATGGACTTTGGCGCCATGGTTTGTAGTCCTCAGAAGCCGCTTTGCGCACAGTGCCCACTTGCCAGCCACTGTGCTGCCCTCGCTGCCGGAACCGTGGCCGAGCTGCCCATAAAATCTAAAAAACTACAAAAGCGCAAACGCTACTTCCATTTTCTAATACTTCGCCTACCTCAAGGTATGACCCTTATTGAAAAACGCGGCACTTCCGATATTTGGGGGGATTTATACCAGTTTCCGCTCTTGGAAAACGAACAAGCCTTGAGCGACGAACGCTCCCTATTATCGGCTCCGCAGTGGCCTAGCTGGCTACCCCAGCAATCGATCCAATTGCTAAGAATTGCTACGCCCCGTAAGCAACAGCTTACCCACCAAGAAATTACGGCCTATTTTTATGAGTTTGAGGCCAACACATTTCCGAATCTGCCTAAAAACACCGTACTTTGCCATAGCAATGAGGTGCATACCTTTGCCTTCCCGAAGATCATTAGAGATTATCTGGATGATAAAACCTTAACTTTACTCTAGAACTCATTCCGAGCAAAAAACGAAGCAAATGATTAACAAAGTAATTTTAATAGGTAATCTCGGGGCAGACCCCGAAATAAGAACGCTGGAAAACGGTGCGATGGTGGCCAAACTACGAGTGGCCACCAACGAGAACTATCAAGATAAAAACGGAGAATGGCAAACCCAAACCGAGTGGCACGACGTGATCATGTGGCGCAGCATGGCAGAACGTGCGCAAAAGCAACTCAAAACAGGTGCCCAAATTTATATAGAGGGTAAACTAACCCATCGCTCGTGGGACGACCAAAGCGGCAACAAACGAAAAACTACGGAAGTAGTAGCCAATACCTACCGACTCATGGGCCGGCGAGAGGATCGAAACAACGATATGAGTAATTTCCCAGACGAAGAGCCCGCCTACATCGGAGCTACTTCCTCGTATAGTGGCCTGAGCACAAAGGATAACAATGGGCCTGCTACTTCGAACGAATCGGGGGATACAGCCCCTACCGCAGAGGATGATCTGCCCTTTTAGGCGATAATTCCCCAATCCTCAACCACACAATACCAATTTCAACTATATTGGATACAGGAGACCCCATACCTATTTTAGGCGGCCTACATTTAGTGCTCGCCATGCCACTGGGTAGTATTCTGCTGAGTATTCTGGGCATTTGTTGCCTGTTGATGCTCTCGGCGCTCATTTCCGGCTCCGAAGTGGCCTTCTTCTCGCTTACGCCCAAGGATACCGAGGATTTAGAACAGGAAAACTCGGAAATTGCCAAGCGCATCCTAACGTTGAAAGAAAAACCGAGCTATCTCCTAGCAGCCATCCTGATTGCCAACAATCTGGTCAATATTGCCATCGTCCTGCTATCGGATTTTTTCTTAAACCGAGTTTTGCCTGCTAGTATTTTCGACTACTGGGCTAGCCAACTTCAAGGACTCTTTGGTCTGCTTGGTCGGTGGCCCGCCAGTAGCCTAAGCAACCTTATCAGTTTTAGCATTACGATAATAGGAGTTACCTTTCTGCTTGTCTTGTTCGGCGAAGTAGCACCCAAGATTTATGCGCGCTACAACCGCGTAAAACTAGCTAGAGTCGTGGCGCCTGCGCTACAAATTTTTATGCGTTTTACCCATCCCTTAGCTTTTTTGCTGGTAGAAGGTACTGCCGTGATAGAAAGAAAATTAGAGTCCACCAGTCTCGATGTGTCTGCGGCTAGCAAAGAAGAGATAGACTCTGCCATTGAGCTAACGGTCAACAGTGCTGAGGACGGGCAGCACAGCAGCCAAAACGTGGCTATCCTCAAACGGATCGTGCAATTCAGTGATGTAACCGTTCGGCAAATCATGCGCGCTCGTATGGATGTAACGGCCGTGGATCAAAAGATCAATTATCACGAGCTACTAGCGGTAGTAAGAGAAAGTGGATACAGCCGCATTCCCGTTTATGACGAAGACCTTGACAAAGTAAAGGGTATCCTATACGCCAAAGACCTCTTAGGCTACCTTCAAGAACCCGCTGATTTCGACTGGAACAGCCTGGTGAGACGGGAAGTACTATTCATACCAGAGAGTAAGAAAATCAGTGATCTACTCCGCGACTTTCAACGCGACAAAACACATATGGCCATCGTAATTGATGAATATGGCGGCAGCGAAGGCTTGGTAACCCTGGAAGATATCATGGAGGAGGTAATTGGCGAGCTACACGACGAATTTGACGATGAGGAAGAAATTGTATATCAGAAAGTAGATGATTACAACTATATTTTTGATGGCAAAACGCTGCTCAACGATGTCTGCCGCATTGTCAATATCCCCACCAACACCTTCGATGAAGTAAAAGGGGAGTACGAATCCTTTGCCGGTTTGCTATTGGAAATGCAGAGTGGCTTCCCAGAAGTAGAACAAGAAATCATTCACGAACCCTATCGCTTTAAGGTAATTTCGCTCGACAACCGAAGAGTAAAAGAAATCCTCATCACCTTACCAGAAAAGCTGTAAGCTCCGCTGATTGCTTCAAAAATAAAGCAGTAGTCGCTGCGTTTTTAGCTTATGAAAATTCTAGGTATTGTACTTCTCTTTTCTTCGCTTTTCATGCTCTTGGCTTGTAGCAGCGAAGCCATTCCTGTGCCGAAGCCCCGCTCCTTCCCTAGGGTACTCTACCCTGAAAGAATACCCAGCCAGTTCAGCCCCTTGGATTGCCCTTTCACCTTTCGCTTCCCCGATTATGGGCAAGTGGAGCAAAAGGAACTATACTTTGATGAGGCTCCCACCCATCCATGCTGGTTTGATCTCTACCTCCCAGATTTCGACGGCCGGCTCCACTTTTCATATTACCCCATCAACGGCAGAGAAGATTGGGAAACGAGGCGCGATCAGGCCTTCGAACTAGTTGGCTTTCACAATAAGCGCGCTAGTAATATCGTAGAATATCGGATAGACCGAGCTGGCAAGCTAGGCGGGATGGCATTCGAAGTGAATGGCCCGGCCGCGAGCCCCTATCAGTTTTTCCTAACAGATAGCACCCAGCATTTTGTGCGGGCGGCTCTCTATTTCAATACCAAATCGCGGCCGGATAGTATGCGCCCCATCGTGCAATACGTTGTGGCAGATATACAACAATTAATCGATGACTTTCAGTGGAAAGTAGAGTAGAGAATAGAAAAGGGGATACTGAATCAGCATCCCCATTTTTATTAGTCCTCATCTGAGGCACTTGCTTTTAGTTTAGCTTTTGCCGCTTCGGGTATATCCCCGTCTAGCCCCATCAGCTTGGCTTTGATTTTTTGTTCCACCACTTCGGCTACTTCTGGGTTATCCAGCATAAATTGTTTCGCTGCCTCCCGGCCTTGGGCAATTTTAGCACCGTCGTAAGCATACCAAGCACCACTTTTTTGGATAATATCTGTATCTACCCCGAGATCAACTATCTCGCCGGATTTGGAAACCCCTTCGCCGTACATAATATCGAACTCCGCTACGCGGAATGGAGGTGCCAGTTTATTTTTCGCTACCTTCACTTTTACATGGTTGCCCATTACATTGCCTTCCTTGTCTTTGATAGCCGAGCCGGAACGGCGGATATCTAAACGCACAGAAGCGTAAAATTTCAGCGCATTACCGCCCGTAGTCGTTTCGGGGTTGCCGAACATAACTCCAATTTTTTCCCGCAGCTGATTGATAAAAATACAGCAACAACCAGTTTTACTGATGGTGCCCGTGAGCTTGCGTAGCGCTTGCGACATCAAACGTGCCTGAAGGCCAACTTTGCTATCGCCCATCTCTCCCTCGATCTCCGCTCTGGGCACCAACGCCGCTACAGAGTCAATCACTAGAATATCAATTGCCCCAGAACGAATCAGGTTTTCAGCAATTTCCAGGGCTTGCTCGCCATTATCCGGCTGCGAAATCAGTAAGTTCTCGGTATCCACACCCAGGCCCGCTGCATAAAAACGATCGAAAGCATGCTCCGCATCAATAATGGCTGCTATCCCGCCTAGCTTCTGGCACTCTGCAATCGCATGAATCGCTAGTGTAGTTTTACCCGAAGATTCTGGTCCATAAATCTCTACTACCCGGCCACGTGGTAGCCCACCAATCCCCAGGGCCACATCCAAGCTCAGCGAGCCTGTTGGTATCACTTCTACATGAGCAATTTGGCTTTCACCTAAGCGCATGACGGTTCCTTTGCCATACGACTTCTCCAAACGATCCATCGTAAGCTGCAGCGCTTTTAACTTGGCTGCTTTATCCTTGGTTTGATCCATTGTTTTGCTGTTTTTGTTCTTTTATGATGCAAATATAAACGACTTGTTTTTAATTAGCAACTTTTTGTATAATTTTCTATACAAAAAGTTCACTTTTGTATTTTTGAAATCTTTTTGCGTACAAAATGAGTATTGTGGGGCTCTAATATCTTTTTTGTGGTCACAAAAACAACATTTTGTTGCCCTCAGAAGGTACGTAAGCGCCACCCCCCCAGTTCAACTTGCGTTTGTTGCCAATTGTTCGTCCAACCCAACATATATCCCCCCCCACCGGCGCCGCAAACTTTCAGCGCGTAGGAGTCGCCCAAACAAAGCGCTTGCAACTTTTTTGGAACAAGAAAAGGCACCAATGCCAGCTGTGCTTCGCTGAGCGCTCTAAAGCTTGCATCCAGCGCGTTGAAGTCACCCGCTAGCAATGCTTCTTGGCACTGGCTGTCGGCGCTACCCCAGTGTGCTTCCACCTCCGCTCTCCAGTGGCTATCTCGGTCGAATTGAGTGACAAATTGCCGAATAAGCGGCTCCGACTGCCTTGGCAAAGCGGTATCTAGTAGAAAAAAATACTGCTGCCAACCACTCCCTAGCAAACAGAACTCTGGGCTGTGCTGAGGAATCATCCTCAGGGGCCGATCCATATAGCTCACCAAGGGGTCTATTCCGGAGCTTTGCCCATGAAAAAACGACTCCATCCGAGCCAAAACCTGCTGCAAGGTACGAATATCGCATAGCTGCTCGGCCACGGTGCCGTAGCGATCCCAAAAAGCCGCGCAGACCGTACCAGAACTTCCCAGTCCATAGCCAAAAGGAATAGTCGTAGAGAGCCGAAGACCCAGCTCCAAATCCTGCGTCAACTGGGTTTTATTGATCTGCTCCGCCGGCATTTCCCGTATTAAATAGGCCGCAAAATCTAGGAGTACTTGATCACTGCCTTGCCCAAAACACCAGCTAGCGCCGAGGCCGTGATAAGGCACCGCCAGCGCCGAAGCCCCCCGTAAAACACGGTGCTCGCCAAAAAGTAAGACCTTAGCAGGGAAAAATTGCCGCATACCGCACGGAAAATTGTGGTTTAAACACAGCCCAGCGATCAAGCTCCAAACAGCAGCGAAGTTAGACCCTAAGCTAATTTACAAAGCTACAAAACTAAAATCAGATCGCTGAATAAATTCGGTGGCAGCTCTCAGCGTCACCACGTCTCGGAAGCCTTGCTCCTGTTAGAAAACATGGCTCCTGCACCTAGTGCCCGTCTGTAAACCCGCCTGGGCCGTGCCCGTATGGG
>DAITME010000027.1:46326-47635 GCA_036835305.1 Lewinella sp.
TGGGCCGTGCCCGTATGGGTTTCAGTGGGGCGAAAGCCAGCGCACGCGTACCGCCGTGCCCGTATAGGTGTCCGTATGGATGTATATGTATGCCCACAAAATGAAAGCCACGGATAGCTGAAGGCAAAAATGCAGGAGCCATGTTTCTTTTATAAAGCCATGCTTTTTACCAGCATATACAACCACCTAGCCTACCCCTTGACACCAAGGACTCCATCCAATCGCTAGGCAGCCGCTCGCTGCCTATTTCGGCGCTGAAACCAGAAAAGTGCAGCAGCAGCTAGCGGTAGTAGTACCCACAGCACTTGAGGGTAGGCGGCTGCACGGCTGAGTTGTAAGGGGCTGGCATCGCCATACACGCTGAAAGGCGCCCAGTAGTAGGGATGGTCGCGGTAAGTGGCGGCATGGCGCTGTCTGAAATCAATTTGTGCAAGCCGAAGGGCTTCATCCTTGGCCTTGCCTGCTTGGAGGTGAGCATAAAATAGCTGCATGATCTCGGCGGCCGACTGATCCTCCACTGTCCAGTGACTGCCAACGATGCTTTTGGCACCAGCTGCTGCGAAAGCATGGGTAAAACCAATGGTTCCCTCCGTGAGGTGCTGGCTGCCCAGCCCCGTTTCGCAGGCACTCAGGCAGACTAAGTGCGTTTGTAGGCGGAGTTTTCGCAAATCCTCAGCATAGATCGGTGCAAAACCGCCCTCCCCATCGCCTAATAGGAAGATATTTTCCCGGCCATCATTCGGGTCTGCTTTGGCGTGCGTAGCTAGATGTAGGAGCCCGTAGTTCGCCGCTTGCTCAAAAAACTGCTGCTTCGTAGCCTCTTCACCATAAAAATACCGCCCCCTCGCTAGTTTGGCAATACCCCGTAGCTCTTCCTCATTGGCAGAAAGCAGCCCGCCCAGCTGCCGTTGTTGCGCCAGGGAAGCCTCGTCTCCAAGTAACCCAAAAAAAGTGGGAGCAAAACCCAAAACCCCTGCTTGCTTAGGCGACAACTGCTGCGCCTCCATCAACGACAACAAGCGCAGCGAAGCGGTATAAGTAATCCGATGTCTAGTACCCAAATATGACTTACCCATACTATCTAAGGGCAGCGCCTGAAAAGGAAAAGCATCAAAAATACCATTCCCCGTGATGATCAGCCGCTCCTCCAACAAAGGGGCTACCTCTTCCCCCAACAAAAGCTCAGACAAGGCATAGCCATCCGCCAAGCACTCCCCTCCCTCTAGCCCTTCCATCAAAGGCGAACGCGCTATACAAGCCGGATAAGAGACCATCAAGCTAGGAAGTTGGGTGGGATGGAGGACGGGGT
>DAITME010000028.1:0-44561 GCA_036835305.1 Lewinella sp.
GGTCGGGGAGTTGGTAATTGCCTTGGATGTAGTGGGCGGCGAGTTCGGCTTGGTAGTCGCTGTAGGGCCAAATGGCGCCCTGTGGTTGGAAAAGCCCGACAAAAATCAGGGATGGGTGCTCGGGGTGGAACATCCGCAGCCAGAGCGGGAGGCGATCCACTTCTTCGTAGTTGATGAAGGCCTTATCGAAGAAAGGCGTGGCGATGCGGTAGCCCGTGGCCGCCACGAGGGTATCGTAGGTAGCTTGGCTGCTATCGGTGAAGTGGACGGTTTGCCCAGCTATTTTGGCGATGCCTTTTCGGGGGGTCACTTTGCCGTGGCGAATTTTGTAGAGCAGTTCGGAGTTGAGCGTGGGATGAATGGCCGTGACGGGCGTGCTGGGTTCTTCTAGGCCGTAGTCGCGGTACCTTCCTATCTGTATGCGGAGGCTGAGCTTGCGGAGGGGCTCGGCCAGGAAATCGGGCAGTAGGGTGATAAGACCTTTGTTGAAAGTATCGGTGGGCTGGCCGAGGAAGAATTTAGGAATGATGTAGCGCGGTCGGCGGATAGAAATATCCACGTCTTTGGCCACGCGGCTGATTTCAACGGCGCAGTCGCAGGCGGAATTGCCGCCGCCCACCACCAGCACCCGTTCGTCTTGGAAGCTTCGGTTGGTTTTGTAGTGGTGGCTGTGTAGATAGCGGCCGGTGAAGGCGCTGCGAATATCTTCAGGGTGCCTAGGGGCATTGTGGTGGCCATTGGCGACGACCAGGTAATCGAAAAAAAGGCTTTGGTCATCGTCCAGCGTAAGCAGCCAGCGCTCATCGGCTTGTTTTTCCGCTTTCTCAACGCGGGTATTGAAACGGATGTGCGGTAGCAGATGGAAGTGCTCGGCATAGGACTGGAAGTAGTCGAGTACCTGACGGTGGCTGGGGTAATCGGGATAGTGGTCGGGCATGGGGAAGTCGCGGTATTCACTCATTTTCTTGGAAGAAATGATGTGGGTAGTCTCGCAAACACTACTATGTCCTTCTTCTTGGGAAAATATCCAGTTGCCACCCACCTGGCTATTCTGTTCAAAACACTGCGCCTGCGTGAGCCCAACAGCCAAACAATGTTTCAGAGCCGTGATGCCGCTGCAGCCAGCGCCAATAATGGCAACCGAGGGGGAAGGTGCACTCATGACAAGGCATTTTTTGGGGGACAATCGGCGCAATAGCCAGAAATCACTACGTTCACGTTGGCTTGGGTGTAGCCATGGGGGAGTTGAACCTTCACGGTTTGTTCCAGGCACTCCAGCTTTTCGCAAGCCAAGCAGCGAAAGTGAAAATGATCGTGTTGATGATCGTGGAGTTCGCAATCCGAGCAAAGGGCAAAATACTGCTTGCCGTCATCTGCCACGATGCGGTGGATGAGGCCATCTTCGCAAAAACGGTTGAGGATCCGATAGATAGTAGCGCGGTCGGCTTTGGTTTCTATTTTATCGGCAATCATTTCGTGGCTCATGGCGCTATCCGCCTCCCGTAGCGAGCTGAGCACGGCCTCTTTGGTAGGCGTATTTCTTCTTTTTGTCATTTTATCGCGATTTTGTTGCAATAGTGGAACATGTAGTCTATCTTTGCAGTCTCAAATTAACTCAAAATACCATTAAAATGATGCGTACATCTTATTTTTTCTTTGTTTTGCTACTCGGTAGCCTTGTTTTCTTCAGTGGTTGCGACGACGACGAGCAGCCAATGCCCCCCAATGAGGAAGAGCTCATCACCACCCTGATTTACACGCTCACGCCCAGCACGGGTGGAGCGCCGGTGGTCTTTACCTTCCGAGATCTGGATGGCGATGGCGGGAATGCGCCTGTGATCACCAACGGCACTTTGCAAAGTGGTGTTACCTACACTGGTGCAGTGAGCGTACTTAACGAATCGGAAACCCCCACCGAGGACGTCACTGAAGAAATTGAAGAGGAGGACGACGAGCACCAGTTTTTCTTCGCTTTCGGGAGTGGTTTGAACCTCACGATTGCCTACAATGATGCCGACAGCGATGGCAACCCCTTGGGTTTAGCTACTACTGCCGTGGCGGGGGCGGCTTCTAGCGGCAACCTCACCATCACGCTGCGCCACGAGCCCAACAAAACAGCGGCAGGTGTAAGAGATGGCGATATTACGAATGCTGGTGGCGAAACCGATATAGAAGTTACCTTTGTGGTTACTATTCAGTAGCTGCGTTCGGCCATCTGCCGAACGGTGCTAGTAATGACCCGAAGAAATTATGTCCTGTAGAAATTTATTTCTGTTGGCTTTCAGCGCACTGCTGCCTTTGTTTTTGCAAGGGCAGCAGTGTTCGTTTATATTGTCAGGTTATGTAAAGGATGAGAGCACCCAAGGGGCCTTGGGCTTCGCTACGCTTTTTGTAGAAGAAACCAAGGCAGCAGCCGTGGCCGACGACAGCGGTTTTTTCCGTTTTGATACCGCTTTTTGCCCGGGTAGTTATCATTTGCTCGTGCGGCATGTAGGCTGCGAGCCGCAGCGGATATATCTACAGCTCAGCGGTGACACCAGCCTTTTGGTTCGCTTGCATCACCATACTGAACTTTTAGAATCGGTAGTAGTGGAGGGTAGTAGTTTAGATAACAGCACCCAGAGCGGCAGCAGTATTAAAGCTGAGGAAATTGCGAAAAAAGGCGACGGCAACCTGAGTAGTCTGTTGAAGGGACTTACCGGGGTAAGCAGTCTAAACACTGGGGCAGGCATCAGTAAGCCCATCATTCATGGGCTTTTTGGTAACCGCATTACCATTCTCAACAACGGCATCCCGCAGAGTGGGCAGCAGTGGGGCAACGATCATGCGCCGGAAATCGATCCCTTTGTAGCAAGCCAACTATCTGTTATCAAAGGGGTGGGGGGCTTGGCCTACGGCGGCGGCACCTTGGGCGGTATCGTCATCGTGGAGCCGGGGAACATAGACGACGAGCCTCATTTGCACGGCCAAGTAAACTATCTTTTCGCTTCCAACGGCCGCGGGCATACGCTGAATACCCAGCTAGAGCAGGCCGCGCCTTGGGCTAAATGGCGTCTTACCGCTACCCTGCGCCGCCAAGGCGACAACCATACGCCCGATTATTTTTTGCGCAATACCGGCCGCCGCGAAGCCAATGCCGCCCTGCAAGTCAACAAAAGCCTCGGGCAATGGCAGAGCGACCTGTATTACAGCTATTTCTCTACGGAAATCGGTGTGCTGAGAGGTAGCCATATTGGCAATTTTACCGATCTCAATCTGGCTATTGGCCGGGAGGAGCCTTTTTTCACCCAGCCCGATTTTACCTACGAAATCAACGCCCCAAAACAAGTGGTACAGCACCACCTACTAAAATTACAAACAAGCCGCATCTTCCAAGAAGCGCAAAGCTTGCAATTCACTTATGCGCTGCAGCTCAACCAACGGCAGGAGTTTGATGTACGCCGAGGAGGAAGGAGTGACCGGCCAGCACTGAGCCTGAGACAATGGAGCCATCGCTTGGCCAGCCATTACACGCGGCCTTTGTCGGCTTTCCACCGCTTTAAGACGGGGCTGCAGTTGGATATTACCGACAACAAGAACGGTGGCGATACGGGTATTTTACCGCTCATCCCCGACTATCTATCCATCACACCCGCGTGGTACGGTATTGTGCAGAAGGAACGAGACCAATGGACAACGGAGGGCGGACTGCGCTACGAGTATATTGCGTTGGATGCCCGCACCATCTCCCGAGATTTGCCACGCCGATTTATTGATCAAGCGCGCCGATTCCACAACCTTAGTGCTAGCCTGGGCGCAAAATATCAGGCCAGCCAACGATTGCGCTATACGGCCAATATCGGACTGGCACGCCGCTCGCCTGCCGTGAATGAGCTTTTCAGCTTCGGTTTGCATCAGGGGGTGAGCGGTATAGAAGAAGGCGATAGTGAACTGCGGCCTGAAAACGCCATCAAGGGTACGTTGGGCGTGGATTGGTCTAGCAGCAACCGCCGCTTTTTCTTGCAGGCACTTGCCTACTATCAGCACATTGATGACTATATTTACCTACAGCCACTGCCCGATTTCCGGCTCACGATTCGAGGGGCTTTCCCCGTTTTTCAGTATCGGCAGACGCGGGCGGCCATTGGGGGGCTGGATTTGCTCTTCTCGGTAGAACCTAGCGAGGCTTTCAAGATCGTTAGTAAATACAGCTATTTGCATGGCAGCGATTTGGGTAATGACCTCCCCTTGGTGTTTATGCCGCCCAACCGGCTAAGTAGTAGTTTTGAGCTCTCGCTGCCAGATAGCGGGCAGCTTTCTGGCAATACGCTAGCGCTGGAAGCCAGCTACACCGCCCGCCAAAAAAGATGGGAGGTGGAGCAGGATCTGCTCGCACCTCCCAATGCTTACTTTTTGTTGGAGGCCAAAGCAGGCACTCACTTGAAAGTTGGTCAGTCTCTCCTACACCTAAGTTTGCGGATCGACAATCTACTCAATGCCCGCTACCGCGACTACCTCAACCGCCTGCGCTACTATGCCGATGAGCTTGGGCGCAATGTAGTGTTGGGGGTGAACTGGGACTTTTAGTGGTCTGTCAGTAGCTTACCCGCTTCGAAATAAACGCCATCTGCTAGGTTTTGGCGGACGGCTGCAAAGGCATCCAAGGTGATCTGAATGTCCTCCTCGGTATGCGCCGCTGTGGGGATCATGCGCAGCAAAATGGTGCCCTTCGGTACCATAGGCGGAAGCACAACCGAGCAGAAAATGCCGTAGCGCTCGCGGATGTCTTTTACCAAGGCTCCTGCTTCCCCTACGGTGCCTGACATATACACGGGCGTAACACAGGCCTGAGGCGTACCGATATCGAAGCCGAGCTCGCGGAGGCCATCTTGTAGCATGTAAACGTTTTTCCAGAGTTTTTCGCGGAGTTCCGGGCGGCTGCGGACGATCTCCAGGCGCTTCAGCGCACCGACCACCATCGGCATACAGAGGCTCTTGGCGAACAATTGGCTGCGGAGGTTGTAGCGGAAGTAGTCCATCAAGAACTTATCGCCAGAAACGAAGGCTCCAAAGCCCGACATCGCCTTGGCGAAGGTAGAGAAATAGACGTCGATTTCATCTTGCACGCCTTGAGCTTCGCCAGCACCCGCACCAGTGGCACCCATCGTGCCGAAGCCGTGGGCATCATCTACTACCAAGCGGAAGCCATATTTTTCCTTGTGCTCCACGATTTCTTTCAGGATACCCTGCTCGCCTTTCATGCCAAACACGCCTTCCGTAACGACCATGATGCCGCTATTAAGCTCTTCTGCTTTGGCCTTGGCTTGCTCCATCCGAACCAGGAAGTGGTCGATATCATTGTGCCGGAAAGCATATTTGGGGCCGGTATGCATGCGGATACCGTCCATAATACAAGCGTGGTTGTCGCGGTCATAAACCACCACATCGTGGCGGCTCAGCAGCGCATCTACGATGGATAGGATGCCTTGGAAGCCGAAATTGAGCAATACAGCGGCTTCTTTTTGGGTAAAATCAGCAAGTTCGCGCTCCAACTGCTCGTGGGCATCGGTTTCGCCCGACATGATGCGTGCACCCATCGGGTAGTGTAGGCCGTATTCTGCGGCAGCGTCGGCATCGGCTTGGCGGACTTCGGGCAAATCTTGTAGTCCGAGGTAGGAGTTGACATTCCACACAATCACCTCCCGGCCATTGAATTTCATGCGGGGCTTGTTGGGTCCTTCCAGTTTTGGGAAAGCAAAATAGTTGTGCGCAACATCCATATACTGGCCTAGGGGTCCCATGTGCTCATGCACTTTATCGAAAAGATCTTTCATCGTTGAGATACTTTATTACTAGTACTAAGGAATATAGTAAGGAAAACTACTTTCTCTAGTTGACGCAAAGATACGATATTTTATGAATCCTGATTATTTTATGCTGGGGCATAAGTAGAAAGTGGTACCAGGGGATAGCTTGGCGGTGCAAGAAGCTGCGGGGGGGAGTATGGTTGTAACAGCGTACGATTGGATGCGTTCAAATGTTGAATTTTGGTTCGTTGGACGCATCCAATTGACCGTTTTACCCGATTTTTACCCAGAAATAGGAGTTTTTTCAAACGATGCCAGTGAACAAGTTGATGCTGCCGGTGCTAAGCCAAGGTGCCCGTTTTTAGCCTTGCTCTCCTTCGAAAACCTTGCTCCTGCATCTTTGCCATCCCTTAAAATGGCGCTCGCGGGAGCAAAGATCGCCAACAAGAGCAAAGCTCCGTAAAGCCCAAAGTTGGCGAAACAGCCCTATCTCTGACACTATTTGAACATTATTAACAAAAAAGCCCGCCTTGCCTAAAACAAAAGCTTAGGCTAAGGGTTATTCGTTGCAAATGCAACTAATTTTGACGGTTCCCCCGCAGCTTAGCAACAACCTTTTGTTCCTCACCAACCGCGTGGCGCGGCAGCTCACGGCCATTATCTTAGAGGGGGTGGAAGTGGACGGTTGGCATCCGCAGGGCACGCATTTGGGCATCATGGCCGATTTGTTGAATGGCGATGGCGTGCGGCAGCAAGACCTAGCCATCAGTGCCATCAAAGACAAAGGCACCATTGCCAGAAGCTTGGGTGTGTTGGAACGGGAGGGCTTTGTCGCAAGAGAAATCGATAGCAAAGATCGGCGGCAAAAGCTCATTTACCTCACGGACAAGGGATGGATGCTGCATAACAAAGTGATGCCAACCCTGCTAGGGCGAATGCAAGCCCAAACCCAAAGCATAGACCCGGCTGAACTACAAATTTGCCTGAAGGTACTGTTGCATTTATACGAGCAATTACAAAAAACATTAGCCTCCAATAATTCTCCACAAGATGAATAAGACTCTTCGCGTAATTATCAGCACCTTTTTAGGCGCGAGCATTATCGCTGTTGGTTTGTTTGGTATGAAATACCTCAGCAGCCAAAAGCAAGAACTACCGAAAAAACCAGAGGTGGTGATTCGGAAGAAGGTAAACACCATCCCCATCGAAAAACAGGCTATTCCCACTACCTTGGAGGTGCAAGGGCGGCTACAGGCCTTCAACAAAATTGCTTTATTTAGCGAAGTCGGTGGGGTCTTATCGGCCACTAGCCGACCTTTCAAGGTGGGCACTCATTTCCCTAAAGGTGCTACCCTCCTTACGATAGACGATACGGAAACTCGCCTGAGCTTGCAAGCCCAGAAGGCCACGCTGCTAAATGCCATTGCTATGATGATGCCGGATGTGAAGATTGACTACCCCGAAAGTTTCCCACACTGGGCGGCCTATCTTCAAGCTTTTAGTGTGGATGAAGACCTCCAACCCCTGCCTGAAGCCCGCAGCCAAGCTGAAAAACTCTTCGTAGCTGGCCGCAACCTCTACACTCAGTATTACAACATAAAAAGCGTGGAAGAGCGCTTGAGCCGTTTCAAAGTAGTGGCACCTTTCAGCGGGGTGCTTACCCAAGCGAACATCGATGTTGGCGCTTTGGTTCGCACTGGCCAGCAGGTAGGTGAATTGATGGCCACGGGCGAATACGAACTCGTTGCTACGGTGCCGCTTAGCCAACTGAGCTACCTCAAAACCGGTGGCAACGTAAAACTCAGCAGCGAAGATATTGAGGGCAGTTGGACGGGTAGCATACAGCGCGTTAGTGACCAGATAGACCCCGCTTCCCAAACCGTGGAAGTATTTGTCAGGGTGGGTGGAAATGACCTCAAAGAAGGGATGTACTTGCGTGGCGAGGCACAGGCAAGAACCTTGGAGAATGCTGTGGAGCTAGACCGGAATTTGCTCGTTAACCAAAATGCGGTGTACGTACTGGAAAGTGATTCTGTTCTTCGCCTCGTACCGGTGGAGGTGATGAAATTCAACCGGGAAACTGTCATCATACGCGGTTTGGAAGATGGCAGCCGCCTGGTGACCAACACCATTGCCGGCGCTTTTGATGGTATGCTGGTGCAACACGTGAAAGAAACACAAACGCAAGCCGCTAAACTAGAAGCCGGAAAGTAGAATTGGCTCCACGCGGCCTTTACGTTGGCAAAGTCCAGCCAGTCTATCTAACACAACCATACTACAACAGAAAGCCAATGAGATCTTTCATCAATTATTTTATTAAATACCCAGTGGCGGCCAACTTGCTGATGGTGGCACTGCTCATCATGGGGGGCATTGGTTTGGGGAATATGAAATCTACTTTCTTTCCGGAGGTAGAGAGCCGCAACATCAATGTGCAAATCATCTACCCAGGTGCCTCGCCCGAAGAAGTAGAGGAGGGCATTATCAATAAGATTGAGGAGAATCTCAAAGGGCTTACGGGCCTGGATCGCTTCACTAGCGTGAGCCGCGAGAACAGTGGTACCATGCTCATTGAAGTAGCCAAGGGCTACGATGCCAACCTCGTCTTGAACGACGTGAAAAATGCCGTAGATCGCATCAGCAGCTTCCCCGTGGGGATGGAGCCGCCTGTGATCTACAAAGTGGAGCAACTTGGCAGAGCCATCACCTTTGCCCTCAGCGGAGACAATGTGAGTCTGGAGGCCCTGAAAGCCAACGCCAGAAAGGTAGAAGACGAGCTGCTGAACATCGAAGGGATCTCGCAAGTAGAACTGAGTGGCTTCCCCGATGAAGAAATAGAAATCGCTTTCCGAGAGGCGGACTTAGAGGCTTTTGGCCTCACCTTTCAAGAAGCTGCCGATGCGGTGCGGCGCAGCAATTTGGATGCTACCGGCGGAACGATCAAGGGCATGGAGGAAGAGTTGCTGCTGCGCGCGAGAAATAAAAACTACTACGCCGATGGCTTCCGCGATATCGTAGTAAAAAATAGCCCCGATGGCGGCCAGGTGCGCCTGTATCAAGTAGCCAATATCCACGATAGATGGGCCGACCAACCCAACCGCGCCTACCTTAATGGGCAGCCTTCCGTGAACATCAATGTCCAGAATACGCTAGATGAAGACCTGCTCTTTATCACCGATACCGTAAAAGCTTACCTTGCCAATTGGAACCTGACGAACGAGGAGATCAAGGCCGAAGTCCTCAACGATGCCAGCATCACGCTGCGCCAACGGATTGATACGCTGCAACGCAACGGCGTCCAAGGCTTTTTTATCGTACTGCTACTGTTGGCTATGTTCCTGCACTGGCGCCTGGCGCTTTGGGTGGCGCTGGCTATCCCCATCAGTTTCGCAGGTATGTTTGTCGTGGCCAGCGCCATGGATATTTCCATCAATGTCATTTCTCTTTTCGGGATGATTATTGTGATTGGTATTCTGGTGGACGACGGCGTCGTGATAGGGGAAAATATATATTCCATGCACGAGAAAGGCGTCTCAAGAAATAAGGCGGCTCTGGAAGGCACGATGCAAGTATTGCCCGCGGTCTTTTCTGCTATTCTCACAACGGTGATTGCCTTCTCTACCTTTTTGTTCATCGACGGCCGTTTAGGAGATATTTTTAGCCAAATGGCGCTGATCGTTATTTTTTCTTTGATTTTTTCCTTGGTGGAGGGCGCGATTATCTTACCCACCCACGTAGCCCACTCTAAGGCGCTAGACCCCGGCGCTAAGCCCAATGGCATACAGCGCGCCTTTGATAAGGTGATGGAATTTATGCGCGATACGCTCTACGCCCCGATCTTGCGCTGGAGCATGCACAACAAATTCCTCATGCTTTCTATTTGTTTGGCCGTTTTGTTTTTGTCTTTTGGCGCTGTGCAGGGTGGCTTTGTGAAAACGACCTTCTTCCCCGTTATCGAGCGCGACGACATTGTCGTAACGCTTCAAATGCCAGCGGGCACGCCCGAGCACATCACCAAAGAGGTGCTAGATCGTATCGTGGAAGCCTCCGATAGGGTCAATGAAAGAATCAGCCAAGAAGCCTTCAATAGCGAACAGGAGATCATAGAGCGCGTGGAGGTCAAGCTAGGCCCTACCACTTACCAAGGAACGGCCAATGTCTCCTTGCTACCTGGCGAATTTAGAGGCGATGTAAGCCTTCGAGTTGTAGCCAATGCCCTGCGTGAGGAAGTGGGCCCTATTGATGCGGCCGAGGTCCTATCTTTCGGCGGGCAGTCGGTATTTGGTAAGCCCGTTTCGGTTTCTTTGGTAGGTAGTAACCTCCAAGAACTGGAAGCGGCTACCCGCGATATCAAGGAGGAACTTAGCCAGTTGTCGGAGCTCATTGATGTGGTCGATAACAACCAGGAAGGCCTGCGCGAAATCAATATTAGCCTCAAGGAAAAGGCGCGCTACCTGGGCTTAGATTTACAAGACGTGATTGCGCAAGTGCGTGCAGGCTTCTTCGGCCAAGAGGCACAGCGGGTTCAAAGAGGCGAAGATGAAGTACGCGTGTGGGTACGCTATGGCGAGGAAGCCCGCCGTAGTCTCACCGACCTCAACGACATGCGCATCCGCCTGCCTAATGGCAATAGCTATCCCCTCTCGGAACTAGCTAATTTTGAACTCCAACGCGGTGTGATTGCGATCAACCACACCGACGGCAAGCGCGAAGTGAAAGTAGAAGCCGATGTAGCCAACAACGCTGTCTCGGTAACCGACATGACCGCTCAGATCAATGATATCATCCTGCCGCCCATCCTAGCACGCTATCCCTCCGTAGGGACGGTAGCCGACGGGCAAGTGCGCCAACAAGCCAAGTCGCTGGCCTCTGTACAAACGGTAATGCCCATTATTCTGGGTATGATGTTTTTTGTGGTAGCCCTAACATTTCGTTCGGTTGGTCAAACCCTGGTACTTTTCTTGCTGTTGCCTTTTGGGCTGATTGGTATTATTTTTGGGCACTGGCTCTTGGATTTACCCATTTCCTTCTTTTCCGTCCTGGGCCTGATTGCCCTGATTGGTATCATCCTCAACGATGGGCTGGTTTTTGTCGCTACCTACAACGACAATATCCGCGATGGCATGAGCATGATGGATGCCCTCTTTGATGCCGGGCGCAGTCGTTTCCGACCTATTTTGCTTACCTCCGTCACCACTTTTGCTGGTTTGGCACCGCTCTTGTTGGAAAAAAGCCTGCAAGCACAGTTCCTTATTCCCATGGCGGTATCTGTTGCTTTCGGTTTGATGGCCGCTACCGTGGTGCTCTTGCTCTTGCTGCCGGCACTTTTGGTCCTGCTCAATCGCTTCCGCCGTTTCTGGTCTCTCCTTCAAGGCCACAGCCCAGAGTATAAAGAGCTGGAGCCTGCCTATAAGGAAACCCTTTTCAAGTAACAAGCGCCAAAGTAACGGATCATGCAGCCTCGTATTTGCCTAGATATGGACGAAGTCATCGCCGATACCTACGCCAAGTTCCTCGACATCTACGAGGCGGAATACGGCCACCGTCCCGAGCCTGCGGCTTATGCCGGCAAGAAAATATATGAGCTTCCCGGTGCCTCCGAACTCCGACAGTACATGTATGCCCCAGGTTTTTTTCGCGATTTACCTGTGATGGAAAATGCTCCAGCAGTAGTGGAGGAATTACAGCAAGATTACGATGTATGGATCACGACGGCTGCTACCGAATTCCGAGCGTGCCTCACAGATAAATACGACTGGCTGCAGAACCATTTTCCCTTTATTCCATACAGACGCTTTGTCTTTTGTGGAGACAAAAGCATCTTGCAAGGGGAATATATGATAGACGACAAAGGGAAAAACCTCCGTACTTTCCCCGGCACAAGGCTCTTGTTTACCGCCAGTCATAACCTACACGAAACTGATTTTATCCGCGTCAATAATTGGCTGGAGTTACAGGATTTCTTCCGCCGCGAAACCGCTAGAAGACGAAAATAATATGCGCAACTACTGGCAGAAAGGCTACCATTTTGTGCGGGAAAAAATCCCTTTTGCTGCCACGGGCTTCGTTGCTACGGGCATCAATTACGGCCTATATCTCTTTTTGGTA
This sequence comes from Lewinella sp., assembly GCA_036835305.1. Classification (GTDB taxonomy): domain Bacteria; phylum Bacteroidota; class Bacteroidia; order Chitinophagales; family Saprospiraceae; genus Neolewinella. Next base: position 11,895 of record DAITME010000028.1, read on the forward strand.
GATCGCTATTTGCCCTATATGCCCGCTACGTTAGTAGCCTATTCGAGTTCGGTGGTACTCAATTTTTTTATGCAGCGCTACTTTGTTTTTGAGCTGCGCCGCTCTTTGCACTCTGCTTTTTTGCTGTCTATGTTGGTTTCTTTAGGTGGTCTTTTTCTCGATGCGGCCATCGTTTGGATCTTGCATACCGACTGGGTGGCGCAGTGGACGGAGCAGTTTATTTTGGCTACAAGTCCAGACGGTTTCGTTGGCGCTCGCGGGAGCCATGTTCTCCCAAAGAGCAATGAATGGATCATCAAAGGCATTGCCACCATCCTGGTTTTTTTCTATAATTTTTATCTCAAACGCTTCGTCTTTGAAGGTAGCTTTAGTAAGCCAAGCCTACAAAAAGACGAATCTTCAAGCATTGTACCGTTCTTATGACCTATCTACGTTTATTCCTTACGGTTTTCTTGCTTGGCCATGGGGGCCTTGCAATCACTGCTCAGCAGCCGCAGCCCCTAAGTCTCAGCGATGCCGTACAACGCGGCCTGGAGAATAATTTCCAAATCCGAATCGCCGCCAACAATGTGGCCATTGCGGAAAGCAACAACGATTGGGCACTGGCTGGCCGCTATCCCACCATCAACCTCAGCCTCGCGCCGGGCCTCGGTTATCGGAATACCGCCAACCCCGCCAGTATTGTAGCGCTCAGTGAAGTGGCTAGCTACAACCTCGTTCCAGCTGCCAACCTCAACTGGACAATCTTCAACGGCCACCGCGTGCGCTATACCAAATCGCAGCTCGAACAACAGCAAGCCCTCAGCGAAGGCGAGCTGAAGCTGGCCGTGGAGAACACCGTACAACAAATTACCCAAGCCTACTACAATGCTCTGGTACAAAAAGAGCGCATCAGCGTCCTGGAGCAGGTGCTAGCCCTCAGCCAAGACCGTATCCGCTATCAGGATGTCCGCCGCGAATATGGCCAAAGCGGCACCTTCGAGGAAGTCCAGGCGCGCGATGCTTACCTCAATGATTCCACCAACCTCCTCCTCCAACAACTAGCCTACGAAAATAGCCTACGGAACCTGCTACAATCAATGGGCGAAACCGACCCCAACCTGTTCATAGAACTCACCGATCCGCTGGATTTTATCCCCGCTATCTTCGATCGTAAAGCCCTTACGCAAAAGCTATTGAGCAGCAACCGGAGCCTCCAAAATTTGCTGATCAACCGCGAAATCGCCCACCTTAATACGCAGCTCGCTCAGAGTGCCAATGCCCCCACGGTAGGGCTAAGTGCCGGCTTGGATTACAGCGTCAATGTGCAAACCGGTAGCCAAACTTTTGTTTTCGGTGGCGATACGCCCTCTAGGGTACAGGAATTGCCTGGCGTGGCTGCTCAGACGCTTAATGGCTCGCTAGGCTTTAGTGTTGGCTACCTACTCTACGACGGTGGCGCCAGGAAGCGCCGCATCGAAACCGCTCAAGTACAAGAAATCAACGCCCAGCTCAACTACCAAAGCAACGAGCAAAACCTAACGATGCTCCTCAGTAATACGCTCAGTACCTACGATAACCAAGTACAAGTCCTGCAGCTCACCGATCAGCTGATCGACAACGCCCAGCGAAATCTCCAACTCGCTGAGGAAAGGTTCAAAGGCGGCGTCGTCAATAGCTTTGACTATCGTCAGGTACAATTGGGCTATATCAACGCTACCTTCCAAAAGATAACAGCGCTGCAAAACCTCAAAAATACCGAAACAGAACTGCTGCGTCTTACGGGTCAGATTGTGGATTAAAGTCCCCTTATCTTCAATACCTTCCCCACACGATGCCCACATCGGACAAGATAGCTGCCCGCTGGTAAATCCGCCAGAGAGGAAATGCTGCCTCCGTAGTGGCTTTCAACAAAGCTGCTTGTGAGCGTATAGACCTGAATCGCTCAGGATGGGAGCCATCTAAAAACTTGGCTCCTGATCGTTGGCACGGCTCCTGCACGTAGTGCCCGTATTGGGCGCGAGCCAAAAACTTGTATGGGGTCAAGAAAGATATAAATTATTGCACCAAAGTGCAGGAGCAAAGATGGAACAAAAGAGCAAAGATTTTCGGCGGATAGAGGGGCTACCGAATCAAAGCTACTTGCCGATACAAAATCTAGAAAAGATGTTCCCCAACAGATCTTCGGTGGTGATTTGGCCAGTAATTTCGCCAAGGTGATGCAAGGACTGCCGAATATCCATCGCCACAAAATCCGAAGGGATACCGTTCTGTAAGCCCTCTAGAACCCGACCCAAATCTTGGTCGGCGCGCAGCAGCGCTTCATAGTGGCGGGCGTTGCTGAGGACGACATCGCTGCCGCCGGGCGCGGAGGCCATCCCCAGCTCGTAGAGGCGATCGCGCAGCAAACCCATATTGCTGGCCGCGCTGGCGATGACGGGCACAAACTGCTCAGAGCCGATCTGCCAAGGGCCGCTATAGCTGTCTGCTGGAAAATACTGCCGGAAGGTCGTGTAGGGATTTAGATCCATTTTGTTGGCCACCAGCAGCAGTTGCGCATCGGCTTGGTAAAGGCGGTTGATATCCTCGTAAAGCATCTCTGGGCTGGTTTCGATTACATCAAAGACATAGACCAGCAGTCGGCTGCTTTTTACTTTTTCCAGTGTTCGGGCCACGCCGATGGCTTCGATTTCATCCGCCGCTTCCCGAATGCCGGCCGTATCAATGAGGCGAAAGTGGACGCCTTGAATGTGTAGGCTTTCTTCAATCGTATCGCGGGTGGTGCCGGGGATGTTGCTCACGATGGCGCGTTCTTCTTCTAAAAGGGCGTTGAGCAGGGTGCTTTTGCCGGCATTGGGGCGGCCGGCGATGACGGTACTGATGCCGTTCTTGATGGCATTTCCCAAGGCGAAAGAATCGGCCAAGGTGGCGATGCGCTGCCGGATGCCTTCCACGAGCTGGCGGAGCTGGCTGCGGTCGGCAAATTCCACGTCTTCTTCCCCGAAGTCGAGTTCCAGTTCAATCAAACTAGCAAAATCAATCAATTGCTGGCGGAGCTGGTTGATTTCCTTTGATACGCCGCCTTTTAGCTGGTGTAGGGCCAGTTTGTGAGCGGCGGCCGACTGCGCAGCAATCAAATCCCCTACGGCTTCTGCTTGGCTTAAATCCAGCTTGGCATGCAGGAAGGCGCGCATCGAAAACTCTCCTGGCTGCGCCAAGCGAGCACCTTGGCGGATAAACAACTGCACAATTTCCTGCACTATGTAGGGACTGCCATGGCAGCTAATTTCCACCGTGTCCTCGCCCGTGAAAGAGTGGGGCGCCCGAAAAAAAGTGAGCAAGACTTCGTCTAGCAGGCGTTCGTCTTCAGCGAATAAGCCACCGAAGTAGGCCTTCCTGGCGCTGGCGGCCAGGAGGACTTTAGCGGGGAAAAAGCGATCGGCCAGCGCAATGGCGCCGCTGCCGCTGAGGCGAACCACGCCAATGGCTCCTAAGCCTGGAGCTGTGGCGGGCGCTACGATGATGTCTTCTTGAAAATGCATGGGGCGAAAGTACGATAAAGTGCTCGGATGGTTCGGCTTGGCCGCTCGTCGAATATCGGCTGGTTTGTTTGGTAGAGGCAGTTGAAAGTAGTATCTTGCGTGGGTCAAAATCTTTTTGAGAACCATTCTAAACCAAATTGTATGCGTAAAATGTACTTTTTTCTTCTACTTTGCTGCCTAGTGGGCGGTCTGAGTGCCCAGACGACCTACGTCAATGCCGCCGCTACCGGCAGCAACGACGGCACGAGCTGGGCAAATGCTTTCACGAGCTTAGACGCGGCGCTTGCTGCCGCCACCGCTGGTGAAATTTGGATCGCTGCCGGCACCTACTCGCCCGATGCCACCTTTACTGTAGCTGCTGTTGTGAGCCTTCTGGGTGGCTTCAATGGTACCGAGACGATGGCCAGCCAAGCTGACCCAGCTACCAACCTCACTATTCTCTCCGGGGATATTGCTGGCGACGACGATGCTGCTGATCCCACTGTAAACCGCGACGATAATGTGCGGATCATGTATGTCGATAGCTTGCTGGCTAGCGTGCAGATCGCGGGCATCAGCTTCGTGGGCGGCCAAACAGCTGCTACTCCTACAGGTGAATTTATCAATGACTACTCTGGCGGAGCCGTGCTTTCCTACTCACCCGTTCTGATGAGCAACTGTAATTTTACAGCTTGTGTAGCTGATTTTGGCGCAGGGGTAGCGCTGTTAGGCGTTGGCAGTTCGGGCAGCAGCTTCGATGGCATCAACGCTTCGGGCAATGTTTGCTTTAACAATGGCGTGATCTACGCGAACCGCGCCAGCAACACCACGATTACAGGCAGCACTTTTACAGATAATAATACGGGGCGGGGAGCCATCTATTTCCAAGACGCACCAGGCGTTTTTGTGGATGGCTGTACGTTTACGGCGAATGCTTCCTCCGGGCCTGGTGGGGCAATCGGAACCGTTCGCTCTTTTCCTGTAACAGTAGCCAATACAGATTTTTCGGCTAACACGGGCTCCACGGGCGGTGCTGTCTACTTTTTCTCCGACTCAGGCTCTCGCTTTTTCGAAACGCCCGATGACCACATTCTACTCAATTGTAGCTTCACCGAGAACGTATCTGCTACACGCGGAGGTGCGGTGTATGCTGTTTACAGCAACGTGATTGTGGAAGGATGTGATTTTATGAACAATGTAAATAATGCCGGCAGAGGCGGGGCTTATTATGCCTTCAATCTAGTAAATGAATCGCTCATCTTCCGAGATTGTGACTTCATGGGCAACAAAGCTAATACGGGTCTTGGTGGGGCGATCTACACCCAAGGCGTTGTTCAAACCAGCGTAACTAACTGCAACTTCGAAGCCAACGGAGACCTAGCTACCACTCGCGGTGGTGCGGTTTGCTTCCTCGGCACCGGAACAGCTACAGGCGTTGCAATGAACATAGATATGGATAGCTGTAGCTTCAACCAGAATATTGGCAACAGTACAGGAGGGGCTATACACTTACAGAATGTAGGAAACTCTACCTACTTCAATCTCAGCAATACCACCTTTGTGGGCAACCAAGGGGGGAGTACGGGTGGTGCACTCAACATGGTTTCTGGTATCATTTCTAATATCAGCAACTGTATCTTCACTGGCAACAGCTCAGGAGGATCAGGTGGTGGATTGTCCGCTAGTAACCGCCTTTTTAATGAAACAACGGCACAAGATACGGCCTCTATGACCTTGGAGAATTGTGTCTTTTCCCTCAACTCCTCTGCTGTCCAAGGCGGCGCTGTGAATATTTTCGGTGGCCTCCCAAGTACCATCGTCAACAATGGCTTCTACGGCAACTTTATCGGCGATGGCGGCGGTGCCGGCGGTGCTATCATTATGAATGGCGACTCGGCCATCACCGCCGATTTCAATCTGGTCAACAACACCTTTTACGAAAATACAGGGGTTACTTTAGGGGATGATCTTGCCTTTTTCCTTGATCCATTAGATCAAGAACTAGATCCCAATACGCGTATCGTGGCTAGCATCCAGAACAATGCCTTTGTTTCCAACACCGGTTTGGGCAATATCGCTATTGAAGACGGAACACCCGAAATCAGCTCTCTAGGCGGAAACCTGCTCGTGCAAGATGATGTCTTGGGCGATTTCGTTACCGCAGCCGACATCGTGGATACCAACAGCGACTTTGAGACCTTCTTCGTAGATGTGGACTACACCTCCCCGGAGGATGTGGACTTCTCCCCCAATACGGAGCTAGCAAACAATCCGCTCATCAATGGCGGCACCACGGGCGATTTGGTTCCCGCTACTGATATCAACGGCAACCCACGTGATGCCATGCCAGATATCGGTGCTTTCGAGGTGACAGCGCCCGCACTACCCTCTATCGTAGAAATCGTAGTTAATAGCCCCGTACACAATGCGCTAGAAAGCGCCCTGATCGCGGCCAATTTAGTAGGTGCTTTGAGTGGTGAAGGCCCCTTCACTGTGTTTGCTCCCACGGATGCGGCTTTCGCTGCCATTAGCGCAACCAACCAAGCTTTGTTGCAGGAAGGCGACAACCTGAGCAATACCCTGCTGACACATGTTATTAGCGGCTTGGTACTGAGTACGGATATTACGGATGGCCTAGTAGCTCCTTCTTTGGCTACCAACACCAACCTGGTGTTCAATATTACAGGAACCGGCGTAACCGTCACGACAGCAACAGCGAATATTGCCAATATCACGGTAGTAGATTTGCTGGCTTCCAACGGCGTAGTGCACGTCATTGATGCCGTACTCATCCCCGCTATCGTGGACGTCCGCGATCTGGACGCCGCAGGCTTGGAGGTAACTTTCTACCCCAACCCCGTAAGCGACAAAGCCAATGTGCGCGTAGCAGATAGCAGCATCCGCGATATGCAAATTAGCGTACTGAGTGCACTAGGACAGCGCCTGCAAAGCTGGTCTTTGTCTAGTGGTAACAACGTCTTAGACTTCAGCCAACTGCCTGCTGGAACTTACTTCCTAGAAGTAAATATCGATGGTAAACTGTACAGCAAGACCATGCAAAAGCAGTAATAGTCTTTGGGCGCAAACCAAATTGTCGGTACCTATTCGTCCTCGGCGGTGTCTATGCTCATCCGAGGTCTGGATACGCGACAATTTGGTTCGCGCCCTAGACTTTTTGGCTCACGCCCTACTAAAACGGGCACAAGTGCAGGAGCAAAGTAGGGCTTTTTGAGCAGTACTGATAGTAAGCTCCCAAAGGCTAGCTAAAAGCTAAAAAAGAGAGCGGCTTCCCTCTTGCTGGGGAGCCGCTCTTCGTTTAATATTTAGCAGATTTTTTACCCGGCAAACTAGCCTGTATAAACTCCCGAAGATGCTGGTTAGCGGCCTCCAGATCGGGGCGACGCAAATACATCATATGGCCGCTTCGGTAGCCTTGGAAACTGAGGCGGTCGCGCATTTTGCCGCTGGGGTCGATTTGCCACATCGTATATTTGGCATTGAAGTAGGTCGTGGCACCATCGTAATAGCCCGATTGGAATAGCACCTTTAGGTAGGGGTTTTCGGCCATGGCTTTGCGGAGGTCTTCGCGCACGGTATTGTTCTCGAAGCTCCAGGGGCGAACAGGCCCGAACATATTATAGGGCAGATCCGTTTTGAAATTCAGTTTTTCCCGATAGTAGTAGTTGATGGCAGGGGTGAAGGAGTGTAGCCAGGAGGTCAGCTCCGCGCTATAATCGGGGCGGCTGCCGCTTTCTACTCGATCTATACCCAGATACCTAGAATCCAGGCGTCCGATGGTGTAGCCACCTTCATCGCGCAGCAGTTCTTTCCAGAAATAATCGGTGGGTAAAACGAGGTTTTGCTGGAGATAAACTTTCGCATCGATGCCCGTTAGCCGCGCCATCTGCTGGGCTAGTTTTTCTTTTTCGGTCATGGCTAAAAAGCCTCCCTTTGCAATTGCTGGCATCAGCACATCAATAGCAAAGGCTTCGGCTTCGGGCAAAACTTCCAGCAAGTCTTTGCTTTGCAAGTCGCTAGGTAGTTGTTTGTGATACCAAGCCGCTGCCGTGAAGTAAGGGAAATTAAGCACATCCGCCACAGCCGGATCGGAGTTGAAAGCCTGATAATCGGCAGGGGATACCATGATCACGCCGTTGAGGTACATCCATGCTTGCTCCTGCAAAGCCAAGGCTAAACCTGCTACGCGGGTGCCGCCATAGCTTTCCCCGATGATGTATTTCGGCGATCGCCAGCGATTATGGCGCGACACAAAGGTACTCAGCCAATCCGCCAGGTACTTGATGTCGGCATTCACGCCAAAAAAGCGACTCCGATCCATCTCCTTACCCGCCATCGGGATGGCTCTGGAGTAGCCGGTGTTGACGGGGTTGACAAAAACAATATCCGCCACATCTAGTACCGAATAGGGATTGCTGCTCACCCCATAAGGCTGTATGGGATAGCCCTCTTCGTCAATATTCAGCACCTCTGGCCCCGTGTAGGCAATGTGCATCCATACCGAACCCGAGCCCGGACCGCCATTGAAGGAAATGAGTAGCGGCCGTTCTTCGGTGTTCAAACCATCGCGGGTGTAGTAGGTGTATTGGATCGCCGCCACGGGCTCCCCCATTTCATCCCACAAGGGCTGCGTCCCCACCATAGCGGTATAAGCCACTTTCTGGCCTAGGATGGAGGTATTGTGTTTCGTCACCACCATCGTATCGGTGGGTAAATGGAGTGTTTGGGCGCCTAGTTCCATTCGCAAGGGCCAAACCAATAGACCAATAGCCATAAGGCTGCTAAGATAGTGCATACTTTTTTTTGTAAAGTTAAACACAAGTTAACAATAAATCATTACCGTTTAAAGTCAAAAAGGGTACGCTGACGAAAAAGGCCACTTTTTTTTTGTTACTACCAGGAAAGCTTGCTACTTTTGACCTAGTCGTAAGTGGAATGGCTCACTTTCTGAGCTTTATTGTCATCCCTATATAGTTTTGCTATTTTGCCAGGTGGTTAGCATACCACCGTTGCGGGTCTCTGGTCTAGTCAACCATTTCGGACAAGGAAGTACCCCTTCGGGTGCGTTCTTTTGCCCGAAATGCCTGCCCTTTTCGGGTAAGCAGTTACTACGCTTTCTGTTTTAATGGAAGAAGACAACAAGGAAAATGACAGGTCTAAAAGAAATCTTAGGTGTCGCCCCCGATGCCAAGCTCTGCCTCAATCTAAATACAGAGAGAGGTAAAAAAATGGATAAGCTGTATCGCTATTTGCGCGATACGGCCCAGCCCAACGATGATGAGGCAGCGGCCATGCTGTTTGGGAAGAATAAGTCCAAGAGCTACGGCCCCTACAAGAAGATCAAGCACTACCTAAAATATGAGCTGATCAATGCTGCCACGGCCATTACTCCGGGCGAGAAAGTTAAGAAAGAAGACCGCGTAGAAACTGCACTCTTTTGCAACCGACTTCTCTCTATGGGGTCCATTCTGATGTATAAAGGCGTTACCAAAGTAGCGGTAGAGTTCCTAGAGCAAGCTTACAGAATTGCAGACGAATTTAATCTAGTAGTGCAAGCCAGCGAGTCGTCCTCCGAACTTATGCGGCTCTACACGCAAAACCTCTATGATAAGAACAAGCTGGCCTACTATCGCGAGCGCGCCAGCTACTACCAGAACCTGCGCCACGCCATTTTTCAGATTGAGGAATCCCTGACCAATGTTCGCAATATGATACAGGAAAATGAGGATAGCGACAAAATAGCCACCTACGCAGCACAAGAAAGTGAACGCTATGCACATCTACTGGGAACCTATCGCGACGTCCGGATTTACGCATCCTACTACTATATGAAGATATCTGGCCTGTTCTCAGCCTTCGACTTCCCAGCAGCGGCGGAAAATAGCAAAGCAGCCATCAGATTCTTCGAAGAAATGGGGCTTCCCAACTCCAGGCAGGTGCAAGTATTCAACTCTACGCTCATCACCTGCTATGTACAGCTGGGCGAATATGATGCAGGTGCCGCCTTGTTGAACAGAACCTTGAGAATGGTGGAGAAAAACGGCATGAACTACTTCAAGATGATCGAGCACGGTTTGTTGCTAAGCTTGCGCTCTGGCCGCTATCAGGAGGCTTACGAGTGGTATAGCAAAATAGATCAGGAAGCTATGCGCGCTACGCTCTCTGCTGGCTATGCTGAATATTTCCCACTCTACCGAGGCTACCTCTCTTTTCTAGTGGGTATCGGAAAGATAGAAATAGCGGAGGGCGATCAGGAATTTAGCGATTTTCGAATGGCGAAAATTCTCAACGAAACGGTCATTGCCGCTCAGGATAAGCGGGTGATGAACGTTCACCTGCTCATCATTCAGATGCTGTATTTTACGATCAAAAAGCGCTACGGAAGCGCCTTAGATCGGATTGATCCTATAAAAAAATATTGCACCCGGTACCTACGGCGGAATGAGTCCTACCGCAGCAATTGCTTCCTTAAACTACTCCTGGAGTTGCCTATCAACGGCTTTCACCGCGCAGCCGTAGAAAGGAAAGCTGAGAAGTGGTTGGGCAAACTGGCTGAGATGCCTTTTGATGTGGTCTCCCAGTCGCACGAAGTGGAAATAATACCTTACGAAACGCTTTGGGAGCTGGTAATGGAGAGCCTAGGCAACAAACGGATCAATAACGAAAAGATCCGCCAGTTGAGCAAATAGGTTTGAGCACCTAAGGAAGATTAGATCCAGATGATATCCTCGCCGATACCAGATTGCCTTTTGTGCTGAGTAGTGCTGCTGCTGTTGGGGGTAGAAGTAGAGAATACGTTTTTCATGATGGAAATTTTTGTCGTTTTTTTTCGAGGAGAAGCGGTCACTTCCCCCTTGATTACGACACAAATATCCAGCCACTTCCAGGCCGCCACAAGGACACTTAAGCCCTTTATGTTCTATGGGAATTTAAGTTGTAAAACCAAATCTTGATGTGTAATTATCTGTAATAGAAATATTTATAGCTAATGATAAAAAATGAGCTATGGCTCATATCGCGCGCTTTTTCTGGCTTGAAACAAATGAATTTCGACAGTGCCCAAATCTTTAGGAGGGGGCTTCCGCACGAATGATTGGAAGAAAAATAGACGGAGGGAGAACTTTTTTATAGAATTAGATGTATATACATTGATTGGTGTAAACACGGCTCTTTTACCGAGGGCTTGGCTCCTGCACGGCGGTGCCTGCTACCATACCAACTTCACCTATTTATGTGCTACCTCCAGGAGGAGCGCAAATCAATCGGATATACGATCATCTCCAAGAATAAGAAAACCATGGCAGATCGCAAAGGAAGAAGAAATTTTCTCAGTAAACTAGCATTAGGCGGCGCTTCCCTCGCCGCCGTGCCCCTCACTGGTGCCGTATCGAAGGATGCGACACAAAAAAGTACTACAGACATGCAAAAAGCAGCTATTAAACAGATCAGAGCATTAGGCTTTCAGTGGCAAACGCTGGATCCTTTCCTCTTTTGTGTACATCACGAAGACCAGTACCCTAAAGGCAATGAAGAGATGGGGCCAGCGGCTTCTCTTGCTGGCCGGCAATTAGGCCAAGACTTCAACATCAAAGACGGCTGGCGCATGTACCATGGCAAGAAAGTTCCTGGTTTTCCTGGCCACCCTCACCGAGGTTTCGAGACCCTCACGGTGGTGCGCAAGGGAATGGTGGATCACTCCGACTCTAAGGGGGGAGCCGGCCGCTACGGGGATGGCGATCTGCAGTGGATGACAGCCGGCAAGGGCCTGCTACATTCCGAAATGTTCCCACTCCTTAGCGAGACAGAAGAAAACCCCATGGAACTTTTCCAAATTTGGCTAAACCTACCTGCCAAAAGCAAAATGGTGGAGCCCGACTATAAAATGTTCTGGGCGGAGGATATCCCTAAGGTGCACCTACAAGCAGGCGTATTGCTAGAGGTCCTGGCTGGCGAACTGATGGGTCAGCGATCGCCTACCCCTCCAGCTAGCTCTTGGGCTCATGACCCGAATAATTTCGTGGGGGTTTACAATATTCACTTGGAGGTAGGAAGCACTTTCACACTGCCTGCTACAGCGGCCGGTGTAAATAGAACGCTTTACTATTATCAAGGAGATAGCCTAGTAATAGCCGAACAGCAGCTACCCGAGTACCATGCCATCGATGTGGAGCCAGACGTGGATATCATCCTACAGAATGGCTCAACCATTGCTAAAATATTGGTATTACAAGGCCGCCCCATCCAAGAACCCGTGGTGCAACACGGCCCCTTTGTGATGAATAGCCGCCAAGAGATACAAGCGGCTTTCCAAGATTACCAAAATGGTACTTTCGGGGAATGGCCTTGGGAGAGCTACGACCACGTACACGATCGGGCAGAGGGTCGCTTTGCCAAATACCCCAGCGGACAGGAAGAGCGTAAGGCTTAAGGGCTTTTTAAGTAGTTACAGAGGTTAATGTATTGTTAAGTGATTTGTATCACGTTCCATTCTACTCAGCATGTACTACATTTGTTGGGTGAAAGTACTGCTTTATTTGGCTAGGGCGTCGTACACAACCACTTATTCATTACATAAAATCTTCTTTTCATGAAGTTACTGAACACTTTGTCGCTGTTAGCGATCGCACTTTTCCTACTACCGCTGGCTGCATCCGCCCAGCAAGACCTAGCGGAGGTACAGCACGTCTCGCCTGTACGCGCTAAGCTGATGGCTAACCAAGGCACCTTGTTGTTGGACTTAAGACCAGCCGAAGAGGTCGCTGCTAAGGGCTACGACGTAGCCAAGCAAATCAATATTCCCCTAGCAGAATTGGAAGTACGCCTAAGCGAATTACCAAAGGAGGAGCCGATTATTTTAGCCTGTAAATCAGGGGCTAAGAGCGCACAAGCTGCGGCTATTCTGGCAGAGCATGGTTTCACCAACCTCATCAACCTGGATGGCGGCATCGAAGCTTGGGAAGCCAGAAATCTTTCGGTAATAGAAGCAGGCACGAAGGCGAAGAAATCCTGCTGTGCTGGCGGCGGAGCCAAAGCAGAAGGTAAAGGCTGTGGCAGCAAGTCAGAAGGCCAAGCAGCGGCATCTTGCGGCAGCAAAGCAGAAGGCCAAGCAGCTACTGGAAAAGCTTGCTGTGCCGGCAAAGCCACCGGCACAAAATAGAGTTGTAAAGCTCCTACCACATTTTGGGCAAGGCCTAAAATGTCGTCCCGCGCCATGCCCTAGTAGAAACTGAGGCATGGCATTTTTTTTGATAGATGTCGCCACCTGTGAACAACGCTATTAGTTTGTTTTTTATCCATTTCGGTGGAGACGCGCGCCCGCGTTGAAGCAATAATAAACCGTTTTTTAGCGTCTTAGACGGAGGTATTCTCCAAGACTCCAGTATATATTATTTTTTTAGGGTGAAAACCAAGTTGTCGGTGTATATTCGTCCTTGGCCGAGTCTATGCTCATTCAAGGTATAGGTATGCGGTAATTCGGCTCGCACCCGTTATTCTAATCCCATGACATTATCTTCTTATCTTTTTACTATTTTTTTATTGTTTAGCAGCCTATCGTTGGGTGCGCAGATTAGCCCTCCGGATTTTCAGTGCACACGCAATGATACCCTGCTATGGGTGAATATTCCCAATCTATGCGGTTCTTACTTGAGTACCCACGTGATGTCGGCACCCGATGTGGCTGGCCCTTACACGGAGATTGCTGTACTCACCGATCCGACGCAAACTACTTTTCACGATCCGAACCCCACCGGTGCGATCCGATTCTATTATCTTTTTTACAGCTACGATTGCCCGGGCCAAACTGTATTGAATAGCGATACCCTCAACAATCTGATTCCCAACCCACCTGCCAGCACTTGGGTGAGTGAGGAGGAGGGTGTTTTTGTCTTGCACTGGACGCCTGCTAGCTCGCCCGAAACCAGTGGCTACCGCATCTACCGCCAGGCGCCAGAAGGCTTTGTTATCATCGGGGAAGTGAGCGGCGCCGCCACTGCTACTTATACCGATAGCAGTTTGGCGGATTATTCCCCTGGTACGGCCTATCGCGTTACGGCCATTGATGCTTGTGGGAACAACAGCCTTTTTGGGCCGGAGGTGCGCACGCCCGGTTTGATGGTGGAAGGTGGCATCGATTGCATCTCGGCAGTAAGTGTTACACCATTAGAACTAACGGCGGCTAGCAGTCCGCGGCCTTTTACCAGCCTCGCGCTCTACGCGGCGGTGAACGGCGGCTCCTTTCAGGAAGTGGCTACCTTCGCTCCCAGCACGGCTTCCCTTCTTTACACGGAAGGCAACGATGGCGAATCTATCTGCTTTTATGTGGAGGCTAGTGTACAGAGCGATCCGCGCCGCCTCCGAACACCGATACAGTGTACTGATATTAACATCGTTCAACCGATCCGCAATTTGGATATTTACGGCGCTGGCTTTGCAGCCAATGGAGATTTGCAGCTCGATTTTAATTGGGATAATCTGGCCGCTGTGCAGGAAATATCGCTGCTTTCCCAAGCTGCTGGCGGCTCGCTGACCACTTTTTTGCTTCCTTTTGATGGCCTCAGCGGCCCTGTGGCTAGCCTAGTGGTGCCAGCAGCCAATTTCCCGGATAGTCCCTTCTCCCTTTCGCTCAGAGGGGAAGATATTTGCGCCAATTTGGTGCTGTCTAACAGCGTGGCTCCCGTATTTTTGTCGGGTGGCCTCAACGGTGCGGGCGTCAATCAACTGAGCTGGACACCCCTACAGGCCGGCCCCACTGCCACCAATGTACAATACGAACTCAGCCGCTTGGCGCTGGATGGCAGTATCACCCTATTGGCGGCGGGCAGCGAGCAAAATTTCTTGGATGCCGTTGGCGTGAGCGATCCCAACTTGGCTCTGTCTTGCTATCAAGTGACGGCCATTGTGAGTTTTGAAGATGGTAGCCAGCGGACTTATCGCTCCAATACGGTTTGCCTGGAGCAACAAGCCAGTATTTATTTTCCCAATGTTTTTTCTGTTCAGGCCGCTAGCATCTTGAACCGAGAGTTTTGCCCGGGCTTTTCGCGCATACCCGTGGGGGCTTACCAGTTGGATATCTACGATCGTTGGGGCGGCCATATTTTTTCCACCACCAACCCCTCCGATTGCTGGCGAGGGGAGGCCCGCGGGCAGTTGGTAGAAAGCGGCGTCTATGTGTACGTCCTAAAAATGGAAGTGAGTGGCGAGCTGGCAACCTTTAGTGGGGATGTGACGTTTTTACGGTGAGTTTTGGCTGCTACTGCTTTATTTTCCGAGAGAAGATAGATTTTTTTGGCTAAACGCAGGAGCAAGGTTGTTTTTTTAAGAGCAATGTACTATCTTTGCGCTCCCGATGCGTTAAAAATCGGAAATAGGGTCGGATGGCCGAGGGGTTAGGCAATGGTCTGCAAAACCATGTACAGCGGTTCAAATCCGCTTCCGACCTCCCCTTACAATCCCCAAACCACTGCTGGTTTGGGGATTTTTTTTGTCAAATTTTCAAAGCGCGGCATTTTTTTTATCTTGTGGCCAGATATTATTTTCGTCTAGCCGTTGCTCGTCTTATCCAGTTGGGCAACGGCACCAACACACCACACACGATGCTAAAAGAATTCAAGGATTTTATCATGAAGGGCAATGTGCTCGAGCTGGCCACGGCAGTCATTATTGCTGGGGCTTTCGGAGCTGTTGTCACCTCTTTCACCAACGATGTTCTAATGCCTCCTATTGGTCAGACGCTGGGGGGGGTGGACTTTTCTGAACTAGCCATCCCGCTAGCCGATGCCCAACTAGACGCTGATGGCAATGTCTTAAAAGAAGCGGCAGCCATCCGCTACGGTGCTTTCTTACAAAAGGTTATTGATTTCATCATCATTGCTTTTGTGATTTTCCTGATCATCCGTTCCTACAACCGCCTGACTGCAAAGCCCGAGCCAGAAGCAGCACCTGCTCCGCCTCCCGGGCCTAGCGAAATGGATTTATTGGCAGAAATCCGCGACTTATTGAAGAAGTAAGCTTGCGAGGTGCCCATTTGGCCTAAAAGCGGTACTTTTGCGGAACGAAAAGCCAACTTTTGCTGTTCTCTAGCTATCAAAATCTTTGTTTTAGCAGGTGTTTTGGGTGAAACCCCAAGCATCCACCCCAAAGTATGCTTTTATGTTCCCAACCTATGATGTTATTGTAGTAGGCGCTGGCCATGCTGGCTGCGAGGCGGCGGTGGCGGCGGCCAATCTCGGTTGTCGGGTTCTGCTGGCTACGATGAATATGCAAACCATCGCCCAAATGAGTTGCAACCCTGCCATGGGCGGGGTGGCCAAGGGGCAGATTGTCCGCGAAATTGATGCGCTGGGCGGCTACAGCGGTATCATTACCGACCGAACGATGATACAGTTCCGCATCCTCAACCGCAGCAAGGGGCCGGCGATGCACAGCCCACGGGCACAGAGCGACCGCATGGCCTTCGCTGCCGAGTGGCGCAGTATGCTGGAAGCCCACTCGAATATTGATTTTTGGCAGGAGATGGTCACGGGCCTCATCGTTAAAGATGGGCGGGCACAAGGTGTTTACACTAGCTTAGGCTTGGAAATTCCCGCCAAGTCTGTTGTTCTGACCAACGGTACTTTCTTAAATGGCATTATCCACATCGGCGAGAAACAACTTGGCGGCGGTAGGGCAGGCGAGCGGGCGGCTACGGGCATCACAGAACAGCTCATCAGCCTAGGCTTTGAGGCCGGCCGTATGAAAACTGGTACGCCCGCCAGAGTAGATGGCCGAACGCTAGATTACATCCGGATGGAAGCCCAACATGGCGACGAAAACCCCGGCCGCTTCAGCTATACCAATACGCCACAACTGCGAGACCAACTGCCATGCTACATCACCTACACTAGCCAAGAAGTACACGATACCCTCCGCGAGGGCTTCGATCGTTCGCCGATGTTCAATGGCCGCATCCAAGGCCTGGGGCCGCGCTATTGCCCCAGCATTGAAGATAAAATTGATCGCTTTGCCGACCGCGATCGCCACCAACTTTTTGTAGAGCCAGAAGGCCGCCATACCTGCGAGATCTACGTCAACGGCTTCAGCTCTTCCTTGCCCGAGGATGTACAGTTCAAGGCACTGCGCAAAATTGTAGGCTTCGAGCAAGCCAAAATGTTCCGGCCTGGCTATGCTATCGAATACGACTTCTTCCAGCCCACCCAGCTTAAAGCAACGTTGGAAACCCGGCTGTTAGAAAATCTCTACTTCGCCGGGCAAATCAACGGTACCACCGGCTATGAGGAAGCTGGCTGCCAGGGCCTGATGGCAGGTATCAACGCTGCTTTGAAAGTGCAGGAGCGCGATCCCTTTGTGCTACAACGCAGCGAAGCCTACATTGGTGTACTGATCGATGACCTCATCAATAAAGGTACTACCGAGCCCTACCGCATGTTCACCAGCCGCGCCGAGTACCGCATCTTGCTGCGGCAGGATAATGCCGATCTTCGCCTCACCCCACTTGCCCACGCCCTGGGGGTGGCCAATATGGACGAGCGCCTCGAAAGGGTTCGCGCCAAAGAAACGGGGATAGCCGCTATCAAGCGGCAGCTCAACAACCAAAGCGTGGCTCCAGATCAGCTCAATCACTGGCTAGAAAGCATCGGCACCAGCCCGCTAAAGCAAAGTGTCAAAGCGGATTCCATCCTACTGCGGCCGCAGGTAGGGTTGGATGATCTGGGCACACAGGTACCTGAGCTGGCGAGCTTCCTTTCCCGCTACGACGGCGAAATCCGGGAAATGGCGGAAATACACCTCAAATACGAGGGCTATATCGAGCGCGAACAACTTATGGTGGACAAAATGAGCCGCTTGGAAGGTATCAAGCTCAACGAAAACTTCGATTATCAGCAGCTCCAAAGCCTCAGCAAAGAAGCCCGCCAAAAGCTGTCTAGCCTTCAACCACGCACCCTCGGCCAAGCCAGTCGCATCAGCGGGGTCAGCCCCGCTGATGTGAGTGTACTACTGGTGCATCTGGGGCGCTAGGGCAGGAGGGGAATTGCTGGGTCTTGGATCGTTTGAGCGTTGGTTGTTGAATAATTATGGATGATGGTTTACGCACATACGCGCCGGGGGCGGGAGCAAGGCTTTCCCCGAAGGAAGCAATGCCACTAGAGATGTTTGCTCCTTTGCGGAGGCTTTGCTCCTGCATTTATGCCCGTCTTCCAACCCGCCTTCAGCCCGTATTGGGTACGGGTATGGGCGCGAGCCAAAATTGGATACAGTTATCCTTGCTGATAAGGGTGTGTATAACCCTCCCGATAAGGCCGTTGTAGCAATTGTGTGGCCTCGGGGTCATCGACTACTACTTTTTGTATCGGGTCATAGCGCAGTGGCCTTCCGAGTTGATAGGAAATGTTGGCCAATAGGCAGCTGGCGGTGGAGATATACCCCTGTTCTATATCGGCTACGGGCAGGCGATCCTGTTCGATAGCTGCGAGTAAATCTACGAAATGGGCGCGGGTGGCGGGGGCAGCATGAATTTCGATACCTTCTTCGGTGAGGTCTTCGGGGTATTGGGCGCGTTCGTAGCGGACGGTGCCACTGCGCTGGGCTTGGTCGGGGTTCTTAGGCGTAAATTCCCAGTGCATCACATCGGCTTTGAGGGTGCCCTGGCTACCGTAGATGAAGATGGCCCAGGGGTAGTCGGGGTCGGTAGCTGGCCCCCAGCTGCGGTGTTGCCAATGGCAGTTGAAATCGGGGTACGCGAAGACGGCGGATTGGGTATCGGGGGTATTGGCCCAGCTGTCGATGTCCACAAAAATACCGCCATGGGAGCTAATTTTTTGCGGCCATCCCAAATCGAGTAGCCAGCGGGCCGTATCGAGCATATGCACGCACATATCGCCCAGGATGCCGTTGCCATATTCCATTCGGGAGCGCCAGCGGCGGTGGGGGAGGCCGGTGAAGGGAATAAGAGGGGCGGGGCCACTCCAGGCATCGTAGTCAAAGAAATCAGGGATCGCTTGCGTTTGGGCAGGGTGGCGTTCGCGCATAGGGTAGTAGCAGCACATTTCTACATGGCCGATTTTTCCTAGCAAGCCAGTGGCGATGATGTCTTGTTTGATATCCACAAAATGATGGGTGCTTCGGCGCTGGGTGCCCACTTGTACTTTCTTGTTGTAGCGGCGGGCAGCGGCTAGCACGGCTTCGCCTTCTAGTACATCAACGCTAATGGGCTTTTGGAGGTAGAGGTGGGCACCGGCAGCCATAGCATCGATGGCCATGAGGGCGTGCCAATGATCTGGTGAGCCGATGATGACCAATTCGGGTTGGCTTTTATCCAGCAGTTTCTGATAGTCCTGAAAAGTAGGGGGCGCTTTTTTTTGCCCGCTTCGCTGGCGGATTAAATCGGCGGCGTCTCGCAGCATTTGCTGATCTACATCGCACAAGCCTACTACTTTTACTTTGGCCACTTGCATTAGCCGCAGCAGATCGCTCTTGCCATACCAGCCGCAGCCGATCAGGGCCACGCGCAAGGGCTTTTGTTGGGAATCTGCCCAGTTGGATGATGCGGCAGACAATAGGGGCAGGCCGCTGGTCAAAAAGGCGGCGGCGCTCTGGATAAAGTGACGACGGTGCATAGTTCATTAGCTTGTTTTACAAATGTAGCAAAATTTCCCTACCTTTCCCCCATGGAAAAGGAAATGGAGGCCATCGTTCTGCAAATTGCTACGCCTTTTAGTACGGGAACAGGTTTTTATCTGGCCAACTACAACTTGGTGGTCACCAACGAGCATGTGGTGCGCGATGATGCCCGGGTGTTGGTGGCTGGGCAAGGGGTGGCACCCCGCCTGCTTCCGGTGGTTTATCTGGATGCTTACCACGATTTGGCCTTTCTGCAAGCCAGCGAGCCGCTGCCACTGCCGAAAACCATTTTTTCAACAGCGCCAGTGGAAGGAGCGCGCGTTTGGGCCTTGGGGCAAACCTATGGGCAGCGCTTGCAGAAAGCGGAAGGCACTATTTCCGATATGGCCTACTGCTATGAAGGCCTAAGCTTCCTGCAGCACAACGCACGGCTCACTTCTGCCCAAAGTGGCGGCCCGCTTTTTAATGCTGCCGGCGAGTTGTTGGGGATTAATATGTATGATATCGACGAGGGCCACCACTTGGCCCTGAGTTTACCGACGGCTACTTTGTTAGCTTGCATCGAAGAATTCCTCGCTGGCCAAGGCCAAACTGCCACGCGCTGCTTCGATTGCCACACCCTGAACATAGCCCCCAAGAAAGGGGAGCAATACCACTGCCGAAAATGTGGTGCTTCCATAACACTTCCCTGCGATTTGGAAGACTTCAGGCCAAGCGGTTTGCAAGCCACCATCGAGGACATCCTGATACAGTGTGGTTACGACCCAGCACTGTGCAGAAGAGGCCCCAACCTCTGGGAAATACGCCAAGGCAGTGCCCGCGTACAAATCACCTACCACGAGGAGAGCGGCCTCCTAACAGGGGATGCCCACCTCTGCGCCCTTCCGGAAGCAGCACCCGCCGAACTGTTCGAATACCTGCTGGAACAAAATTATGCCCTCAATTACCTCACGCTGAGTACGCGCGGGCGCAATATCGTCCTGTCGCTACTCATCTACGACCGCTACCTGAGCCCCGCAGTCGGAAAGCAACAGTTCGAACACCTTTTTGCCAAAGCCGATTACTACGACAATTGGCTGGTAGAAAATTTTAACGCCCAGTGGTTGTAACATTTTAGCCTTCGCTTTGCATAATAAGCCGTACTTTAGCGGCGTTCTGTTTTTGTTTGGGCACGCTCTTAGCTGTCTTTCGCCCTATTTTTTTGATGATTCAACCCACTCGCCACCCATTTTAATTGCAGTTCTTGACATAAGTGACGGTATAAAATACGATCCTCCGCTCAGTTTTTCGGTTGGCACCCAACAAACTAATCTTCTGTGTAATTTGTCTTCGTACAGATAGAAAAACGTCGGATTTATTTTAATACCAATACGAACTGAGCATAAACTGTGTATATTTGTGTTCTCAAGGCACAGTCATTCTCTGGCTTCGGCCAATAAAATTCCAAAATTTGGTGTCCATATGAAATTTTTTAAGACACTTGTTCTACTTTTTTGTGGCCTGATGAGCCTGCAAGCGCAGGACATTCACTTCTCGCAGTTTTACCTTTCGCCCCTCAACCTGAACCCGGCGATGACAGGGGTGATGAATTGCAACAGCCGCCTCTCGCTCAACTACCGCAACCAATGGGCTTCCATTCTGGGATCCAATGCTTTCCGAACCTACAGTGTCAGCTACGATCAGCGCATTCCAGTGGGGCGTTACGATTATTTCGGCATCGGGGGCACTTTCTGGGGCGATAGAGCCGGCGAGGCCAATTTTGCTACTACTACAGGCAAGCTATCCGCCAGTTATTCCAAGAAGATGGGTGGTAGCCGCAATTTTGGCAACTACCTCGTGGTGGGTGCCGAAGGCGGCGTAGCGCAGCGCAGCCTCGATTTCCTGGCTCTGCGCTGGGGAACACAGCACGATGGCTTGGGTGGCTTCGATCCAACGGCGCCTACGGGTGAAAATGGCTTCGATCGCGATCAGTTCCTTTTTGCTGATATGGCTGCTGGTTTGCTGTGGTTCATGGTCTTCGACGAGAACAACTCCTTTTATATCGGGGGAGCTTTCCATCACTTGAACAGAGCGGACCAGAGCTTTTCTTCCGAAGCCCAAGACCTCCTATATAGCCGCTATACCGTGCATGCAGGTGGTGAGTTTATGCTCGGTAACCGCTTCGGTCTGGTGCCCGGGGTAATTGTGATGTCGCAAGGCCCTAGCTTTCAGGTCAATGCCGGCACTAGCTTGAAATTCTTGCTCAATGGCGGCCGCAATAGCAGCACCCAAGCCTTCCAGGTGGGGCTTTGGTCAAGGGTATCCAACCAAGTAGAAAGCGGGGTGCTCAACGATGCACTCATCCTCAGCACGCGCTTCGATTACGACAATTTTACCCTCGGCTTTAGCTACGACCTCAACGTGAGCCCGCTACAAGACGCTACCAACAACAACGGTGGTTTCGAGCTGGCGTTACAGTACAAAATCTGCGGACAGCAGCGTCGCGGGGTTTATTGCCCCACTTTCTAGCATTGCAAGGGGGAGCGTGGCCGTTTGCCGCACAGCGATCCTAAAATCTACTATTCTGGCTAAGTACATCACCAACAGCTATCCCAAGCCAAGACTGGTTTGGGATAGCTGTTAGTAAGCGATCTAGCCTGCATACTGTATTCAATAACCAAGATCAAAGAAGATAAACCATGTTCGGATCCAGCAACAAAGACGCTAAAAACACAGATAGCAGCAAGGATAACAAAGGAGCCGTAGCACCCAGCCGCGGACTCAATACCGTGAACGAAGGAACCATCGTAACGGGTGACCTCAAAGCTGAAAACGATATTCGCGTAGATGGTAGCATCAAAGGCAACCTCGATTGCGCCGCTAAAGTCATCATAGGCCCCAAAGGCAGTATTGAAGGCGAGGTGAAGTGCGAAAGCGCCGTCATTGAAGGTGAATTTCACGGAAAGCTGCTCGTAAAAGATATGCTGACGGTAAAGGAAACGGCCAAGATAACGGGCGATGTTATTACTAAAAAAGTAGCTATGATGGCAGGTTGCGACTTTGAAGGTACGGTCACCACCCGCGCTACCGCGCCTGTAAAGAGCCAAAACGACAAGGTCGCCAGCTTGAAAGAAAAAGAGCGTGTCTAGCCAGTTCCCCAAGCCACCCAAGCGGAAGCAGGGGAGGCCAGCGGATAACAGCTATCTCAAATATTCCGGGATGGCTTTCCAGATGGCTGCGGCTATTTTGCTTGGCGTCTTTCTAGGTCGATACCTCGATGGCTGCTGGCATACGGATCCTTTCCTGACGGTAGGCTGTACGCTTTTGGGCGTTTTTGCCGGAATGTATCTGGCCCTAAAAGACTTCTTGTAATGACGCTTAAACAGTTCTGGCAATCACTTGGCGGGCTCAGCCTCTTTGTGCTACTGCTCACCGCCGGCCTTCACGCCTTCCCGAAGCTCACGGCGCATTGGCCGCTTTCGGCACTGTCTATCGTGCTTTTTACGGGGCTGAGCATCCTGATTTTTTTTCTGGGAAGGCGAGCGGCAACCGCCACCAACAAGCACCTATTCACCAACCTCGTCATGGGTTTTACGCTGGTGAAGATGCTATTTTCTGGCTTCATCGTGGTGGCCTACACCCTGCTGGCTGAGCCAGAAAGTAAGCTCTTCGTCTTGCCCTTTTTTCTCCTCTATAGCCTCTACACGGGCTTTGAAGTGTATGTGATGGTGAAGCTGGCACGGCATACTGGAAAGGTGTCGGCAGACTAGCGGAAATGGCCCGGCAAGGGAGGGATTATGAAGATACTTTGCTCCTTAATAGAAGCATGGCTCCTGCACTTTTTGCCAGCTTTTAGTCCATAGGTGTTGAGCAATTTTACTGAAGCTGAGCAAAAAATATGCTATGAAATTTTTTAAAAAAATAGGCTGTTTGTGGCTACTGCTACTGCTACTGCTAGCTTGCGCAGGTGAAAGTGCGGGTGTGGCGGCGGCGGAGGAATGGCTCACGCAGGAGCAAAGTTCAACGAAAGGAGCCGTGCCAGTAGCGCCGGATGCTACCGATTCGCTGCCGGACGCTCCCTTGGCGATCGAGTTGAGTGCCAACTGGCAAGACTATTACCACCCGAAATACCTACAGGGCCGATTCGCTGCCTCAGAGCACCCCGCAATCGTGCCGGTGCCCAAAGCGCTTACTGATGGCGATGGCACTTATCATATGCATCGCGAAGCCTTGCTAGCCTTTCAGAAAATGCAGGCGGCAGCGGCGCAGGAGGGGATCCGTTTGTTCATCGTTTCGGCTTTTCGCAACTTCGATCGGCAAAAAAGCATCTGGGAGGCCAAGTGGAATGGGCAGCGACTGTTGGAAGGCAAAGAAACAGCCCCAGCGGCCTATCCCGACCCAGCCCAACGCGCTCTGGCCATCTTGCGCTACAGTTCCATGCCCAGCACCAGCCGCCATCATTGGGGAACGGACATCGACCTCAACCGCCTCAATAATGAATACTTCGAGGCAGGGGAAGGCAAGAAGATCTACGACTGGCTCGTGGCTCATGCGGCAGACTACGGCTTCTGCCAGCCCTATACCCCGCTGGGTGCCGAGAGACCCTACGGCTACCAGGAAGAGCGCTGGCACTGGAGCTATATGCCGATTGCCCGAAAGCTAACGCAGTTTGCTGCTCAGCAGCTACAGTATGACCTGATTCAGGGCTTTGATGGCGCGGAAGTGGCACAAAAAATTGAGGTCATAGAGCGCTATGTCTTGGGGGTGAATGCGGCTTGCAAATAATATACTTGTGTGCAATGCTGTTGGATTTAACCAAATTGCTTTACCTTCGTTCTTAAGTAAAACTATTAAGTAGATCGTTATGGCACTTTACGACATCAACCGAGTAGCACTCATCCTGAGGCCTAGTGAAGAACTGCTCCGCTGGGCGATCCGGGAGGACCCGAGCTTGGCAGAGGAGATTGATCCGGAAGAAACCGATGATCTCGCTAGCGTCTATCTGCTACCAGATTTCGATGATTTGGACGATGCAGAGGTGTGGCTAGAGAAAAACTTTCAGGAAATACTGGAGGCACTGCTAGAGGAGTGGGTGCCCAACGAAACCTCTTGGCCTGATGAGCTCAGCATCAAACACCTGGAGCTGTACAGCGAGTATGCTTTCACAAATATTGTAGTAGATACCCAAGACGAAAGCTACGACGAAGAGGACTAAGCGCCCCTATGCAGTATCAGACCCCTCCTAGTGAATTGGCCGATCTGGTCAATATCACGCCAGATCCGTATTTGCTTTTCGGCTCCCGAGCGCAGTGGTTAGCTGTGGCGGATCGGGCGTCGTATCCTTCTATTGAACTGCTTCGGCAGCCGGAGTTGAAGCTGGCTGGCGCTCGGATAGATCCCGCTAGCTTTATGCCCCACGGCAGCTCTGCGATGAAAAACCCTAGAGTACGGCATATTGATAGTGGGGAAGAGCGGCACATTACTGGCTTGCCAGCCGATGCGGGCATTCGCAGCCTCCGTTGGTCGCCTACGGGTGATCGGCTGGTTTTTTGCTTGCTCACAGCAGAGGGCTTGCAGCTATGGGTGGCTGATTTCGAGGACTTAGTAGCTAGGCCGCTCACGCCGCCCGACATCAACAATAGCCTTGGGGGAAGTCCTTACGATTTTTCTGGCAACGATCAGCTTATTGTGAAGCGTCGCCTTCCTGAGCAGGGGTCACTCCCTAGTGAGCCCGTCTTTGGGCCGCTGGTACAAGACAGCCGAGGCAGCGAAGCTGCCAATAGGACTTATACCAATTTGTTGCAATCGCCCCACGATGAAGCCTTGTTTGCCTACTATTGTAGTTGCCAGCTTTACCGCATTGATCTGGCGACGGGCGAGGCGGAAGCTTGGGCTGAGCCGGGCATCATCACGAGCATGGAGGAATCCCCCAACTCAGAATACAGCCTTATCACTTATATCGAAGCTCCTTTTAGCTATCGGGTGCCCTATCAAAAATTTTCCGATCGCGTAGCGCTGTTGGATAAGGGCGGGCGGCTGCTGCACACCCTGGCCAAAAGACCCACGGTGGATAATCTGCCAGCGGCTATTGGGGCGGTCATCGCTGGCCGCAGGCGGTTTCAGTGGCGAGCCGACCACCCCTGCCAACTCTATTGGGTGGAGGCTTTGGATGGTGGTGACCCCCGCGTGGAAACCGACTACCGCGAACAAGTCTACTACCTCGACGCCCCCTTTGATGGCGAGCCGCAGAAGAGTATCCGATTGCCGATGCGCTATGGCGGTATCTTCTGGGGTAAGGGCGATTTGGCTTTGTCGATAGATTGGCGTTGGAAAGACCGCAAGCAAATCATCCGCCGCTGGTATCCGGAAGAGCCGAGTCGGGAGCCAGCGGTTCTCTTTGACCTCAATTGGGAGGACAGCTACAACGATCCTGGTAGTTTCATGACCCAAGTGCGGCCCGACGGTTATTCCATTCTGGCGATGCGCAACGAAGGCCGCACCCTCTTGCTCTCGGGCAATGGACACAGCGAAGCTGGGCAGCAACCTTTTCTGGATGAGTACGATGTGCCAACGGGCGCGGTAAAACGGGTGTGGCAATCGCAGCCACCCTATTTTGAACGGCCTCTAATAATGCCTTACGAAATGCCTGATTGGTGGGTGATGGCTAGAGAGAGCAAGACAGAGCGGCCCAACTTTCATTTACGCCACTACCTGACGGGGGAGGAAAAGACACTCACCAACTTTCCCCACCCCTACCCCAAGCTGCGCGATGCCCAGTTTGAAATCGTTAAATACGAGCGGGAAGACGGGGTGAAATTATCAGGAGAACTACACCTGCCTGCTGGCTTCCAGCCAGGCGTGGATGCACCGCTGCCGCTGCTGATGTGGGCTTACCCTAAGGAATACAAGGATGCAGAAGCTGCCGGGCAGACCTTGCTATCGCCCTACCAGTTTACCAGCGTGAGCCCCATGGGGCCTTTGCCTTGGATCACTAGGGACTATGCCATCTTTGATGATTTTGCGATGCCGGTGGTGGGGGAGGGGGAGGAAGAACCCAACGAAACTTTTTTGCAGCAAATACAAATGAACGCCCGCGCTGCCGTAGAAACCTTGGTGGCAAAAGGCGTAGCGGATCCGAAGCGAATTTATGTGGGCGGCCACAGTTACGGCGCTTTTATGACGGCCAATTTGCTAGCGCATACCGACCTGTTTGCGGCAGGCATCGCCAGGAGCGGTGCCTATAACCGCACGCTCACGCCCTTTGGATTCCAAGCGGAGGAACGAACCCTCTGGGAGGCCCCTGCCACTTATTTGGAGATGAGTCCTTTCTTGCACGCCGAAAAAATCAACAGCCCACTGCTTTTGATACATGGCAAAGACGATAGCAACAGTGGTACTTATCCGCTGCAGTCGCGGCGATTTTTTGAAGCCCTAGATGGCTTGGGAAAAAAAGCCCGGCTGGTGATTTTGCCACACGAAGATCACGGCTACAGTGCTAGAGAAAGCATCCTGCACATGCTTTATGAAATGGATGCTTGGATGGCCAACTCAGTTAAGCAGTAGGCTCAGCTCCTCCCTATCGAGTTGGAGGCTCTGGCTGTTTTGGGAGAGTATGTCTTCGGCCAGTTGGCTTTTTCTTTGCTGGAGCAGCAATATTTTTTCTTCGATGGTATCTTTTGAGATATACTGCTGTACAAAGACGGGTTCTGTGCGGCCAATTCGGTGGGCGCGACCAATGGCCTGCTCTTCTATCTTGGGGTTCCACCAGGGGTCGAGGATAAAGACATAATCGGCCGCTTGTAGATTGAGACCGGTGCCGCCGCTTTTTATAGAAATGAAAAAGGCCTGCAAGCCAGGGTCTTCCTGAAAGCGCTGTACTTCTTGCTGCCTTTTTTTGGCGGGCGTTTCGCCACTGAGCCAAGCGTAGGGGTAGCCTTGAGCCTCGAAAGCAGCCTTGAATAGTTCCAGATGGGTAACGAAGGAGCTAAAGAACAAAGCCTTGTGGCCACCTTTTCGCACCACTTCCCACTGTTCCATAATTTCCTCGAATTTGCCACTGCCCTGGGTATAATCGGCTGCTACTAGTACCGGGTGGTTGGCCAATTGGCGCAAGCGCATCAGTGTTTTCACCACGAGGCCGCGGTATTTGAAATCATTGGGTTGGAAATTATCGAGCAGCAGATTGCGGGCAGCGGATTTTTCTTCCTCGTAGTGGCGGCGCTGATCGGGTATCATTTCGCAGAGGAGGTGCTGGGTATGAATCGGCGGGAGGTCTTTGGCTACCTCCCGTTTGGTGCGCCGTAGTAGGTAGGGAGCCACTAGCTTGCGCAGTTGTTCTTTCTTTGGTTCATTATCGGCTTTTTCGATGGGGAGCTGGAAGGTCTTCTTGAAGAAAGCGTAGGAGCCCAGCAGGCCGGGGTTGAGGAACTGCATTTGAGCCCATAGATCGGATAGGGAGTTTTCGATGGGCGTGCCGGAGAGGCTGATTTTGTGCTGGGCATTTAGTTCGTTGATGGCTTTGAATACTTTACTTTGTCGGTTTTTGATTTGCTGGCTTTCATCCAAGATGATGTATTCGAAAGAGATGGTAGCTAGTAAGTCTTGGTCTCGGGAGGCCGTTTGATAGGTGGTGAGGATGATATCGTAGCGGCCGAGGATGCGGGCATCTCGGCTGCGGTTTTGGCCGCTGTGTTTGAGGACACTGAGGTTGGGGGCAAATTTCTTTATTTCACTTTCCCAGTTATAGACTAGGGAGGCAGGCAGGACGATGAGGGCATTGAGGGGCTGTAGGAAGGCTTCGTCTTTGCCGATGCTGGGCTGGGCGAAGAGATCTAGTTGGGGGGCAAAAGTTGCGGGAGCCGTGCTATTTTCTTTGAGCAAGGCTTTTTGTTCTTTGGCATAGAGCAGTACGGCGATGGTTTGGAGGGTTTTACCCAAGCCCATATCATCGGCCAAGCAGGCCCCTAAGGCTTGATGATAGTGTTGGATGAGCCATTGTGCGCCAGCGAGCTGGTAGGGGCGGAGTTGGGCTTTAAGTTTTGGGCTGGGCGTGAAAAGGGCGGCTTCTTGAGCGGCCTCGGGGTTTTGGGCTAGCTCTGGGTCGATTTTTTCCAGTAGGGTATAGTGGCTTTTGGCAAGTTGGAGGCTATTTTTTTCGGGTTTAGCAAATTGGAGGACTTCGGCGTAGCGAGCCATCCATTCTTTGGGGAGGAGAAAATATTCGCCATTGGGGAGGGGATAGAGCCGCTCGCCTTTTTTGATGTAGGCTGCGATACGCGGGAAGGGGATGCGGTAGTCGCCTATGAGCACATCCCCCCGCAGATCAAACCAGTCTCTTTCATTTTTTATATCCAAGCTCAGTTTACCGCTGAGGAGGGAGAGGTTTTTATCCTCTATATAGGGTGGGGGAAGGTGGAAACCTGCGCGGATTAATTGGTGGCGATGATCGATCAGCCATTGGAAAATAGCCAGGGGGTCGGGGGTATCTTGGAGTTTTTTGGGGAGGTAGAACTGGCTTTGCTCGATGGGAAGACACTGCTCCTGCGCGAGCCGCCTTAAAAAGCTGGCTTCCTGTTTTTCATTGCGCTCGATGCGGGTAATTTTCACTTCTTCGCCGGATAGGTCCAACAAGGTTTTGCCATCCGCCTTTTCGTTCCAGCCAAAAGCCACCGCGCCGTAATCCATTTTTGGCAGCAAGTAGTAGCGATTTTCTAGGGGATGTAGGCAGAGTTCGAGGCGGCAAGCGAGCAAGCTGGATTTGGTATCTACGGCAAAGCCTTCGGCTTCGATATTGACTTTGCTGACCACTTTGGCGATAAACTGCCGGAAGTAGCTGCTGGCGCGGTCGGCGGGGATGAGCACTTCATCTTTTTCGAGAAAAGGCTTGACGAGGTAGCCATTGAGGTGTTCGAGGCGATGCAATTCCCGATCGATGAGCAGCCAGGCGGGGGTGGGGTAGTTGGTGAGGGGGATAACGTGGTGGCGGCTGATGGAGAGCCGATCGCCTTCTTCTGTGAGCAGTTGTAGGGTGTAGTGAACGCGGCTAGCTGTTTTCTTGAAAGCTAGTAAGGGCTGCAGATGCTGGCCGCTGATGCCCAAGAGGAAGTCCTTGGCTAGTAGCTGCCGTTCTATGTTGAGGGTGATGGGGAACTGTTGCTGCACACAAAGGCTGATTAGTTCGTCTAGCTTTCGGTGAATATAGCGCCAGACTGTGGGGCCTTGCTCTTTGTTGTTTTTATCTAGCAGTTGGCTAATATCTGGTAATTTTCTGCTTTTGCCTTTAAAGTGGGTGGTGATGGCCAGTGGTTGGAGGTCCTCAACGAGGCGGAAGCAAGTTTGGTGGGCGGGGCTAAGGGGCAATTGGAAGGCGCCGATGGTTTCGGGGGTGGCCTGTTGTTGGATATGCGCCAACTGCCCGCTTTTGTCAACGCTCACGATATAGGCCAAGGGTACGAAGAAGCTTGGGAGCTCTTCGCGGATATTGAAGACAATACTTACTTCCTGATTGGCGGCAGGGGTGGGCATGGGGTGAGTTGTGTTTTTTTGTGTAAGCGAACAAAGATAGGGTATCTTTGCGAGATGCATTTTATAGACCACTTGATTATGTTTATTTTGGGCGTGGTGTTGCCGCTGCGCAGTTGGCAATCTGCGCAAGCGGGTGATTTACAGGCCATGCGCTTCGATTTCCGTTCTAAGCGGATGCTTTATTACAGCAATGGCGGTATTTTGTGGGTTTTGGCTCTGGTGGTGGTAGGGGTATGGTGGTTTAGTGACCGTAGCCTTTCGGAATTGGGGCTGGCGTTTACGCCTTGGAATTTTTCTTTTTTAGGCTGGAGCATATTGGGTATTTTTGGGGCTTTGTATTTTAGCGATTTGTTTTTAGAGGTGGGAAGCCAGCGCGGACGGAAGCAAACGAGCGAAGAGATGCGGCGCGACTTATCTTTTTTGCCAACGAATTGGGGGGAATATGGGCATTACATGTTTTTAGCCATTAGCGCGGGTGTTTGCGAAGAGATTGTCTTTCGGGGCTATTTTATTCGCTATTTCCAAGTGGTGTTGGGCCAAGAGCACTTGTTGGTAGTGGGCTTGTCTTTGCTGTTGCCAGCTATTATTTTTGGTATTTCCCACCTGTATCAAGGTTGGGGGGCGGTAGTGAAGATCGTTTCGATGGCTTTGATGTTTGGCGCTTTTTTTGTGCTGACGGGAACTTTGTGGCCGCTTATAGTATTTCATGCTTCGATCGACCTGTTAGGGGGGCTAGTGAGTGTGTACTTAGTTGGCCGGCATTCGGAATAGCCATGAAATGAAGCCAAAATCCTATTGAAAATCACGATTTTAGCCTTTTTAAGCGAAAGCGGCGAAAAAAAATAAAAAAAAACTTGCACAGGTTTTTAGAAAAGCCGTACATTTGCATCCGCTTTTGAAGCACAGCGGCCCCGTAGCTCAACTGGATAGAGTACCTGACTACGGATCAGGAGGTTCCAGGTTCGAACCCTGGCGGGGTCACTACCAGTAAAAGAAGGCAGACACATTTGTGTCTGCTTTTTTATTGATTCGCTTAGCACTTTCTGTTCTGCAAGCTAGCAGCGTAAGTAGGTGTTAGGTTTCATTTGAACGAACAAGCCGACAGCCATGTCTAAAGTCTGTAAACTAACGGGTAAAACGCCAATCAGCGGCAACAACGTCTCCCACTCCAACCGGAAGACCAAGCGCCGCTTTGTACCGAACATTCAGAAGAAAAAATTCTATGTAGCCGAGCTGGATAAGTTCGTGACACTGAAGATTTCTACGAACGCTATGCGCACCATCAACAAATTGGGCTTGCTGGCGTATTTGAAAAAATTGGATGCTAAGGGCATCGAGCACGGCGTAAAACTCTAATCAAAAAAGTAGCTTACCATGGCAAAGAAAAGTAAAGGCAATCGCAACCTAATCATTTTAGAGTGCACCGAGCATAAAACGTCTGGCCTGCCAGGAACTTCTCGTTATGTAACGCAGAAGAACCGCAAGAACAGCCCTGATCGTTTGGAGCTAAAGAAGTATAACCCGATTTTGCGCAAGATGACGGTACACCGCGAGATCAAGTAAGAATTTACTTGTCTTTTGTTTGTACACCATTCAGCACAAGATTTAAAAATAAAAAACAATGGCTAAGGTATCTAAAAACGCCCGGGTAGGTCAGCGTTCAGCGAATGCTGGTTCTGGTCGCGATTTCGTGAAAGTGATTCAGTCTGTGAAAGACCCCAAGTCTGGTAAGTATTCTTACAAAGAGGTGATGATTCACAAAGACAAGATTGAGGAATTCATGAAGGACAAGTAAGTCCTTTGTGTTCTGTTGGGTGCTGGCAGTGCAAGCTTTGGGCTTGCGAGTAGGCGCTTGGGTGGAAGCCACTTCTTGCTGGGCAGGAGGTGGCTTTCGCGTTTTTGGACGACTACGTTAACGTAGTCGTCGGTTAACGTATCAACGTAGTCGTCCAAACCAAAACACCCCCAAAATCCTCCCCCCTCTCACCCCCAAGCAAGCCCCGATCATTCATACCCTTGGCTGGTGATCAAATAGCAACCAGCCCTTCAGCGACTACTAGCCCTTTCGCCGTCCCAGGCCCTGCTTAGCCAACCAGCCATCCAGTAAGTCCAGATACGCTTCGTAGCGCTGCCGCCGAAGCACATAGCCGCTTCGTCCTTCGAAGGAAGGCCCGATGGCTAGCAGCCCCGCCCGCTCTAAATAACGCAGGTGGTCGGAAATAGCCGCTCCCGATAGCGGAATACGCTCCATGATCTCATTGAGCTCCAGTATCTTATGCTTGCTGAATAGCTCTAGTATCTGCAAACGAGCAGGATGGGATAAAACGAAGCCCAACTGGGAAACATCCTGTAAATCCTCGCCGAATAAATAGTGTTTAGGTAATGCCATAAGGTTCTGTGTTAGTAAAGGTCATTGCACTTAAAAAAAGCACGGCTCCCGCGTTTTAGCAATAATAAACATGCCTCAAGCAGGGAAAAATATTAGATACGCGTATCAATACAGACGCAAAGTTATATAAACAAAAATAAAAAACAAAATATTTTTTAAAAAAATTGGCCAAACTTAATCTATTCCCTATCTTGCAGCGTTAATAGCCGTAAATAAATCGCCTGTGAGTTTTTTTAAAAAGTTTTTCAGCAAAGAGAAAAAAGAAGACCTCGACCAAGGCCTAGAAAAAACCAAGACCAGC
Organism: Lewinella sp.; assembly: GCA_036835305.1. Classification (GTDB taxonomy): domain Bacteria; phylum Bacteroidota; class Bacteroidia; order Chitinophagales; family Saprospiraceae; genus Neolewinella. Next base: position 44,224 of record DAITME010000028.1, read on the forward strand.
TTCCTAGGGAAAATTAGCCGTGCCGTCGCAGGTAAAGATACCGTGGACGAAGAGGTGCTGGATGAGCTGGAGAGCATCCTGATCTCCTCGGATGTGGGGCTGGATACCACTGTGAAAATCATCGAGCGCATCGAAGCTCGCGTGGCGGCTCAGAAGTACCTCAATACCAGCGAGCTCAACGAAATCCTGCGCGACGAAATCGTCCAGCTACTCGCCGAAAATAATATCGAAGATCTGGAGTCCTACTCCCTGCCTACCGCGCCCGCCAGTCCGGTCATCATTCTGGTCGTGGGCGTCAACGGAGTGGGCAAAACCACCACCATCGGCAAGCTGGCACA
>DAITME010000029.1:0-44302 GCA_036835305.1 Lewinella sp.
TACAGTACGTCGGTTTAGCAAACCGGTGGTTTCAGCCACTCACCCACATCTCCGTGTGAACGGAATCAATCACAAGATTTAGCCGACATGAACACGGTAACAGTGCCAACACCTACTAAAGTTCCGCTACTTTTACAAGGAATCTTTATCCCCTGTTAATAAAGCGATGCAAAGGTAGTACCTACAAACGATACTTGGAAGCTTTTGGATATTTTTTTTATTCTTTTTTGTTAAATTCCTGTAAAGGGCTGCTTTTAGTCGGCAGCCTCATTTCGGTACACCATCCCACATCAAGAAAGCTTTAAGAAAGTCGCCTAAATTGCCATCCAACACGGCATCTGTTTGGCTGGTTTGATAACCGGTGCGGTGGTCTTTTACACGCCTGTCATCTAGGACGTAGCTTCTTATTTGGCTGCCCCATTCGATATTGTTTTTACCCGCTTCTATTTCACTTTTTTCAGCCTGCTGCTTCTTTATTTCCTGCTCATATAGGCGGCTCTTGAGCATCGTAAGGGCTCGTTCGCGGTTCTGGTGTTGGCTGCGCTCTTCTTGGCACTCTACCACGATACCTGAGGGGAGATGGCGTACCCGTACGGCAGACTCTGTTTTGTTAACGTGCTGCCCACCAGCACCGGAAGCCCGAAAAGTGTCCCACTCGAGATCGGCTGGATTGACTTCCACCTCGATGGTCTCATCCACCAGCGGATGGATAAAAACGGAGGCGAAGCTCGTTTGTCGTTTTCCTTGGGCATTGAAGGGACTGATGCGCACCAATCGATGCACGCCATTTTCCCCTTTGAGCAAGCCGTAGGCGTAGTCGCCCTTGACCTCCACTACTGCCGATTTGATACCTGCTACATCGCCGCGGTTTTCGCTGGCGAGGCTCATCTTGAAGCCCGGCTCTTTCTCCGCCCACATCCGATACATCCGCAGTAGCATCTCTGCCCAGTCGTTGGATTCGGTACCACCAGCACCTGCGTTGATTTCTATGATGGCTCCCAGCTCGTCTTCTGGCCGGTTGAGGGTAGAACGGAACTCTACCTCTTCTAATGCTGCCAGCGTTTTCTGGTAGCTTTGTTCCAGCTCCGCTTCCGTGCCTTCGCCTTCTTTGAGAAAGTCGGCGAGCACCTCCAATTCGTCCACTTTAGCAGCAAGCCCTTGGTAGTTAGCTACCCAATTTTTATGAAGTTTTAGCTCCTTCAGTAACCTTTCTGCCTGCTTGGGGTCATTCCAAAAGCTTGGATCTAAGGATTGCTGCTCCAAGTCTTCTATCTTATGTAGTCGGTTATCGACGTCAAAGATATTGGTTTAGTAGCCGTAGCCGGTTCTGTAGTTCTTTGAATTGGTCTGTAGTCATGCTGTGGTCTTATTATCTTGCGTAGCTTACTTCTTTTACTGCTTTGATAATTTTAGCGGCGTTGGGCATATATTCTTCCACAAAAGTAGGAGCGTATCCCAAGTTGGTATCGGCCGCATTCACGCGCGTAACGGGTGCATCCAGGTAGTCGAAAGCATATTTCTGGACCTCATAGGCCACTTCTGCGCTGACGCCAGCGAAAGGCCAGCTTTCGTCAATCACCACCAAGCGATTGGTCTTCTTAACCGATTTTACAATGGTGCCAAAGTCGAGCGGGCGAATGGTACGCAGATCGATCACCTCAGCACTGATGCCTTCTTTCGCGAGTTCCTCGGCTGCTTCCATGGTAGGCAGCATCATTTTGTTGTAAGAAACCAAGGTGACGTCTGTGCCTTCCCTGCGCACGGCCGCTACACCAATGGGAACCAAGTACTCACCCTCAGGAACTTCTCCCTCATAGCCGTAGAGTAATTCGGATTCCATCACACAAACAGGGTCATTATCGCGAATAGCCGATTTTAGCAAACCTTTGGCATCGGCCGGATCGGTACACGAAATGACTTTCAAGCCAGGCACATTGGCCATCCAGCTTTCGAAAGTTTGGCTGTGCTGCTGTGCCAGCTGCCCTGCTGCACCGGAGGGGCCGCGGAAGACAATGGGGCAACTATATTGGCCAGCCGATTGTGAGAGCGTCTTCGCTGCATTGTTGACGATCTGGTCGAAGGCCAAAACGGCAAAGTTCCAAGTCATGAACTCTACAATAGGGCGCAAACCGTTCATCGCAGCGCCCACACCAATACCCGCGAAACCCAATTCGGCAATAGGGGTATCAATGACGCGCTTGGGGCCAAACTCATCCAGCATCCCCTTACTCACTTTATAGGCTCCATTATACTCGGCAACCTCTTCGCCCATGAGGAAAACAGTTTCATCACGGCGCATTTCTTCTATCATGGCTTCGCGCAAAGCATCGCGTAGGGCAATTTTTCTGGACATAATCAGTTTATTTAGTGGCTGCAAAAGTAAGGCACTATTCGCTTACTTCCTAGTAGGAAACCCCTAAGCTTGCGGGAGGTTGATAAATAGTGTAATTTTGTGCTACTTTTGAAGCAATAGAATTTCCCTCAAAACAAATTTGGGGGAAATCTCCCTGAACTTTATCTATCCAGTTATGCGAATTCGTAAAATCAAATCCCTTTTGCCCTCCGTTGTGGCTATTTTCGGACTGCTGTTCGTCTCTTCTTGCAACCGAGGGGTCGGTTGTCCTACCAATTTCTCCCTGGATTGGAGTTGGGTCGAGGCATTTGTTACCGCAATCAAGGTCGTTTTTTAGGCAGGGAGATAGCATTCTTACTTGTCCATCGGATTAGATCCTCGTCGGATCATACCTTCATGTTTTTGACAATCAGTTCGCTGATACGCTGGTAGAGTGCTTGCCATTCGGGCTCCTCGGCTAGCAGTTCCAGGTGCCGCTCTATGCTGTTGGTATCGCCACGGGCGGCTGCCCCAGTTTGGCGTAGTATGGGCGGCTGTTCGTCTAGCGTTTCGAAAGAATGGTGAATAATGGGTAGCAAGGCGGAAAAGGGTAGTTCGTTTTTTTTACAAATTTGGTAAGCAATATGGCAGAGGTAATTGGTGAAATTATTGCTGAATACAGCAGCTAGGTGAAGCCAGGCACGCTGCTCATCTGCTAGGGAACAGGTAATCGAGCTAAGCTGCTTGGCCCACTGCGCTAAGCGCTGCGCTAAATCAGGATGCTCGCTAAAATATACCAAGGGTAGCACTTCCCAGGATTCTGTTGCGCTACCTTTTTTCAAAGACCGAATAGGCCAGAGCACCCCTCGCTGTTCGAAATAGCTATCGATGGCTTCCACCGCAGTGGCGCCGGAGGTGTGAACAATTGGGCAAGTAGCTGGTAGTATGGACTGAACTTGCTGAGAGGTGGTGGTAATGGCCGCATCTGGAACAGCCAAGAAGACGGCATCGTAGGATACAGACTTTTTTATTGCTACCCAACTTGCCCAACCGACGACTTTGGCAAGCCCCCAGTGAGCAGCCTCTTCGGGCTTCGGCAGTTGCCGACTGATGACATCCACCGCTAGGCCGATATCTAATAATTTGGGCACTAAGTGCCAAGCCAAATTTCCCGTGCCTATGACGGCTACCTTATGCATCTTCCTCTTGGCTAATTAGCCGTTTTTCTTGTAGACGCACTACCATGCTGAAGGCCAAACCCACCAGCATCAAGATACTGCCCCACCAGAAGAGGTTGATGCCCGGGAATTCGATAGCCTGAATCGCAATCCAATCGGCCCGAGCGCTCTTGGTAGCTACCGCTAAGGGTACTAGCAGCGGCGGCGGCGGGCTGGTCTTAGCGATGTAGAAGGTAGCTTCGTTGGTAGCAGGATCGAGGTTGACGAAGTTGGCGTAAATACCCAGTTCCCGTATTTCATCTCTAGCGCGAACGGCTTGGCGATCCCTAATCACTAGCACGGGTTCCATTCGGTGAGTATTGCCTGCTTTGTCTTTGGTTTCTAACACCGCACTAACGGCAATATCATCGGGCATGGGTTGGTAGTGATCTACCGCCGGCTTGGGGGTAAATTGCAGAAAACGCAATGGCTGCCCTGCTACTTCGATGGTTTCGCCAGGCTTGGCTTTGACTTCTTTGTAATCGAGCTGGGCTTCGTCTATGAGCAACTGATCGAAGATAGATTCATCTATTTTTACGCGTATGCTCAAGTCATTGAGCTGAGCGGGGAACTGAAAGAGCAAGCCCTCGCGCAGTACAATGGCTACCTGCGCTGTTTCTACCTTTTCTTTGTGTGAGGCTTTTACTTCTACGGTGGCACTTACCCCAATATCGTTGGGTTCCGCTTTGTAGTCGGGATGAACGATGCCTCGTTTGAAGCCGAGTAGTTGTATGTCGTAGGTACGCACGATGGCCGTATCAGGGTTTTGCAGCTGCACGGTATCGAGTATTCGGCTACGTCCTCCCAGTACCAAGGGCAAAATGCGGTAACGAAGACTATCCTCCTTCGTTTGCTTGGCTTCTATACTGGTTTCTTCTTCCGGCAAGCTCATGATTACTGTGAAGATGTCTTTGTACCAGTAGTTTTTGGTGGAAGGGTTGGTGATGGCGATTTTAGAAAAATCCCGATCGTAAAGAATGGTGGGCCGGAGCTGGAAACTATCCACCACTTGGCCATTGATATCTAGTTCTTCGTAGTTGACGAAGTAGGTGCGGGTAAAGTTATCGATGGTATCTCCTGCAAAGGTCATGCGATAATTTTCCATCACCTGAGGGGTATCCTTGAAGAGGAGGAGCGTGGTTCGTTGCAGTTCTTCGTCGTTGGTAAGTCCTGCCATGAGGAACTGATTCTTGCTTACAATTCGTTGGTTGGGGCCGCTGGCCATGATGCCAATCAGCATAATTCCAAAACCGAAGTGGGCAATTCCGCTGCCCGCTAGCTTGAGATCGCGACGAGCAAAAGAAAGAAGGTAATCTAGGTTACTCACCACGGTGTACCAGCCAGCAAAGAGCAGGAGCTTATACTGCAGGGGCGTTGCATCAATCCAAGTGAGCGTGAGCGCCGTCAGCCCAAGCGCCAAGACGATGGCCGCCGACGTATGCAAACCAAACAGTTTCAATTGCCTACGGAAGTCTTGCTCGCGCCAGCGCAAGAACTGGGCAACTGCACTCAGGATACCAATGAATACGGCTACCCATATTTGGTAGCGATTGTGATGCGCCTCTGGATCTTCCAAACCCAACGGCTCCCAGACAGGATTAAACAAGAGCATAATTTCATTGAAGACAGGCAAGCTCGTAGCGCCTATAATCAATACGGCCGACATCAGCAGCACCAAACTGCCGATGAACATCCAGAACTCCTTGCTGGCAGCACTTTCTTCCTTTAGTGGCTGGGGGATACCTCGCCAGTTGGCTGCCAGCATCCCAATAGCCAGCAAGGCGAAGAAGCCCAGGAAAAAGAGTAGCTGAGACTCTAAACCCATTTCTGTGAAGGCATGTACACTCGTATCGCCCAGAATTCCCGAGCGCGTGAGGAAAGTACTGTAAACAATCAACACAAAACCCAACAGGTAATACACATAAGTAGATCGAATACCCTGCCCGGTAGCTCTGGCAATGAGGTTGGTGTGTATGCCTGCCACTATTAATATCCAAGGTACTAAGCTGGTGTTCTCTACCGGGTCCCAAGCCCAATAGCCACCGAAATTGAGCGCCTCATAGGCCCAAGCCCCTCCCATCAAGATGCCCGTACCCAAAACAGCCGCGCTAAATAAAGACCATTTCAGGGCGGGCTGCAACCAGGCTTTATGCTCCTTCGTCCAAAGCCCGGCAATGGCGAAAGCAAAAGGCACCACCGTGCTGGCAAAACCTAGGAAGAGGGTGGGAGGGTGAATGGTCATCCAGTAGTTCTGTAAGCTGGGGTTGAGACCTTGCGCCATGCGCGGCAACAGCTCTACATAGTCGGCTTGTTTGAAAATGGGCGCATCAAAAACTTCCCGAAGCAGCAATAGCGGGTTAGAACCTAGCTTCATGCTGAACTCCCCTGCACCTACATAGACGCCCAAAAGCATCGACATAATCACCAACTGTACGGAGCTGATTACTGCCAATACCGGGTTTTCCCAGCGCTTGGCAGTGAAAATAAGTACCGCGCCCAGCACGACATGCCAAAAGAGCCAAAGTAGAAAACTACCTTCTTGTCCTTCCCAGAAAGCACTGAATACATAGCGGTTGGCTAGCTCGTCGCTTACGTGGGCCTGTACATATTGATACTCGTAGTACTTGCCGAGCATGAGGTAGAAAATGAGGCCGATAGCAAAAAAAACCGCTGCCCCGTGGGTAATAAAAGCGGCGCGCCCCAGCGTGCTCCAATGCTTGGAAGTAATAGGTGTGTTGCGCCGCTGCGTGGCCAGGGAATAGCTGATGGTGCTAACAGCAGCCGCCAGAAAGCCTAGTAAAATAGCGAAATGCCCCAAATAACGTGGTAGTAGATATTCGCCGATGTAATTGATTGATTCCAATGCTCTTATCCTTGACTGAGTTCTTTGAGAAAGCTTTCTTCGTCCTTGTATTTGCTGGGGCACTTGAGCTGTACTTCGCTGGCGAGGAAGTAATCGTCGGTCATACGGCCAGTGAGAACAATCTGCTCACTCATCTCAAAATCCTGTGGCTTTCCCTGCAGCAGTACCACTTTGTGTTCCTTACCGTCTTGGTCGCGTAGGAAAAAGCTGAAGTGATTGGGGTCTTTTACAGGGTCAAACTCCATGGGCTTGGTCTTCACCAGCTGGCCTACGATGCGCACCTTGCCCTCTTTCTCGGCAGCGGTAGAGAAATTGACATACGGACTCAGCTCTCCACTAGCTTGTACGAAGATGAAAGCTGAAATAGCCAACATAATGGCTGCAATGATGTAGGTCTTTTTCATAATGCAAATTTATTATCAACCTGGGAAGCCTTGGTTTTTTGTTGGGACAATAGCGGCTGTTGCGCTTACATAGCTCTTTCGAGCAAACCTTGCTCCTGTCGGAACACCCGCTTGGGCGAGAGCCAACGAGTGCGTATGTACATTTATGCCCGCCGTGCCCGTCTGGGTCTTCCAACCCGCCTTGCCCGCCGACACGCCCGTATGGGTCTGGGTAGGAGCCCATGTGGGTTTACAGATTGGCACGCCCGTATTCCCGTATTGAGGTGGGAGCCACCCAACTGCTGCACATTTTACCACTCAACATGACTCTTTAACACCTTAAACGAGGTGTGGTTTTCGCCATCATCTGCGCTTGGCAAGCTGATGCAAGTGTATGGCTCTCGCCCTACTGAACGGGCACTGCGTGCAGGAGCAATAAAAACGCAAAGGAGCAATGCTTTCATGCCTCCGAATCCGTTGCAAAGATAACACCGTAGTCGGGATCTTGCTTTTCATTGAGGGGAAGTTTGACACAATTAAGACGCTAAGTGTTGGTATAAAAATAAATAGGAAAACCAAAAGGAGGGCTTTATTTTTTACCCTTCCTAGGATCCGGCGGCAAAATCGGCCAGGTAGCCAAAATGCTTCCCCAGTGCGCCAGCTTGGGTGATGATAGCTCTATTGAGGATGGCAGATTCTTCCTTGCCGAACTCGGGCAAAATGTATTCCATAAACATCTCCCCGAAGGCAGTGGAGGCATCGCGGGGTAGTTCGGAGGGGAGGTTATCGATAGACATAACATCCACAAATGCTGCCTGAAAGGGCGCTACCCCTTCGTTGGTAGTGGGATCGTAGCCGAAGACCGGATCCGCGATGGTACTAGCTTTGATGGTGGAAGGCACACTGGAGACTGGGGCAATATCGCAAGTCACATCCGCAATGGTTTGGATGCGGAAGTTCGGGGCTTGCATGTCTTGGCGAGTGAAAAAGGCAGGGGCCGCATTGTCCCAAAAAATACCATTGATAAAGACGTCGGCTGCTTGGGTATAGGGCAAGAAAGTGCTTTCGTATTCCGCCGGGTGGGCGTAGAAATCTTCGCGGCTATAGGGCTGGCCGTCTTTTCTTTGGGCATATTGGCGGTAATTGATTTGGGAGAAGACGGCTTTGGAACCTTCGTAGGCCAAGAAATCTTCGGGGTTCAGGCGCTCGAAGCCCATGTCTTTCAGCACCTGAGCGGCACCACTGGCCACGCGGCCGCCGCCGGTGAGCACTACCTTGAGTGCGCCAAAATTAGTTTGCTGATACACTTCTTTGGCTGCGGCATAGTCGAAGCAGTCTTTCATACGCGGCAGGCTGAACTGTCCGCTGCGCTGTCCGTAGGCCCAGATGCCATTGTGGGCGCCTACTACGCCAGCAAAGTAGCCGAAAGCGATGAGCCTTTGGCCTTTATCGTTGGTCATCACCTCGTAATCGATGTGCCGAATATTATTGGCCAAAAGCGCTTGCAGCAGCGGGCGGTTATGACTTTGCTTTTTGTGGACATGGGCAAAAAAGCAGTAGGTTTTGTTGGGGATCAGCTCCTCAATTTTTACTTCTTTGATACCGATCAGCAGCTCGCGGTCGGTAATATCTTTGGTGAGTGGGATGCCTAGGGCGCGGTATTCTTCGTCTGTGTAAATGCGGTTTTCGCTGGGGACTACCACCACGTCTAAGCCCTCAGCACGCAGTTGCGCCACTTGGGTGGGGGAAAATGCTACTCGGCTATCAGGTGGTACTTTGCCTTCGCGCAGCAGGGCAATTTTTGGGAAGTTGTGGGAGACCATGTGGTGGAATTTGGTTACTTGGTGCGAAAGTAAGAAAAAAAATGTGATTTTTTGCGCTACTCTAATTGCTTAGCTAGCCCAAAGCCACCATCCAAGACTTCTTCCTGAGGCCAAAAGCGAAACTGCAGGTGGAACATCAGCGCCCCAACCACTACACCTAGGCTGGCACCTACTGTAATGTCTCTCAGGAAGTGCATCAGCAGATACATGCGGCTGAAAGCGACGCTGGCAGCAATGAGGAGGCTCAGCAGGCCGATCCCTGTTTTCCAACGGCCGGCATTGAAGGCAACATAGCTATAGAGGGCAAAGGCCGACATGGCGTGGCCGCTCGGGAAGCTGGTATAGGCCCAGCTATTGTTATAGACTTCGGCGTCGAAGAGCGTGAGCTGGAACCACAGCTCGTTGGCATTGTCGAAGAACCAGCGCAAAGGGCGGGCTTGCTGAAAGAGGCCTTTTAAAATGAGGGAAATGATACCAGCCGTAATGGCTACCCCGGCCGTGAAAATAGCAGTACGGTAGCGAACAAGCGTATAGACGAGCGCCAGCACTACATAGGCGGCGGCCTCCCCGAATTTGGTGGCTAGGATAAAAAAGCGGTCTCGCTCGGGCGTCCGTTGGCGATTGATCGCTAGGATTTCGTCGCCCTGCTCCCCGATAACTAGGAAGTAGGTAGCTAGCAAGAGTAGCAGGCCGAAGCCGATAAAAAAAACTAGGTTGGTACGTAGAAAGTAGCCGATCGAGCTAGGCTCGCCCGCCAGCGAATTGCGCCCTAGCCGAGGTATTTTCAAAATAGATCGCAGCCTAGAAGCCATGGCACCTCATTTTAGCTGGCCAAAGGAGTCCATCTCCTGACCAGCCGCAAGATAGTTAAGCCAAGGCTTTTTATACCATCCAACGACAACATTTTTTGGTCTCTGGCGGCCATTTGCGTTACTACAACGCTAATAGGGAACAGTACAATACAAGGCATCCAGCCCGCCAACTCGCCCGATAGGGTGAAGGATTCCGCCAGCTTGCGGCAAGAAATGGTGAGGATGATGAAAATAACGAAAAAGACAATGCTTACGAGTATGGGATAGCCAAAACCTCCTTTGCGAACAATTGCCCCCATCGGTGCCCCAATAAAAATAAAAATGATGCACACCACCGCCATACTGTATTTCATGTGGAGGTCATAGACGTGTTTTACCTTGTTTTTGCGCTCGCCGGGTAGTATTCGGACGGTTGATTCTGCTTGTGTCAGGATGCTGCGTGCCGAGGATCGTGCCCGATTGAGTATCCGCGCCCGGCTGTTGCCATCTTGCGTGAGCAGCAAACCTTCTATTCCCGGCCAATCGGCCGATTGGGCTACCAGCGGGTTAGTGCGCAGCTTCTTCTGGTAGTCGATACTGTTTTGTTTGGCCTTTTCCAGGGCTTCGGCTTGTTCGCGTTTTTGCTGGGCGCTATCTAGTGCTGGGAGGCTATTTTTTTTTAGTTCGGTAGCCATAGAGTCCCTGCGGCTCATTTCCACTTGGCCCAAGTTTTCGTCGGTAGGTATATCCGTTTTGGGGCGCAGTTGGGTGGTGTCGCGAGGTAGCATGCTGAGGTAATTGGGGAGGTGGTTGGATAGAATTTGCTTGCGCTCTAGGATGTTTAGCGCCATAGAGTCCACGGCTTCGGCCAGCTGCCAGGTGGCTAGCATCGAGCGGTTTTGGCTGAAGAGGTCTCGGCTGGTTTGCTTGAGCTTAAATTCGCTGAGGTCAAATACCTTGGTATAGCTATCGAAATTGGTGCGAACGAAAGGCGTCTTGTTGCTCTGCTGCTTCGAGCCAGCAGGGGAGGACTCTCCGTATTGATGTCCATCAAACAAGCGCATAATGAAGTAGCGTCCTTCAGGGTCGGAGAACATCTCGCCAGAAGCTGCACTAATCTGAGTGAGCTGCCCTACATTTGATTTGGTATGGTCATAAATGAGCACATCCGAAATATCGCGGCCGTTGGTAGCTTTTTTCCCGATGTGAATGGCAAACTGGTTGAAATCGGTGTTGAAAGTCCCCACTTCGAGGCTGAGGGTAGGTTTTTTGTTTTGAATGTCATACATCCGCGAGCCAAACTGCACATTGGCGGCTGGGATCACATAATCGGAGCATAAGTAGGAAACAATGGCGCCCAGCAAACCTACGAAAATCAGGGGGCGCATCACGCGAATCAGGGAAACCCCTGCGGATTTGAAGCTCGATAGTTCGTAGTGCTCGGCCATGCCGCCCAACACCATCACGGAGGAAATTAGCAAGGCCAGGGGCAGGGCTAGCGGTACCAAGCCCACGCTTTTGTAAGACATCAGCTCCACGATTAGGAAAAAGCCCAGGCCTTTTCCAGCAATATCATCCAGATACAGCCACAGCGTTTGCATCACCAGCACGAAGATGGCGATGGCGAAGGTTACTATAAAAGGCCCCACAAAGGAGCGCATCAGCAGTTTGTCGAGCTGTTTTACCATCTGTGTTTAATCTGGCCAGTTGATGTGTGCAATGGTCTGTACGGCTACGATGCCAGCCGTTTCGGTTCGGAGTCGGTTGGGGCCTAGACTAACGGCCTGGAAGCCAGCCGCTAGTGCTGTTTGGGCTTCTTCTGGCGAAAAACCTCCTTCCGGACCGATGAAAATACTAACGTTGTGGCCAGCTCGGTAGTTGTGGGCAATAGCGCTTTTAACCCCCTCGTTGATCCAGCCAATGAGTTGGGTGTGGCTTTGGTCTTGCGCGATGGCTTTTTCGAAGGGCAACACAGGTAGGAGGGCTGGCAACCAAGCTTGCGCGGATTGCTTCATGGCGCTTTCTAGTACTTTCAGGAGTCGTTCGGGGCGGAGACTACGCCTTTCGCTATGCTGGCTGATGATGGGCTGTATGGCATCGATGCCGATTTCCGTAGCTTTTTCCAGGAACCACTCGAAGCGATCGCCCGATTTAGGAGGGGCGATGGCAAGGGTGGTTTTATAGGGCGCACGCTGCCTTTCCTGGCGCAGCAATACTACTTCTAGCTGGCAATGGCGCTTGTTGGCGGCCAGAATACGCCCCTCGTACCAGCCGCCCCGGCCGTCCACTAGCTTGAGGGTATCACCTACCTGGTGGCGCAGCACTTGTATGGCGTGTTTGGCTTCCTCCGGCGCCAACTCGTGAAGCCCTGGCTGTATGTTGGCATCAAAAAATAACTGCATAGCGTGCAAAAATACAGCTTTCAGATAGATTTCTAGCTTACTTTGCTCCTCTTTTAAACTTATGGCTCCTGCGGCAGTCAAAATAATTGAAAATGGAGCATTGGCAATAAGGCGTCTCCAAGTAGTTTGGATAAATCTTAGGCGATGCTCGCTTACTTGCTAGCGTTGAGGCCTTCCAAAAGAGCCAAATAGTTTTCAATTTTCAATTAGATGAGTTGGCTCACGCCCTACTTAATCCATACGGGTTGGAAGACCCAGACCCAGACGGGCACTGCGTTTACACCCATACCCAGACGGGCGTGCCGGCGGGCACGGTCAGCACTCGCTGGCTCTCGCCCGGGCAGGTGTTCCGACAGGAGCAAGGCTTATTCTTTTAGTAGCCATTATTTTATGTACACTTTTATGAATCTAATCTTTACGCCGCAGGCTATCCGAGCCTTGTTTTTTGTATCTGCGCTTTCATTTCTGACGGTTTTGGCTGCTCAGCAAAGTGTGAGCGGAACAGTCCTCGACTTGCTATCGGGCGAAGCGCTCATTGGGGTGAATGTCCAACTACAAAACGCAGCTGGCGAGACGGTGGCTGGCAACAGCACAGATGAGGATGGTCGTTTTCGCCTCAGCGCGGCGGCAGGCACCTACGAGCTGTTGTTTAGCTACATCGGCTACAAAAGCCAGCAGCGCAGTATCGAGATTCCTAGGCGGCAAGGCTTGGATATGGGTACTATCTCGCTGCGCCCCGATGCAACCCAATTGGAAGAGGTAATGGTGAAAGAACAAGCCATCCGGGCCGAGCAGCAAGGCGACACCACCAGCTACAATGCCGATGCCTACAAGACCAATCCAGAGGCCAGCGCCCAAGACCTGTTGGAAAAGATGCCGGGCGTCAATGTCCAAAACGGCCAGGTACAAGCGCAAGGCGAACAAGTGCGCCGTGTGCTGGTGGATGGCAAGCCTTTTTTCGATAACGACGTCAACGCCGCCCTCCGCAACTTACCAGCCGAGATGATTCAAAAAATACAAGTTTTTGATCAGGAAAGTGAGCAGGCACAGTTTACGGGCTTCAGTAGCGGGGAAACGACCAAGACCATCAATATCGTCACTAAGCCAGGAGCCAAGGTGGGGCAGTTTGGTAAACTCTACGCCGGCTATGGCACCGATGGCCGCTATCAAGCAGGTGGTTCGGTGAATATATTCGGTGGCGACCGCCGTATATCGCTCATCGGGCAACTCAACAACGTCAACCAGCAGAATTTTTCACAAGAAGATTTGGTAGGGGTGCTTGGAAGTAGTGGGAGAGGCGGTAGAGGCGGCCGCGGAGGCGGTGGCGGCGGTGCCGACGACTTTACGGTGCAGCAGCAGAAAGGTATTGCCACTACGCGAGCCGGGGGCATTAATTTTAGCGATCAGTGGGGTAAGAAAATGGAAGTTACCGCTTCTTATTTTTACAATAACAGTGACAATATCGCCAGCACGGCACTGGATCGGATTTTTGCCAGCGAAGGCTTTGCGCCCCCCACCTATCAGGAAACCAACGAAAGCCGCAGCGAAAATACCAACCACCGCATGAGCGGGCGCTTCGATTATAAAATCAGCGATAAGCAATCAATTCTTTTCCGGCCCCGCCTCAGCTTTCAGCAAAATAGCGGCGAAGAACAATTGTTGGGCGGTACCTTCCGCAACAACCTAGCCGAAAGCGAAACCAATAATGATTTTACCAGCCAATTGCGGGGGCTCAATCTCGACAACAGTTTACTCTATCGCTTGCGCCTGCCCAAGGACAGGCGCACCATTAGCGTCAACTTATCGGGTGGCTATCAAGATAATATGGGCAATAATCAGCAGGACTATGTGTATCGCGTCTTCGATGCCAACAATCCGCAACTGGATAGCCTGCGGCAAATTGGCGAGCTAGATCGGGGCAGCTACAGCTACGGGACGGGATTGGACTACACAGAACCCTTGGGTAGATCGGGGATGTTGATGATGGGGTATCGATATAGCTTCAGACGAGACGACGCGGCCACCGAGACTTTCAATTTTGATGAAGTCAGCAATGAGTTTAGCGCGCTTAACGAACTGCAATCCAATATCTTTACCAGCGACTACGTGACCCACGAAACCAATGTTGGCTATAACCTGCGTACTAAAATTGGTTTTCTGATGGCGAGGCTCACAGCTCAATGGGCTAGCCTGGATAACGAACAGCGTTTTCCTTTCGACAATCAAGTACAGCAGGAATTTTTTAGCCTTCAGCCAATGCTAATTGCGCGTATCGGCGAGCGAGGCTCGAATAGCAGCCTGCGCTTCATCTATCGCTCTCGGGCACAATCGCCGTCGGCCAATCAATTGCAGGAAGTCTTGGATAACAGCAACCCGATCTTGCTCAGCATCGGCAACCCCGATTTAAAACAGAGTATGGCGCACAACCTCTTTTTGCGTTGGAACAAGGTGAGCGAAGACAAAACCAAAGTGCTCTATGGCCTGCTAGGTGGGAGCTTCACAAATAATTTTGTCGGCACGGCCACCTATTTACGTCCTACCAACGCAGCTGTCTTTGAGCGGGTAACACTGCAGCCGGGTAGCCAGCTCAATGTGCCCGTGAACTTGGATGGGCAGTATAACCTGCGGGGGCTATTTACGTATGGCTTACCGGTGGGATTTATCAAATCTAACCTCAATTTTACTATCGAGAGTACGCTGGCACAAACGCCTAGCTTGCTCAATGACGAGGCGAACAAAGCACTTAGCCACACTTACGGAGCCGGGTTTACGCTGAGCAGCAACATCAGTGAAAAAGTAGATTTTACGATTAGTACGCGGAGTAGTTTGAACAATACGGAAAACAGTTTGCGTAGTAATTTCAATAACAGCTTCTTTAATCAGAACAGCCAGATGCGGCTGAATATTATTTTCGGTCCTGGCCTGGTGTTCAACAGCCAAGTAAGTCATCAGTATTTCGATGCTTTCAGCGAGGAGTTTGACCAGAACTTCTGGTTGTTAAATATGTCACTGGGCAAGCAGTTGTTTGCCAACCAGCGTGGCAAGATTGCGCTATCGGTCTTCGATGCGCTGTCGCAAAACAATGCCTTGGAGCAGAACGTAACAGGCGCCTACATCGAGAGCCTACAGAGCTTGGTTTTGCAGCGTTATGTGATGCTGACGTTCAGCTATCAGCTCCGCAACTTTGGGCAAGCAGCTGAAAAAGCGCCTGCGGATAGTAGCCAAGGTGGTTACTGGGGAGGCCCACCGAGAATGTAGCGGCGGCTGGCGCGGGCTTGGGCTAGATCGGTTTCGATTTTTGCTAATTTCAGCCGAGCGTCGAGAAGTTTACTTTCGCGGGCGTTGAGGAGAAAGACCGAAGATTCGCCTAGGTTGAATTTAATTTGTTCGGCTTCCAGGAGGCGCTGGTAGTTGTTGACCATGCTTCGGGTAACTTGCAGCTGATCCCTTTGCAATTGTATTTGGACATCGAATTGAGCCAGTTTGAGGCCAAGGTCGGCTTCTTTTTGCCTGCGGTCGAGCTCTGTTTGCTGTCTTTTAATTTCGTTGAGCTGCAAGTCGCCCCTTGCCTGGCGCATAAAGAGTGGCATACTGAAGTTGATTCCAAATTTGTTATCCTGCAGCAGGAAGTCGCCCACGCCTAGTGTTTCGCCGGGGCCTGCACTGGGGGTGAAATCGAAAACATCGGCCAGGAGCTCGTATTTTAAGCTGAGCTTCGGCAGCTGTTTTTGTGCTTTGAGGCGGCGTTCGATTTCGATATCTTGGAGTTTGAAGTCGTAGGCGATCAGATCTGGGTTATTGGCGATGCTGCCGTTGGCTTCGAAGGCAGGCGTTAGTTGTAGGGCGGTGGTGCTAATGGGCATGGAAGAGGGGTACAAGTTGGTGAGGTCTGTTTGCTCATTCCAGAGGAACTGGTTGGCGAGGGTGCGGGCATAGACGAGTTCGGCTTCCACCTTGGCGAGTTCTGTTTGTCGTTCTTGAAGGATGATGAAGGTTTCCAGCGTATCCAGTGCGGGGAGTTCACCTGCTCGGAAGCCTTGCCGTGTTTGTATGAGTCGGTCGGCGGCCAGCGCTAGGCCGTCATTGATGATTTCTTTTTGTACCTGATAATAGGCCCACTGGATATAAGCGAGGCTGGCATCGTAGATCAGGTCGTTTTGAATAGCGGCAATTTCTATTTCGTTCCATTGCTCGAGGAGTTTGGCTTTGTTGAGTGCCGTTCGTCTTTCATCGGTTAGTAAGCCTTGCAGCAGATTGGCTTTTAGGCCGGCGAATGCTTGTCCTCTGGCAGGCAGTTCGAACTCGGAGTTGAGGAAATCTCCGCTGGCCCATCGGTAGCCAGCCGAAAATTCCAGGCCGCCCATGGTGGGTAGTAGCAGACCGCCTTCGCCGATGCGCCAATATTCGGTTCCTTTGAAAGTTTTGGTTTCGTAGTCGGTGAAAAGGAGTGGATCGAAGCTGCCAGCAGCTAGTGTACGGGCAGCTGCTGCTTCGCTGCGCAGTAGGGCTGCGCGGCGGCTAGTGGGGTGGTTGCGCACGACCGCTTCGAGGTATTCTTCAAGGCTCAGCAACTGCCCGGGCATTTCCTGAGCCTTGGCGGCGCAGGAGAAGCCCAAGATTAAGACAGTTAGGCAAAGCAGGCGAAGTAGTAAGTGGCCTCTTCCTACGAAGGAGTGACTGAGGGGGGTGCCGTCAGCCAAACTACTTATTTTGGCTTTTTTGGGAAGCAGGCATTGCTCAAAACAGCGTACATGGCTCCAGCACTTGTGCCCGTATGGGCCTAAGCCAAGCAAAAGATGGCTGGTATACAAGGAGAGTACCTTCATTTTATTTAATTACGGATCTCACTGGCGCTTTTTCTTTCTTATCGTCTTTCTTCGCCTGGGCGTCTTTGGGGAGGTAGTAGTCTGGTGGGAATCCATTGAGCTGCCGCCAGATTTCATACCAAAGTGGCACGTTGGCTAGCAGTGTGATGCCTCTGGCTCCGCCCCCAGGTCTGAGCTGTTCGGGCCAGGGCTCGCCAGTTGGCGGCGCTACGAGGATACGGTATTTTCCTTCGGCGTCGGTATTGTTATCTACGGCCACGATTTCGCCGTGGAAGGTACCAAAGGACATACCCGGCCAACCACCGAAGACAATGGCTGGCCAACCATCAAAAAGGAGGCGTACGTCTTGCCCTAGTTTGATGAGGGGCAAATCCATCGGTGCCATAAAGAGTTCTACCGCCAGCGGCTGGCCTACCGATACGATGCTCACAATGGGGTCGCCTTCTTTTACCGTTTCGCCTACGCCGGGCACAAAGGCCACACTGATGATACCATCTTGGGGGGCAATCACATGATAGAAAGTGGCCCGGCGGCTGTAACTTTCCAGTTGGTTTTCGAGCTTTTCTATATCTCCTTTGCTACCGTAGTAATTGCTAATAGCGGTGGCACGTTCGGAGCGGGATTTGGCAATTTTTTCCATGGTTTCATTGCCTACATTTCTGCGCTCTATCTTCAATATGTCTAGTTCATTGAGTAGCTCGGCTAGTTTGTTGCGCTCGGTCGTTAGTTTGGCTTCGGTGGCGCGAAGTTTGTTGGTGCGGTCTTCCAGCTTGGTACGGGCATCTATTCCCAGTTGGAAGAGCGAATCGGAGCGATTGTACTGTATCTGTGCGATCATCAATTGAGTTTCTTCGTTCGCTATATTCGCTTGCTGGGTATTGATTTTAAACTCGGTTTGCTTGATTTTTTGGTCTATCTGCTCGCGCTTGAGGATTAGTTGATCTTCCAGCGTTTGGATTTGAGCACTTAGAGCGTCAGCCTTATCTAGGTAGCTATCGGCACTACCACTTTTAGCATCTCTTTGAGCGGCTGTTCTGCCGACCAGATTGGGATCTAGGTATTCTGCCTTGATTTCGGCCAGTTGCACGATCGTATCGCCAGCTTTGATGCTTTGGCCCTCCCGCACATACCATTTTTCCACCCTGCCTGCGATGGCTGATTGGATGGTTTGCGGGCGGTCTTCGGGCAAAAGGGTAGTTACTTTGCCGTTGGATTGTATGTTTTGTGTCCAGGGGAGGAATAAGAATATAATGACGACAAGCATACTCACTAACAGCCAGTTGCGAAAGAGCCGGTTGGCCTCTGGCATTACCTCCGTGATCTCCTGCGCGAATTCGCGGAGATTGCCTGGTCCTATATTTTCGGTTTTACTAATATTCAGCATCTCTTACTCGCTTTTTGCGGTGTGAAAGGGATCGTCGTTACTCAAACCCAATATAAAGGCTACTCTAGGGTCGTCTTTTATTTCTTCGTAGGTTCCATCTAATCGTATATTCCCATCCTCGAAATACAAGATGCGGTCGCAGCGTTGGGCAAAATAGGGGTCGTGTGATATGGCCATCACGGTCCATGGGTTATTTTTATCCGTGAGTAAGTCTGCTACCAGATGCTTGTCAGCGGTGCTGAGGTTGGCACCAAAATCGCCTAGTGCCAACAAGCGGGGATCACCCATCAAAGAACGGATGAGCAGCAGCTTAGTTCTTACGCTAGCGGGCAGGTTTCTACCGCTTGGTAGTAATTCTGTGTTGAGGCCATTTGACATGGACGCGACGTATTCCGTGAGCTCAAAATAATCAATAGCCCATTGTATTTGCCGTATATCGGGCTCTGATTCGTGTAGCCACAGGTTGTCGATCAAGGAGGCTCGGAAGATGTCTTCATCGCGCATATAGTCTCCAATATGCCGCCGCAAGTCTTGATAGTCTATGTTTTTGGCAGGCACCCCATTGTAGGTGATGCTGCCAGTGTACCTGGTGTATAACATACCCGTGAGGTGGATGAAAGTAGATTTTCCGGAACTGTTGGGTCCCAAGATACAGATGCGCTCGCCAGCTTTTACATTGAGGTTGATTCGCTGTACTATATCTCGGGGACTATTGGGAAAACGGAAACTTAGATCGCGAAATTGTATTGTCAGACCCTGCCCTGAAACATCCACTTGTCCGTAGCATAGCCCCTCGGACTCGGTTTCCAGCTCTAGATCGGTTACATGACCAATTTTTTCTACGGCGGTTAGTAGATCGTAGATGGTATCCATGCTGAGGATAAGCTTCTCGACAGAACTCAAAATAAGAATGATCACGATTTCAGCGGCTACAAACTGCCCAATAGTGATTTCATTGTCGATCACCAGTATGCTACCTAATAAGAGTAAGGAGAGGGTAATGAGGGTCATGAATATCACCATCGAGACATACTGCAGCAGCAGTACGCGGTAATGATCGTGGCGGGCATCCATATAGCCTTTGACTAGTTTTTTGGTGTGCTTGATGGGTAAAATGGCTTGCCCCGATAGCTTGAAAGTAGTGACCGCTCGTGCAATTTCTTCTAGCCAGTGTGCCACTTTGTACTTGTACTTGCTTTCTAAAAGCGCCGTGGATAGCCCCCGTGGGCCAGAGAAGTAGAGCAGCAATACCAAGACCAACAACAATACAACACTGAAGGCAACGAAAGCTGGGTGATATAGGGATATGAGCAGCAAACCAAACAGAATCTGCAAGACCGCTGTGGAAATATCGGTCAATAGCTTTGGCATTCCCTTCTGCAAAGTAATGGTATCGAAAAAGCGATTCACCAGCTCCGGCGGGTACTCTTCTGAGAACTCCTCGATTCTAATACGCGGTAAGCGCCAGGCGAATTCGAGGCTGGACCGCGCGAATATGCGCCGCTGAATGCTTTCCGTAACACTTATTTGCATAATACGCAACACGCCTGTTAGGAAGGTTCCCGCCGTTACCACGGCCACCAAGATGATGAGTGCTGCGCTCATAGCACCGCCAGCTATCATATTGATGATAGCCTGCACCCCTAGGGGGAGTGATAGCGTGATCAAGCCCGAGAAGATGGCATACAGGTAAATGTAGCCGATGTCTTTACGGTCTAGCTTTAGCAAGCCAAAAAAACGCTTAATAATGGGATATTTGGACATAATGACAAGGCGTGTGGAATCTGCATAACAGCCTGAGAGCAAGCGAGGTTGGAAATGAGGCGGCTAATTTACCATATTGTGACGATTGGGCAGCAGGCTAAGACAGCAGGAGGTTGCTAAGCGATATATTCAGCCCCGCGCCACGGTAAGGAGAAAATATTTCTGAAACTTGCTCAAATGCACGCAAGCACTTATCTTTGGACGCCAGGGGGGTGTACCGTCTTTCCACTTGCAGTTCAGGAGTAAGGGTCTGGGCTGGGACTTCGTCTGAGCAAGCACCTTAGTTTGTACTCCTTGGCTAACAATGCTCAATTTGGCTCACGCAGGAGCCATGTAATGTCATTTTGAGCAGTGCTTATGCTAAAATTTACCGCTTATAGTCACTTTAGACTAATAAGAATCAAGATCGCCATAATTTGAAAACAAAAACGATGGAATCCAGAACTTGCCCACACTGCGGATACAAATACTCTGGGGCGGAATATGTGAAAAAATTGATCTTCAAGTTTTTGTGGTCAGAATGGAACCGTACAAGCATACGAAAAAAATCACATTTGATTTCAAGTGGAGGATGGTCGTTGCCCTGGGGCTTGGAATTTGGTTGTTTGTTTTGAGCTAGGCAAAAAGTTATGTCGAAATGGATTGGGCGCTGTGGTTGTTACTTGGGATCGTCTTTTTATTGGGGTCTATCACTATTTTTACCTTCGATAATTTCACAAAGGCCACAAGTAGTAGCTGACCTCCGTGAGGGCGGCTGGAGCTGAATTAAGTTGATGCAACATTGAGAAAGAGATGGGTAGCTTTAGCAGGGATGCCGCGAGCCACTTCGCCAGCAAATGGAGTAGGCGCATAGCAGCGTAAACCCATTAAGCTTTTTCGCGTTTGCCACTTGTGCCAATTTTACGAAAGATGAAAACCAAGCTTTGCGCCTTGTGCCAGAAGGAAGCCTCAACTATGTACCGGGTGCAACTAGCAAAAGGCGGCGGCTGGATTTTTGTGTGCACGGACTGTTGCAATCAAGTGAAAACACAGGCCGGTTACAGATACGGTGGCACCTGGAAGGGCTGATTCACTGCTAATTGGGAGTTCACGCTTGTGTTGAGCGGCGTCGAAACATTGCTCCAGCGTGAGCCAAACTACAATAGATTAAAAGACCAAACGATATGCCCAGAAGAACGTCTATAAACGATGTCAAGAAAATGGAACAGCTGAACGAGTTGGATCATATTGTTAAGGACAAGCGAAATGGCAAAAGGGCGGACGCGAAAAAAGAGCGAAGGAACCGCCACTACACCAAGGTGCTGATAAAGCACCAGTTGAAACACCTTCCAGGCGAAGCGCCGGAGGAGGATTAGGGGGCTGTGCCCTAGGTTTATAAGCCTTGTTCGGCCAGTCACGACCAGCCGAACAAGGCTGTAAATGTCTTTAGTCTATTCCTATCTCAAATCTACGCCCTGTGCGAGGAGATAGAGCAGCTCGGTGGCTTTGTGCAAATCAGCTTCTAAATCGCCTAGTAACGCCTTGGAACTGATGACGGCTAACTGCGCTTCTCTCAGCGTAAATTCGGGCACCTGCCCCATGGCATTTTGATCGCTCGCCTTTTGGTAGGTTGCTTCATAGACGACGAGATTGCTGCGCTCTAGTTCTAAAAGTTCGTTCGTTTTTTGGATGGTGAGCAGTTCCCGCCTGACCTTTGCTTGCAGGGATTGCTGTAGCTGTTCGTAGGACATCAAGGATGCATCGCGCTCGATGACGGCATTCTCTGTGTTGATTTTCTTTGCCCCTCCATCGTAGAGATTGT
Organism: Lewinella sp.; assembly: GCA_036835305.1. GTDB lineage: Bacteria > Bacteroidota > Bacteroidia > Chitinophagales > Saprospiraceae > Neolewinella. The sequence continues at coordinate 21,587 of DAITME010000029.1, forward strand.
AGCGTGCGGTTAGGCCGATCGTGCCACCGATATTCTCGATGCGCGCCAGTTGTTGCACATCGTTCTTTTGGTAGAAATACCCCACATTGGCAAATGCAGCCAGCGTGGGTTGGCTGGCGGCTCGGGCCTGCTGAATTTTCAGATCACTCAGAGAGACGCCGCTTCTAGCCAATTTCAATTCAGGATTGTTTTGGAGCACGGAGGCATATACCTGTTCTCGTAGGGGTGTGCTGGGCAGTGGTTCCTTGCGGCTCAAGACGTAGGATGCATCCGTGTCGTCTTCCATGAGTTCTTTGAGGTCAATCAGCAGTCGGCTTTCGAGCAGTGCCAAGCTTTGTAGGGCACTGCGATCTTGGTTGATATTCGTCTGGGCTTGGAGCAAGGCCAAGTTGTTCACCTGTCCAAACTCGGCTTTGTCGCGCAGCTTTCGCTCCCGTTCTTCGTTGACAGCGATGCTCTCCAGTAGCACCTGCGCTCGGTTCTGTAATTTTAAGATTTCAAAATAGAGATTGACAACAGCCATAGCCAGTTCATTTGCGATTGCTGCTTGCTTGTTGCGCTCTATTTCACTGAGGCCTTCGAGGAGTTGGTAGCGAAGCTTGCCCTGTCCGCTATCGAACAGCGTGTATCTTGCCTCTAGCCCCGCATTGGCTGTCCAAGATTCCACGCCCCATTCAGTCACATTGATGACAGGAGGCTCTGGTTGAAAGGTGCGTAGCCTTATGTCTGTTCGGTTGTTGGCGTAGTTGCTCATGGCGACAGCGTCCACGACAGGCAACTGCCCTGTGACGGCTTTGTTTACGCGTTTTTCAGCCACTTGAACGTAGTGCGCCTGAATTTGAAGTTGTTTATTGGCGATCAAGGTCTTGCCGATAGCCTGCTCCAAGGTCAGGTCTGTCTGTGCACTTAAGCCAACTGGAAGGGTGGCCAAAAGTAGGCACTTGGCCCACAAAATTATTTTATTGAGTTGCATTGGATGTTTTTGTGGAAATGAAGGTTTACACCAATTCGCTTGCTGACTCTCGGATGACTACGTCTAGATTCTCTGGTGTTGCCTCTGGCCTTCTCGCCATATACCTAACTGCCCAGTACTTGAGCTTAGCAAAAATGATGAGCAAGCAAGGCAGAAAGATCAGGGATAGCAGTGTGCCAAAGAGCAACCCATACGAAATGGCGATAGCCGTAGGCTTGAGGAACTGCGCGCTGACGGAGTTGTTGAAAATTAGCGGCATCAAGCCGAAAACAGTGGTGATGGAAGTGAGAACAATAGGCCTAAAGCGGGAGATGGCTGCCGTTTTTAGTGCCTCTTTTACACTATCGCCTAGTTGGATTTGATCGTTGTACTTGGAAATGAGCACCAAGGCATTGTTGATGAGGATACCCCAAAGGGCAATCATGCCCAGGACGGAGAAAATGCTTACCGGGATGTTGTGTATGAAGGTGCCCCAAGCCACGCCCACGAAAGCGAAGGGTAGCATGGTCAGTACGGCGAGCGTCTTACTGAAAGAACGGTAATTGAACATCAGTATGCCGATCATGGCGATGAGTACGATGATGCCTGGCCCTTGGCTGGATCCTTGCGTCTTAGAGGAGAGCCGCGCTTCTCCTTCCAGGGTATATTGCAGGTTGGGGAAGCTCGCCTGTAGGTCTTTTAGGACGGTGGCTTCTGCCTCGGCGAGGATGGCGGGTACGGATACCAGCGGGTGCATGATGTCGGCTTCTACTCTCATTTCCCGCACGCTGTTTTGGCGGCCGATTTCCGCCACATTTTCTTTGAAGGAAAAGGTCATGAGTTCCTCCATGGGATAGACGCCGCCTTGTGGGGTTTTGACTTGCATCCGCTTGATGTTATCGAGCGACTTACGGTTGTCCTCGTTGTAGCGCAGCCATACCTTCACTTCTTCGTCGCCTCTTTGCAAGCTCTGAGCCTCTAAGCCGAAGAAGCCTTTGCGTACTTCGTTGAAGACCATACCTTCCGACAAACCGAGGAACTTGGCTTTGGGCGTCAGTTCCATGCTCAGCTCCGGCATGCCCAGTTTGTCGGTGTCGGTAACGTCTTTGAGGTCGCTCTTTTCTTCTAGCCAACTTCTGAGCTGGGTTTTGGCCGCGCGAAGCTCTTCTAGGTTGCCGTTCATGAGCGCGACGGATACGGGCTTTCCGAATATGGCGACGCTGCCGTAGGAGAGGTTCCTTGCTTGGGGGACTGGGCCAACCGCTTCCTTGATGCGGTTGGCGATTTCAAGCGAGTATATGCCTCTTGTATTGCCTTCTAGCAAGTATATGTTGAGCGAGCCTTGATTAGCTGTGGGGCCGATGATGCGCTCCACGAATTTGACCACTTGTTGCTCGTCTGGGCGGGACTGGCTATACTCCTCGTTGACTTTCCAGACTTGCGCTTCTATCTTGATAAGCTGAGCGTCGATGGCTGCTTCGTCCGTTCCCAGCGGAAGCTCGAGCTGAGCGGTGATTACGTCCTGGTCGATGGTAGGGAAAAAAGTGCCTTTGATGAGGCCGCTACCCATGGCTGCCATCGTTAGCCCCATGGCCACCAGCACGAGTACTATGCCTGCTAGCGGAAATCGCAGGAAAAAGCCAATGGTGCTTTGGTAGAAGCCGTCTCGGAACCTGAGTAGCGAGTTGTTTGTCCATTGGGTGAGCTTCCAAGGCTTTCGGTCTCGGATAAGGTCTTTTGACCTAGCGATGTGAACGGGCAATATGAAGAGGCTTTCGAGCAGGGCAACGAAGAGGGTAGCGCACACGACGAAGGAAATATCTGAGAAGTAATCGCCCAACTGCCCGTCGAGAAAGAAGAAGAGCGAAAAGGCCACAGCGGTCGTAGCCAGCGAGGCCATGATGGAAGGGATGACCTCGATGGTGCCATTGATGGCGGCTTGCAGCGGAGGGCTCCCGTCCACGAACTTCTGATAGATGTTTTCGGCTACCACTACGCCATCGTCCACAATGACACCCAGCACAATAATAAGCCCGAAGAGCGATACCTGATTGATGGTTAAGTCGTAGAAATTGGACAGGATGAACATGCCGAGCAATGCCACCGGTATTTTGAAAGCCACCCAGAAAGCTACTCTAGGGCTAAGGAACAGTCCTAAGATGAGCAGCACGAGTAAGATGCCCTGCCATGCATTGTTGACCAGCGTGCCGATGGCGTCTGATAGCGAAACTGCCCGATCTTCTACCACGATGGCTTCTACCCCTTTGTGAGAGGTGTTGAAATCGGCCACGTATGCATTAATATCGGCTGTGTTTTTGAGTATATCCTCCTCCGACCTGCTGAAAACCTTCAGAACAACAGCCGGCTGGCCATTGACGTAGGATTTGTTGGGCTTATCCGCAAACTGGTTCTTTATTTCTGCCACGTCCTTAAGCCGTACGATCTTGCCATCGGGCGTCGTCTTGACGGGAATATCGAGGAAGCCATCCGCAAAGTACGCGCGATGGTCTAAACGGATCAGCACCTTGGAGGCATCCGCTTTTAGCTCGCCACCAGAAGCCTTGATGTTGGCCATGCGGATGGCAGCTGCCACCTCGTCGAAGGTGAGTTGGTAAGCTTTCAGATCGCGCTCCCGCAGGCTGATCTCTATCTCTTCCTCTGGGAATCCGCTCAGGAGTACCTGCGAGAGGTCAGGGGAGCGCGTTAGCTCGTTCTTAATGTGCTTGGCGTAGTCTTTGAGCGCGGTTAGCGGCAAGTCCTCGCCCACAATGCCGATCGTCATGGTGTAGTTGGTGACCTCTTCCTTGCGGATAGAGGGCGTCTCCACGCCATCGGGGAAAGTGCTGATGCGATCTACGGCATTCTTGATGTCTAGTATGACCTTATCCACATTCGCGTTTTCGAACAGTTCCACGCGGACTTCTGCGAAGCTCTCGCGGGAAACGGACGTCACTCGATCTATTCCTTGGAGGCCCTCTAGATTGTCCTCTATTTTATCCACCACTTCTTCTTCTACCTCTTGGGGGGAGGCACCTCGATAGACGACTTGGATGTCGACAAAGCTCACGGGCTCCGGGGGGAGGAAATTGGAGCGCATGCCGAATACCGTGAGCAAGCCTACTAATACGACTAGGCCCACGATGAGGTCAGCTATCCTAGGACGCTGTACCATGGTTTCAATGAGATGCTTGATCATGTTTATTTACAATTTGACTACCATGCCCTCCATGGGGATGCTAAATTGGTTAAGGATAAGTTGATCGCCCGTCTTCAGGCCGCTTACGGTTGCGTAGTCTCCTGCATAATCCAGAGGCTTCACGGGTTTAGCTTTCAGCGTATTGTCTTCCAGAACGAGTACGCGGCTATCTCGGCCAATAGCGGAACGGGGGATGACGGCCACGGCTGCTTGCGAACCCGTTTGTACTTCTCCCTCTAGGTACATACCAGCGCTAATGCCCTTACCTTCGAGCTGGAAAAACGCACTCTTATTCTGCGTTTGTGGATCAACGGAGGCATTTACCCGAACGAGTTTCCCCTTCAAGACGGAGCTGCGATCGTTGGTGTGGAATTCTACTATGTTGCCCAGCTTGAGTGTACTGGCGGCGGCCTCATTCAGGCCAGCTTCCAGCTCGTAATTATACTGATGAATGATGGTGCCCAAGGGCTGGCCTGGTGAAACCAAACTGCCTACGTCCACATTGGCTTTGATAAGGGTGCTAGGGTAGGGCGCACTGATAGTGTACTTCTTGAGTCTTTCCTCCTGCGATTTTATCTGGTAGTATTGGCTGTAAACCTGGTAAGTTGTGATAAAATATTTCTCTTTTTGAGAGAGCGGCACTGGTAATTCAGGAAGTAGGGTGCCCAGCGTGTAGTCGTCCACATAGGCCTTCCACCGAGGGTAGCTTTCTGGGAAGTCGGACTTCATGTCCGGTATCATGCTCGTCAGCATGTTGAGGAAGGCACTGCGCTGAGCATCTAGCGCGTAAGCAAATTCCCGATCGTCGATAACGAGGATGGGCTGTCCCTTCCTGAAATTAACGCCTTCCTTAAAAGTGTTGCTGCCATGGCGCACTTGCCCTTGTACTTCGGCGAAAAGCTGTGTGGTGTTTTGAGGAATTACTCGGCCCGACACTTGGCTACTAGAAGAAATCTCTTCCAGCTGGATGTCCTGTATTAGCAGGTCTGATTTTCTCACGGCAGCGGTGAGGGTTTCCTCGTTGGATAACGCTCCATCAGCAGGAGTGCCTGAAGATTTTGCGTTGGCATTCCGACAAGCCTGAAACGAGAAGACTGCGCTAAGCAGCAACAGTGCGGTAAATGTAAGTCTCATATAGCGGTTAGTTTTATATCGATTAAATTCCGTCTCTTTGAAAATGACTGCTAGTCATTTTAGAGACAAACCGTAAACTGACCACGAGTCATTTTGTTTAAGCACGCGCAAAAAAACAGAAGCGCGAGTGGAATCGCGAGGAGGATATTATAAACTTAACTATTTGATTTGTATTTATTTATGCCTCTATTCCGGCTATTATGAGCTCTACAAAATTTTTAAAAAAAATCTCGGTGCTGTCCGGTAGGTGCGCTTGGAGGAGCGGCTGCTTGGTATCTATCAGCTGAAGTATGCCGTGGGATGTCCCCCACATCATGAAGCTAAACTCGGCGGCGCTTATACTAGTCTTGACCTGCCCTCGCTCTTGGGCATTTTGGATAACAGACACGATAAAGTTCTGAAAGGCCAAGCCAGAAGACTGGAGTTCTTCGTTTTCGTTTAAGTTCTTATTGACTTCGTGGAAGGCGACGAGGTCGTGATACAGTTTGTTGATTTTGCGGAAGGCGAAATTTGCCCATAGGATGGCCCGGATTTGGTCGAGTGGGGCATCGCACTTTGCGACGGCGGAGGAGAACTGCTCCAGCAAGGCATTTCGGGCGCGTATAGTCAGTTGGGCAATCACTTCTTCTTTGCTATCAAAATATAGATAGAGCGTACCTTTAGCTATGCCAGCATCAGCCGCCAGAGCATCCATGTTCAGTGCTTCCAGCCCGTTCTTGACCATGATGGCCTCTGCACAGTCCAGGATGCGGAGCGCCTTCAATTTTCGTTTATTTTCCCTTAAGTCAGGCATAAGCTGCGGTCTGTACAGTATATTTCACTTTTGTTAAATATCTTAGTCAGTAACGATTTAGGCAGTTGTCAAGTTCATCGGTGGGTGCTATCGGGCCGATGAAGCATGTCAACGGCTACCCTGCTCCTCCTCAAAAATCCTGCTCCTGCACTTGTGCCCGTTTTAGTAGGGCGCGAGCCCAACCCCATACCCTCGCAAAATTTACTAACTTTGGGCTTTTAATTAGAGAAACCTATGAAAATCATCTGTATCGGCCGAAACTATGCCGCCCATGCTACCGAAATGAAGGCCGAGCGCCTCAGCGAGCTCCAGAACAAGCGAGCGCAATGGATTTTCGCCGATAGCCTGCGCCTTTTGATGGCTCGCGCCCAGGCGGGTGTTCCGACAGGAGCAGGGCTTATGAAAAGAGCCAAGCAGCGGCAAGCGGCCAAAAAACAAGATCCATTCTATTTCCCAGCAGGCAGTTGGGCTTTCGTTTTGCTACTCCTCCTAGCCGCTTGCGAGTCGGCGCCCTCCAGCGATTCGGAAGATAGCGCCACACTAGCGTCTATGGCACAAGACGAAAACCCCGCCGCCGAGGGCTTCGATCTATCTGGTTCCGATAGCCTAGCCATCGCGATTGCCGACGAAGTGGTGAAAGCCCACGGCGGCCGAAAAGCCTACGATCAGAATCGCTATTTCCAGTGGAATTTCTTCGGTGTTCGCAGCCTGACTTGGGATAAGGAAGAAAAGCGCGTCCGCATTGATTTTCCTGCCAGATCAGCCGTCTATCTTCTCAACTACCAGCAGGAAACTGGCCGCGTGCAAGTGGCAGGCGAAGAGATTAGCCAGCCCGATAGCCTCGCGAAATATCTGGCCGAAGCCCGCAGTATCTGGATCAACGATAGCTACTGGCTGGTGCATCAATTCAAGCTCAAAGACAGCGGCGTCACCCTGAAAATGGCCGAAGACAGCCCAGCTGATCCGCAGCGGCAGCGCCCCAGCTACGTCCTAGACCAAACGTTTAAAGCCGTGGGCGATACCCCCAACAATCGCTATCGGCTGTACATCGATAAGGAGGATTACCGCATCAATACTTGGCAGTTTTTCCGAGACGCTGGCGATGCCGAAGCCAGTATTAGCACCCCGTGGGAGGGCTATCAAACCTACAACGGGCTGCTGATTTCTACCGATCGCAGCGGCCGTTTCCAGTTGCAAGATGTGAAGACTCCACTAGACTTAGCCGACAGTCTGTTTACCGATTTTTAATGAAGTTTCAGACCCAACAAAGACTGTTTTCTATTGGCTCCCTCCGCATTGCGCTCGACACCATTACCAACACGGCCGACTTGCTAGACGAACTCATCGCCCAAGGGCCAACCCACCCCGACTACCAAGACGAGGTGATCCCTTATTGGGCCGATCTATGGCCTAGTGCCTTGGGCTTGAGTTATTATCTGGCAGAAAATTGTCTTGATGTGCTGGAGGATGCGCGCGTCTTGGAGCTAGGCTGCGGCCTAGGCTTGCCGGGATTAGTAGCCGCTCAGCTGGGCGCCCAGCTCACTTTTACAGACTATGTGCAAGCGGCGCTGGATTTTGCTCGCCACAACCTGAGTCTCAACCCGGCTACTCGCCACCCTGCCCATTTTCAATGTTTAGACTGGCGGGCTATTCCGCCGGAGATGCCACAATTTGACTGCCTCTTGGCTGCCGATGTGGCCTACGAAAAACGCTTTTTTACACCGCTCTACGACAGTATTCATCGCTTGCTAGCCCCCGCTGGCTGTTGTTACCTCAGCGAGCCGGGGCGGGATATTGCCAAAGAATTTCTGTCGGGCTTCGAGGGGGCGGGCTTTCAAGTAAGTCAGGTGAAGCATTACCCCGATCTCGTTTTGGATGGGGTGCGGAGACCGGTTTGGGTGTATGAAGTGAGGAAAAAATAGCCACTGTAATGCACTTCTTCCAATTTCTGTGGCAGCTCTTCGGAGCCATGTTCCACAACGGCACCACGCCGATCGTGCGCTGCTACGAACTGCCTAGCCGCCATCTAGGCCGAAGGGTAGAGGTGGATATTTACAGGCCAGCCGTTTTTCCCTTTCAGCGGATGTACTTGGCTTTGTTCAATGATGGGCAAGACCTGCGGCGCATGGATACGACTCTGATCTTGGGAAATTTATATAGCCAACGGCGATTGCCGCCAACGCTCGTGGTGGGAATGGTGGCGGCCGACCGACTGCGGGAATATGGCACGAGCGAGCGACCCGACTACCAGGGCCGCGGTGATTTGGCCAGGGCGCAGGAGCTTTTTGTAACGACCGAGCTCCTACCCTGGCTGGAAAAACACTACAGCCTCTGGGCCAGCCCACAATGCCGCTCAGTAGCCGGTTTTAGCCTGGGCGGTTTGAATGCCTTCGATTTGGCCTGGCGCAATCCGCAGTGTTTTAGTACGGCAGGTGTTTTTAGCGGTGCTTTGTGGTGGCGCTCGGCTCCCTTCAAGCCCGAAGACCCTGATGCCGACCGCATCGTTCATACTTATGTGGAGGAAAGCACGGCTGCGCCTGAAAATTTTCGTGCCTGGTTGATGGCAGGTACGGCGGATGAAGCTGAGGACCGCAACAAGAACGGTATTATTGATGCTATCGACGATAGTCTGCAATTGTTTTCAGTGCTAGAAAAAAAAGGGCTGCGACCGCCACAGCAGCTCACCTACGTAGAAGTAGAGGGTGGAACCCACGATCCGGATACTTGGAAAACAGTATTGGCAGATTATTTGCGCTGGTGGGCTAGGACGCCTAGCTAAGGAAGCTTGGCAATAGGTGTGATATTACCTACCACCGTTTGGTTGATATCTACTAAAATTTCTGCGTTGGTGGGTAGGAATACGTCCACGCGGCTACCGAACTTGATGAAGCCAATTTCGCTGCCTTGTAGCACTTGCTGCCCTGGTTGTAAGTAGTTGACAATGCGTTTGGCTAAGGCACCTGCAATTTGGCGGAGTAGAATTTCTTGTCCCTTTTGATTGGCCAGCACGGTGGTGGTACGTTCATTCTCCGTACTGCTCTTGGGATGCCAAGCCACGAGGTACTTCCCCGGATGGTAGCGGTAGTACTTCACCTCACCAGCCATGGGGCTGCGGTTGACGTGCACATTGAACGGGCTCATGAAAATACTCAACTGCAACCTGTGGTCTTGGAAATATTCGCCTTCCTCCGTCTGCTCAATCACCACAACCCTGCCATCGGCAGGGGCATAAATCAGTTGCGCATCCTCGCGGGGAATCTGACGAACTGGATCGCGGAAGAATTGCAAAATCAACAGAAAGAAAAGGAGGCACAACAGCGCCACACCTACAAACCAAATAGGGAGGTACAAATAAGTAAGCGCTGATAATCCACTTAAGCTTATTAGCAGTATTAACAACAGTTTTCTTCCCTCCTTGTGTATGCGTAGTACCGCCATAGTTTCCATTGAATATACGCAAAGATACGTTCAATTCTTATTTTTCCCATACTCATAGGTGTACGGCCAGACGATCTTTCAAAAAGACTTGTTTGGCTAGGGTAGGAACGAGGGGGGAGTACCAACAATAAAAAGACCCCTCCTTTTGAGAGGGGCCCGTTCCAACTTACTGATACTAAAATATTCTTTCTGTGCAGATGCAGGAACCCTAGGCAAAGTGAGGACACTTTACAGCACAATAATTTTATGAATGATTCAGGGGCTCAGACGGCGATGGGCGCCAAGCCAGACACTTTGGCAGAGTTTGTGTTTTTATCCACTGTCTATGCCTTACGGGTGTAAAAGTAGGTAGCTTTGAGCAATTAGACAAATTTTAGGCACAGAATTATATTTGGTTTTTGAAAGTGTAGAAATGTAATTTTTTTGGTTAAAAAATTAGCTTACATATATTTATACATAAAATTAAATCACAAGTGTTGGAGGGCTTACCGCGAAACCCCACGAAAGGCGACCATTTTTCCAGATCAAAAAAAATGAAAAAAAGCGGTGTAATTTTTTTGTGAACCCATTGGGGTAGCAGCTTATTTTCTAGCCTGCAAGTAGCGATAGGCAGCGGCGAAGTTGGGTAGGCCGTGTCCGATGCTGTTGTCGGGCTGCTGCGCATGGGAGGCCGTTTGCTTCACAGCCTCTAGGATATCGGCATTACTGGCTTCTGGGAAGGCTTGCCAAAGGCAGGTCAGCAGCGCTGCGACGAGTGGGGAGCTCAGTGAGGTGCCGTTGGAGCCGCGGATGCCTCTTCCGTTGGTGGCTATGCCTGGGACGGCCACGCCCGGAGCCGACACATCGGGTTTCATACGGCCATCGCTACTGGGGCCGAAGCTGCTGAAGTAAGCCCGATCATTGCGGGCATCGAGGGCACCGATTGAAAAAATATGCTTGGCATCGGCGGGGGTGCCGACGTGTCTCCATTCGTCGCCTCCAGAATTGCCGGCGCTGGTGACGATGATCATACCGCGCTCAAAAGCCCTATCGGCCGCGATGCTGGCGGGGCTAGTTTGCCCGTTGAGGTCGGCGTAGGTATAGTTCATCGTCTTGTCATTGAAAGTGGTGTAGCCCAGCGAGCTATTGACGATATCCACGCCGATGCTATCTGCAATTTCTAGGGCAATGGCGTAGTTGATCTCTTCCAAGCGGTGTTCGCCTCGGCCATTTTCTGTTTTGAAGAGCACATAGCGCGCTTCGGGTGCCATACCAATGGTAAAGAAAGGATGGTGGGCGGCCATGGTGCTTAGCACTGTGGAGCCGTGATCACCACCATCTAAGGCGCTATCATCTTGATCCACCAGATCCCAGTTGGCGGGCACACTGCTGCCATCTTGATGGCCGAGGTAGCCGGGGTGATTCACCATCGGGAAGCCGCCATCGAGCACGGCAACCAACATGCCCTGGCCGCGGTAGCCCCAGCGGTGGAGGCTGTCGCCTTTCATTTTCTCTAGATTCGGCCAGCCTGCACCGTAGAAGGCCGCGTTGACACTATCCGGGTAAAGAACAGGCGCTGGGCGGTCTAGATTCGGAATCTGGGGCGTTTTGCCCGCGCGCATGCTTGGCCCATCGTCGGAAACGAGCAGGGGGGAGGTGTAGTAAACCGTATCTACGAAGGGAAGCGCTCGGATGGCTCTAATTTGCTGACCGTTGGCAATCGCTACGAGGCCGTTCATCCACTTGGCTCTTAACCAAATCTCTGCTCCTGCGTCAGCCACCTTTTGCTCATACATCGGACTGATGAGGAGGTCCATTTCCGTCACCGCCACTTGATGTTTGGCCCTGCGCGCTATTGCTCTTGGGCTGAATAAGCGTTCTGGCTCCTCCACCGTGAAGGGTGTGCCTTGCTTGTCTTTAAAACCGATGAAATAGAGGCCCGTCTCGTCGGCTTGCTGGGCGGAGAGAGCAATAGTGAAGAAGCTGGCTACGAGGAGCAAAAGCAGGTGAAAACGCATATGTTCTTTTTTGGCAAAATTTGCGGGAGCAGTGTTCTACATTTTATTAGCAATGATTTGATCCCCGGGTGCTCAACAGCGCTGCGGGATACTACCCAAGGGAATAACGCCACAAACAATTTAGATGTTTTTTCGGAGCGTGGAAAAAACCCATTATGCACAACCATCGCCCCAGCCTTACGTTTGGTGTGTAACAAACTTTTAGTTAGGATGATAGGATTTAGATTTCGCAACTTTTTGCCCGGGGAAGGAGAAGAAACCGATTTCGAGAAGCTGCTGAAGCTTTTTCAGGAGCTGCTCTTGCACACTTCTGGCAACGTGGTAGAAGCATTGCAGTGGCTCAATGAGATCGATCGGCAGTACGAACTGACCAACGATAAGTACTCCATGGCAGATTTTATCCAAGAGCTGATTGACAAAAATTATATCGAGAGCCAAAGTGGCCCCGGCACACCCGGTTTCACACCCACCGCCAAAATGGAAGGCGATCTGCGAAAGAAAGCCTTGAAAGATATTTTTGGTGATATCAAAAAATCTAAACGAGGCAATCACAGCACGCGCCAAAGTGGGCAGGGCGATGAATTTACCAGCGAAATCAAGCCCTACGAGTTTGGCGATCCCCTGGACCAGCTGGCCATCAGCGAAAGTTTGAAGAATGCCCAGATCAACCACGGCATCGATAATTTTCAGCTCAGTACCGAAGATCTGGAGGTTTATGAAACCCACTACCAAGCCCAAACGAGCACGGTTTTGATGATCGACATCAGCCACTCGATGATTTTGTATGGCGAAGATCGCATCACTCCGGCAAAGAAGGTGGCCATGGCGCTGAGTGAATATATCACTACTCGCTTTCCCAAAGACACGTTGGATGTTATTGTATTCGGCAACGATGCCTGGCCAGTGGAGATCAAGGACTTGCCTTATCTGCAAGTAGGGCCTTATCATACTAATACTATTGCTGGCTTGGAGCTGGCGATGGATATCCTGCGCCGCCGCCGCAACCCCAACAAGCAGATTTTTATGATTACCGACGGCAAGCCCACCTGCATGAAACGCGGGAAGCAATACATCAAAAATAGCTTTGGCCTAGATAGAACCATCGTGAACCGTACCCTAAACCTGGCTGCTCGATGCCGCAAGATTAAGATTCCCATCACAACCTTCATGATTGCGCGCGACCCCTATCTGGTGCAATTCGTGGAGAGCTTCACGCAGACCAACCAAGGCAAAGCCTACTATTCAGGTCTGGGCGGGCTGGGCGACTTCGTTTTCCGCGACTACAAGGACAATAAGAAGAACCGGCGCTAGGGGGGTGCTAGTAGTTCGGGCGTTTTCCTTCTAGGTAATCTACGTAGTCCACACTGCCGAGCCGGAAACGGCAGTTCATCTTAGCCGCTTTATCGATTTTTAGCTCCAGTTTACAGAAAAAGGCCTCGGGCATGGCTTGCTGCCGCAGCAGGCTACCAAGCGAGGGAGCTTGTTTACCGCCTACACTCGCTTCATTAGTAGGCCTTTGGACAGCAGGAGTGGGATAGAGTAGGGGGTAGCGGAGTGCAGTCATGTAGGCTTCCGCTGCAGCACTAGGCACTTGGCCAGTGTACAGGCGTGGCAGCCCAGCCTCCGCTTGGGACGCTAGCGGGCTTTGCCAGCCAAGCACAACAACGAATAATAAGTAGTAGAGGCGTGAGAAACTCATTAGATAGCTAGGATACTAGCCATTCTAACCATTTCCTCGGGTGGAAGTTTTGCTCTGGTAATAGCTTCCTCCAGCGGGTAGCAGGTGATTTGGTGGTTGACCAAGCCTACGGCGATGTTTTCTTTACCCTCCAGCAGCAGGTTCACGGCACCGTGTCCGAGCTGGCTGGCGAGCATCCGATCCTGAACGGTGGGGGATCCTCCGCGCTGCAAATGGCCAATAACAGTTACCTTGGGTTCCATACTGGCTAGTTCGTCCTTAATTTTAGCAGCAATGCCTGCTGCTCCGCCCATGGGGTGGCCTTCTGCTACAATGATAATGCTGAAGAGTTTCCCCCTGGCTCTGTTTTTTTGAAGCACTATCTTGAGGTCTTCCAGATCCGTTTCTACTTCCGGAATCAACACGGCACTGGCACCAGAGGCGATGGCGGTGTAGAGTGCGATATAACCGCTGTGGCGACCCATAACTTCTACAAAAAACAGGCGGTTGTGGCTATCGGCCGTATCTCGTATTTTATCTACTGCTTCCATGGCCGTATTGACGGCTGTATCGAAGCCAATGGTGTAGTCGGTGCCGAAGATGTCGTTGTCGATGGTACCAGGAAGACCAATGAAGGGAATATCGTATTCTTTATTAAAAACGGTAGCCCCGGTAAAGGTACCATCGCCTCCTATAGCGATACAAGCGTCGATATCGAAGGCACGAAGGTTTTCGTAGGCCTGTTTGCGGCCCTCGGGGGTCCTGAAGCGTTCGGATCTAGCGGTACGCAGTATGGTGCCACCTCTTTGAATGATGTTGGCAACATCGCGGCGCTCCATTCTTTTGAGTTGGCCATCGATCATGCCTTCGTAGCCGCGTTCGATACCATAGACATGGAGTTTGTTGAAGGCAGCGGTTCTCACGACCGCTCTGATAGCAGCGTTCATGCCCGGGGCATCGCCACCAGAGGTGAATACTGCGATTCTGCGTATATCTTTGCGTTCCATATTATTTTTTTAGCGCTTACTTTGGTCGGTGGAAGTCGGCTAGGGCTTCGATGGGTTTTTGTACGAAATTTCCAGCGTGCATATTTCGTTCGTGCAAGGCAGCTAGCAGTAGCTTTTTGAAGTGAAAGGCAATAGAACCAATAAAATGGATGGGGACTTCCAAGTGACCTTTATATTTTCGGACGTGGCTATCTAGAAATTCGCGGAAGCAGCGCAGTACGATAGACTGAATGATGGGGTGTTCTATGTGCTCACCGATGAAGCGGGTAAAGGACGCCAGATAGGTGTTGGGCACATCGCTTTCATAGACGTTATCGATTACGGTGGCTCTGTCGATGCCCGTGTAAGCCTCAAAGGCATCTTCGAGTTCTTTGTCTAGTTCCCGATAGAAAAAGGCACGCAAAAAAGTTTTGCCGATATGGGAGCCACTGCCTTCGTCGCCTAGCAAAAAGCCCAGGTTGGTGACATTGTCGATGACGTCGTGTCCATCATACAAACAGGTATTACTTCCGGTACCTAAGATGCAGGCAATACCCGCTTGGGTACCGCAAGTGGCCCTGGCGGCTGCCAGTAGATCGTGCATTACATGGATTTCGGCATGTGGCCAGGCCGCTTCAATACACTCCTTTACTACCGCTTTACGCCGGAAATCCCAACAGCCAGCTCCATAGTAATATATCACACTCGGTTTGGCACCAGGCATTAAGTCTTGCGATAGTTTCATGACCTCGCCCAGCAGCAACTCCTTGGGATGTACAACGGGGTTGAAGCCTAGGGTGCTTACCATTTTATCGGTTTTCCCTGGCTCGATAAATTGCCAGTCGGCTTTGGTAGCGCCGCAGTCTGCTACTAGTATCATGCTTCTGCTTTAATTTGAAGGAGCGAAGGTAGTGTATTTTTTACACTAAGTGCCAAGCTGCCGTATAAAAAAACACCCAAATCAAGGAGATGAGGGTGTTTCAGGCGAAGCGAAGTCGCTTGGAATTAGTTTTCGATTTCGAAAGTAATTTTCAAATTCACACGGAATTTATCCACTTTTCCGTCTTTTACGGTGGTGGACATTTCGTTGACATAAGCCGAGCGGACGTTGCGAACCGATTTGCTGGTTTGCTTTACGCCTTTCTCTATTGCGTCTTCGAAGGATTTGCCGCTTTCGCTTAGTACTTCGATAACTTTTAACACGGAAGCCATATTCGATAGGTTTTGTGATAGGCCAGCCAAAAGGACTGTGCGTATCGGTTTGTGAAAAGATGTGCGTAGTGCACACGATATTTTATTCTGCAACAATACCCAAGAAGAGTACGGAGGTAGATTTACTTTTGTTAATAGCCTCGAGTTGGTAGGCTCCTGACTCGGAAGCAGAGAAATTGAGAATGGGATTACTATCATCGTCCCGATCTTCTTCCACTAAGTCATTCTCGTTGTTTTTAACAAGCAGATTCACGTCTTGGTTGGCAGTGCCAAAAATATAGTGGTTGCTGTTGCCCAAAAATAAGTCACTGAGGCTAGTACTTTTCTGTTGCTGCAGCACTAAGCCGTATAGGCACCATTGGTTGTTGGTATCGTTCCATTTGATGCCGCTGCCGAGGTTGTGGATGAGCTGGCCGGAGGTGAAGAATTTTTCGCTGAGTGCTTGCTGTTCTTCCTCAGCTAGTAAGTAGCCGCCTTTTTTCATAAAACCAACAGCCAGGAAGCTGGTCATGGCTTCTCCGGAAATTAGTTGGAGGCGTAAGCTATACCGACCGCTGTAGGGCGCCACAAAGTCGGCAATAGGGGAGTTGTCGTCTTCCACATCAGCGGCCACCAACTTCCCGCTTTGATCTAGGACATAGAGATCGATATCCATCGCATCTTCGTCGCCACCGCCTAGGAAGCTGTAGGAAACACCCGCTTGCAGCTCAAAGTCGAGGGCGATGGTGCTGCCCACTTCCACGATGGCGGCTGCTAGCATGAGCTCCTCGTTCCAAGCATAGCCGCCCAAGGCAGTCATTAAGGAGGCTTTCTCGAAGACATTGTTGGTGGCTTGCTGCATATAGTAGCCAGGCGTCCAGGCATCAGCTTCCTCCGCAGGAGTATCTTGCGCGGAGAGATGGGTGGAAAGCCCTAGTAAGCTAAGCAGTAGTAGAAGTAGTAGATGTCTCATGTCTGTGTGTGTGTGGAATGGATTTTACCGAAGGGTAGCATTTCTTGTGCTAAGGTAGTTAACTTTACGCTTACCCAGAGGAAACACCTCATGCATTTCATGCAAATATAAGATTGAATCATCGATTTGCATAAAATTCGGCTGTCTTTGTGCTTGGGTCGAGGCATTTCCGACGGGAGGTCTGCCATTCTTAAACCATGCTGAGCGAACATTGCCTAGCTTGGCTTGTTTCTTTGAGGCTGTGCTTTTGTGAGCCGCTCAAATTATTATTATGTCGCTTATTTTATTCCTCAAGGCGCTGCATGTGGTGGGTTTCATCAGTTGGTTTGCGGGCTTATTTTACTGGGGTCGCATTTTGGTTAATCACGCCGATACCGATAGCCGCCCAGCAGTAGAGCAACCCATTTTAGCCCGCGAATACATCGCTTCTGCCGATCGGGTTTATCGGATCATCACCAATCCAGCGATGATGATCACTTGGCTAGCGGGCTTGGGGATGATTGCGGCGGGCTGGAACAGCATGGCCTATTTCAGCATCGGTACGCCTGGTTGGTTGCATCTCAAATTGTTATTTTTGGTGCTGCTGCTGGGCTATCAGCTTTACACCAAGCGGCGCATCATGCTTCCGATGGCGCAGGGCGAGCGGCCTTTTTCTAGTTGGCAGCTGCGCTTGTGGAATGAGGTGCCCACTTTTTTCTTGGTGTCCATCTCATTCATAGCCGTTTTTGGCAAGGCTGGGCAGCTGAATTATACCTATCTAGCCATCGGGGTGGCCATTTTTTGCGGTTTGGTCTATCGCGGAGCCTTGGCTTACCGGAAAAAGCGTTTAGGGGGATAGTTAGGTATAAACATAGCTCAAAATAGTAAGCTTTGCCCCTGCGTGAGCAATGAAAAAGCTAAGCCCTTTTCCCCAACCTTTCGCTAATTACACCGTTTGGCCTACATGAATAAAAACGTGAAAACCCTACGCCTCATTCTGGGCGATCAGCTAAACGAGGCTCACCCTTGGTTGGAAACGGTGGACGAAGAAGTGGTCTATTGCTTGTTGGAAACCCGCTCGGAGACTACTTATGTGCGCCATCACATACAGAAAGTCGTGGCTTTTTTCCTAGCTATGCGGCATTTTGCCCAAGCTTTACAAGATAAGGAGCACCGCGTCATTTACCGCACTTTGGGTGAGCAGCCTCAGTGCAGCAGTATCACAGATCACATAGCGGAGTTGTTGCAACAAACAGCCGCCAGCCGATTTGAGTACCAACTGCCGGATGAGTACCGGCTGGATGAGGAGCTGAAAAACTTTTGTGAAAAGCTGTCCATCCCGTCAGAGGCCTACGATACGGCTCACTTCTTGTCGGACCGCCAAGCCGTTGCGCGGCAATTTGCGGGCAAGAAGACCTATCTGATGGAGACGTTCTACCGCGAGATGCGCCGCCGCCACCACATCCTCATGGAAGAGGACGGAAGCCCGCTGACAGGGCAGTGGAACTATGATGGCGATAACCGGAAAAAGCTGCCCGATACTGTCCAGATACCCCCACAACGGTCCTTTGAGAGGGATGTGACGGATGTAGTCGCCCTGATGGAGCAACAAGGCATTGCTACCATTGGCCGCCTCGATGCCAGCAAATTTAATATGCCCGTTACCCGAGCGGAAGGCCTGGAAGTCTTGGCCGATTTTTGTAAAAACAGACTAGCCCATTTTGGCGATTATCAGGATGCCTTGAGCGATCGCGACCATTTCCTCTTCCACGCCCGCGTCAGTTTTGTGATGAATGTGAAGCTGCTGTCGCCCTTGGAGGTTGTTAACGCCGTTATCGAGCATTGGAAGGCTAACCAGAACAGCGTCAGCTTTAACCAAGTGGAGGGTTTTGTGCGGCAAATTGTGGGCTGGCGAGAGTACATGCGCGGGGTCTATTGGGCGCAGATGCCTGGCTACCGCAGGAGCAATTATTTTAATCACGGAGCAGTGCTTCCGGAATGGTACTGGACGGGCGAGACCAAGATGTACTGTCTATCCCATGCCATCAACCAATCGCTGGATACGGCCTATGCGCACCACATCCAGCGGCTGATGGTGACGGGGAATTTTGCCCTTCTGCTAGGTGTTCACCCCGACGAGGTCGATGCCTGGTATCTGGGAATCTACGCCGATGCCCTCGAGTGGGTAGAAATCACCAATACCCGAGGCATGAGCCAATGGGCCGACGGCGGCCTGCTAGCCACAAAGCCCTATGTAAGCAGTGCGAACTACATCCACAAAATGGGCGACCATTGCAAGCAATGCCATTACAACTACAAGGAAAAGACGGGCGAGTATGCCTGCCCTTTCAATAGCTTATATTGGGATTTTTTAGACCGCCACACCGACAAGTTGGCTAGCAACTTCCGGATGAAGATGGTCTATAATGTGTGGAGCAAATTCGATAGCGCCACTCAAACGGCTATACTAGAACGCGCCGATTGGGTAAAGCAAAACATCAATAGCCTTTAGCGCTTCTTGGAACTTTAGTAATCGGCATGCAAACGGCCTCTTTTTCGCCCAGAAGACCAAAGTCCCAAGAAGCTCTTAGAAACGCAGTAAGGCCGAACCCCAGGTGAAACCACTGCCAAAAGCCGCGAGGCTCACGAGGTCGCCGCGCTTAATTAAGCCCTTTTCTACCGCTTCTGAGAAGGCGATGGGGATGGAGGCGGCGGTGGTGTTGCCGTAGTACATAATGTTGTTATAGACCTTCTCGTCTGGCAGGCGCAGTAGTTTTTGCACAAATTGGCTAATGCGCAAATTGGCTTGGTGGGGGATGAACATATCCAAGTCACTGGCCGTGTAGCCAGCCGCCGTGAGGCCTTCCATGATTACTTCCGGGAACTTCTGCACGGCTTTTTTGAAAACAGCTTGGCCGTCCATGTAGGGGGCGTAGGTTTTGTTGGTTACAATTTCCTGGTTGATGAACAAACCACCGTAGGGCTGGCCTTCTACATCGAAATTGACGACGAAGTGCTGGAAGTCTTCCATATCCTTGATGTGGTAGTTGGCATGCATACCAGGATGAATGACGGCCAGCTTTTCCGCGTGCGTACCATCGCTGTGCAGCTTGGTATTGATAATACCTGGCTCTGCCGTAGGCTGTAGGATCACTGCTCCTGCGCCATCGCCAAAAATCACGGAAACCCCGCGGCCTTCGGTAGAAAAATCGAGACCATGGGAGTGGATCTCAGCTCCTACCACTAGAATATTTTTGTAAGTGCCGCTGCGGATAAACTGATCGCCAATGGAGAGGCCATAAACGAAGCCAGTACATTGGTTCCGGATGTCCACCGCACCAATTTCAGTGTTGGTAATGCCTAGTTCGCGCTGCAACAGAACGCCGCAGCCTGGGAAGTAGTAATCGGGGCTCAGCGTGGCGAAAATGATGAAATCTATGTCCGAGGCCTCAATGCCCGCCATGGCGATGGCCTTTCTGGCCGCTTTGGCTGCCAGTGTGGTGGTAGTGTCTGCCCCTCGCGTAACGTAGCGGCGTTCTTCGATGCCTGTTCGCTCTCTGATCCAGGCATCGTTGGTGTCCATTACCTTGCTGAGATCGTCGTTGGTAACTACATTTTCCGGTACATAGTGGCCGATTCCGGCAATTCGTGCATTTGGCATAATCGATTGGTTTAGTATGGTGGCAGTGGTAGCCATTTTGGCTTTCAATGGGCGCGCAGGCTTTCCTTCCAGCCGTAAAGGTAGAAAATCTTAACAATTAGCTAAATATCTATTTTTTTTATAACGAATTGGCCACGCTTTGGCGCTGTTCTCTTACTGGCGCGGCTATTTGGTCGGGCGCAATTCCTTACTTATCGAAAATAGGGTTTAGAAAGCACCTAAGCAGTGTATATTTACGCCACAATAACGAAAGCCTATGTCAATTGCTACTGGAAACAGTCCTATCTTGCAGATCGATCGCGTCCGAAAAGCCTACGGAGAGAAAGTGGCGGTCAACGACGTCAGTTTTGTAATGCCACCGGATGCCATTTTGGGTTTGTTGGGTCCCAATGGAGCGGGAAAAACCAGCCTGATTCGGATGATCACTACCATCACGCGGCCAGATAGCGGACAAATCTACTTCGAGGGCAAAGCCTTAGACCACTACCATCCCACACAGATTGGCTACTTGCCCGAAGAGCGCGGCTTGTACAAGAAAATGTTTGTTGGCGAGCAGCTGCTGTATCTAGCACAGCTCAAAGGCATGAGCAAAAAGGTCGCCGAGGAGAAAGCCCGGCAGTGGCTGGATAAGTTCATGCTAGGCGACTACTGGAAAAAAGAAGTAGAAGAACTGAGCAAGGGCATGCAGCAGCAGGTGCAGTTTATTGCCACGGTGCTACACGAGCCCAAGTTGCTAATACTAGACGAACCTTTCAGTGGCCTAGACCCCGTGAATGCTGGGCGGATGCGCAAAGAAATACTGCGTTTGCACAGCGAGGGCACGGGCATCATCTTTAGTACCCACCGCATGGAGCAGGTTGAAGAACTTTGCGAATACATCGTGTTGATGAACCAAGGCGAAAAGGTGCTGGATGGCAAGGTCAAAGACATCCGCCAAACTTTCCGGCAGAACCGCTTTGAGCTGTTGTATGAAGGCCATTTACCCGGTGATATTGGCAGCGAATACACTTACACCAAGACCAAAGCCCAGCAGCTCGTCTTTCAGCTGACAGCAGGGCAGGATAGCAACCAGCTCCTGCGCCATCTGCTACAACAGGGCGTGCGCATCCAGTCTTTCCAAGAAATTTTGCCTAGCCTCAATGAGGTCTTTATACGGCAGGTGGGCATGGATCCGGATACCTATTTTGCACAAATCAAAGACTAGATACCACAATACATTAGCTATGAACAACCTCTGGTTAGTAATAAAGAGAGAGTACATCACGCGCGTACGGCGCAAGGCCTTCATTTTGGCTACTTTGCTCACCCCGATTGGTTTAGCACTATTTTTTGTGGTGGTGCAATACATATTTTCCTACGAGAACGACGAGGTGCAGCGCATCGCCGTGGTGGACGAGGGCGGCCTTTTTGGCGGGGCTTTGGCGGATGACAAAGGCGTTTACTTCAAGCTCAGCCAGCAGTCGCTGGAAGAACTTCGGGAGGCCGTAGGAACGGAAGAGGGCGACTACACTGGCGTTTTGGTGGTGCCAGCAGTGACGGACGCCCTGCGAACCGATTTCTCGGCCACCTATTACTCTGATAATAAATTGACGCTTTCGCTGGAAACAGCCATCAGCCGCCGCATCGAAAAAGCCATGCGGAAATACAAAATTACCACTTTGCAGCTCGACGAAAAACAGCTCAAGGCGCTGGATACAGACGTAAGCATCAAGAGCCGCACCCTGGCTGTAGGCACAAATGATGCCGAGGAGGACATGAGCTTTGCTGCCGAAATTGGTGCTGTTATCGGCACGGCGATGGGCTTCATTATGTACATCACCGTTTTCGTCTATGGCATGATGGTGATGCGCTCGGTGATGGAAGAAAAGACCAACCGCATCGTGGAGGTCATCACCAGTTCTGTGAAGCCTTTTCCACTCATGCTGGGTAAGATCATCGGGGTGGGGGCAGTGGGCCTCACGCAAGTAATTGCTTGGCTGGTTTTGATACCCGGTTTGTTGTTTCTGGTAGCGCTTTTCTTTGGTTTTGATCCCAATACGGCTGCTAATATGCCGCAAAACCCAGATGTAGATCCTGCGGAAATTCAGGAGATGGTAGAAAAAGTGCTGGCGGGCCTGGGTAGTCTTAATTGGTGGCTCATCCTACCTACCTTCCTGATCTATTTCCTAGGAGGCTACTTCATTTACGCCGCTATGTTTGCAGCAGTGGGCTCGGCTATGGGCGACGACCTCGGCGAGGGGCAAAGCCTCACCATCCCCATCACCATTCCTGTTATTTTGGCCTTCTACATCATGATTGCGGCCCTGGAAGCCCCCAACTCCAGCATGGCCACTTGGTCATCGCTCTTCCCGCTCTTTTCGCCGATTGTGATGCCCGCTCGCTTGCCATTCGATCCGCCGGTTTGGCAAATAGCCGTTAGTATAATTCTTATGATTGCCTTCTGTGCTTTCATGGTTTGGATAGCGGGGCGCATTTACCGCGTAGGCATCCTGAGCTATGGCAAAAAAGGCTCGCTGAAGGAAATGGGCAAGTGGCTGTTTAGCAATGACTGATGACGGAAAAAGCCTCGCCTCCCTACCTGCATCTTCGCTTGAGCATTTTGCTTTTTTTCCAATTCTTCGTGTGGGGTACTTGGCTGATTACGCTGGGCACCTATTTGTTAAAAGGCTTACATTTTAGCGGTCGTGAGGTGGGGATGATTTACGCTACCAATGCCATTGCGGCCACGGTGTCGCCAC
>DAITME010000030.1:0-42273 GCA_036835305.1 Lewinella sp.
GCAATTTAAGCGAAGAACTAGATCGAGAATTGAGGCCAAAATCTAATTCCGATTACAGTTGGTTTCTAATAGTAGATGGTGATTTTAGCTGTTACCTATCGTATAGGAGTGTAGAGGATCGTTTTATTATAAAAGTAAAATGGGGACCATAAGTCTAGTAGTACTGCCAAAAAAGTTGTATGTTTGCTTATGGGACGATGACTTGGGTAACTAGCGCGTAATCAAGAGAGCATTCGTTTGTAAAGGTTTTCTGTCCTCTTGCCAAGAACTAAAAGTTCTACTCAAACCACTTTCTATGTTCACTCCCAATTTACTAGCTGGCCAAGTGGCGCTCATTACAGGCGGCGGCACGGGTATTGGTTTGGCCATTGCCGAGCAATTTTTGGCTTGCGGAGCCACCGTATGCATTGCTTCCCGTAAGGAAGAACACATTGCTCCTGCGTTAGCCAAACTCCAAGAAAAAGGCCCTGCTTTTGGGATGTGCTGCGATATCCGCAAGGAGGAGGACTTGGTGGCGCTGGCTGATTTTATTCAGGAAAAGAGCGGCCGCCTTGATATCCTCATCAACAATGCGGGGGGGCAATTTCCTAGTTTAGCCGCCGATCTGAGCCGCAAGGGCTGGGATGCTGTCATCAACAACAACCTCAACGGCACTTGGTATATGACCCAAATGATGTATCAGCGATTTTTTCAGCCGCAGCAAAGCGGGAGCATTGTGAATATCATTGTGATGATCTACCGAGGCTTCCCCGGCATGGCACACACGGGCGCTGCTCGGGCAGGTGTGGATAATCTGACCAAAAGCCTAGCCGTAGAGTGGAGCCGCCAAGGGATTCGGGTCAATGCCGTGGCGCCAGGTATCATTAATTCCAGTGGCCTAGAGCACTACCCCGATTCCCTCAAGCAAGGCTTGGCGGAAAAAATCCCTATCCCGCGCTTGGGCACTACCGAGGAGGTGGCGCATGCCGTCACTTTCCTAGCTGGGCCTGCCGCTAGCTATACTACGGGGGAGACGCTCTACATTGATGGCGGCATGAAATTGTGGGGTAGTTTGTTTGTACCATAAGTTTTCCTTATCCTTGTGAAAAAATCACGATCATGCCTCGCTTATCCTTTTCCTTCCTTAGTGCCGTCCTCTTGCTGATATCCGTCTCTTGCGGCGATAATAGCAACGCCAATACGCAAGAAACCGAGCCGAATACGCCCGAACCAAGCATCCAGCACAATACGCTCACGGAAGCGGAAGCTGCCGCTGGTTGGCGCCTGCTCTTCAATGGTACAGACCTGAGCGGCTGGCACAACTACGGCAAAAGCAGCGTGGGCAGCGGCTGGAAAATCGCCGAAGATGGTAGCCTCTACCTCGACCCCAGCGCTGAAGACGGTGGCGATATTGTCTCCGACGAAGCTTTTGGCAATTACGAACTCTTGCTCGACTGGAAAATAAGCGACTGCGGCAACAGCGGCATCATCTACAATGTGGTGGAAGACGAGCAAAGCCAATACCCTTGGCAAACCGGGCCAGAGATGCAAATACTCGACAACAAATGCCACCCCGATGCCGCACTAGAAAACCATCAAGCCGCCAGCCTCTACGATATGATCGCGGTGAGCGAAAAAACGGTGCACCCGGCAGGCGAATGGAATACCGTCAAACTGCTGGTAACCGACGGCCGCGCGGAACACTGGCTAAACGGCACAAAAGTAGTGGAATACCCCAACCAAGGGGAAAGGTGGGAAGCCATGATTGCCGAGTCCAAATTCAAGGATATGCCCAATTTCGGGAAGTCCACTAGCGGCAAAATATCCCTACAAGATCACAGCGATATGGTGAGCTTCCGAAACATTAAAGTTCGTTCTTTGGAGTAAGCGCCTTCTATTCCGCTCTTACCTGAGCTTCTTCTTGGGCGGCTCGCCAAGCGGGAAGTAGGGAGGCTAGGAGCCCAATCAACAACACTACGGCTGCCACAATGGGCAAATCCCACAGCCGCAGGGCCAGCGGATAAGCATCGATGCCCGGCAACTGGATGAGGCTGAATTGCTTTTGAGCAAGGTATAAGACAAGCGCCAAAATAAAGCCAGCCAAAATCCCCAGGCCGCATAGCAATAGCCCAACGCGCAGAAATACCGAGCGGATGTGCTGGGCTGTCATGCCCATACTTTTGAGAATGCTGATGTCCTTTTTCTTTTCCAGCACAATCATCCAGAGGGCACCCACCAAGTTGAAAGATATGAGGATCATCATCAGCGCCACGATGGCAAAGCTGATCCATTTTTCGATCTGCATCAGTTTGAGGATGCCGCTTTCTTGCTCGTAGCGATTTTTCACTACAAAATTATCGCCCATCTGCTGAGCAATAGCCCGGTAAGTAGCCGGCACGTCGAAGCCTTTAGATAGGCGGATTTCCAGGGCGGAGGTGGCATTCTCCGGCAGTCCTAATATCTTCCGCGCCAGCCCCAAATCAATCAGAACCGCTTGTTTTTCGAAAGACTGCTGCGTTTGTACAATACCAACAGGAAAAACGGCTCGGCTCACAAAAGGTGGACTGCTGGCGCCCAGCACCGTGGAGCGGCTTCGCTGCCGTTTGGCCATATAAATACTCAGCGTTTCAAACTGGTTGAGCACATCAATTCCCAGGGCATAACTCAGTTGGTGGCCCACCACGGCGTAGAAGCTGTCGCTGCTGCCATCCCGAAGCTGATAATAGCCCTCGCGAATGGTGGTATCTATCTTGTTGATTTTCACATAGGTATCGTCCACCCCTTTTATCTTCCCCGCACTTCGCTTGCCGGCGTAAGTAAAGAAAGCGGTTTCTTCCAGCACCAACGAAATTTCTTCCACCCCTGCAATGCTGTAGAGCGCATCCTTTTGTTCGGTAGAAAAATCGAAGGTTTTGCCGCTGGCAGGCGTCACCTCCACATCGGGGTTCATATTGTCGAACATCCCTAGGAAAAGGTCTTCGAACCCATTGAAAACGCTGAGCGTCAGCAGCAGCGCCGCCGCCCCAATCGAGACCCCAAAGGCGGCAATTAGCGTGATGATATTCACGGCATTCGTTGACTTCTTGGCAAAAAGATAGCGCCAAGCCATTTTAGACGGTAGCTGCATAGCGCAAAGGTACGTATTTTAACTTGAGCTTCCTAGAGGCTAGTGCGGATACATTTTGGTTCTGAGGGGCTTTAGGAGAGGGTTGGCTCACGCAGGAGCCATGCCACCACAAAAGAGCCAAGACCACCATTTAAAACTTCGCCGATCTGGGCGGTTTAGACCGAAACAAGACCCTAGCTCGCCGATCTCCCGGGGTATTGATACCATCCCAATCGCCAGGGCGAATAGTGAATTTTCGATTCCTCTGTTTGGTCGCCGATTGTCTTGTTTGTTGGTTGCGCTTTAGTTCCTTCTTTGCGTTTTCGCTTGCCTGTCCAGCTTCCTCTGTGCTCCGAAATTGCCGCCGCAAAGCCAGGTTGTCTTTGTTGCCTACTAAGCCTCCAGAAGGGCTGCCGCCATCTACCGTAGTAGCTTTTGGCGCGCTATTGCTTTCGGTGCTTGATAATCCTTTTTTAGGCTTAGCCTTGGGCTTCGTTTCCCCTGCTTGAACTTCCACGGCAGCCGCCTGCGCTCCTCCGGATACTTCCTGAATCCGAGTGGAAAAATCACCTCCTGCATTAATCAACGTACTAGCGTTGGTAAGCCCTTCCTCCGCTAGCAATCCATGATGAAAAATAGCCCAGCTAGCCAGTAGATCCATATCATTGGCTTGCCCAAGCGGACGTGCGGATCGGTAAACATAAGGAGATTGTACTTGGATATCCACCTCCTCGAAACTGGGGTTGAGCCAAAGCAAATCAGTTGGGTCATAATAGTTACTGCCAGAAAAATACAAGGCGCTTTCGCTATCATAGGTAAGTCCTTGAAAAGCCTGGTAGGGGATGCTGTTCTCGGGCTTCTCCGTCAGCCACCGATCGCCATAAGGCTGGTAGGTGTAGGCCTGCTGGAGCCTGGCAACTGGATTGGTGACCAAAACAGGACTTCCGCTGGCATCATAGTGGTAAAAATATTGATCTGTATCTGGCGTATTTAGCGGATTCACATAGCCATAGCCCGCGCCGACATTATCGGGGGATAAAGGCGCAGCATACCAAACTGGGTGGCCAGGTGGCCCATCGGGCGAGGGCGGTCCTTGCGGTGCTGGCCAACCGGGCGGAGGCGTGAACCTCGGGTCATTACTGTCTGGCAACTGAGGCAATAACACCCCTTGCGTGGCAGACTGCTGAAGGTAATAAAAAGGTAGCGATGGGTGGCCAGGAGGGACACCTTGTTCTTCAGTAAAATTGAGTAACAACGCCCGAATTTGCCGCAAACGATCCGATAGATCGAGATTACCTGCTGTAATTTGCTGACTGGGCGGCAGCAGTTGGCTCACGAAATAGCCCTGCCCTTGTTTCGTGGCAATGATTTGATCATCCAAATAGTAGTACTTTAGGAAACTATCGTTGGTAATTTCCAAGAATGGACTGACATAAAGGCTGTACGTCTGTTCGCCGTGGTTGATCGTCCCCAGGGGGGTGGCATCTAAAGACAGTCCGGAACCAGGGCCGTGACTCTTGATGGCTCTTTGGCCATCTGCAGCATAGGCATAGCGGCTAATATAGCCATTGCTGGCATAGGCTACTAGGCGCCCCTCCTCATCGTATTGGCTTAGCTGGCTATCGGTGGCTTGCTGTTTTTGCTGCCGATGACCATCCGGAGTGGGCACCAATTCCCACGCACCCACCTGACTCGGGAAATGCGGCAATTCACCAGCGTAGGAATAATCTTGGCGCAGCGCACTGCTATCTTGGTTGCCTTGCGCTATATCCAGATAGGAAGGGTTGTTATCATCAAGGTAGTCAAGCGACAAACGGAAGAAAGCACTGCTATCTGCCTTTTCTCCCACGGCTGATTGCAGCCTGGCGGCTTTGTCATATTGGAAGGATAGCCTCCGAAGCGTGCTGGGATCATTACTTAATACAGCACTTTGCTCGATGCGCCTACCAGAAGGATCATAGGAATAATCAAGTTGTGCAATAGGCATATTGGTAGCGGACTTGGTCAGCTGGCTCGTGACGCTTTGTGTTGCTGGGTGTTTGGTCGTTAGGCTACTGACTGCGTTGCCATAGATGATGTTTTGGCGATCGCCAAATTTGTCGTAGTGGCAGTCTAGAATATAGGCGTAGTTTCTTCCACCTTTCTCGCCTAGCAGGCTGATGATTTGCCCACCTTGGTCAAAGGTATATTCTACGAGCTCTCCATCGGGATAAATAATTGATATTAAGCGCCCCCAGCTGTCGTAGGCGTATTCACTTACGAAGGTGGGTTGGGCTATGTCGTTTACAATCATTGTCCTTACTACTTTCGTAACTTTTCCAAGCCTGTTGTACCAGACTTCCTGAGCCCCGCTGCCATCTTCTATCAGATACACTCTATTGGCTCTAAAATTTTGGGCGCTTGTGTCCCCCCAATAGTAGCGCACTTTATTTTGTGGGTTGAAGGGGTAGTTGATGCTTAGCAAGCGATCATAGTCATAGCGATACTCGATTTGTGCTTCGGGGATACCACGTTCTTCGATAGCAGGTGTTTTTTTAGTTAGGAGATTACCCGCCGCGTCGTATTGGTAGCGATAGGCTCCACCATCGGGGTGGTTGATCTCCACGAGCCGCCCCAAGCCATCGTAGGCATAGTGAGTAGCCAGCCCCTCGGTGTCCTCCACACGAACTAACTGCCCGGCAGCATCATAAGCGTAACTAGTCCAAAGCAAGCGACCACCATCCGTTTCCACGGCCTCGGCGAGCAACTGATCTTTGGTGTTGTGAAGTAAAATACGCGTTTGGCCATCGGAGGCGCTGATACGCGTTTGATGACACAGGATGCCCGTGGCTGTGCGGCTGAAGCTGTAAGTGAAGTGGTAAATTTCTCCGGCAGGCGTGATGTAGCGTGTAGGCCGGTCTAACAAATCGTAACGAATTCGAGTAGGATTGACAGCATCGGGCGCAGGCTGATAGGATCCGCCATTGTTGGTGATTGTAGGGTAATACTCGGCCACCATCCGGTCGAAATCGTCTCTTTGTTGGCGCCCGCTTACACGCCACTGTAGGCGAGGAGCTTCGTTGGCATTGTCTGTGGCAAAGGTCATTTCTTGGTTTTGCAGGCTTCGCGCTAAGCCATCGGCAAACTGGTAGCGAACAAAATCAGCTTCATACGCCGGATCAAAGCGATCTATTCTCAGTCGCGCCAAGCCGCTGTGCTGATCGTAGGTATAGCGCTGGCTATAGGGAAAACCCAGCTCCTCTTCCACCGTCTGTAGCTTGCTTACGGGCCGGCCATACTGATCTAATTCAAGCCTGAGCGCCGAGCCGTAGATGTCTTCCTCGTAGATCAGTTCACCGTATTCCGGGGCAAATGCTCTCTTGATGGACTGCCCCCATACGTCTGTCTCCTGAACGGCGTAAGTGTGGGTAAGGCTATCGAAAGCGTAGGAATAAGCAATGCGTTGGCCTTGGCTGTTGGGAGGATGTAGAAGGCTAGTCGTATTGCCGTAGCGATCGTAATCGTAGTTGAAAGTAGCCGTTTCGTTGTCGTTTATTCGATGTGTAACTTCTATGACATTGGCTTCGGGCGACAGTACAGAAGTCCGGAAGCGTACAGGCCCGTATTCATCACTTACCTGAATGGTATCTCGGAGGTTGAGGATATAATCTTCCGGCCGGTAATGATAGGTATATAGCGTAGAGCGCCGTTCATCGGGGTGGCCTGCCCCTAGTTCTACTACTTCCCGGAGGCTTCCATAAGCATCGTATTGATAGGTGGTGGTGTTGGTAAGCCCGATATTGCCATCCTGATCGGCCCAGCGGTCCAGGCGCTGCACGAGTGCAGGAAATACGCGCAGGTTAGAAGCGGCTAGTTGTGCATCCAAAAATACCTGCTGGGTGGCGGCATCCTGCATTTCGTAGGTATAGCGGCTACTTTTGATGAGTTGCTGGCTGGTGTCTCGCCAGCTTTCCTCCAGCAGCAGTCCTTGTTCGTAGAAGTGGCTGTTGGCAAATGTGCGGATATAGTGTTTTAGCGGCTGGCTGTTGGTGTTCCAGATCGTTTCTCGGATTTGCCCAAAACCCAAAAAGGCGCGTTCGTGGCGATGATGGAAGCCATCGGTATAGCCATAGGTAGATCTGGCAAGGAAAGCCTCGCTGCCGCTCTGTCCGTTGTTGATATTAATTTCGCTCATTACCCAGATGTTGTAGGGCTGCGCATAGGAAGTGCGGCTGGGGGCGTAGTCTAAACTAATTTCAACACCAAGGGGTCTTTGTACGCTTCTGAGCTTATTGGTTCTGCCGATGGTCGCCTCTTTTACGAGGAGTTGCCCATCATTGTTGGAGCGAATTAGATCAGGGAAGCCATCTGCGTTGATATCCTCTATCTGATGCGTCTGCCGCCCAACGCCCCTGCCAATAGAAGTGCTGGGGTTGATACAAATTTTGATAAATAAAATCGGGATGGGTATGCAGACTGTAAAGGCTGCGTTCAGCGATTCACCCGTAGCCGACCCAGCATCTATTTGCTGAAGGTCTGGCCAAGGAATACTGGAGTCAAAGCCTGCCCCATTATTGAGTTGTACCGTGCTGGTTTCTCCCACACGAACGATATCTGGCAGATTGTCACCATTTACATCTTCTAGCGTTTGCTCGGTTTCATTATCTGTTCTGGTGAGGCTAATCCCCCCCGCGATGCTACCATTGTAGAGACTTACGCCCAAACCACCACCAAAGTCGATGCTCTTCCCACTTTGGATGGCGGGGAAGCCCCAGTCTTCCAAGGGGCCAAAGCGATAGCCATAATTGAGGGCCGCTCGCCCGTCGCTAGTGACCTTATCTACTAGGCCATCTCCGTTGATGTCTATCCAAGAGTGTACGGCATAGTCACCATCATCGCTAAATGTTCCATTAATACCGACGGCATTACCCGCTGTATTGCCGCCGCTCTTGGCACTTTTCCCTAGTTTGCTAGAGCGCCTTTTAGCTTTGCTCGATTTTCTATTACTGCCCCCGCCTTTTGGTTCCCCGCTGTTGCTTGTTCGGGAGGGTACAAACGATCCGCCCAAGGTAAACCCGGTAGCTTCGCTCTTGGCAGCATGGTGCCCCGGTATGTTGTGTTGCACACTTCCAGCGCGGTAGCCGCCTTGTGGCTGGGTGTATTGAATGCGTTGGTTGTTGATAATATCCGGATAGTTATCCCCATTAAAATCGAGCACATCTGTCCTGACCTCCGTATCTACCCAAGTTCGGCTGGCTGTTCCGGTAGCTACGCTGAACCCCAAACCACCGGCAACACTGTACTCATTGGTGATGGTACTACGGTTGGGGGCACTCAAGCCTTCCCCACTGCTGACTACCGATGGGGGAAGAAGATTGTCTTCTCCTAGTCTGGAACTGCTTTGCACCGTTGCGCCGATATAACAGAAATTGTCGTAGCCCAAATAGGTAGCTGTTTTAATATCCGGTGGCATCACTAGAAAAAGCGCTGTTACAGGGTCAAAAACCGGTCCTAGCGCATCGGGATCATCAGGGATATCCTCCTCTGGATCCACCTCGGGCACTACGAAAACAAGATCTGCTTGGTTGATCGGCAAAGCAGCTCTTGCCCGATTACCGTTGTAAATAAATTGCCCCCAGCCTCTGTATAAAGGACCAAAAATTACTGTTTCCTCTTGGTTGGCAGAGAAGTAAGAAGCCAACTGCAAAGAACGATCTGTGGGGACACTATCCGTAAAAGTGAGGAGCTCATAAGCAGCGCTATCTACCAAATTAGCCATTTCCCAGTCGGCAAAATGGTACTCAATAAAAAGGTGTTGGCTGCTATCTGTTCTAAGCCATATACTGTCTGAAGCCAATGTGTTGGCGGAAAAAGTTGTTTTTTCGCACCAACCATCTCCCTTCACAGAAAGGGTAACCAACGACGCATTGAGCAAAGTAGGGTCGCTAAAGACCAAAGCGGGACGCAGCAAATAAGTAGTACTATCTGCCAGTACACTCGGTGGCCTAAAAGCCCAAGTGGTATTGTACAAGCTCCGATGGATGGTGGGACAAAAACGGAATATCGCTTCCCCTTCCGCATCCACCACCGCTGCCTCTGGCGAACTGGTGTAGACGATACTGGGTTGCCAGTCTATTGCCTGCCAATCAATCTGCGTGCTGCTGTATAGCTGGAAACTCAAAGCATCTTGGTTGCTGACCGCCAAGTCTATGCTAAAGACAGTATCTAGTAGGCTAGCGGCCAGCAGGGTATCGCTAAATAAAACAATAGAATCGGTTCCTTGCCGGAAGCGGATAGACAAAACAAGATCGTCGGTGGTAGCTTCCTTGCGCAGCGGACCAATAATTTGGATATTACCATTCAGCGGTAGGTTGACTTCTTGATTGGCGCTGAGGAGGAAATCTTCCGCAGCCTGATAACGCGCCAGGTGCAAACCGTTGGCGTCTTGTTGAGCCGTGTCTATATCAGACGAGAAAGCACGATAGACTATGCTGGGGGACCAGCTTACTTGGTCGTTGAAGCCATCAAAAACCGACTGTAACCTGAAATACAGCCGGTCACCTGCGCTTACATTTAGGCCACTGAGGCCATCGGGCAGTAAAGGGGCGAAATCGTCGGCTTCAATATTTCCTCTCCAGAGTTCTGTATCGTTTAGCTGAATGGCTAGGCTCACACCATCATCGGCGGTATAGCTTTGCGCTAGCGGATCGCTGGGAAGCAGTAAGCGAACAGCGGCTTCTACATCAATAAGACCATCGAAGGGAGCCTCCCACATCCTCACTACATCGTGTAGGGGGTGCTGATCGATGGCTGCTTCCAGCTCGGCCGGGTCTATTGCAAAGAGATCATCATCAAAGCTACCGCTGCTTAGTATAGGGCTGGGGGTGTCTGCACTATTGTTGGTAAAGCTAGGGTCGCCATTTGCATCGAGGTGGTTGAACCATACTTGGCCGTTTTGGGCAATATCTAAGAGGCCATCCGCATTAAAATCGCTGAAGTAGGTGTTGTTGGTGGAAACGGCTCGGGTATATTCAAAGCCTACATAGGCAAAAGGCGGGTTGCCCTCTGCGCCGTAGGCATTGGAGGTGGTGTTGGCGGTGCTAAAATCTCGCAAGCCATGGATAGGTCGTTCTTCCCCAAATTGGCGTAGGCCCTGCGCTCCTAAATTGGGACGATATTTCAAGCTGCCGCCCTTCTTATACACTTTGTCTGGCAAGCCATCGGCATTGATATCTACCAGCGCTATCAGTCCTTGATCGGCGCTATTTCCGTAGGCATAGGTGCCGCCGGCTGTTTTGTCTTTCGAGAAAAGTAGGAAGTCGTTGTAGCCTACCGTAGCCGCAGCGCCTGCGCTAAAGTTTTCCGAGGCAGCTCCGCCAATAGCTGATGTTTCTCCGTCCATTCCAGGGATGGGATTGAGGATGCTTCCCAAGATGTTGTCGTCTGGTATATCCCAAGGAACCTCTGCTGCATAAGGGCGGTATTGGCCGTTGCTACGCACATCATCGTAGTAGGTAAACTCATGTCGATAAAATTCCTCTCCTTCCTGATTGTAAGTAATAAGCGCAGAAAGCAGCGTTTTATCAAAGGCTCCTTTGGTGTAGGCCAGCTCATAGCTACGAACGATACGACCCAAGAAACTGATTTCTATGCGCCTGAGCAAGGCTGCCTTCACTTCTTTAAATCCCAGGCGGCAATCAATACTGGCCGACTGAAAGGGACTTTCGCCTAGGTCAATATCTTTCAAAAAGTGCACTTCAAAAGGCCCTTCGGTATTTTGGTAGCCGGTATATCGGAGGCGTTTAGGGTAAAGTGTTTGCCCCATCTCGCCTCCGGCGTTGCCGCGGTGGTTTACCTTGTCGTATTCGTAGCGAATGGTGTTGCCGTAAGAATCTATGCGCTCTATCAATGCCCAGTGAGCGATG
Source organism: Lewinella sp. (assembly GCA_036835305.1). Taxonomy (GTDB): domain Bacteria; phylum Bacteroidota; class Bacteroidia; order Chitinophagales; family Saprospiraceae; genus Neolewinella. The sequence continues at coordinate 10,990 of DAITME010000030.1, forward strand.
TTGCCATCAGGGGTTGTGAGTGTGGCGCCCCCCAAGGCACCTGTTGAAGGGCTTCCGCCGTAGTAGTGCCGAACGCCTGTTTTATCGCTAATTTCCCACCAGTAAGTAGCCGGTGAGTTGCCATGGCGGATGATTCGCTCGTATTGGCTATCTACCCGCGGGTGGAATATGGCTTCTGGGCTGCGCGCCCTAGCTTCGCCGCGATGTGCCAGCGGGAATAAAGCTTGGCCATCATATAGGTAGGACTCTGTTTCCGAGCCGGCATCATAGGTGGGTACGCCCCAACGGGTATCGATACCAATACTCGGGAGATCTAATCCCCAGCCCAATCCTAGCCAACCTCCTTCTGCTTCGCTGTTGTAGCTGATCTGCACTGTCGGTTCCATGCCGCCACGCCCTGGAGGCAGCGCTAGGGGATAAGTCAAATTAGCACTACCTTGTGCGTTGGCTATGGGAGGCTCGATAAAAACCATGCCTTCTACAGGGCTTTGCTCCTGCGCGAGCAAAAAAGGAACGGCAGCAAAACAAATCAGGAAAAGCCACCCAGCAAAGTGTAAGAAATTTCTCATTGGACGACCAATTTTCGGGTAATTTGCTTGTCGTCGAATCGGAAGTGCAGTGTATAAACACCGGCCGAAAGTGCCAACTCCTGCTGCGTGAAATAGGTATTGGGCGGAAAGCTTTGCTGCTTGATATTGCGCCCTTGTATATCGCTGATATTGAACAAGAGGGCGGCTTCTGTGGCTAGGCGTAGCTGCCATTGCCAGGGCTGCCCTACCTTGCTAGGGTTGGGATAATAGCGCAGCGAAGGCAAGGCAGCCAAGTCTTCATCCGCATGATCATAGGCGAGCGTAAAGCGGTCGCTGCCCGAGCCGTCCACGTCCCAAAGAATGTTGTGGAAGTGGCCATACTGCCCATTTTCGAGCTGCGATAAAGGGATACGCTCAAGGCCGGGCGCATCAAAATCTCCGTTGCCACTTCTATCGATGAGCAAAGAGAACTGCTGTGGCTGAGTCGTTTCAGATAGCCAGCGTCCCAGATCAAGGCGAAGAGAGGTGAGATGTATCTGGGCAGCTCCGTGGGTTTTTACCAACCACTGCCGCGCTAGATGCTTGTTGTTGCCCGCTTGCCAGTCGTTCAAAGCGGCATCATTATCTCCGAGCAGCCAAAAGGTCTGATCGGCTATGGGGGTATCTTGAAAACCATTGTAAACGGGACTATCCGCTAGCGAGAACTGAAGGAAATCCGGGGCTGCTGCGGATTGGCTTTTATGCTGTTGCCAACCACTACCTAGATCTTTACCAATGGCAATAATCCGGTGGTGAAAATCCTGCTGCCCATTTGCTGCCCAGAGTACCTCTCCTGTGCTGCTCATATAATCTTTTGGCTGGTTTGCATCGCCCAGTGTAATACCGTATTTCATGGCCAGGTAGCTTTCCACGCTTTGTCTTTGCTGCTCAGAAAGCACATAGGGAAATAGGATACACTCGGCAAGAGCACCCGCCCAATCGTGTAGCGGAAGCACCGGTGTACCAGGCTTTTTGCCCAACTGGAATACCGAAGGCCATTGTTCCCTTCCTGGATGCCGGCTTTGGAAATACGTATGTAGTTTTATCTGCTTCTTTTCGTCTAGGGTGTTGAGGTATTGCTGCTGGCTGAGTTTGGCCAGCCGCTTATTTGTGTAGAGGAGTGGCAACTGCTCCCCAGCCTGCCAAGTCCAGAGTGCTTCCTCTCGGTTCAAGAGGCTTTCTTCGCTGATAATGAAGAGGGTAGCATTGGCCCAGACTTTATCGGGCAACTGAAAAGTAGCCTGCCAGCTGATCGTGCGAAAATTGGGTACCAGCCAATGATTTAGGACTTGCCTTTCCTGAACTGAAAGGTTTCTGGATTCGTCCGTTAATTGCCATGCAGGCAAGGCTGTTGAACTGAGCTGCGGCCTACACCAGATGATAGGATCTGCCAGCCCGCCAGGCCCGGCTGTTTGTGCCTGTAAAGCTCTTGAAGGACCGAGACCACAGAGGAAAAAAATATAAAAGCAGTATAGTAAGATGGGACAAGGCATAAGCAGTTTTTGGGATGATACTCACTGAAAAGGTACGGGCATACCCACCGTGAGCTGAAAATAGCTATTGATGTTGCGGGTTTCGATAAAGAGAAAGTTGTTGGCTTGGGTTTCCAGAATATCGGTGAGCCCAAGGGTGTAGCGCCCTTCCAGATGCAGCCCGCTGCGCGTTATGTCAAAACCAATACCCGCTGTAACGGCCGCATTGGATCGGCCCTTTAGAACTGTTCGGAGGCTTTCCTGCACCTGTAGATTGATCGCTGCCTCGTCGTTGGAAGTGTAGCGTAGGGCATCTGGGTTTAAGTTGATACCAAGTTGTAAGCCCGCCACGAGGTAGGGGCCTGCCGTGGTAATATTAACTTTCAGCAGTGGCGAAATGGTGAGGAAGTCGTAGTTCATCGCCAGCTCATAACGCAGCCCGTTGATATCTTGATAGGAAAAAAGCCCTCCTTGCATAGCATAGCCCAGCTCTAAACGCCCAACGATATAGGATTTGTAGGAATGTCGATAATCCAAATAAAAGGCGCCCAATCCGCCGTTGCGATGGCCATCGGTAGTCTGATAGGTTTCCACTGGGTAGATAGGCGCAATGAGCATACTCCTTACTTCTGTGACACTGGAGTGTGTAGCCCCCGCTTTAAAACCCCAAAAAAAACCTTCTTCAAAATCACCTGCATTATTCCGCTGCCCAACCAAACAGAGTGGCAGCGCGAAGCACAGAAATACAAGAAACCGATAGAGATGCATATGAATATGGATAGTGTAGAGTTGATCTTGGAAGGAATGGTGCAAAATTAGGCGAAGGGAGAAGAGAAAACAACTACCAGGGGCGGACAAAAAGGGGACAGTTAGAAAAAAGATGGCAAATATGCAGGAGCAATGCTGCCCGTATAGAGCCATGCCTTTACCACTGCAACAAGTGGCGGTAGATGTTGTCGTCTGTGTGAAGATCTAATTTTTTTCGCAGGCGGTAGCGCGCTTTTTTCACACTCTCTGGCGAGATATTCAGGATGCTGCTAATTTCTTTTGTCGAGAGGTTCATTCGCATTAGGCAGGCCAGGCGCATCTCGTTCTGTGTGAGCGTGTGTTGTTGCTGGAGATGTTGGAGAAAATCGGGGTGAACTTCCGTGAAGCTATCCAGCAAGCTCGTCCAATCTTTGTGTGCATTGAGGTTTTGGTGGATGAGCCGATGTATTTTACGGGTGGCGGCGGGCAGCTTCTCTGCGCTGCTGCTAGGCAGTTCTTGGAGCTGGCCAGCTAGCTTTTGCAGCAATTCATTTTTTTGGCAAAGTTGTAGTGCTTTGGCGGTAAGCTGTTGGTTCTGGTACTCGATTTTGGCTTGCAGTTGTTCGTTTTTTAGGTTGGTATTCTGCTGTTTTTCTTTTGCTAGCAGTTGCTGCTGCTGGAATAATTCGCGCTCTCTTCGCTGACTGCGCAAGAAGGAAGTACGCAAGAACCAACCGCCCAGCAGAAGGGCTACCACCAAGAAGAGTAGCCACTGGCGCTGAGTACGGCTGATGTGAGCGTCTCTTTGCAGCAACTGGATGGCCTGTTCTTTCTTGTCCGTATCGTATTTGGTGGCCAGTTCGGCTATTTGCTTTTTACGCTCGAGGCTAAAAAGACTATCATTAAGCATGTGGTAGGCCTCGTTGATTTCAAGAGCAGCTTTATATTGGCCTTGGTTCTGGTACAGCTTTACCAACAATTTTCTAGCGTCTTGCAGCAGCTGCTGGTTTTGCATCTCCTCGGCAGCTTCCGCTGCTTGTTGAAGGTAGGAGATGGCTTTGTCATACTGCCCTTCCTTGCCGTAGGCTTCCCCTAGTTTCAGTAGCGACAAGGTATGGTTATACACATCGCGGTGCTGCCCGCCTTGCTCCAGTGCCTGTAGGAAGTGCTCGATCGCCTGATCTACTTGCCCCAAAGCAAGATAATCGGCTCCTACATTGTTGAATACCAAAGCCAAATCTGGAGAGTGCTCCAGCGATTGCTGTATGGCCAAATCTTTGAGATCATACCGAAGTGCTTCCACGATCTGATCTGTATAACTATAATACAGCGCCAAATCACCATAAGCTACCGATTGCCTGTAAGGCGCCTCTAAACTTTCTGCTAATGCGGCATTCTTTAGGAATATATCCCTAGCCGCCGCCGTATCTCCTTGCTCGATAAAAATATTCCCCAACTCGTGCTGCGCATCAAAAATGGACTCGGGCAGCGCCAGTTGATCCGCCAAGCGAATGCCATCGTACAGATGAGCAGTGGCAGGGGTATAATCACCCAACTGCACCAAAGCCCAAGCGTAGCTGATATGGCAGCGAATAATATCTGGCGCTCTATCTAAGGCCGTGTAAATAGCCAAAGCCGCTTCAAAATGAGGGATGGATGCTTCGTACTGATCTTGGTTGGAAATGGCTCGGCCAAGTTCAAAATGTGTTTCCGCCAGCGTAGCTTTCTCTTTCCTACTAGCTTCATAGTGCAGGAGCGCGAGCCGGAGGTGATGTATCCCCGAATCCAACTGATTGAGTTTCACATAGGCCTTCCCACTCAGGAAATGTAGCTGCCCTTTCCCTTTGTCCCAATCCGAAGCTGCCATGGCCACGCGCAAATCCCGTGCAGAAAGTAGTACTGCACTTGGCTGATCCGATAAGCTATCGGCCATCGACTGCAAAGCGATCTGCCAAGTACTCGTATCGGCCTGGGCCACCACGGACTGCCCACTGCCACACAGCAAAAGCGCTACCCAAAACAAAGCCAACCTACCTGAAAATAGCTCCATAAAACGTAAGATATAAGACCGCCGCAAAGAATACGATAATACCAATATAAAATTTCATGGATACCGATAAATTTCCATTATTTCTTAGTTGAAATCCAAGTTCTGGCCAATAAAAACGTCCTATTTGTTCAAATTACAGTATAGCTAATACGAGAAAATAAAACACTGGAAACCAATAGCTTATATACTAGAACCAGCTTTCTACGGCCGATTTGCTCAGAGAAAAACCCCGCCAAGCTGTCTTCCCCCCAAGGCGGCACTGCCCAGATTTTTGTGGTGTAAAAATTATTGATCACCACAAAATTTTAATATAATGAATAAGGATATAATTCTTGGGCTAACCAACGACAATATCAACGATTTCCTAGACCAGCTACAACAAATGGCCAGCAGCCTGTATATGGATTTGAGCGAACTCATCCAGCAATTACTAGCCGCTATGTAATACGGCTGGTATAAAGCCTAATCCAAAGCCTCTAAATACAAGTCCCAAAGCCGCTCGTAGGGGATGAACTCATAAAAATACATATCCAATTCCTCTGCTAGGTTGTTGGATTGCTTCAATTGATCCAGCCTTTCTAGGTTGGCCTCCCGAGTGGCCTCTCTTTCAAAATCGTGCAGTTGGGGGCTCACGAGCATTTGCAACAACAGGCCGTTGCGGCGGCCATCTTCATCCTGTAGATAGCGCTGCCGATACTTTTCTATACTTTCTGCCTTATCAAAGAAGCCATTGTAATCTTCATTGATAAGGTAGTTGAAAAGTTGCAGCACGATGAAGTGGACATTGTAGCCCTGTTTGTTGCGCTCGTAGGTGGGGCTGTCATTAAAGAACTTGGTCATACGGAATTGGCGGATATGCGCTGGCATCGCCTCCTCGGCAATGTAGCCCAATCGGTAAAGGGTATGGACGTAGGCAAAAATGAATTTCATCATATCGCCATTTTCGGGACTAAAGTACTGGGCTACTTCCCTTAAGCGAATGTTTTCTAGCGCCTGTGCCGCCTCCTGGAAATGATCGGTGCCTAGGCAGACGATGGCTACATGGCTTTGTAGTACAATGTGTCCTTCTTTGGCTGGTTCTGCTAATTTAGCCAGCTCAATATTTTGTATAAAAGCCTCATAATTGCGCATCTTTGCCAGGATTCTACTTTTAATATTTAGCAAGAATGGTTTAAGAACTTCTATTTGACTGTAGCAGTTTTCGAGTTGAACAAGTGCCTCCTCGCACCTTTTCAGTGCTAGGCTATGTTCGCCAGCAAGCATAGCAGCATTTATTTGGGTAGTATGATTGTTAATGAACAAAGAAGGATAATACAATCCCTCCGCCATTTCCCGATTCTCCGCTGCCAACTGTGCTGCTGTGGCAATTCTGTTTTCTAGGCGGCGGCTGCGTTCAAAGGCCATCGCATCGAGCCGATAGCGGTTGTTGGCGCAGCGGCGTTCTATAACAAATAGCCGGGCGTACTCCTCGTAGGCTGCTTTGAAAAAGGAAAATTTTTCTGGGTGCGGAAGTCGGGCAGCGTATAGTGCTGTTAGGCTTTGGGAGATCAGGTAGAGAGAAATAATCACTTTGCTCTTGTCGGCTATCTTCCAGGCGGTGTTGAGCAGTCGCTCGGCGGCTGGATACAGTCCTTTCTTGGAGCAGAGGCTGGCGTGGGCATAGAGTATCATACAAAAAGAGGTAGCGGTGCGCCCGCTTGGCATTAGGTCGTCATTGGCAGGCAGCCGCGTGCAAGCCATCGGGAAATAGCGCTTAAACTTAGACTTCAATTTCTGATAGGGCGAGTAGTTTGCTGGCTTATCAGCCCCATAGAGTGCCGCCACGGCTTCTTGGTCTGAGCTTACCTCCCCACTCAGAATCAGTAGAGAAAAGCGTTGCAGTAAGGTGCCATCTACCCAGTCCCCCTCGGCTGTGCCTTTGGGGTAGATGCTGGCCAAAGTTTGTTGGGCAAGGCGGAGGCTAAGGAGGTATTCCATTAGGATTTATTTAAGTGGGTTAGCACGGCTCAAAATAGTATGACATTGCTCCCGCGTGAGCCAAAAGGAGCATTAGAGCGGCCAGTACGCTTTTTTAGGGGCTTTTGTACTCAGATGCTTTTGAACTTCAGTCCATAGCCACTGATAGTTGAGCAGTTCGCTTTCCAGTCCCTCTTCATCAACAGAAGCCTTGGTTTTGGCCAGCTTGGCAGCGATGGAGGCGGTATGACGAGCGGTGGCAATTTGGTTGAAATTTGATTTCGCAGAAGTCTCCAAGAGGTGGTAGTAAAGGAACAGCCGTTGCCCAGCCTGGCCGACCCTAATGCGCTTGGGCATATAAGGTTGGAGCAAAAGCAGATATTGGCAAGCGAGGGCATAATCTTGGCCTTGCAGGGCGATGGTAGCTTGTAGCAGCAGCTTATTCCATCTAGCAAGATCCGACCAAGCCGCTTCGTCCACCTTCTTGGATAGTTGTTTTTCCCATCGGCACACTTCTGCTAGGGCGCGCTCCATCCCTTCTTCATCCGCCGATTGCAAGAGGCAGCGCAATTGTAACACATAAAGGCACCATTGGGGGTAGCGCTGGGGAGCGATCCCCTTTTCCAGCAGCTCGGCTATTGACGGCACTAAGGTGTGGGCGGCGGCCACTTGGGCAGTTCGCAAGCAAAGTAACAATTCAGCTTCCAATAGCGCGATTGGCTGATTGGGCTGATTTGTGTCCGCTTCTAAAAGTTTTTGCAAGCTGCCCAATACCTCCTTCCCGCGCGCACAGTCTTGCTGGCCAATAGCCGCTTGAAGCTGACCGTAGTGAAGTTGCTGACGGGCGCTCAGTTCCTTAGGAAAGTGGGCTTCGAAGTAAGCATCTACTTGCTTGCCCCATTCAGCCGCTCTGGCATAATTAGCTTGTTGTAGGGCTGCCCCCATCAAGAATAAGCCCCCAAAATACTGCACATCGCAGTTTTGTACGCTTACCACGATGGGTGCAATTGCTGCCGCTCGCGCTTGTAAGGAGGAAGACCAAGCCGCCGCGTCGGTCTGTTGTTCGGCTTGGGCGTGTTGCCATTCATAATAAGCCAGTTGGCAAGCATCCACTTGCCGCTGCAAAGCTGCCAACTGGTCTATAAAGTCCAGATTCGCTTCTACCTTTTCCTGCTCATAATCTAAAAAGATCAGGTAGGTCTGTAACATGAAGGCCGCTTCCAGTTGGACGGCTACCAAATCGTAGGAGTCGGCCAATTGCAGCAAGGGGAAGAGCAAATCGGCTACTTCTTTCCGCTCTCTGATGCCGTTGGCCAGCGCTATTACCCGCCAGCAAAAAGCCACTGCTGCTTCCCTGTCCATCGTTTTGGTCACTGGAATCTCACTCAACAAAGCCCGCAGGGCTGCCCACTCAAAAGCCGCTTTCAGCTTGATATAAGGCGGGTGGCTAGCGGTTCGGCTGATGCCATACAGCTGCCGCACTAGCTCCGTATCCGAGGACTCGGATGGTGTTGACAAGGCTTGGTGTAGCTGTTGCCAACGCGCCCGATCTTTTGGCTTGGTCTCGGGAGGGATATAGAACTGCAAGGCCTCAAAAGAGACAAGCTGGGCTAGTATGTAGAGATTTTCCATAGGTTGGTTTTAGTGCTTGTTGCTGTTTTTGAAAGATAAAGCCATATGATTAAAGACGCCTTCAAGCGGGCATAACAAGCAAACAGCACTGGGCAAATATAGTATTTTTTTTCTTTTATGTGTGCTGTTTTTCTTTCCTGTTTAGGGAGTATTGCCATTGTAACGGAGATACAGGCCATTGAGGCTACCGTGTTCATAGGGGTGCGGGCGCTTGAGTTCTAAAGACACATTATGTGCAAGCTGAAGGCTGGCACTGCGTGCGGTAGCAGTGGTCAATAAAAGAGCCATGCTTACCCTCTGAGGCCTTGAGTATTGTTGAATATTTTCGGTTTTTCGAAAATTAGATGAAAAAATATAGCTCTTTTGCGCGTTTATAAAATAATACTAGTTATTGATTTTGAATTAATTACATTTACAAATTGACTAAAAAAAATAAATGCCTAAGGAGAATATCCATTTCTCCCTGTCTTTGCATGCAGTAGGGTGAGACCGCATCTTTGTCATGTCAGAGGGAAGGAGGTATATCACGGATTGGTGCGGGTCTCCCAAAAGAGCAAATTACGTGAACATGCAGACTTCTTTGTCGCCGACAGCTTAACTTTAGCTTTGATCAGTTTGCGGGTATTTTCAAATCATTTGAGAGGCTCGTTATGTTTGTTAAAATTCATTCATTCACAAATGCTTTATTTAAAGCAAAAAACCAATTATTTATTATGATAAACCAAAACACAAAACTAAAAAAAGGTCTTGCAATTATCGAACTAGAAGAGCGGCTAGAGATGGTGCAGCTTGCTGGAGATGGTAAGGATCCTTCCCGCCGATGTGATAGGGTAGTTTGCGATGAACCTTCTGTAGAGTAATCAATCATTTCTTAATTTCTAAACTATTTTTTTATGTCAAACAAATTTAACGAACTGCAAAATGGCCTTTCAATTATTGAATTGGAGGATCGTCTCGAAACAGTTCAAGTGGCTCTTGGTGCAGATTTACCTATCAGCTTTCGCTGCGACCGTAAAAACTGCGACTGTGACTCAGTAGAATAATTTTTTTTAACCATTAAATTTTTAATCATGTCTAACATTAAAAACAAACTTCAAAAAAGTCTTAATGTAATTGAGTTGGAGGATCGTTTGGAAACCGTACAGCTTGCGACTGGGCCTGGTGTCCGTAGCGAACGGTGTGATCGTTGCCAATGCCCTGATACAGTTGCATCCCCTGAGTAATTTCTAACTATTAAATTTTCAGTCATGTCTAATGTTAAAAACAAACTTCAAAAAAACCTCGACGTAGTTGAGCTAGAGGATCGTTTGGAAACCGTACAGCTTGCAACTGGGCCTGGTGTACGTAGTGAACGGTGTGATCGTGGTACTTGCGATTGTACTTCAGTAGAATAATTATTTTTAACCATTAAACTTTAATCATGTCTAACATTAAAAACAAACTTCAAAAAAGCTTGGATGTAATTGAGCTAGAGGATCGGCTAGAAACCGTTCAGCTCGCCACCGGACCAGGTGTTCGTAGCGAACGGTGTGACCGTTGCGGGTGCCCTGATACAGTTGCATCTCCTGAATAGTTTTTGCCCAAGTTATTAATCATTGAGGGGCGATTTTTCGCCCCTCAATTTTAAAATCATTTATTATGTCTGGAATTAGTATAACACAATTAGAATGCATTGAATTATCAAAAGTCGATGGAAATAACTACATAGCTTTTGTTAATGAACGCGCCTTTAGCGTTGGGCCTCTTTTATACAATATAATTAACTGGCTAAAAGAAAATCGTTCTATTAGCGAAATAGCAAATGCTGTCTGCCATCAAGAGGGTGTAGAAATTAGTGAAGACGAGATTATAGAAATAATAAATGATAATTTTGTACATCTTGGTCTAATTACATCTCCCAACCACCAGCTAAAAAAAAGAAGATCTGAATATATATATGGCAAAGTAAATCTAATACGAGAAAAAAATGTCAAAAAAGTATCTAAGATATTTGAATTTTTATTCAACCCTACCATAATGGCAGCGCTCTGTATTGGCAGTATTTTTGTTACTTTTTTGTTCTACTATAATTTCAGTAATTGGATTGAAGGGCAGCATTTTGGTGCAACAAAAAATATTATCCTGGTTTATTTCTCATTGATAGCTATCTTCTTTTTCCATGAAGTTGGCCATACGAGTGCTGCTCAAAAATTTGGTGTAACAGCGAAAGAAATTGGATTTGGTTTCTATTTTATTTTCCCTGTTTTCTTCACAGATGTAACAAAAATATATAGTCTTGATAAATGGAAAAGGATAATAGTAAATCTTGGCGGAGTGTATTTCCAGCTCATTGTGAATCTATTTCTTATTTCAGCTTGGTGGTTTCTGCCATGGACGGCAATTGAGGGGAAGATAACGCTCACTTTACTTGTAAGTACAAACACCTTCGTGTTGTTATACTCTCTAAATCCTTTCTTTCGGAATGATGGCTACTGGATTTATAGCGATGCGTTCAATGTCAAAAACATGCTTATCAGAAGTTATAGCTACCCATTTCAATGGCTAAAAAAAATATTCGTGGGAAAAGACGAAGAAGAATCAACCGAATGGCCACTATTAATCTTTGCTGTTCTTAATTTTTTATTCATAGGCAGCTTTTCTGGAGTTTTCATAACCCATTTCGTTGCCTTATCCAAGGACCTTTATGATACACTCATTGACCCTTATTTTTTCAGAAATTTAGATCAAAACAAAGGCTTTCTTTTGAAGTGTTTTGTCTTTTATGGAATAATTGTCTTCTTTGCGAGCAGATACATCAAGCTATTTATGCACTTAATAAAAAGGCGAAATTTACAGAAGACTACTCAATAGTGATAGTTTCTTCCTTCATTTGACTGTCTAATAAATTTTAATTTTCATTAACTAAAAGTAAAAAAATGACTTACACTACTGGGACAGTTCGAACCTCTAACTGCTTACAATACAGAAAGAAAAACCCTGGCTTTGAGGTAACTCATCTGCTGAGCGGTAAAAAATTTCTAATTAGTGAGCCAACTAGAGAAATACTCCAACTACTCAACACTCCAAGAGACTATGCTTTACTCTCTGCTGAACTTGCTAATCATTACGACGACGATGAAGTAGAAAATACCCTTCTACACCTTCATCAGTCTGGGATGATTGTAGGTGAATTGGATGATGAAACTTTTCACTTACGAAAAATGGATCATCGGCTCTGGGGTTTGCCTGATTATAATCCAAGCAATCATCAAGCTAAACAGATTGCAATGGTGGGTATTCCATTTGGTTTCGGCAATACTACAGATCAACAGTGTTCCGATTTTCCAATTGCGCTAAGGAGGTTTTCTATGCATTACATGGAGAATTTCTATTCTAGACATAAAGAGATAGATTTCCGCTTTCTAGGTTTTCCTGGAGAAGATTTTACGACACTAAGCCATAACCTAAACGAGGGTAATATTACAGACGCAGGCGATCTTTTCGTTCACAAGAATGAATACGCAAGCTCCGTGTACGAAAAAATTGAACGGCTTACTTCTGAAATATCCGGTGCCGGGGATATACCATTTCTTATTGGAGGAGATCACTCAATCAGCTATCCTGCGATTAAAGGAGTAGCAGAGCAATATGAGAAAATTCAAGTCTTCCAATTCGATGCCCATGTTGATACTTACGACAGCAAGATTGCTAGCATCTACTCATCTGCTGGCAGAGCTCCTCATCATCACGGTAATTTTTTAAGTCAAGTCTTATCACTACCTCAAATCGAGCATGTTTACCAGTATGGTATTAGGGGTTGCTTCAACATGAGACTTAAAGAAGAAAAACGATGTACTGTTTTTTGGAGTCATGAATTAGAAGAAGTGGTAGATCATTCGTGTGATCAAGCAATATCAGATACACCCGTTTATATCACTTTTGATATTGATTTTTTCAACCCATTAATCGCGCCTGGAACCGCAACACCTGTTGCAGGTGGTCCAGACTATCATGAAGGTATCAAGCTCCTTCGCACACTACTTAAAAACCGAAAAGTAGTTGGCGTTGACTTTGTTGAGGTCAACCCTGCAAAAGACAAAGCGGAGCAAACCATTCAGTTGGCTACATCAACAATAATCAATATTCTCAACGAAATTAACATATAAGAGTATGACGAGCTACAACTACAATGACGCAGTGGCAGAGCTACAAAAAAATATTTACAATAGCGTTGACAATTGTAAACCTGGTGACTTTATCTATCGCTCGCAGCTGGAATGTGAGGCAAATCTGCAGAAGTTTCTGGGTATTTCAACAAAAGAAGCTAGCGAATTTTACAAAGCTATCTTGTTTAACAGAGATTGGGCAATCATGGACGAGGACTATGAGGAGCCACTAAAAGAAACTGTCATTCGCGGAGACCAAACTTATTTGCGTCACGAGAACGGTCCAGTTATATTCTGTACATTTCATAGCGGTTCATACAGGCTTATCAACTTCCTGTTAGCTAAAAATGGGATTAATTTCAGCTTGGTTATCGATGATACTGCGGTGAATTTACAAGGAGAAAAATTCCTGAGAATGTACGATAAAATTAATCGCCCTGACAATCCCCAAAAGCTCTTCAACATAATTAATGCGGAGAAACAGAATGTTGGTATAAACATGATCAGGAGAATCCGAAGCGGCCAAAATCTACTGCTTTATCTGGATGGGAATAGCGGGGTCGGGGGCATGGATAGAACAGACGATAAGTTGGTAGATGTTCAGTTCTTTGGCCAGACCATCAAGGCCAGAAAGGGTATTAGCTATATTGCTCATCGAACATCAACACCTATTGTACCTGTAGTAAGCTACCGAGAAAACGGGAAAAACGTCATCGAAATACTAGCAGCTATTTATCCAGATCAGCAGCTCAGCAGTGCAGGCTTTTCCAAAGAAGCAACCCAACAACTCTATCAGGCACTTGAACAGAGAATAAGCACTCGGATCGAACAGTGGGAAGGTTGGCTGTATATTAACAAGTTTACCGTCGTTCCAGAACCTATTTCGGCAGTACCCGAAGGTCAAATTGATCCTTCCAACATCCAATTCAATAACCAGCGATATCATTTGTACAAAAATGAACAAGCGCAAGCCATTCTATTTGACCGGCAAAGCTATGACTATTTCCAAATTAGCGATAGCTTGTTTGAGGTTTTCGAAACAACAAGAACAAGCGGCCGGCTAAAATATAAAATAAACGACTCCTTGCTCAAGGATTTGTTACAACGCAATGTTTTACTAACTGCATAAATTTATTTATCATGAAATTCAATATATATCAATTCCTGTTTTTATTCTCATTTCTGCCTGCTATCACCACTGCTCAAAGTGTGGTTCTTAAAGGCCAAATAATGAATAGTTCTTCTTCCTCCGTAGTAGAAGCGGCCAATATCCTACTATTAGATTCTAAAGGAGCTTTAGTTAAAGGAGAATTTGTCTTGGATGGACAATTTGAATTAGAAATTCCTAGCCACGGGGATTACCAACTGCTTATAACAGCGCTTGGCTTCGAAGACCACAGTCAACTTATTTCAATCGAAGACAATCAAAAAAACATCCAACTACAAGATATATACATGCTGCCAATTGGTGTCAATATAGAAACCGTTGAAGTCGTAGGCTTGCGAAAGCCTATGTTCGAGCAACGCAACGGCAACATCATAGTCAATGTAGGAGAGAGTGCCCTGGCTGCAGGTTCTACTGTGCAGGAATTACTTGCTAAAACACCCAGGGTTCAAGCATCCGAAGAGGGGGGCATATCTGTTTTTGGCAAGGGTAATGCAATTGTCTTTATTGATGGGCGCCGTGCTTTACCAACAGAATTGACAGCTCTACCGGCTGAGGATATTGAGAAAATAGAAGTAATCCCCAACCCATCTTCAAAATACGAAGCCTCAGGGCAAGCCGTAATCAATATATATTCAAAGCGAAACAAGAAAAAAGGAAGCTTTCTCGACTTCAGATCCACACAACGGCAGGGGCTTTATATTCGCACCAACAACAACGTACAATTTAGCTTCAGAAATGATCGCTTAAGCATGGAGGCGAGTTACTGGTTCCATCCCTACAGAAAATTGTTCACGGATGAATACATCCGACAAGACGCTACGACCACCTTAACGCAGCGTATTGACAGAATCCGCAACCAGCATAGTCTTCACACATATCAATTTGCATTAGACTATTCCCTCAACGAAAAATCAGGGATAAGCTTTCAATACAGAGGCAACTCAAGCGGCCGAAGAGAAAACACCAGCAACTTAAATACTATTTCGGGATCTTTAGACTTGAGCTCACTACAAAATACCTCTTTCTCAAATGATAATAATCGTAGAAACTCCTATCTCTCCAACTACTGGATAGAACTTGGATCAAACGGGAATAAACTTGAACTGTCTGTTGACCACACTGAATATACCGGAAATAAAATTGAAACCTTTCAAGAAGTATTTTCGTATTCAACAAATGAGCAAAGGCAACAAACACGCCTGAGTGACAACAGCAGCGACGTCATCATCAACACTGTCCAGCTAAATCTAGCCCTACCATACAGCAATGATCGTGGAGCACTAGAAGTTGGACTCAGAGGAGTGGATATCAGCAGTGGAAGCAACCTATTATTTAAAGATAAAATTGGATCGGAGATGCTCGTCAATCCGCGCTTTTCCAACGCTTACCAGTATCGTGAATCCGTTGGAGCTGCCTATGCAGACTGGAAACAATCCTTCGGAAAAATAGAAGCAACCGCAGGATTGAGAGGTGAACTGACAAAAGCACTAGGAGAAAGCAACTCCTTACAACAAACCGTTGTCGATGCATCTTACATTAATTTTTTCCCCAGCGCATCCATTGGATATACTATCAGTGACCTGTGGAAGCTTGATATAAAATATGGAAAGAGAATTGAGCGTCCAAGCTTTCAAGACTTAGATCCTTTCCTGTTCTACATTGATAGTTTGTCGTACTTCCAAGGGAATCCTACACTTCAGCCCGCTATTTCCCACAACCTAGATGGCAGTATCACCTTCATGGATTATGCCTCCTTTAATGTTGGTTTTCAAAAAATCAACAACGCAATACAGCGATTCGTAGAATCTGTGCCAGGGCAAGAAGGGGCGGCCAGACTGTCTATGCAAAACTTTGACTACGTTGAAACCTTCTTTGTTGGCCTAACGCTTCCCTACCAAACGAAACGTTGGACAACAGTAAATAATTTTGGTATCCGTTGGAACGAAGTATCGCTGACAAATGCCGATGCTCAATACCAGTTTTCTAAACCACTCTGGTATGCTGCTTTCTATAACGCACTGAAAGTCGCTAAAGGCTATTCCATAGAAGCTACTATTCAGTATAATAGTTCAGGACAAGAGGGTGTATTTACATTCCAGCCAAATCTGGTAACTAACCTCGCAATACGTAAGAAGTTCTTTGACAATAAGCTTTCTGTGACACTATCTGTCAACGACTGGTTCAATATCGACCGCCAGAGAACTAACTTGCAACTCGATGGGCTTAACATAGAAACAACTTCTTTTTATGATGCAAGGTGGGTTCAAATAGCCGCTAATTACCAAATTGGAACTAGCCATTCCTCAAAACAACCCAAAAGCATTAACAACGACGATAAAAACAGATTGAATTAAGTAGCCGTACTTTGTTCAGCTCAGCGCGTGCATCAAATAATTTCTAAAATAGATAGGAAGGTAGTAAAATGGATAAAAATGTTTTTTGTAAACAACGGTAGGTGATTCGAGCTATGCTCGAATCGCCTACCTAATACCAATAGCAGAACTTTTACCCCTTCTTATCCAAATGAAGAACGAACCTTCAATGATCTTGACACAAAGCATATCTCGAATTTGTAAAAAAAAAGTCAAGTCCCTAAGAATTCTTTGTCCAAATATTTAAACGCATTCCAATTATGATTCTAGTCTTAACGTATCAACACTACGAGCAGGGTACAGATCCCGTTGTCGATTGGCTCGTTCATTGGAAAGTGGACTTCCTACGTTTAAACATGCTCGGAATACTAAATGGCACAAACATTTTGGATTTCTCAGAAGAAGGTGATATTCTTATAGATGGCATCAACCTTAGTGAAAAAGTTAGTGTCGTTTTCTATCGGCGGTTCTTCCGGCCGATCCCCCTTCCTAGTTGCCCTTCCATCTCAAACAGCAGATCACAGCTTGCCAATGACCTTTACAGAGAAGCAAAAGACATTTGGACAGAAGTCTTCAGACGTCTGAAAAATTGCGTCTGGTGCCCAGAAATATCAGCTACCGACAGAGCCGATAATAAGCTCTTGATGAATTCACTTGCACGGAAAGCGGGGTTAAAAGTTCCTGCAACACGGATATGTAATACAAAAAAAACACTCCTAGAATTCCTAAAGCAAAACCCCCATGGAGTTGTCTGCAAACCAGTAAACTTTTGCGGATACTATTTTAAGGATGATTTCTCCTACACAGCATATACCAAAATGGTTGACGCTGAATTCATAGATAATTGCCCCGATGTCTTTTTTCCTACTCTATTTCAAAGCCGTGTTGATAGAGATTATGAAATAAGAACTTTCTACCTTGATGGATCTTTCTATCCTACGGCCATTTACGCCAATGACTACGACCCTACTTTGGCAGACGTAAAGCTTATCGCTGGAGGAAGAAGCACACACAACCTCCCCTGTACGCTCCCACCGAAATTATGTCAACAATTAGATTTATTTATGAAAAATGTAAATCTAATCACCGGGTCTATAGATATACTGAAAGACCCAGAAGACAATTACTACTTTATTGAGGTCAATCCTGTGGGACAATATTTAGCCCCATCGAATGACAGTAATTATTTAATCGAAAAAAAAATAGCACTATGGCTAGTCAAACAACTAAAAAAAACAAGTCCGTCATCTTTTCAGAAAAAATATATGCCGCTTTACCATTAACCTACCGGTTTTTAAAAGGTCAAGCCCGAGAAGAGAATGGAGAATTGTTGACCAAGAAAAGGTTCAGCAAATCAGAACCCCATCAATGCACTAATTACCTAACGACTGGGCTATATAAGCCCACTTCCAACTTGGATCCTTATTGTGATATTACCGCGCAAGAAGAAGTTCTGGAATAGTATTACTCACAACTTACTAATGTCCTTTCGCTATCTCCAGTTCAAAATTCCGTAAACAAGCACCAACTAGTCTAATCAGACACTTATCTATTCGATGCGCTCGTAAGGAAGCAAAAATCCATTAAAAAATAACTTATGAAAAACTTAAACTACTGGAATGAAGTTTTCTTTAATGTGTTCCCCGATCTAGCTTTCGTTAGGGGAGAGAACGAAGCATCTATTTACGATTTTAAGCGAAATGTCCTACTCCCCATACCGCTCGTTCTGTGCGATATCGTCGATCAGCTAAAAGAAGAACCCTGTGGCGCAATTATTAGCCAACTGGATAAAGAGTCTCAAAATTACTTTGTCCAGTATCTAAATTACTTACACAAAAACGATATTGGAGCTTTCATTGGCCAGAGAATCTGCTTTAAGCCTCTTGAGCTGACATGGGATTTCCCTGCTGCCATTACTATTGCTCAGCTAGGCCTGAGCAATAGTAGTAACTTTAACCCGTTTTACGCTATTGAGCAAATTATCGATCAGGGCTGTCATCAAATAGAGTTTCGGCTGAAAAATATTTGGGGTAAGCCTTCCAAAGTGGAAGCTTTGCTGGAGGCAGTATCCACGTCTAGTGTTCGTGGCATTCATCTATATATTTCTCATGGCCAAGACTGGTGCCCATCCTCCGTTAAAAAGCTATTTGAAAAATATCCTAAACTCCTTTTTTTTAATGCCTTCAATGCAGAAAGCAATTTCACCGAAAATCTTGACCCTGGTGCGATCAACCTTTCAAGTAAAAAATGGACTGAAGAATATTGGAAAACTAATCAGTTCCAAAATCGCTATATCGTTAATCTGAATTATTTTACCGAAGCGCAAAAATTCCATCCGCTACTCAATAGAAAAGTTTGCCTAGACGAAACTGGGGTTTGGAAAAATGACTTTTTGTATGAAAACAGTCATGGCCACCTTAATGAAGTTTTGCTCAAGGAATTAATTTCTCTTGATGATTTCACAAAATGGTGGCATATTAACCCAGATATGATCCTTGATCTGAAAGCATCCTCGAGGCGCTACGCTATTCTGCCCATACAACCACTAGTACCTATCTACGGTAGCGATGGCCTCTATAAATTTAGTCCGCTCTCTAGGATGTAACAGGCTTCCTTAGCAACTAGCTTATATAAAACTACTACCTCATTATCCATAATTACCGCATTCAGCACGGCGGCCTATATTAGGAGCGGACAAGG
This sequence comes from Lewinella sp., assembly GCA_036835305.1. GTDB lineage: Bacteria > Bacteroidota > Bacteroidia > Chitinophagales > Saprospiraceae > Neolewinella. The sequence continues at coordinate 29,801 of DAITME010000030.1, forward strand.
TTTAGCTGAGTATAGAGGCATTTAAGCTAGCAATCTGCTGGGGCGCAAACCAAATTGTCGGTGCATATTCGTTCTCGGCTGTGTCTATGCTCATCCGAGGTCTGGATATGCGACAATTTGGTTTGCGCCCATCTGCTGCCAGGCGGACAAAACCAAACTCCCACCCAAGCAGCCATTTAGCACGGCTCTTCAATAGAAGTATTGCTCCCGCATTTTGCACCCCTGTGCAGGAGCAATGCTTTTATTGATGAGCCATGTTCCCAGAAGACGCAAAACCTAACGTTCACCGGAAAAATGGAAGTCGATGACCTAAAGTACTTGTTTTTTGAATTTTATTCTTTCTTAAAGTATTGATTTACAGTATTTTTAATCAAAAAACAGACTATTTTATAGGCCTGACAGAAGAGAAAAACAAAGCCTATTAGTCTTGGTAGCTGTAACGGAATAAGCGCACCTTTGTAGTGTAAAAAGAGACTTTGAGCCTACCGTTCAAAGGCTCCAATCTCAAAATAAAACTGTACTACCATGATCAATCCAATCGAGAAACATAGCATTACAATCAGGATAAATTGTGCCTACAGTGGCTATTTCAATCCAGCTATGGCACGATCGGTTCTGTCCAAATCAATCTACTTCACCCGAAGTGATCCCCAAAAAGAAGAAGCGCGATTGCCCCGTTTATTCAATTGATCTTAGTACACAAATTTTCAATCTCCCAATCAAAATCAAACAACATGAGTAGTCACCACATCTACCCCCACCGCGAAAATCCCGTTTTCAAAGCAGCGGTTATATTCGGTTCTCCCAAGCGAGATTGCAGCCTGCTGGGTATTTGTAAAGTCATTTCGCGCCAATATAAAAACAGCTACGCCGAAGACGACTTCACCCCCTGCCAGCGCGTGGATGCCAATTTACACATCGATTGCTTCGGCCGCCTAGCCGTGCACATCTGCGCCAAAACGATCTGCGCCGAAACGAAGGCATACCACTTCCAAAACGATCGCTTCCGCGTACTGGATCCCTACACTTTCGAGCCAGCAGCCTGCCAAGCCCTGGGGCGGGCAGGGCAGGTCTTGCAAATCAAGCCGGGCAACTACCCCGCCTTGGTCACCGAAGAAGGGATTTTTCTCTCGCTGGGTATTACTTACTTCTCGGCGCTGGAGGCTGGGCAAGTAGCATGATCAAGTTTGCCCTGCACCCCTGCGCCTGCGGTTTCTACAAATTTTTGCATAACGGGAATTTGGCTAGATCTGTTGGCTGTGATGGCTTGGTTTGGCTAAGGCTAATGGCCAGGGCGATGGCTTTCTCCACTGCTGATCGGAGCCAACTAGGTCACACCTTAATCGGAGGTGCGCCGCACTAACTTGTGCTGACTTGTGCTGACTTGTGCTGAGCGAAGTCGAAGTAGCGAAGTCGAAGCATGGTGCTCAGTGCGGTGCTCCCCCGAAAGGTGAAGAAACTTAAGAATCGCCTTTTGCGCTGATTCTCTTCAAAAAGCTTCCTATCTTCCGAATCCGTTCAGTCAAGCGCTTGATCTTTAGCCGAACGCTGTGGGGCACGTAGTACAGGGTCCAGAGCATAGTAGGAACCACCACGAGGGTAAGGAAGGTGGCAAAAACCAGTCCATAGATTACCGTCCAGGCCATGGGCCCCCAGATAGCGGTATTATCACCTCCGATGAAGAGCTTACCATCCCAGGTGGCGATAAAGCTAAAGAAATCGAAGTTGAAGCCAATGGCCAGCGGTATAAGCCCCAGCACCGTCGTGATGGCGGTGAGGAGTACCGGCCGAAGCCGAGTGCTGCCGCCTTCCACAATGGCGGCTCTTATTTGTTCCAAATTCAGCGCCTTTAGTTCTTCCAAGCCTGCGGCATCCGCTTTTTCGCGCATCAATAGGTTGGTATAATCAATGAGCACGATGGCGTTGTTGACCACCACGCCCGCCAGAGAGATAATGCCTACCCCGGTAAATACCACCGAAAAAGTACCGCCAAAGAAAAAGTAGCCCAGTAACACCCCGATGGTAGATAACAAGACCGAAGTGAGGATGATGAAGGGAATACTCAGGCTGTTGAACTGCGTGACGATGATGAGAAAGATCAGAAAGAGGGCAAAGATGAAAGCCCCCAGCAAAAAGCCGACATCTTCCTGTTGCTGCTGCTGCTCGCCGGTGAACTCATAGGAAAAGCCTTGTGGCAAATCGTAGGTTTGCAGAGCCGCATCGATCTGTGGAACAATGTCGTTGGCTACGTAGCCCTCTAGCAAGTTGGAGCTGATGGTGATGACGCGTTCTAGGTCTTTCCGCTTGATCGCCGAATAGGTAGAGGTGTATTCTACCGAAGCTACCGTGCTGATGGGCACTTGCGAAATTTTGCCGTTCGAAGGGTCTCGGAAGGTAATGCGCTGGTCCAACAGCCGTTCTACCTGATCGCGGTCTTGCTTATCGAGCCGGAGAAAAATCGGGTATTCATCTTCCCCGAGCTTGTATTTGCTCACTTCCTTACCATAAACGGAGGTACGCAGCGCCGTGGCCACCTGAGCGGTGGAAATACCGTAGCGCCGAGCGGCTTCGCGATTGACTTTCACCAGCAGCTCGGGTTTGCCAATTTTGATATCGGCACTCAACTCTTCGATGCCGGGGATGCCTTGGCTATTGATAAAGTTGATGACTTCGTCGCCCAGCGTTACGAGGCGGTCAATATCATCCCCACTTACTTCAATATTGATGGGCTTGCCGGTGGCGGGGCCGTCGGCATTTTGATCCACACTTACTTTTACCCCCGGGAGGCCGCGGACGACCTGCCGAATTTCCTCCATCACATCGGCTGTACTGATGCCGCCTCTATCTCGGAATGGGACGAAGCTGACGGTAATCCTAGCACGGTTCGGGGTGATGCCGGGCTCCGGCGGTGCGTTCGGGTCGGAGGTGTTTTCCCCAATCTGCGTGAGGACTGATTCTACGATGTTCTCGTAGGGCTTGAGCTGTTGGATGACCCTGCTTTCCAGTATTTTAGTCACCTCGTTGGTTTGCTCGATATCCGCCCCTAAAGGCAGTTCTACGAAGGCATTGATGTAGAGCGGGTCGGCACTAGGGAAGAACTCTACAGCGGGTGGTTTGAGTGCTGTCAGGGATAGGGCAAGCAGCAAAATGCCGAAAGTTCCAAAAAGCGTAAACTTGTAGTTGCGCAGGGCAAAGTAAATCGTCCCGCGGTAACGCTCCTCCAGCCAAGGCAGGAATTTGCCCTGAAACACAAAAGCTATCGGCCGCAACAGGAAGAAATAGACCAGTGTTACAACGATGGCAATAATCATTAAGTTAACAAACCATTGCTGCCCCCCTGCGAAGCCCAAGCCGCCCAACACGAACATACCCAAAGTGCTAAGCAGCACGCGATTGCGTTTTTTGGCTCTACCTTCTTTCGTGTCAGCTTTTTCATCCACCTTCATCAAGCGGCTGGCTAGTACGGGATTGATCACCAAGGCTACGATCAAAGAGCTCACCAACACCAGAATGAGGGTAATGGGAAAGTACTTCATAAACTCCCCCACAATGCCCGGCCAAACAGCCAAGGGCAAAAATGCTGCTAAGGTGGTAGCGGTGGAGGCAATGATTGGCCAAGCCACTTCGCCAGCACCGTATTTTGCTGCAGGCTTGCCCTTCTCGCCTTGCTGCATGTAGCGGAAGATGTTTTCCACAATTACAATGCCGTTATCCACCAATAAGCCCAACGCTAGGATCAGAGCAAAAAGTACCACAATATTGAGCGTCACGCCCGTGAGCCATATCCACAAAATACCCATCAGCATCGAGAGTGGGATAGCGATGCCCACAAAGAGCGCATTGCGCAAGCCCAAGAAGAAAAGCAAAACCAAAACCACCAAAATAACACCAGAAATAATGCTGTTCTCCAGATTTTTTACCTCACTACGGGTATTGTCAGATTGGTCATTGAAGAAAGTAATTTCTAGGTCTTCGGGCATGCTTTTGCGCATCTTCTCGACGGTAGCATACACGCCGTCGGAGGTAGTGAGTAGGTTTTCGCCCGATTTCTTGATAACATCGAGGCTAATAACTGGCGATTGGTTGGCGCGGGCAATGCTCTTCGGTTCTTCGTAGCCAAATTTTACCGTCGCAATATCGCGTAGATACACCAGGCGCTGCCCTTCATTTTTTATAATGGTATTGGCTATTCCGGTAGCGTCTTCATATTCGCCCACCACGCGGATGGCGCGGCGTACGCCATCATTGACAATCTCGCCTCCGGAAAGGGTGAGGTTTTCGGAAGCTAGGGCGTTTTCGATATCCTGAAAGCTGATCTGAAGGCTTTCCATCTTGCGCACATCCACGGCAATTTCTATCTCGCGCTCCTGTATGCCTTTTAGGTTGACCTCGCTGACGCCCCTTACGTCCTCCAGGGCGTCTTCCATTTGTTCGGCATAGCGGCGCAGCTCTTCCGGTGGGAAATCACCACTCATGTTCACACTCACGATGGGGAGCTGGGAGAGGTTGATTTCCAAGACGGTTGGCTCGGTATCCAAGTCGCTTGGCAGCTCTGGCTTAGCAGCGTCCACGGCATCTTTCACGCGGCGCACGGCATCGTCGAAATCTTCATCCGAGTTGAACTCCACGGTAATCACCGAAAAGTCTTGTACGCTAGTGGAGCGGATGGTTTTTACCCCATCGGCCGATTGCAGTTCCTTTTCCAAGGGCCGCGTCACGAGGTTCTCAATATCTGCTGCCGAGTTACCGAAGTAGGGAGTATTGATATAGACTTGGGGGAAGTCCACCTCTGGAAACTGTTCTTTGGGTACCTGATCGTAGGCGAAAAGGCCGAAAATCAGGATCATAATGCCTAGCAGGAAGACGGTGGTGCCGTTGTCCACCGCCACATCCGTGAGGCTAAAGGATCGTTTTTGTTGTTTGTTGTTTTCCATGGGGGCTTATTGAGGGGTTTCGCTGATGGCGATGGCTTGGCCATTGGTCAGGCCTCGGCCGCCCTGAGTGATGATCCGGTCGCCCGCTTGCAGGCCTTCTTCAATGATGGCCTTGTTGTTGTAGGTACGGCCAGTGGCGATGTAGTTCTTCACTGCCAGCGTTTGCTCGTCTTTATCTTGAACGGTAAAGACATAGCGCTGCCCATTCACTTCCTGCTGTATGTAGTTTTGGCTCACCACCAGTAGGTCTTTGCTACTGAAATCGAGAATTTCTACTTCCGCTAGCAAATTGGTTTTGAGCTGCGAACGGTACTGGGCGGGCACTGTAATTTCCACCTCAAAAGTGCGGTTGGCGGGGTCGATGGTACGGCCAATGCGCTGAACAGCTGCGTTGAAACTGAGTTCCAGCGTGGGGATGTTGACCTTCAGCCGATCCCCTTTCTTTACTTTGGCCAGCAAGCCTTCGGGGGCATCGGCCACAACGTTCAGGTCGCCCGTGCTGATGATGGAAACGATGGGCGCCCCAGGCATCGCATTCTCGCCGCTGCGCATCATCACCCGATCTACCGTTCCGCTGATGGGGGCATAGACATTGCGCTTGCGGGCGGCTAGCTCGATATTGTCCAACTGTTTTTCTAGGCGTTCGTAGGTGCTTTTAGCCTCTAGGTACTGCAGTTCGGAGCCAATATTTTGCTCCCATAGCCGCTGCTGCCGCTCGAAGACCGTCTTGGCTAGCTCTAGGGCGGTTTGCAGCTCGGCCTTTTGCGTTTCGGTACTTTCCACATTGAGTACGGCAATGAGTTGTCCTTTTTGCACCAAGTCGCCCTCCTTAATTTCCATGCGCAGGATTTGGCCAGGGATTTCTGCCGTCGCCATAGCCGTTTCAGCCGCCACAACGGTAGCTAGTACGCTCGTGTAGCTTACAAAATCTTGCGCCTGCAGCACCTCATAGCTCACCAGCGGTAATTTAGGAGCAAAAGAAGGGTCGAGTCGGATGAGCGAGTCCTCCAGCATGTCTACCTCTAGGGCGAGCATGCGAAGGGTATCTCGCTTGCCCTTTAGCTTGGTTTGTATTTCCGCTACGGTAGCTAGGGAAGGCCCTTCGTTTGGGGAGATTTCGCAGGCTGCCAACAGCAGGAGTAGCGCTAGTGGGAATAGCCAAAAAATAGGATGGGTTAAATTTTTCATTATTGTTTGGTAGTTATTGTTGTTGAGTAATGCTGTAGGCTTTCAGGGAGCTAGTACGGTGGGCTGGCTCTCGCCCTACTAAACCCAGACGGGTACGGCCCAGGCGGGTTGGAAGACGGGCACTGCGTGCAGGAGCCATGTCCACTTTTTTGAGCAAGGCTTGATTAAGGGGCATGGCTCTTGATAGTAAAACTTTGCTCCTGCGAGAGCCAGCGAGTGCGGACCGTGCCCGTATGGGTGTACATTTTGCCATAAGTGTGAAGTAGCCCTAACTGCACGAGCTCAGCTATTGGAAGCGCCTAACGGCCCAGTGCTTGGCGTAAATTTTCCTTAGCGATGATGGTTTCATACAGAGCCGTGAAGTAGTTGCTTTGGGCGGTGTACAATTCTTGTTCGGCTTGCACTACTTCGAGGCTGCTGCCCACGCCTTCGCGGTATTTCACTTGGGTGGTGGTGTAGATGCGCTCGGCCAGTTCGCGGCTTCGTTGCCGGGCGTCCAGCCGCTGCTGGGCGCTGGTGTAGTCGGCTCGGGCATTCGTAACCGCTAGCTCGATACCCCGCACCAGATCATTTCGCTGATTGTTGGCTTTTTCCAGATCCAGCTTGGCGCGTTCTACTCTGGCGCGGCGGCCACCAAAATCGTAGATCGGAATATTGGCCGATAGGCCCACCAAAACGGTCGGTGCCCAGAAACCGTCGTTTAGTTTATCCCCTTGGAACTGGTATTGCCCAGCCAGCGTAGCATTGAGCGTGGGCAGGTAGGCAGCGCGCTGCAAATCTACGTTTAGACCCTGAAGAACCAGGCTTTGGTCTAGCACTTTCACCTCCGTTCGCTGGCCGTAGTCGATATTGCCCATGAGCATATCTGCTTCTATTTCGGCGGCAATGGCTTCCATCTTATCGGATATTTCCAGCGGCTCAGCCAAGGGATAGTTCATGGTATATTTCAGGGCGCGGGTGGCGTTGGACTGCTGCCGTTGGAGGTTGTCGCGCTCCGTTTGCAGATTATCTAAATTGAGTTGCAGCCGATCTACATCCAGGCGCTCCACAAAACCGGCTTCGAATAGCGCCGAGGTCTCGTTGAGTAGCTGGCGAAGGTTCTCGATATTGCGGTCTAGCTGATCGAGGTTTTCCTGAATTAGCAACAGGGGAAGGTAGGCATTGATGACTTCGTTCCTAACGGCTCGCTCCTGATTTTCGAGGTCTAGCTCATAGAACTTCTTGGCTTCCTTCGCCGCTTTTAAACCCACAAAGAAGGAACCATTAAAAAGCATCGCCGTAGCGCTGGCACCGCCAACAAAATTATTCCTTAGCTGGAAAGCAATGCCGTCGGGTACCTCTTGCCCGGGGGGGATAGAAGCAGCAAAAGCTTCCGGTAGCGGCAGGATGGGCACTTTGAGGTAATGGGTATAATCCAGGCTGGCATTGATGTTGGGCAATCCCGTGGCGAGCTGTTCGCGTACCTGCTCTTCGGCATCTGCAATCTGGAGGCGGGCGTTTTTTACCGTATTCGATTGGCTCTGGGCATAGCGCACGGCATCCTCCAGACTCATAACCGCCGACTGTGCCCGGAGGAAGGAAGTACCTACAAAGAGTAGGAACAGTAAAATCAATATTTGTTGTCGTTTCATACTTTAGATGGTTTGATGGGGGGGAGGATAGAGTCTATATCTATCCTAGTTCTTCATTTTGGAGGTAGGTTTGTAGTAGCTGCCGGCCTTTTTCGTTGACGATGCCATTGAGGTGATAGATCGCATGATGGGTGATAATCTGATCGATGGAGACTTCCTTGGCGGGAAAAAGCTCGGTATCCGTAACAGCCATCACCGTAGCTCCGTAGAGCCGGGCGATGATATGGGCCTGAAGATCGGAGCGGTAGAGGCCTTCTTTCATTCCTCTGCTAATGTTTTGCCCGATGCAAAGCACAAAATCATTCATATGCCCCTGCATTTGCGATTTCCAAATATTGCTATAATATTTTTTGAGATCGTATAAGGTGATGGGCGAGACCTTTCGCATTTCCTGGATGAAATGGCGGCTGTTGCGCAAAAATTCGTCAATAGCATCGGCAGATTCGTGAGCCGATTGCTCCAATACACAGTTATCCCTTTGACGGATAACTGCCATGATGTCCTCCACCAAGTCCTCCTTGCTGGCAACCAGCTGGTAGAGCGTTTTCTTGGATGCGCCCATATCCAAGGCTATGTCGTCCATGCTTACGCTCTTTAAACCGTAGCGCATAAAGAGGCGCTCGGCTACTTCCAAGAGTTGATTCTTCTGCTTATTTTCCAAAGGTTGGTTTTGAATTACGCACTCAAGAACGCGGGAAACTTTATAAGGTTTCAAAGTTTCCTGATTAATTTATCTTTTTTCTTACTTTCGCCCTATGAGCACATTTTCTTTCCTTAAAGAGGGTTTAAAAAACTTGCGTACTACCGGCACGATTACCCGATCCAGCCCATCGCTGTGCCGAGCGGCTATTGAGGGAATCAACTTCCAAGAAGCAAAAGTAATTGTGGAGCTAGGGGCGGGCGATGGGGTCATCACCCGTCACATTCTGAGGCAACTACGACCAGATGGCATGGTGCTGGCTTTTGAAGTGGCGGCTGATTTGTGTGAAGACATGCGAGCCATCGGAGACCCGCGTTTGATTGTGGTGCAGGATAGCGCCGAACAGATACAGGCCTACTTACAAGCGCATCAGCTAGGGCAAGCTGATGCCGTCGTGAGTGCCATCCCCTTTGCTATACTTCCTCCTGCGGTAGGCAAAAAAATAGTAGCGGCTGCCCACGACTGTTTAAAGCCGGCCGGCCGCTACCAACAGCTGCACTACAGTTTAAAAACAAAAAATTATTATCGGGAAGCTTTCGGCAATGTACACACGCGTTGGGTGCCTTGGAATCTGCCGCCAGCCTTTGTGCTAAGCTGTGTTAAACAGCCTGCGCGATAAGCTTTGTTCAGTACAGCACAGGGCCGTACTGAACAAGGTTACTTACACATCTTGGCCTGTCATCATTTTATTCCAGTATAAGTATGGCAGCATGTATTTTTTTAGCATCCACAGCCGCCAGTGCTCTTTGGAGCTGTCGCTAATGAGCAGTTGTTTGAGTTTGGGGTCGGGTGTAAAGTTGTTCTGGTAATCAAACTCTGCCAGCACCATTTTACCATAGTCGGTTACGAGCGGGCATGAAGAGTAGCCATTGTACGACTTTGTACCGATTTTCTCGCTTTTTATCAGCAAGTCGATATTATCCACCACAATGGGTACTTGCTTGCGGATGGCCGCGCCCGTTTTTGCTGTAGGTAGGCTGGATACATCCCCCAAGCCAAAAATATTTCCGTAGGTATCGTGCTGCATCGTGTGCTTATTCACCGCCAACCAGCCAGCGTCATTTACCAAGACGGACTCCCTGATAAACTTCGGCGCCACCGAAGGTGGTGCGGTGTGCATCATATCGAAGTGAATCCCCGTCAGGTTCCCGTCTGTTTCGGTTTTTACGTCCTTATGGTTATACGCTTTCATATGGTCGGCAAAGGCGTACCAAGCGATGCGATTGGGGCCATCCACTTTCTTGAGCTGATAGCCGAAGCGCAGATTGATGTCTTTGCGATCCACCACCTCCATGAGAGTCTTAGCCACTTCTGGCACACCGAATATAATGGTTCCCGGAGTGGCGAATACCACCGTTGTTTTATCGCGCACCCCCGTTTTGTGAAAAGCCGCTTCCGATAGGTACATCGCTTTTTGTGGGGCGCCACCGCACTTAATGGGCGTGGTGGGTTGTGTAAACAAGGCAGTGCCGCTTTTGAAATTCTGGACAACTTTCCAAGTATGATCAGGGTTGGTGTAGTTACTACACACCACATCCTTGTCCAACGCATCTCCCAAACCGGGCACCAAATCCATATCATATACCAAACCAGGCGCTACTACAAGATAGTCGTAGGTGATATCTCCGCTATCGGCCGTATGAACCGTATTGTTCTCGGGGTGGAATCCCGTAGCTTTGTCCTTTATCCAGGTAGCTCCCCTGGGGATGATATCGCCCATAGGGCGCGCTGTTTTGGCGTAGTCATAGGTACCTGCCCCCACCAGCGTCCAGGCTGGCTGATAGTAATGTGTGTCGGCAGGCTCGATGATGGCGATGCTGTTGTGTTTTTTTTGCTCGAGGAGCTGAGCGGCTACCATGATGCCGGCCGTTCCGCCACCAATAATGAGTACCTGATAATGATTCTGCATGATAAACTTGATTTTTTTGCGTTCGCTATTATTAAATAGCTGAATTTAGTATAAAGGTAGATGAAAATTTGGCTGTGCTTTGGTGATTTAGATCACACAAGAGGGCTTGTCCGCTTCTTTGATGAAACCAGAAGGCTTACAGCTACGTTTCAATTTTGCCTTGTTTGGCATTCTACGCATTCAAATTACAGCAAGCAATGGAGAAGTATTGGGATATTATCGTTCAAGCTTATAAAGGCTATGCCAACTACCTCTGGCAGGATGTCAGCAACCCACAGTGGACGTCCTATTTCTATATGCTCATCTTGGTATCTTTAGTGTTTTTCTTATTGGAAGTTCTATTGCCTTGGCGCAAAGGACAAGCTATTTTACGGAAAGACTTTTTCCTAGATGGCTTCTATATGTTCTTCAATTTCTTTCTTTTCTCGCTGCTGATTTACAACGCCGCTTCTATGGTGGTGGTAAATCTCTTCAATGATGGTATTCGCTCGCTTACAGGTGGTTTCGATCTGCAAGCAGCCAATCCTTTGTCTGGTTTTCCGCTCTGGGCTATCCTGCTGATTGGTTTTGTGGTTCGGGATTTCGTACAGTGGTGGGTACACCGCTTGCTGCATCGCTTTGATTGGTTATGGGAGTTTCATAAAGTACACCACTCAGTAGAAGAAATGGGCTTTGCCGCTCACTTGCGCTACCACTGGATGGAAACGGTGGTGTACCGCACGCTCGAATACATTCCTTTGGCTTTGCTGGGTATAGGTTTGTATGATTTCTTTATGATCCATTTGTTTACGCTGGCTTGGGGACACTACAACCATGCCAACATTAGCGTGGGTGGTAAAGTGAGTGGTGGGGTAGTGGGCACGCTCATTGGCCTGGCTTTTGCATTCGAGGCATTCGACATCACCGCCCTCGCAGGCATGGCGCTGCCTTTGAAAGCGGTAGCCGTATTAGGCTTTACAGCTGCGGGTGCTTTCCTGCTTGGCCCCTGGATGCCCAAGCTCTTCAACAGCCCTGAAATGCATATCTGGCACCACGTCCATGACTTACCAGACGACCACCGCTACGGTATCAATTTTGGCATTACCCTTGCCGTTTGGGATTATATTTTCGGCACCGCCTACGTACCCAAGGAAGGGCGAGACATCGCCCTTGGCTTCCCAGAGTTAGAGAAATTTCCCAAAACTTTCTGGGGACAGCTGGTCACAGGCTGGCATAAGGAGTAGGCTTATTGCCTATGGAACAGACCGCCTAGTGTCTCGTAGCGTGGAATATGAAGCGCAAATTTACAAATCCAACCTACATAACTTCTAGTGCGAAAACTATCTTTTTAGATTATATCCGTTAGAAGATCAAGAAAAGACGAACAAGCAGCTTATCTCACCAACAGTTTAACCAAACAAGATGAGAAAAACAATGGACATGATTAACCAAATATCCGTAGAAGAAGCCCTTCGATTAATTTCTGCTGGCGAGTTCTCCTCACACATGGCCGTGACCTTTGAAGGCGTAGCGGGCATCGAAGCCCTAGATGCCGTGACCTTGGGAGAAGCCGGAGTGGATGTTCCCGAAAATTTGATATTTTATGACGAGGACAGCATCGTAGATGATGAAGTATTCGAAGGTCCTTGGGAAGCAATTGATTCAGATGTAGCGGAGGAAACGAAGTACTTGCAAATATACGCAAAACGAAGTGGTTCGGGCGCAGCCCGAACCGCCAATAATCGGGAGTAGTAAGCTTCGATAGCCAGCTATATCCCACCACGAAGTAGCTGCGAAGCAAAAACACTTTGGTTTGGGGGTAGAGATGAAACTAGTGGCCTATCCGGCAAGTTTCGTTACAAGCCTTTTTGTTTTTTTTATTAACTCTTCAATGTCCGATTTTTTGACTTTAGCCCAATTTATTTTTTTGGCCCACTTTTCATTGTAGTATCCTGTATATTCTATGATTTTGTCTGCTAACTCTTCAATACTCTTACAATTACTTAACGTTAAAAGGCGATTTTGTAAACCTGAAAACCATCCCTCGACTACATTTAGCCACGAACAATGCTTAGGGGTAGGGTGTTCAGTTTGATTTAAAATCTGCCCTACAGATTTAAGTAGGTAAAAGT
>DAITME010000031.1:0-11473 GCA_036835305.1 Lewinella sp.
TTTTCTGCGTCTAAGCGCGTTAAGATACTTAGACACACTTAAATGAACAGTCTCGAAAAGCATGGCTCTTTTTGTTAAAACACGGCTCCAGCCTTTGGCGAAAAATAAAAAGAAGCAAGCTGGCCGACCTTGCCAAGCGCCTGCTAATGGCTAAGAGCGTGTCTAAAACCCACGAAAACGGATGGTTGGATACGTCCAATGGTACCGCTCCAAGTTCGTTGAATGAGTCCAATCAGACCTGACAGGCTCCATTACCTAGTTGCTGCGAAATGCTCGCTTTACTGGGTAAAACCCACAAAAAATGGTCAGTTGGACTAGTCCAATGGTACTTTTTTTGATCCGTTGGACGGATCCAATGGTACTCTTGAACAGCCGAAAAGAGCCGCCCAGCAAACGTTCCCCTCGCCTTCCGCTTTTCTAATAAAAAAAGCGCATAAAACCGCCAAGATAGTGGAACTCGTATATATAAGGGATACCATTAAAACAATTAGGTCATGAATCATAGCCAACTTTGTCACTTAGACAAGCTCGATCTGCGGAATATATTCTGCCCTAGCAGTGCACAGCTTACGATGCCCAAGAATCAACCCCTACACTTTGCGGCCAATACTTATATTTACCTCCCCCACGAGCCCGCCCAAAAAATCTACCTCATCAACGAGGGCCGTATCAAAATTGGATCTTATAGCGAAGATGGTAAGGAAATCACCAAAGCCATCCTCGGCCCTGGAGAAGTATTTGGCGAAATGGCCATGATGGGGCTAGAGAATCGGCGCGACTTTGCCTTCGCCATGCGGGCAACAGAGCTTTATACCCTCGACCGAACCGATATGCAGCTACTGCTGCGCGAACGCAGTGAATTGCAATTATTCTTCATGCAAATGGTGGGGCAGCGCACGCTTCAACTCGAAAAGCGACTGGAAAACCTAGTCTTCAAAAGCAGCAAAAAGAGAATTTTGGAATTCCTCCTAGAGCTCGCCCAAACCAAAGGCCGCGCCGTGGGGCTAGAACATGAAGTACGGCAAATGCTGACGCACAAAGAAATCGCCGACCTCACCGCCACCAGCCGGCAAACAGTGAATGCCATCTTGAACGAACTGAGAGACGAAGGCCTGATCTCCTTCAATCGGCAGCGGATGCTGGTGCGTGATCTGGCTCAGTTACGAAGCCTATGTGTGAAAATTTAGGTAGCCCCAACAAAAACTCGGTGGATTGTTTGTCCGTTACAACTAAAGGACGTACTTTTGCACTCCAAAATTAATGAAGCTATGAAAAAAGATCTTCACCCGGGAAATTTCCGCAAAGTGATCTTCCGCGATATTACTGCTGATACGGCTTGGTTGGGTCAGTCTTGCGCCTCTTCCAGAGAAACAGATACTTGGGAAGACGGCAAGGAATATCCCTTGATTAAATTAGAGATTAGCGACCAGTCTCACCCCTTCTTCACAGGCAAAATGGCCTATGTAGATACAGCGGGTCGTATCGATAAATTCAACAAGAAATTCGGCGGTAGCCGTTTCGCAAAGAAAGAGGAGAAAGAGCAGTAAATGCTCCCCCTGCTCATTTGGCGCTCATAAGCCCGAACCATCGTTTCGAAGGTTCGGGCTTATTGTGTTCTTGTGTGATGGCTGGCTTTCCCTTAGGCGCGAGCGCCAAATTAGCTAAATCAAGCGAGCTGCCTGCAAAGACGTTGATATCCACCGCATGTTGAATGCCGGCAAGCCGGCCAGCATCGGTATATTGCCAGAAAGTAAAAGTATGGCCATCGGCCAATAACGGTTCTTCATTTCGGTAGCGGGCAATCCAGATGGGGTAATCGGTGAAATGCCCTGCCAAGTAGCGGTTGTAAAACTTATGCCCGGTGTAAATAATCGGCCGGGCAGCCGTCCGCGCTTCTACCCTATCCAGCCATGCTTGTACTTGCGCAATAAACTGTGCGATCGGTAATTGGCCGCGCTCCTCCAAATCCAATACAGCAGGCAGATCGCCTGGCTGTAGCGTTCCTACTTGGTTCAGAAAGTTGTTGGCCTGCAACTGCGGGTTCACCAGCGGTTTGTAGTAATGATAGGCACCCCGGCGAATGTTAGTCTCGCTCAGCGCTGCCCAATGATCCCCAAAATTTTCGTCGGTGTGGTTGCCGCCCTCCGTGGCTTTTACAAAAGCGAATTCTAGTCCCGTTTTGGCCACTACGGGCCAATCAATCGCACCCTGATGGCGGGATACATCCACTCCCCAAACACTATAATCATCGGCAGGGTGCTGGGCCGGCCCACAGCTCCCTAGCAAAAGCAAGATCGCTAGCGCAAGCAAAGAACCAGAGTTGTGGGATTTTTTTTTCACGATGTTTTGCTAAACCAAAGCGTAAACAAGGCCTGTTGTAGGCTGACACAAACAAACAAGAAGCCCCTAATATAAGACTTCTTTCCTTATCAAAAGAAAAAAGCCACTAAAAAGTCGAATAGGCGACTATCTACCAAGGCTATTCTGGCTGTAGGATGGCTCGGATATTCCAGTTGACGCTTTCGCTTCCGCCGGTAGCTTGGCGGAAAGTAGTCCAATCATTATCGGTGGCGTAGAGGATGAAATCGCCGCCGGCTTTGTTGGGGCCAGCATCACAACCGACCGACTGCATGAGCCGATCGTGGGTGACGGCAATGGTGATCCAGATATCTTCGTCTTCGATGCGGATGGGCTCGTTGAGGATGTGGTTGTTCCAGCCCGTGGTGGTAATGCGGTTGGTAATATTCCGTTCGTAGCGTAGTCCGCCAGGGCTGTTGGGGGTGCCAGCACCGTAGATGACCACTTCTACACGCTGAGGAATATCGCCCAAAAAGAAGCGAATGGTTTCGATTTCGCGGCCTACAAAAGGAGCCACTTCAGCAGCGGTAAAACGAGCCGACAGCTCATGCAAACCTACATCCAGGGTGGGGCCGGTGAGGTTGTCGCCATCGTGAAATAGTACATCTTGGCTGATGCCATCGTCGTCCTGGCAAGCCGTAGCCAATAAGAGCGCGGCAA
Organism: Lewinella sp.; assembly: GCA_036835305.1. Taxonomy (GTDB): domain Bacteria; phylum Bacteroidota; class Bacteroidia; order Chitinophagales; family Saprospiraceae; genus Neolewinella. The sequence goes on from DAITME010000031.1 coordinate 3,019, forward strand.
TGGCAAGTGAGAGAAGGGGGAAAAATTTCATATTTCTAGTATTGATTGGTTTGTTAGTGTTTGGTGACACTGAAAACTTGGGCCAAATCGAAAGCCTGCAGCGCTGTATTTGTTGGCTACACGCCCTACTAACCGGGCACTGCGTGCAGGAGCAGGGCCAGAACAAAAGAGCCGTGTTTTGATATAGAAACGAGCTAAGCCCCAACTTGTTGCTGCTCTACAAAGGTCGTATAATAAGTGTTAAGAAGGTACTAAAGCTTCGCTAAATAATGCTTAAACTTGCGGGGGAAGCAGGAAAAAACATTGCTCAAAATAGTATGACACTGCTCCTGCACGTGGTGCCCGTATTTAACCCGCATGGGCACATACGCGTCGTTTAGAACCAGAACGCCCGTCTTCCGACCCGCCTGGGCCGTGCCCGCCAACACGCCCGTCTCCATACGGACACGGTGGGTCTGGGTCTTCCAACCCGCCCAGGTCTTGCCCGCCTGGGTCGGGTCTCGGCTGAGTTTAGTAGGCCAGAACAAAGCGTGCGTATTGTGTCCGCTTGGATGTACACTTGCCGTAGCTGTATGAGTACCTGTACCGTAATTCTACTCCCGCTCCGTGATGCTTGGCAAGGGCCATTCATCGTTATAGCCTTTTTCCCATTTTTTTGCAGCAATTTCTTCTGGCCTTGCCAGACAGGCGTCGAGTTCGGCTTTGATGAAGGCTTCGTCCATATCCTGACCGATAAATACAATTTCGTTTTTTCGGTCGCCGAAATGGCTATCCCAACCTGCTTCAATCTGTGGCTGGTTTTCTACGAAGGCCATGTATTGGATTCGCTCGCCATAAGGCATACTACTCCACCAAACACCAGCGCTATCTGCTTTCAAAGAGCCGCCTGCTTGGCTCCAGACCAGCGCTTGATGAGGCCGGGAAGCCAGCCAAAAAAGCCCTTTACTTCGGATTACCGTACTGGGGAATTTATGCTGGACGTAGTGCCAGAAGCGTTCGGGATCGAAGGGTTTTTTACTTCTATACACAAAGGAACTAATGCCATATTCTTCGGTTTCTGGCGTGTGTGTTTCTTTGTTGAGTTCTTCTATCCACCCAGCACTTTGCTCGGCTTCTTCAAAATTAAAGCGGCCTGTATTGAGAATTTCGCTGGGCGGCACTTTACTGAAGGAAGTTTCTATGATCTTGGCGATGGGATTGAGTTTTTGGACAGCTGCTTTCAATACGCCCAGCGTGGTGGGTGTCACTAAGTCTGCTTTGTTGAGCAGGATAACATTGGCAAACTCAATTTGGTCGGTTAACAAATTAACGATGGTTCGGTGGTCGCCTTCCATATCTGTCAATGCTCGATCCATCAGGGTTTCAGGACTACCAAAATCACGGAAGAAATTAAAGGCATCTACCACGGTTACCATGGTATCAATATAGCTGAAGCGAGAGAGGTCGATGCCGTTTTCCTCATCTACGAAAGAAAAAGTTTGTGCCACAGGGATGGGCTCGCTAATACCAGTGCTCTCGATAAGTAGGTAGTCGAATCGCTTTTCCATCGCCAATTTTTCTACTTCAATCATAAGGTCTTCCCGCAAAGTACAGCAGATGCAGCCATTGCTCATTTCCACCAGCTTTTCTTCTGTTCTGGAGAGCGTGTGCTCATTTTTGACCAGTTCGGCATCCACATTGACTTCGCTCATATCATTAACAATCACGGCTACTTTAAGTCCCTCCTTATTATGCAAGATATGATTGAGCAGGGTCGTTTTCCCAGCCCCTAAAAAGCCGCTGAGGACGGTTACGGGCAGTTTACTGTTTTTGGTCATTTTAGATTTTTTTAACCAGTGGATGAGGTTGTTCAAATATCTGTGGGATCATTTTTAACTGTTAGTTTACTACGGCGCCTCGCAGAATGTAGTAGAACTCATTGGGATCGTTATAATTGAGTTGTAGCGTGCCCGTGAAAATTCGGTAATCGTCTATTTTGTAGCGTTTGCCTTTGTTTTTGAAATAGACGCTCATGACGGAAGCAGGGCTAGCCTTGCCGCAAAAAAAGCAGGAGGCATAGGGGTTGGCAGAAAGTGCTACCATGGCGCTAATATCTTCATCGAAAGGGATGACAAAACCTTCCACCACCACTTCTTTGCCGTCGAGGGCTTTGAGCGCTTCGGGAAATATGGGAGCGTACATTTCCACTTTTACCACCTCGTAGTATTGTAGCTTATACTCAATATCCATCAGCAATTTCCAGCTTACGCGGATAGGGGCGGTTGTAGGCAGACTACTAGCATCGTAGTGCACGGCCTGCGCTTGAAAAGGCTTATTCTCTGATGTTTCTATCCAGTCCGCTAGCTCATCGTCCCAGTAGAAGCGGCTAGATGCTTTGCTAGCCGAGCTGCTCTCGTTGGTTTCGGCTGCGATGGTTGCTTCCGTTCTAGCTTCGGCTGGAGCCGGGATGCTTGTTGTGGCTGATGCAGAAACAGCTGCTTCGGCCTCCTCTTCTGGCTGCCAGAATGCACACATCTTCCCGGCAGCTAGGATGCCGGTACCAATAATCAGGAATAATCCTATTCTTAGCGTGGTCTTCATATTTCATTTAGTTCTCTGATAAGACAGTGGATACATCCATGCGCATAGCCTGCCAAGCGGGCGGCAAGGCAGCGAGTATCCCTAACATAATGGTGAGCAGCAGTAAATAGCCCTCTCCTGCTACCCAATCGCCTTTGAATTGGATATTAAAATCGTTTGCTGCTTGTTGGTTAACTACATAGAGCGCAGCCCTGCTTAACAACCAACCAAAAGCGTAGCCCAGTGCTGCCAACAGCACACCCTCGAATAGCAACAATCCAAACAATTGCCGCGGTCGGTAGCCTAGCGAGCGCATTAAGGCCAGCTCGTGTTTGCGTTCTTTCAAGCGGTTGTATAAGACAAAAAACATGCTGAATGCCGCCATGAGCATAATGCCTGCGGCAATGAGTTGTAAAGTAGTGGCACCCACCCCCAGCATATAAAACAGTCGGTTAATTTCTAAAGCGGGCAATACGGCCTGCATGTTGGTCTGCTCATTGATATAGCGCGGCATACTGAGTACTGACCTTTTGGTTTTGTATTGTAATAAAACAGCCGTTATTTCCTTATCATCTTCGTGCTCGTGTTCATGCTCGTCGCCCTCAGCGTGGTTATGCTCGTCGTGGACGTCCCAAACGCTTTCAATATTGGTTAGCAGCAGTTGGTCTAGTACGGTATTGGTTTTTTCCAATATACCCACCACGGTGTAGGGGTGTTCTTCGTGGGTGTGCCCTTCCGTAGCATCTCCGTGAGTTCCCAAGAAAGTATCCCCTAGTTGTAGGTTGGTTTTCCTGGCCACATCCGCACCGATGGTTGCTTGCATAGCTTGAGAAAAAACACGGCCCTCTCTAAATTCGGCGCCATATTTTTCTAGATAACTAGCCTGTGTACCTAGGATGCGATAGCCTCGGTAGGAGTCGCCATAAGCCAGGGGAATGGCTTGTTGTACCATGGGGTTGTCCATGATTTCCCGGGCTTCTGCCAATTGGATATTACCCGTGGGCGCATCCAAGTGATAGACTGCAGACAGCACCAGTTGCAATGGGCTACCCTTGGCACCCACTACCAGATCAATGCCTTGTAAATCTCGCTCGAACTTCTGCTCCAGTTGCTGTTGAATGAGCAACAACAAGGATATGATACCCACCCCAAAAAGTAGTAAACTCACACACAAAGCCGTGTTGAGCGGCTTTTGAACGATGTTTTTCCAAGCTATTTTTCCTAGCATCGTATTGTGTTTTGAGATGGCTTTTCCATTTTATTTATGGCCGAGTACTTAATTCAATACAGTTGGCTATTACGCTTCTCAGCCTATCGTCGTGGGTGACAATAAGCAGGGCGGCCTGATTGGCTTTGGCTTCCTCTAGCAAAAGACCAATCACTTCCGAGCAATTCTTGTTATCCAGTGCGCTAGTTGGCTCATCGGCCAGTATCAGCTTCGGCTTATTCATGACTGCTCTGGCGATGGTGGCACGCTGCTGTTGTCCGACACTCATTTGATGGGGGTAGCGAGATAACAAATCCCCTATTCCTAGGCGTTGGGCAGTTGCTTGTGCCTTTGTCTGATCTTGCGCGTATGGGGAAAGCAATAGGTTATCGAGCACGGATAGCGCACCCATAAAATAGGGCTGCTGATAAACCATCCCGATGTACTGTCCCCGAAACCGATCTGTTTTTGCAGCAGACATCCCCAGCAGCTCTTCGCCATCGATAGCGATATGACCACTAGTAGCTTTTCTTAGGCCTGCTAGTAAATGCAACAATGTTGTCTTGCCACAGCCCGACTCGCCGCATACCAGCAAAGCTTGCCCGGCCGCCAGACTAATATCTGGAAAGGAAAGGATCGCCGTAGTCGGATATTGATAGCTTAAATTGCTTGTCTGCAGCATCGTTTAATTCTTATTGATCGCAGCGCTGGCAGTAGCGATAGTTCTGTATATGAGCCAAAACCAATGCGATAGAGCCAGCGTACATAAGCCAAATCCCATGGGAAAAATCCAGCGGCTCGGATAATAGCCCAATGGCAAAGACCAACCAAGCGCCCCAGAGAACCCATTTGAGTGTTTTGTGGGTAGTATGGCGAGCCGAGTACCAAACAGCCAAAAGGCTAAGAAATAAAAAAACATAATCCAAGGCCGCCCAGAAGCCGCTGCCGTGGGCATGCTCCCCAAAGCTACGCTCCAATAAAGGTCTGGAGGCAAAAAACAATGGTGTCAGGGTGCAATGCACTGCGCAAAGGCCGCTGACAGCAGCACCAAAAATATCCGATTGGTTTATTTTATGGGTAAAATTCATAGGTTGGATAAATTTTCTTGGTAATTCAAAAAGATTTGCTTGTCCACTTTTTGTTCATTCCAGATATCAAGCACCAGCGTTCGGTTTTGTTTGTCTATCAGAATTTGGATTTCGTTACGATAGTTTTGGTAATCATCGTAATGGGTTTGTGTGATCGTGTTGAGCTTATTCTGGAAAAAAGTTATTGGGTTGATATAGTAAGTAGCTTTGATAAGCTCGTTTTTTTCTTGTTGGTCTTGCTCCATTGGTGCAATGCTTTCTTTGACTAGTTCATTAGCTAAGGCGGCTCCTGACTGGTTCATAGCGTAGTAGCTTTTTAGGCTGTCCTGTGCTGCCGCGCTTATGCTTATTTCCGGAAATAAGTCGTTTAGTTGTGCCCGTAGAAGGCTATCGGTTTGCTGAAAGAGTTGTTCTTGTTTATCTCTTTTAGCATCTATGAAATCGGTCATCAAGTTGGTTGGCTTGGATAGGCTGACCCATTGGTGTACTGTTGCGGGAATAATAAAGGCTAAAAGCAACCAAATACCCACCATAGGCAGCGTGTTACCCACTATACTTTTTCCTAGCCGGAGCATGGGATAATAGAGGGCTGTCCAAAGAAAAAGATAGCCTACCAAAAAAAGCAGTACCTGCCCCAAAGCCTTAGGGGCTGCATTCCACACCGGAGTAAGCGTTCCACCGTACAAAACTAAAACTACGCTGGCTAAAAAAGTTAGGATAAGATAAAAAGCTATGCGGCTCAGGAGCCAAGTGCTCTTTTTTCCTACCTGTACTTCTATCAGGGGTAAAAAGCCTTGCTCGCTTTCTGCACTCTGCAGGTTGTAAAGTAAAATCAGTAGTAGAAGCGGTAAAAGGAAGAGCAAGGTAAACGAAAAGTCGAGCGTAGCGGTTTGCAGGCGCTCGGGATTGGCAATTTCCTTAGTCATGTCTGCATCATAAGGGCTTGACCAAAAGGTAACTTTTTTATAAAACCCGTATTGCTCTGCTTGGCCAATACTGTACACCATCGCGGGCGAAGGTTTTTTAAAATGATGAATACCGCTGTACCGGATAGCCCAAAAAGGCGTACTTACATCTATCCAAGGACGTTGTTCCGGTCCTTTTTTCCCTTGCTCGTAGTAGGCGATATATTCCTGTCTAGCTTCGGCGGCATCGGCTTCAATCTTTGCAATTTCCATCGCTTGCTGCTGGTACAAAGCAGCGCCATTGTGTAGGCCGTAAACGCCTGCCACTATAAAAAGCAGCAAGGCCACTACTTTAAATGGGCTACGAGTAAAATGCTTCCACTCGTATAGGAATATCACTAGGCTTTTCATAAAATCTGCATTTTTCTAGTCCCCAGCAGCAACAGCCCAAGCACCAAAAATGCCCAAGCACCCAAGAACAGCACATCAGTGATGTAGTGGAAAAGGACGGAGGAAAGCGGTGTTGCTTTGTGGGTAAAATCAGGCACCGATTTAAAGAAATCATTATCGGCTCCCCAAGCCCAATCGCCTGTTTTAGAGCCGCCGTAGGCGTGTTTGTCATTGAGCGTTTTGATGAACACTCTCCGGTAGTTTTCTACTTGTAACAAAAACGATTGGTGATGCAAATTATCGTTGGCTGTGAAGCCCATGCTAGCATTTTTCAAGGAAATAAAGGGGTTGATAATACCACCCAACTGATAAGTCCTCTTTTGTTGAGCAAACACATTGGCCAACTGGCCAAAATGCTTATCCCATACTTGATTGCCATACTCTTCATCGGCCTGCATCACCAGGCCATCGAAGTTGATAGGTAGTTGCGATAAGCTATCTACGCCATATTCTGCCAGCACCGCTCGCTCTAATTCGTTTTGGCGTTCGTCGGCAGGGTTATGACCATCAATACCCTTCGAGCGATCGTCTTTCATGGCTGTTTGAAATTCATTTCGGCTAGGCAATTCATGCCATTTTCCCACAGAACTCATCAGTATGTTGGGCAGGAAGACCGTCCAAATTATCCAAACCCCAATCATGGAAGTTAGCGCAAGCGTAGTATGCTGCCAACGTGCCGAGAGGAATACGGTCAGACCGCTCAGGATGAAGTAATATAGGCTGTAGGATAGGAAAAACCAAGTAGCTCTTGATAGTATCTCCGTGTTCAAATGGTTGGCGTTCATCAAGCTGTAGCCCAGCACCGTAGCACCCAACAGGCCTATACCGTACAGAAAAACCGAGACCGTTTTAGCCAACATCAATTGATGCGGCTTGGCTCCTTGAAGCAGCAGCAACTTGAGGCGACCACTTTGCTTTTCGTGGCTCACGCTATTGAAGGCCAGGAATACCAACAAAAGTGGCACAATGTACTGTAGTAATAGCGAGCTTTTAAGCTTACCAAAGGTAGAAACCGCTTGCATCTGTGAAGCCTCCGAGTGGACGATCTCATTTTGCACATGGCCTTCTACCCGCAGCACATTGCCTGTTACGCTATTAACGCCTTCATCTAAACTATTTAATAAATTGGAAGGCCGGAAGACGTAGGTACCGTAATGTGCTGCACTATGCGGATTCATCGCATCAATGGCTTCCCACTGCTGCCGTAGCTGGCTTCGAGCTGTCTGATAGGTCTCCATTTCCTTACTAGTTTGTAAATTACCTAGAAAAATAGAAAGGAAAAGAAGCAGCAAAAAGCCGCCGCTGACCCCCCAAAACCAAAGGTTTCGGCCATAGTATCGCCACTCGTTCTTTATGATTTCCCACATAACAGCTCCTTAGTTTTTCATGTACTCCAAATACAGCCTTTCCAATTCATTGGCACTGACGGCCTCGCTGCGTATTTCCTTTACTAGCCTACCTTGCTTGAGGATGCCGATGCGATGACAGACCTCCCTAACCCGGAAAATATCATGCGAAGCCATGAGGATGGCAGCTCCTTCGCTGGCTAGTTTTTTTAGCAAGTCGGAAAGTTCGTTGCTCGCCAAGGGATCTAAGCCACTCGCAGGCTCGTCTAGCAGATACACCTTGGCTTGTTTGGCGTAGGCGATGGCAATGCCCACCTTTTGACGCATACCTTTGGAATATTCCGCTACCCTTTTGCTGTGGGCTTCGGGCTGCAATCCGCAGCTATTCAGGAAATCTTGCAATTCAGCATTCGTATATTTCAAGCCAGCTAAGCGACAGAAGTAATCCAGATTTTCTATGCCCGATAGGTAGGGATATAAGTTCACATTCTCCGGGATATAGCCGATGAGTTTACGTACGGCTGCTGCTTCCTGAGCCGTGCTGAGTTGGTTGATGCGCACCGATCCAGCGTCGGGCGCTAAAAAACCCAGCAGCATATTGATGGTAGTGGATTTCCCCGCGCCGTTGGCACCCAGAAGCCCCATAATTTCCCCCACTTCCACTTGTAAGCTCAAGTCTTGAACCGCGACGGCTCCTTTGAATGACTTGGATGCGTTCTGTATTTGAATCATAAATAATGCTTGATGCGATGGGCTTAACTAATGCAACGCTGTCGCAAATATACGAAACAAATCATTATTGCAACAAAACCGCATTAAATATTTTTTCCTTTCCTTGCTCCTTTACAAAATCTCTGCTCCTGCAATTTTGCCAAAATTATTCCGCAAATTATTCCGCAA
>DAITME010000031.1:11573-41887 GCA_036835305.1 Lewinella sp.
TTATTCCGCAAGTTATTCCGCAAGTTATTCCGCAAGAAGGTAGCAATCTATCCATGCCAACTAGCTACTGGCCAGAGGCGGGAGCCATGCCAACTGTTTAGAGCCGTGTTTTAAAAAAGTGCTTAGAGTGCTTCGCTAAATATTGCTTAAACTTGCAACATGAACCGAGCGATCCTTCGCCTAGCGATACCCAATATCCTGAGCAACATCTCTGTGCCCTTGCTTTCCAGCTTCGATACGGCCCTGATGGGTGGCCTGAGTAGTGGTCATATCGCTGCGGTGGGTTTGGGAAGCATGGCTTTCAATTTTATTTACTGGAATTTTGGCTTTCTGCGCATGGGCAGCACCGGCATGACGGCTCAGGCCTACGGTCGGCAGCAAGCATCGGAAATGGCGCAGGTATTGGGGCGTGCCGCCCTATTGGCCTTGTTGATTGCCTTGCTTTTGCTCTTACTGCAAGGCCCCTTATTGTGGCTAACGCATGGATTGCTGAATGTACAAACCGAGCAGACAGGAATGGTGGCCGATTACTTCCTTATCCGGATATGGGCTGCGCCAGCTAGCCTTGGGCTGATGGCCTTAATGGGCTGGTTTTTTGGGATGCAAAACGCCATTTATCCGCTCTTACTCACGCTGTTGGTGAATGCCGCGAATATGGGTTTGAGTTACTATTTGGTTGTGGTGAAAAGTCTGGATATCAAAGGCGTGGCTTATGGCACGGTAATCGCGCAGTATCTAGGTTTGGTGGTGGGGTGGGGCTTTGTTTGGTGGCGCTATGCTTGGGTTTTTGAAGCCATCCGGCTAAGTGTGCTCCTACAGGCCGCGGAACTGAAGGCTTTTTTGCGTATCAACAGCGATATTTTCATCCGTACGCTTTGCCTCACGCTGAGTTTTACTTTCTTTTTCAACAGAGCCAACAGCCTTCCCGGAGAAGCCATTGTGGCCGCGAACGTGATTCTACTACAGCTTGTCAACTGGATGAGCTATGGAGTGGATGGCTTTGCCTTTGCAGCCGAAAGCCTGGTCGGAAAATACCACGGCGCCCAAAATAAGGCATCGCTCCAACAGGCCATCCGGCTGAGTTTTGCCTGGGGCATGGCGCTAGCGGGTGGATATGCGCTCTTGTACTGGGGCTTTTCGGCCCCGATAATTTCCTTGTTTGCGCAGGCAGAAGTTGCGCCCGAAGTGGTGCGTACTGCCGTGAATTATATGTCCTTACTGGCCGCTTTTTGCCTTTTGGCCACGCCCTGCTATATCTTCGATGGAGTCTTTGTAGGCCTCACTGCCGCTAAGGCGATGCGGCAAACCATGCTATTGGCTTTCGCTGCCTACCTCGCCACTTATTGGCTGCTTTCGGATACTGGCAATACCGGGCTATGGCTCAGCTTGATTGCTTTCATGGTTTACAGAGCCCTTTTACAGGGCTGGTGGTACGGAAAAGGCTGGGTAAAATAAATTTATCAACAAAAATTTGTAAAAAAGAAACAAACCCTTATCTTTGTTCCATAAACAAAACAAAAAACAATGGAACAAAACTGGTGGATTCTTCTACTTACAGCGCTCATCCCAATGTTGGTGGGTTCGCTGTACTACTCGCCTTTAGTTGTGGGCAATGCTTGGATGAAAGTCAATAAATTTTCGGAAGAAGATTTGAAAGGAGCCAATATGCTCGTTATTCTAGGGCTTACTTACGTAGCAAGTATTTTCCTCTCCGCACTACTCTCCTACTCGGTGGTGCATCAGCTTCACTTGGGCAGCATCCTGATCGATACCCCTGGCTTCGGGGAGGAAGGCAGCGATCTCATGGCCTATTTGGCAGATTTCAACGAGCGCTTCGGAAGCAATTTCCGCACTTTTAAGCATGGCCTCTTCCATGGGGCTTTTACGGGCTTGTTGTTTGCTGGCTCCGTTATCCTGATCAATGCTTTGTTCGAGCGCCGAGGCTTTCGCTACGTCCTTATTCACACGGTGTATTGGGTTATCACCTTCGGCCTAATGGGTGGGGTGCTTTCTAAGTTTTTATAGTTTCACGGCCGCTTCGAGGCGCCGGCACCTCGAAGCGGCCATGAAACTATTGTACAAACAAGAAAAGCCACCGCTAAAACGATGGCTCTCCTCTCTTTTGTAGCGCGAGGGTGACTCGAACACCCGACCTCTGGATTATGAATCCAACGCTCTAACCGGCTGAGCTACCGCGCCCTAAATATGTTGGGTGGTTCGAATAACCGACCTCCCGTATGGGCGCGACAGGCGGCTAAGCTACCGCGCCTTTTTTGTTTTGAATGGTGCTTTTTTTGAAATAAAGAAGTACATAATCCAAAATCGGATGCAAAGATACTGTAATGCATAGAATATATGCAACAGCTAACACATTTTTTCTGCAACAAAGTGCTTGAGAGGCTGTTTTTCACCAAAAGATCCCATGACTTCTCCTTCAGAAGATGCGCGTTTGCTGCTCCGCCCTGTGATACCAACAGCCGCAGCGGCGGAAAACGTAGCAGAAGATTTCCAGAACCGTTCTTTGCGGCCAATTTTGAAATTGCAGCACTCGCTTTTGGTGCTGCTGTTCGAACACTTTGCTGCCAAAAGAAAGTTTCACCCCCTAGCCATCAGCCCAGAGCAGCGGCGGGAAAAGATCAAAGAATTGGTCGCCAAAGACAATCGGCTGCGGGGGCTACTCTTTGGCATGGTCATCGGACAATTCACAGCGGCGGAGGCCGCTAGCTACTGCCAAATGGAAGCAGAAACGAACCGACGGCTCGCGAGTTTGCTCACCGACCGCTTGCTGAGCCACTATACCTAACCAAACCTTTACTCCTCTTCGCTCTGATCTAGGGCACCGTAGGTTTTGAGGTAGTGATACCATTTAAGCAGTTTTTTCACGTCGCTGGCATGTACGCGGTTGGGGTCGTAGTTGGGCAGTACATCGGCTAGGTACTCGAAGAGAACATCTTTCTCTGCTTTGGGCTCGGGTGCTGGATTATCAGCAGCCTGCTCTTCTATGCGTTTGAAGACTTCGCGGAGGGGTTCTGCCTCGCCATCATCCGTATAAATGGCCATGCTTTCAAGCGGTGCGAACTGGTGCTTGCGGGCGGCGGCAAAAGAGCGCTTGCCGGTGGCAATTTCCTCTACGATGAGACCGCCTTTTCGTTCATTAACCATGGTGTATAAGCCGGGCAGACCGGAGACAGCAAGAATGTGATCTAATTTCATTTTCATAATTTTCGCTGCAAATGTAGGGCTTGTGTAGCTTTACAAACAAGTACTTTGCCAAAAGCTGGTACTTTTTGCAACTTTTATCTCACTTCCTGCCTTTGCTTCCTGTTCAACAACAAAAAACAGCCACTTATGTCCTCCTCCACTTATTCCACCACAAAATGGTGGCTGCTCCTCACCTTCCTGCTGGTGCCTTTGGTCAACTACATCCCGGTACTGCTGCGGGTGGATCAGTTTATGGATGATGCCAATACGCGCGTGGATGCGGCGGGCTATGCTTTCAGCATTTGGGGCATCATCTTTTTGGGGATGATTGGCTTTGCTTACACGCTTTTCAAGAAGAAGGATGGCGCTTGGTCGCCAGCCCTACAGCAAGCTGCGAAGGGGCTGAGTATTGCCGGGCTGGCTTCCATGCTATTTGTACCCATCAGCATTGGGGGCAATCAGCTACTAGTTTGGTTGGATTTGCTGCTGCACCTGGCGGCTCTGTTATACGCCTACCCTTATTTGCGCCAACACGTGGCGAAGGAGCCGGCTGTTGTGGGGTCGGCGGCGGCGGCTTGGCGGCGTTTTTACTTCGCGCCTTCGATGTATCTGGGCTGGATCTCGGCCGCTACCGTTATTGCTACGGCCTTGATGTTGGATCACTTTGGCATCCGATTTTCGCCGCAATGGGAGATTTATGGAGCCACGGCGCTGCTGGTGGTCTTGCTCTTGATTGGCAGCTATTTGATACAGGCTTGCGATGCCGTTTACGGCGCCACGGTCGCTTGGGCCTTGGTGGCTGTGGGGGTGGAGCAGGCTGATGCTGCTTTGTTAGCCTATACCGCTTGGGGTGGCGCTGCGCTCTTGCTGTTGCAGCTGCTCGTGAAGCGGCAGTTTTATGCTTCGGCGGGATAGACTTCGATCACGCTTTAGCCCATGAATGAATTCATGGAATGAGAGATAGGCTGCTCACGCCCATACCCATACGGGCGTGCCAGCGGGCATAATGCAGGAGCAGTGTTTACGGTATAGAGCAAGGCTTGGACGGCTCTAATGTTCCACACCCAACTTTGCCCAGAAAGAAAAACCTGGCTCCTGCGTGAGCCAAAACCACATAGGCTACATCCCCAAGCGGTTAGCTAGTTGGATCTAAATCGCTGGCTTTACTTACCTTTGAGCTCGGAGCGCTGATAAAATCAGGGCTGCTTTCTCTTTTTCACTATATCAAACAAACCACTATGCTCTTACTTTTTTCTCGATTCTCCTTGTTGCTGACCTCCCTGCTGCTGAGTGCTTCTCTGTTGGGGCAACAACAATTCAGTGCCTTACTGATCACCAAAACGGGCGGCTGGCACCACGGTTCTATTGTAGCAGCGGTGCCGGCGATTAAAGCCCTAGCTGAGCGGCATCAATTCCGCCTGGATCGCCACCAAGATGCGATGCCCCTCACGGATGCACAGCTCAAAGACTATGATGTGATCATTATGGTGAACACTACGGGCGATATATTCAATGCCGAGGAGCAAGCCGCTTTCGAGCGTTTCATACAGGCTGGCAAGGGCTTTGTGGGCATCCATGCGGCCTCCGATACGGAATATGAATGGCCTTGGTACACTCAGTTGGTTGGCCGTATGTTTGTCATTCACCCCGTGATACAAACGGCTATGCTGGAGGTGGAAAATGCCAATTTTCCAGGCCTGGAGCGCTGGCCCAAGCGTTTGTTGTGGACAGACGAATGGTATGAATTTTCAGACGAGAAAACGGATGGCCTGCAATACCTCCTTAGCGTGGACGAAAGCAGCTACCAACCCAAGGCCGACTGGGGTCGCGTAGCGGGTGTGGGAATGGGCGATTTTCACCCCATCGCTTGGTACCATGAATTTGATGGCGGCCGTTCGTTCTATACTGCGCTGGGGCATATGGACGAGGTATATCAAGAGAAACTATTCCTGGAGCACATCTATGGCGGCATCTACTGGGCGGCTATGGGCAAGGGACTTAAACAAAAATAGATGATCGAAGCATTCCAGGAAAACCCCTTGTTGTTGTTGTTCACCGTTGTGGCTTTGGGCTATGGTATCGGGGAGATCAGCATTCGGGGTTTTAAGCTGGGGGTGGCAGCTGTTCTGTTTGTGGGGCTGGCTTTTGGAGCCATCGACCCCGGCTTTTCGGTGCCGCAACTGGTTATATTCCTGGGCTTATCTATCTTCGTCTATACAGTTGGGCTGAGTAGTGCCCCTGCTTTTTTTGCCAGCTTCCGGCGCAATGGATTTCGGGACATGAACTTCATTGCGCTCACGGTGGCGCTTTCGGCGCTCTTGGCTTATGGTACGCATCTGCTCTTTGGCTTTGATGCGGCCACTACGGCGGGCCTGTTTGCTGGCTCGAGCACCAATACGCCTGCCTTAGCGGGCTTGCTGGATGTTATCCAAAAAACGGCTGCGGCCGATGACCTCACGGAGGTCAGCCAGCGGGCGGTGGTGGGTTATTCCCTCTCCTACCCGATGGGGGTTCTGGGAGTGATGCTGGCTATTTCGCTGTTGCAGCGGCTGCTGGGTGTGGATTACCAGACAGAGGCAGCTAGTTTACAGAGCAGCTTCCCGATGGGAGAATCCCTGGAAAGCCGCACGCTGGTAGTACAACAGCCCGAGGTACTGGGGCAGTCTATACGCGATTTTCGTCGGCAACACCCGGCACGCATCGTTTTTGGTCGGATGCGCCGAGCCGGCAGCACCTTCCTCACCAACTGGGATACGGTACTGGAAGCGGGCGATGAGCTAGTAGTCATTGGCCCAGAGAGCACCTTACAAGAAGCCGAACATCTCATCGGGCCGCCAGCGCTGGAGCAGCTCACCTACGACCGCAGCGTTTTTGATGTACGGCGGCTGTTTGTTTCTAACTCGGCTATTGCTGGCAAGACCATTGCCTCGCTGAATTTAGGCGAGCGATTTTCGCTGCTCATTACCCGCGTACAAAGAGGCGATTTTGATATTCTAGCCACCCCGGATACGGTGCTGGAACTAGGCGATCGGATTCTGCTGGTAGCCAAGCGGGATGATTTGCCGGAAATCGTAGCAGTTTTTGGCAACAGTTATGAAAAACTATCGAAGGTTAACCTGCTCTCCTTTGGTTTTGGGATGGCGCTGGGCCTGCTATTGGGTATGACCAACATTGCCTTACCGGGCGGTTATACCTTCAACCTCGGCTTCGCGGGCGGGCCGCTGATTATTGCTTTGCTATTAGGGCAGCTACGACGCACGGGCCCTATTGTTTGGACGCTTCCATATGGCGCCAACCTCACTTTGCGGCAGTTTGGGCTCACGCTTTTGTTGGCGGGCATTGGCATCCGTTCGGGGCAAACCTTTTTCCAAACACTGGCTACCGACTTGGGCTGGAAGCTGGTAGTCGCTAGCGGTTTGGTAGCGATTTTCACCACCGCTTTCACTTTGCTGGTGGGCTTTCGGGTACTCAAAATCCCCTACAGTTTCCTCAGTGGCATGGTGGGTAGCCAGCCAGCAGTACTGGACTTCGCCATCGAGCAAGCGGGCAATAAATACCCTACTATTGGCTACACCAGCATGCTGCCCATTGCGCTGATCGGCAAAATCCTCTTTGTGCAGCTACTTTATGGCTGGATGGCGCTGGGGGGGGGATTATGAGGGAAAAGTGGAAAAGCCTTCTTGTCGTCTATCCAGACCTCGGATGAGCATAGACACCGCCGAGGACGAATAGGCACCGACAATTTGTTTGCGCCAGTGAAAAAAGCGATCTACTGTCATAGCCTTGGCTAGACCCTCCCTACAGCAAAAAAGACTACGTTTCTCTGCGAAAAATTGCATTTAATCCTACGAAGACCTTATCTTGCTATTAAAATCGATCCTTTATGCCCCTGCCGTTTGTCAATAGCCCAGTCCTTACGAGACGGATGGGGGAAAAGTGTAGTTCAGGTGGTGTTCTTATCGGGCTTGCCATTCTCTGTATTTTAGTTGGTTGCGGAATTCCGAAAGACGACAAAAAAGAAGCGCCCAGAATCGAAGCAGTGAGCAAGATAATGGAAGGCGATAATGACATCATTTCATTTCATGAGACTTACAGATTCTCAGACCAGCCTTTTGTTCGACTAATAGAATCCATTCCTGAAATTGATGGATTTACGCCAATTAACGTTTTGGACTACCAAAACTATCCACAAAACGTAGTTGGCGTTACCGATAAAGAAAACAATAAGGAAGAAATTCTGAATGAATTGGTGAGATTAGAATCATTACCAGAAAACTCTTTTTTCTGCTGGTCAAAGTGGAAGCAAGAAAACGAAATAACCCATAAGCATTTCTATTATTTATACTTGCTCAAAGAAATGAATAAAAAATTAAAAATAAGAAGCGAGGATATCTTGAAGGCCGAGGTGAATTTCAATAAATCCACAAACGAGACAGCGATTAGAATAAAGTTCAATGACGCAGGAACAGAAAAATGGAGCGAAATTACAGAAAAGGCAGCATTTAATAATCGAAATCACCTTGCGGTGGTGGTTGATTCGGAAGTATATTTTTGCCCCACCATCATGTCGCCAATTTATAGCGGAGATGCTGTAATATTAGGCTTTGAAGATGAGAATGAAGCTAAAAAAATTGCTGCAAGGATAAACAGTGAGAAGTAAGAAGTTCGCTACAACTCAGTCAGTTTTCCAAGTGCCGCGGGTGGCCAAGCCAAAACAAGGCGGCTAAGCATTAAAATGAAGACGAAAAGCCTATCGTTATTAGAAACATTAGTGCCGTAAAGTTCTATGGACTACCAAAAATATTAGAGATATAGAAAAGAAAAAATGAACCATCGAAGCCACCTAAGCCACTTCCTCCGCTTGTTCGTAAAGGTTGTGTATCCAAAGCACCAGGATGCCTGTCAGCACGGCGGCGAGAATCAGTAGGACGTTAATCAGGCCGCTCACTCCAAAGGAAATACGAATGAGGATGGTAGAAATGATAAAACCGGAATTGCGCATCACCTTATAAAAATTATCAGTGTGCAGCAGGGAAAAGAGCAGCAGAATGATATCTACCATGATGAGAATAGTGAAAAACTCCCCGAAAAAGACATCGTCCACATTTCTGATGGAAGCCACCATAACGCCCGAAGCCGAGAAGTGCTGCGAGGACCAGCTAAAAAAGCTATAGATAGCAAAGACCACTAGAACAGGTACCAGCAAGGTGGCCAAGGACCGCTTGATCAGAATGAAGCTCTTCATTTCAGACGACATTTCTGCTTCCTCTAAGGGATGCTGATGAGCAATACGGCTTTTCCGCAGTTGGTTGAACACATAGATAAGACCGAACATCAAAATAGCGGCTAGCAGATCGAAAGTGAATTGGAGGTCGTCCTTGTTCTCGAACCAATTACTGGCCAAATCGAGGTTGGCCAAGTCTTTGAATAGCCTCCGGATAATCACCAGGCTGATGATTTCGTATTGCTTCCCGATGTAAGTTGTGATCGAAGCCGGCAGGTAATAAACCAGCAAATACACTTCATAGATCAGAATGAAGGAAAAGGGCGTGTACACCGCTGCGATGGGGCTGCTCAACAGATCGGCAAACTCGCCAGCTTCGATAATTTCCTGCTGGTACAGAACAAAGAGCAGCAAATGGGAAAGAAAGCCACCCAGCGCTAGGTAGATGACCCAACGTTCTGCTTTTTCTTTCGTCTCCGCCGAAAGCAGCACGTGATGTAAATTATCGAGAAGACGAATAATACTGCGCTTCATGGCTGCTTTATTTATGCGAGGTAAACGAAAAGACAAGCAAAAGGTTGCTCTCATGCTACCGGATAAAAGCCAGCAAAACAATTAGTTAGGCAGTGCTTTTCAGTTGGCTCACGCCCATTCGGGCATAAATGTACATACGCACTCGCTGGCTCTCGCAGGAGCAAGGAATGCTATTTTTGAGCCATGCTTTTACCAAAGGAATCCAGCAAACTGGCCAAGGGAGGATGTATCCAAAGAACAATACACATTTATTTTGCACCGTCGAAACATGGCTCCTGCACGTATGTGCCCGCACTGGGCGAGAGCAACAAATACGTACCGCCGTGCCCGTCGTACCCGTCTGGGTCTTCCAAGCCGTATAAGCCAACACGCCTATATGGGTCTGGGCTTGGGTATTCGTATGGATGCACACTTATACCAGTTTAGATAGAGCGAGAGTCAAATCAAGGATTGCTGACCATACGGCAAGAAAAAAGCCATACAGCGATATGCTGTATGGCTTTTTCTTATCGAACAACATAGCCGAGCTGAATGGATTTGGCTATTGTTTGCGCTGCATGTCTGCTATATCCAATAGATGGGTGCTCGGGCGTACCCGAGCACCCATCGTCTTGAGTGCAGCCTAGTGCTCTGTCAAGGCTAAAACTTCGGGTTACCCGCGGCGCCTTTTACGGCTACTCTTCGTTGGAGAACCCCTTACATAGTTCCGCTATGCGCGGGAACCTCCGCCTCGACTAGCCACAAAATTCGCTAACGTTCAACCCGAAAATTAACGCTTTACAGACCACTAGTGGCGAATAAAACGTACAACCTCTTGGCGGTTGCCGCTTGTATATTGAAGAACAAAAAGCCCGGTAGGGAGCTGGCTAATATCGAAGTTCAACACCGCTGTGTACGTGCCTCCTGCCACTTGTCTCAGCGCGTAGGCACGGCCATTTTGATCTCGGATAAATGCTTGGCCATCGCTTAGTATCTCCTCGCTTTGAATCAGAACCTGCAACTGGCTACCGCCAACGGGGTTGGGGTAAGGCGTAAGACGAATGGCCGCAGCGGCTGCCTCGTCCTCCTCTTGTGGCTGCTGGAATCCGTTGCTACTGCTAACGGCAATAAAGTTGTCAGACAGATCAAAACAACTGGTTGCCAGCATGGCTACGGCTGCGTCATCGCCGGGCTCCGCCAGCAGCTCTCCTTGATAAGAAAGCCCCCAGATGCGCGATTGGCCCGCTGGGTAGTTGGCAAGATCGAAGCTAGGCAGTAAGCTGGTTGCCAAGATGACGTTGCTCGTATCTGTGAGGAGGTAGGCATATCCTAGGAACTGAGCCTGGCCAGCGTTTACAACCTCCACGGTGGTATTTCCGCTACCTAAGTCGATGCTCACAGCCGTTTCGCCTTCGGAGGTAGCGACTGTACCGCCTTGAGCCACTTGCTTGATTACAACGATAAAGTTTTCGCTCAGGGCGAAGCACTCACTACCCAAGCGAGCCGTTGCAATGTTGGCTCCGAAAGAAGCCGTTACCGTACCCGTAAATGCGTAGCCGTAAATACGGCAGATTCCCTGCGGCGCACTATCGAAATTGATGATATTGCTATTGATATCCGGGATGATGATATTACCCAGCTCGTCCGTTACCAAATAGCGGTAAGGCACGCCCGTAATGGTAGAAGAGAGCAGCACCAGATCGGGGGTACCGTCTTGTGGGCAAACATAGAAGGTATCCAGGCCGCTAGCTAGTGAAATAAGCCCGCCATTTATTTCCGGGCCGCGCTCGAAGGTTACAAAGCTAGCCGTCAGTTCATAGCAATTGTCGGCCAGGGCAACCAAATCGGCATCATCGCCTACGTTTACCGTCAGGTTGCCTGTATAAGAAAGGCCGTGTAGGCGGTATTCACCGGGTGCTAGCCCACTTACATCGATGCTGTCCAGAGGCGCGACCAATAGAACCACATTTTCTTCGTCGGTAACCAAAGCCACGTAGCCTGCGTTGCTGCTGGAGGTAGTGGTGGCTTGTAAGATGCTATTGCCGTTGACTAAGCAGAAGGGATTGTCAACACCACTCGCTAGGCTTATCTCGCCAGCGGAGGGCTGGTCGTTGACAACCGTAATAAAGTTGCGGCTGTAATCGTAGCAAGCATCACTCAGCACGGCGCTAGTAATATTTTGGCTCACCAGAATTGGGTTGAGGATACCTGTGTAGCTGATACCATATACCCTAACCTGCGGAATTGGAATAGCACCAAAATCGAAAGTATTCCCTTCCATCGGGAAGAGGATGACATCATCGATGGTGGTAATGACGTATTGGTAATTCTCGTTAGCAAGACTGCTACAAGTGCTGAACGTCAGCACACCATCGTCAGGATTAGTGGGGCAGAGGTAAGCGAAATCGCCTTCATAGCCTGCGGTGGTGAGCGAGCAGGCATCCACGCGCTCGATATTAATCAACAAAGAATTAGTGGATAAATCAAAGCAACTGCTGGCCAATTGACTGTTAAGGATATCATCTCCGGGGATAAAACTCAGGCTACCGGCATAAGACAAGCCATATACCTCGTAGGTACCTGGTTGTGCATTGTTGAAATCGAAGCCAGTGCCGGGAATCGTTGCTAGTGCAAAACCTTCTTGAGCTACGATATAAACGAAGTTACCGATGCTATTTCCCTCAACAGAAAAATTGATCACATCTGGGCTCCGATCGCCACTACAAACATTGATGATGGTATCGCCCGAAGTAGTTGCAATCGTGCCTCCTACAGGCGTAGCCTTCACTACCGTGAGGAAGTCATCGGACAGCGCGAAACAGCCCGTGGATAAAATGCTGCTAGCAGCATTATCACCGATAGCGGCACTAAGCTCCCCAACAAAAGACAAGCCCCATACGCGGCAAACACCTTCTTCTACGCTTTCAAAATTGAAGGTGTTTCCCTCTGGGAAAGCAACAATAAAGTTGTTGATGTCTGTGATGACGTATGCAAAGTTAGGACCAGTGGCTCCGTTGCTCTGGAAAGTAATGATGTCGTCATTACCATCTGCTGGGCAGGTGGTGATCATTTGTGCTCCGGCAGCTGTGCTCACGCTACCACCTACTACTTCATCGCGATTGACGGTAACGAAGTTGTCGGACAAATCAAAGCAGCCGTCTGCCAAGGCAGTAGTTGCGGCATTATCGCCTGCTTGGACAATGATGCTGCCTTGGTAACTGAGGCCCCATATACGGCATATACCGAAGTCGGCCGTTTCAAAATCTACTTCATTCCCTTCAGGAATGGACAGAATGATGTTATTTTCATCGGTCACAACATAAGTGAAACTACCACCTGAAGCCCCCTCGCTTTGGAAGCTAACGACATCCGCCAGGCCATCACCAGGGCAGATAAAAATTTCTGTCTCCCCGTCTTCCGTGGCTACCGTTCCTCCATTTGGTCGTTCTTTCATAACTGTTACAAAGTTATCGCTGAGCACAAAACAAGCGGTGGCTAAGCGATCGATCCCTAGGGTGTCGCCTGGTTGTGCTACCACGATTCCTTCGTATCCTAGACCCCACACGCGGCATTCTCCATCAGGCGCATTATCGAGGTTGAAGCTATCCCCAAAAGGTAAGGAGAGGATAACATTATTGGCATCTGTAATAATGTAGTTGAAGCGCAGTAAAGAAGTGCCCGTGCTATCCATGCTAATAATATCTGGCACACCGTCGCCAGGACAGATGAGGATGCTTGTCTCGCCAGATTCCAAGCTTACCGTACCGCCTTCGGGTGCGTCGCGAATTACGTTGATGAAGTTGCTAGTAAGGGCAAAACAGCCAGAAGCCAACATGGCCTGAGCGGCATCATCACCTACCTCGGCCAGCAAGTTTCCTGCATAAGTAAGGCCCCATATACGGCAACTCCCCTCGCCTGCCTGATCGAAATCGAAAGAAGATTCGGTCTGAATAGTTAGGATGATATTATTGGCATCTGTAATGAGGTAGGTGGTATTGAGTGGGCTTCCGCCTTCTTGAAGGAAGTTGACCACATCGGGGTTTCCGTCGCCAGGGCAGGTAGTCACTTCTGTTTCTCCCGCTGTGGTAGCAATTGTTCCTCCCTCAATAGCGATCCGATTGACGGTAACGAAGTTGCTCGACAGATTAAAACAGCCGCTGGCTAGTCGCGTTGCTGCTGCATCGTCGCCTACTTGTGCCAAAATAATACCTTCGTAGGTTAGCGTCCAGAGTCTGCAAACACCTAAATCAGCCATAGAAAAATCGATCACACTGGTATCGGAGATCGCCAAAATGATGTTGTTGGTATCAGTTACTACATAGCCTAGGTTACTCCCTTCTGCACCTGTGTTGACAAAGCTCACAGAATCGGAGGCACCATCACCAGGGCAAATCGTGATGGCTGTTTCCCCATCAGCCGTTGTTACTTCCCCCCCTGCAGGTCGGAAGCGTATGATGGTTACGAAATCATCTGATAGATCGTAACAAGAAGAAGCGAGGACTACTTCTGCAGCATTGTCGCCCAGCTGCGCGGTGAGCTCCCCTTGATAGACCAGAGACCAAACGCGGCAGTTACCTTCGCCAGCATCCTCAAAATTGATAGTGGGGTCGCTAGATACACTCAAGATGATGTTGCTGGTATCGGTTACAACATATACCAGCGTACCGCCACTGCTGCCATTGGTAGTGAAAGTAACGAAGTCATCCACAAAATCTCCTGGGCAAGTTACGGTGGAGATTGCTCCGCTTTCCGTTGTAATAATACCAGCTTGAGGTACTTCGCTAAAGACCGTTACGAAATTGCTAGAAAGAGCATAGCAACCGGAAGCCAAATCGGTTGTGGCGGCGTTATCACCGATGCTAGCGATAATATCTCCGTAATAGCTAAGACCCCATACCCGGAAACTGCCCGCACCAACTTCCTCGAAGTTGATTTCGTTCCCGTTAGGAACTGCTACAATATTGTTGTCAGCATCCGTAAGTACAAAAGTGAAGTTCGGAGCGTTTACGCCTTCACTAGCAAAGCCGATGATATCATCTAGGCCGTCACCTGGGCAGGTTTGTACACTATCTAAGCCATCCAGGGTACTCACCGTAGCAGGGCTTACATTTTGGCGAATGACGGTAATAAAGTCTTCTGATAGGCCACCACAACCTTCGAAGTTGATATCGCCTAGGTTATCTCCTATGGCTACACCAATTTCATTGCCATAGCTCAGGGCATAAATACGGCTGATGCCAGTGCCTGCCCCATCAAAATCAATATCATTTTCTGTGGTAATATCCAGCACCACGTTGTTTTCGTCTGTGATGATGTAGGCTATATTAGGCAAGCCACCACTGCCTACAACCGAGACAATATCGGCAATACCATCACCAGGACAGAGTGTAAATTCAGTCTCGCCGCTCGCGCTGCTGATGGTCGTTCCACCGGGAGCGGCGTTGTTAACTGTCACAAAGTTGGTAGTGAGCCCAAAGCAAGGAACAGCCAGGGTAGCGGTGCTGAACACATCCCCGACGCTGGCGGTAATAAGGCCGTAATTAGAAAACGCATACACCCGCAGTACACCTGCCGGTAGCATCTCGAAATCTATGAAATTAGAAAAGCCTATTCTAACGATGATGTCGTTGGCATCTACCACTACATAAGCATAAGCCATGGCTAGGTTGCTAGTGGCAAAGCGAATACGGTCGGAAACACCATCGCCTGAGCAGTTGTCAATTTCAGTTTCGCCTGTGAAAGCCACAGCGATGGTCGTATTGATGATACACCCATTGGCTAGGGAGTAGTAATTCTGGGCAAATAGATTGCCGGATAGAAACAGCAAACCCAAAAGGATGCTGAATATGGAAAGTCTGGCTGGTTGCATAATGAAAATTTTCGAGATTATTGAGGAAAGAAGTCTATTCGCCTGTGGGCGTCGCCTAGCTGATAAAGCCAAAGCAGGTGAACCGAGAACCAAAGTTAAGGCTTTATATCCTTACTAAAAAACTTTAACACGCATATATCTAATAGATTCGTAACTTTGTGCGGCAAGTAGCTGATTATCAGGGCTATAAGCCACGGTCACTAACAACCGATTAAAAAATAGTTCCTACCCTTCCCCCTTCGTTACACACCTATTATCGTTTTTATCTACCTTATGCATCTCAGCTTTAAAACCGTTGTAAAGAGCTTATGTCTTCCCAAAAACTTAATCCGCTTTTTCACATTCTTTGTCTTCTGATTTGTGTTCCTAAGCTAGGAGCCCAAAGTGGGCAGTTGTTGATCGACCCCAACTACGATGCTGTAACACTGGTGCGCGACGTCTTTGCTGGTGGGCGCTGTGAGACCATTTTTAACATAGCGCCTATCGGTGCGGCCGCTGGTATTGGTTTTTTTTCGGGAGGGGAAGATATTGTTGGCTTTGATAGAGGTATTATTTTGTCCACGGGCCAGGTGACCGACGCTGTTGGCCCCAACCAATCTCGGCAAACTGGAACAGACCCCTTAGAGGGACAAACGGGCGACATTGATCTGCAATTTATTGCTGAAGAAAACATCTACGATCGTGTGGGCTTGGAGTTCGACTTTATTCCTCTCAACAGCGAAATCGTTTTTCGCTACGTTTTTGCCTCCGAGGAATACTGTGAGTTTGTTGGATCGGAATTTAATGACGTCTTTGGTTTCTTTGTTAGTGGCCCAGGCTTAGAGGGAGGTTTCAGCAGCAATGCCATCAATGCTGCTTTGGTGCCAAATACGCCCCTAGCAGTATCTATCAATACCATCAACCACACCACCAATAGTGAATACTACATACCCAACGAGCGAAGTGCAGACCAGACTCTTTGCAACCTCCCTCAGGTCGTAAATCCGCTGCTAGAATTTATTGAATATGACGGGCTCACGGTAGTGCTCACTGCTCGCTTGAGTCTTATTCCTTGCGAGACTTACCACATTCGCCTCGTAATTGCTGATGTGGGCGACGAGGCCTACGACTCGGCGGTGCTGCTAGAAGCGGGTAGTTTTGATCTGGGAGGGTCTGTGAGCCTGCAATCTAACGCAGCGGATACCCTCAACAACTACATCTACGAAGGCTGCGATAGTGGAGGCTTTCGGGTAGTGCGCGGCACCGATAGCGATCCCAATACGCCTCAGACGGTTTCCTACCGTTTCAGCGAATACTCCACAGCTACCGAGGGGGTGGATTTTCTCAATCCTGGTGGTAGTATCACCATTCCTGCTGGAGAAAACTATGCTGATGTGGATATTGTCACCATTGCCGACGGTATTGCCGAAGGGGAAGAAACGATCTGGGTTATCCTAGACATTCCCTGCGCTTGCTACACCGATTCTGTTTTGGTGATCTTAGCCGAACCTGAGCCGTTGGAGGTCTTGCTGGCAGAAGCCTACTATTGTCCAGACGAAACAGCAACCCTCAACCCTCAGGTGCAAGGTGGTTCCCCTCCCTATACCTATCAATGGAGCACAGGAGATACGGCTGCTATGCCCACGATGTCCCCTCCCCTACCACCCAGTATTCAAGTAGCGGTTACAGATGCTTGTGGCCAGAGTGTCTCCAGGCAGATTACCACTTTCTCCAGTACGCCCCCCTCTGCTAGACTGCCTACACAAAGCATCCGCGCTTGCTGGGGTGAAAGCCGGCCTATACAAATTGAGTTGGATGGTCAACCACCCTTTGAAGTCACTTTCCAACGAGGCGGAAACCCCGCCCAGACCATCAGCTTCCCCAACGCAGGCCTACAAGCATGGGACATCAACCTCGGTGGCGACTATGTTCTGCTCAACGTCAGAGACCAGGCCTGCGACGGTCCTGTCAGCGGCCAAGTAGCGGCCAACTTCTACCGCCCAGTCATCAACCCCCGCGTCACCAACCCGCTTTGTGCCAATAGCCCCGATGGTAGCATCATCGTAGAACACCTTCCTTCTATCCCCCCCTATACCTATGAATGGACAGGCACCAACGCCACTGGGCTGAGTGCCAGTAACCTAGCCGTAGGCAACTACAGCCTTCGCATTACGGATGGGTTGGGTTGCTCCGACGAACGCAGCTTCCAGCTTCGCGGCCCCAGCCCACTGATGCCTGTAGAAATCAACTGCAATCAGGTCCGCAGACCCCCACTCCGCCTATCTGCCGACGGCGGCCAAGCCCCCTATACCTACAGCATCAATGGCCGCGATTTCTGGCCCGAGACCGGGTTCAGCCAGCTCACCCCCGGCCAATACTACGATCTATTCATTCGCGACCAAAACGGCTGCGAGCTCCTTCAGCCCGATTTTTTCTACCCCGAGGCCACGCCTCGAAATGTACAACTGCCCACCTTCATCGGCCAGGAATTGGGCGGAAGTATTCAGGTGGTACCAAACTACAACGTGCCCTACGACCAGATTGCTAGTTTGCGCTGGATACCCGAAGACTATTTCGATTGCCCCAACTGCCGAGAACCCTTCCTCTCTGCGCCCTTTTCCCAGCCCATTAGCTTGGTGGTTACGGATATTTACAATTGTAGCGATAGCCTCGCCACTTGGGTGGGAGTGGATGGTCGTGTGCCGCTCTACGTCCCCAACGCTTTTAGCCCCAATGGTGATGGCAACAACGATGTGGTAGCCGTCTTCGCCAATACCTTGCAGGTAGAGCGCATACTACAATTCCGTATTTACGATCGCTGGGGTACGCGTGTTTATGAAGACCAGCAGTTCAGCCCCAACTCCGCTCGCCGAGGCTGGGATGGACAAATCAATGGGCAGAAAGCACCCAGTGGAAGCTATGCTTGGGTCATCGAACTCCTGCTCACCAACGGAGAACAAGTGCAAAGAACCGGTAGTGTCCTATTGCTTCGCTGATCCGTTTTCCTGCGTAAAACCTACAAAAAATGGTCAGTTGGACTGGTCCATGCGTTCTTTTTTTGGCTTGTTGAACACCTCTTTACACCCTCGCGAAGCCATCCCCATAGAGCACAGCAAAAAACGCCGCCACTGGATAAAACCTACAAAAAATGGTCAGTTGGACTGGTCCAATGGTACTTTTCTAGGTCAGTTGGACTAGTCCAATGGTAATTTCCACGCCTACAGATACATCCAAGCACTCTGAAGTTTCCAGAACACTGCTCTTTTAAAAAGAACCTGGCTCCTGCATGTATGCCCGCCTCCATGCGTACACAAGGGCGCGAACCATAAAACCCACCTACAGCGCAACAGACAACGGTAAAGGATAAGTAGATAGTGACCGTTTTTTTCAACATACGTTCGTACTCGCTGCTCACGCGGGAGCAAAGTTCTCCCAAAAGCGCCATGCTATAGCACCGTGTTCCAAGTCTATTGCTTGTCTTTAAAAAATCTTCTAGGTCTATGTGCCTGCCTTTCTTACCTTTGCATCCGATTATGATCTTGGTTGTTCTCGGCCATCGGTAGCAGATAGCCACTAGCAACACCAAAGCAAGCAAGCACACTATGCGTATAAAAGTAGGCATCTTTTTCGGGGGTCCCTCCAGAGAGCGGGAAATTTCTTTTGCAGGCGGGCGAACGGTCTATGACAACTTAGACAAATCGCTCTTCGAAGCAGTACCTATTTTTGTAGATAGCTTTCACAACTGGTATTTGCTAGATTGGGCCTACTTATATAAAGGTAGTATCCGCGATTTTTTTCCCACAGTAGCCGACCTGCCGGATAGCCCCCATGGCTTTCAGGTATATCAGGAGAGCTTGGGGCCACTATCTTTCCCAGATTTCGAGCGCATGGCTGCTGCTATTGGCCGCTTGGTACCGAAGTATGCTCTCAATGAACTCATTGACGTAGCCTTCCTCGCGTTGCATGGCGCCTACGGCGAAGACGGCCAACTACAAGCCGAGCTAACGCAACTTGGCATGCCTTACACGGGTAGCGGCATTCGTGCTTGCCAAATAGGCATAGACAAGGCGCTGCAAAAAGAGCTTATGGCCGAGCTCAACTTCCCTACTCCACCTATACAAGTACTGAACCGAGCCGACCTAGTCACCCTCAATTTCGAAGCGCTCTTCCAAGAAAGTAGCCAGCATCTTGGTTGGCCCTTGGTGGTGCGGCCTGCCAACCAAGGCAGCAGCATCGGGGTGTCTATTGTCAGCGAACAAGAAGGTTTGGAGGGCTTCCAATCTGCCATAGAACGCGCCTTTTTCCTCGAGCGCATCCAGCTGGCGGAATGGCAGAACCGCAGCGAATACGAGCAGCTGGAATACGTCAAATTCTTAGCCGACCTCCGAGATGGACTGGGCTTCCCGCTGGATGCCAGCCATGAAGGCCACAAACTCACCCTCTACCACCCGGACGAATTGCTGGATTATCTCCGCAAAAAAGCAGCGGCCACCCCCCAAGGAAGTGTCTTATTAGAAGCTCACCAACAAGAAGAACGGGTGGTGTTGGAAGGCTTTATTGAGGGTAAAGAATTCTCCTGCATCGTGCTGCGCACGGAGGCAGGCGGCTGTGTAGCTTTGCCACCCACTGAAATTGTAAAAGGGCAGGAACTCTTCGACTACCGCAGCAAATACCTACCAGGCCTTAGCCGAAAAATCACCCCTATCGACCTAAAAAGCGAACAAATACAAGCCATCCGCAGCGAATGCGAGCGCTTATTTGAAGGCTTGGGCTTTGGGGTCTATGCCCGCATTGACGGTTTCTACGGAGCGGAAGGACAGATTTATCTCAACGACCCCAACACCACTTCGGGGATGCTGCCTTCGTCCTTTTTCTTTCACCAAGCGGCCGAAATTGGCCTCAACCCTAGCCAATTCCTCACGGCCATCATTGATCTTTCCCTCTGGGAACGGCAGCGCGAAGGCAATGACTTCGCCGCAGAACTAAAATTGCAACTAGAGGCTCAAATCCTACAGCAACAACAAGCTGCGGCTAGCAAAAAGCGCGTGGCCGTACTCCTTGGCGGAAGTAGCTTCGAGCGCCACATCAGTGTAGAAAGTGGCCGAAACGTTTTCGAAAAGCTGGCCAGCAGCGATCAGTATGCCCCAATACCCATCTTCCTGACTAGCGGAGCGGGCGTGGCTACCGTAGCCGGCCAGCAATACCAAAACGGGGAGGAAGGCAGCCTGCACTATGGTCTCTACCAACTCCCCATCAACCTCCTCCTGAAAGATAATGCCGACGATATCCGCGATAAGGTGCTGCATTTCAAAGAGCACCCCCTCCTGGCCTCCATCCGCCAAAGCTGCCGAGCGATTACTACCAAATACGCTGGCGAGCAAGTAAGCTTTTCGCCCAAAGCCACCAATTGGGATGCTCTTGCTAAGGAAGTAGATGCCGTTTTTATTGCGCTCCATGGGCGGCCGGGAGAGGATGGTCAGGTGCAAATCCAGCTAGAAGCCCGGCAACTGCCCTACAATGGCTCCAGCGTGAGCAGTAGTAATACGACCATCCATAAATTTAATACCCTACAAAAACTCAAAGCTGCTGGCTTCCCCATCGCCCAGCAATGGCTGGCACCCAAGACGGCTTTTCTGGAAAACGAAGCTGCTTTTTATGAAAAAATAGAGCGCGTCTTCGGCTACCCGCTCATTGCTAAGCCCGTAGATGATGGATGCAGCGCCGCCGTGAAGGTAATCAGAAACAGGGAGGCCCTGCAAGCTTACAGTCGCCTACTATTCTCGGTACCCAAACTAGACGAGGCCGCTGCGCGCCAGGTGTTGCGCCTAAAAGCCAAGGAGGAGTTTCCGCAAAAAAACGCCATTCTCTTCGAGGAGCTCATTACTCCCCGAGGTGCCACAAAATTCTTAGAAATAACTGGGGGAATGCTCACGCGCTACGAGCAGGATAAACTTGTTTATGACGTTTTTGAGCCTAGCGAAGCCCTAGCAGGTGGTGAAATACTCAGTTTAGAAGAAAAATTCCTAGCAGGAGAAGGACAAAACCTCACCCCCGCTAGGCTCTACACACCGCAGTATAGCTACGAACACATCGCCAGCCAAGTAAAGAGCGACCTGGCACGGGCGGCCAAATTATTAGATGTGGAAGGCTACTGCCGCATTGACGCCTTTGTACGCATCTTTGAGAATGGCCGGGCCGAGACCATTGTAATTGAAGTCAATAGCCTACCTGGTATGACCCCTGCTACGGCTATTTTCCACCAAGCCGCCGTTGCGGGTATGCAGCCCTACCAGTTCATCGATCGGTTGCTTAGCTTTGGGTTCCAACGCCAAGCCCGCCGCCAAGCAGCAGCTACTACACCGCTGCCAAGTACGCCACCGAGCCTATCTCCTAGCCAAGACCACACCTTGGTAGCAGCGCAGCCCGAACTGTTAGCTCCTCCCGCTTCTTATTCTCCTGCTCTCGCCCAAGCACCGATCGTGGCCACTGATACAATTAAGACAAGTCCAAAGGCCATGCCTCCTGCGGGCAAACAAGACTATAAAAAGCCAAAGCGCAGCTTCCTATCCCATGTAATCGCTTTTCTTAAGCACCCTGGACTCTGGAAAAATATAGGCGTGCTCGCTGCTGCTTTATTACTAGTTTTCTTTGGTTTTCGAAGCTGTCTCTCGCTCTACACCCACCATGGGGAAGCCATCATTTTACCAATTTTTGAGGGCAAACAACTGGAAGAAGCCAAAAGAATTGCCAAAGACAGAGGACTGAAAATAGAAGTCACAAAAGGCGCCTTTGACCCTGACCGCGACCCAGGTCTGGTGGTAGCCCAACAACCAAAAGCAGAAAGCCGCGTCAAACGAAATCGAACCGTTTACCTCACGGTACTCAGTGATGAGGCACCTATGGTTCGGCTTCCTTCTCTAGTTGGTAGCTACGACTACGAACAATATACCCGCCGACTAGACCCCCTAAAAATATCCTACTACATCGCCGAACAGGTCTATGACCCCAAGCAAGAAGAAAATAGCATCTTACACTTCTTCTACGACGAACAAAAAATAGAAGACCAGGATCTCCGTAAAGGTATAAAAGTGCCCCAAGGTGCTCGCCTTGGCTTTGTCGTGACGGTGAGGCGTACAGGCAGTGTGAATGTCCCAGACCTACGCTGCCGCACCTACAGCGAGGCGCTGTTCGTTATTGGCGGCTACAACCTCACCATCGGCGAAACCAGCGGCGTGAGTGACAATCTCGATGAGGCTTACATTGAGCGCACCGAACCCGCCAGCGGCGAAGCCGTGGACGAAGGCAGCGCCATCCGCGTATTCCTCAGCCGAGCATACCCCGATAATTGTGACTAAAAGTTTGCCTGCACTAAATTTACCCTTCTACCGTTATTTTAGGGCGCTGCTACCTCCCAAACATGTGCGGCCTTCTTTCAAGTATCATCAAGCACGGCTCCTCTAGCTTGCCGGCATCAAGGAATATATGAACTATCCACTACTACTCCCCTTTGCTTTTTTGCTATTTGTCTGTGGCTTACAAGCCCAGCAAATTGTGCCCCTCGCTGGCTACGAGCAACTGGAAATAGCTGACAAAAATCGCCCCCCTGCCTTCCCAAAAATGGATTGCAACCCAGAGCTGCCCAATGTCCTGCGCCTACTGAGTGGCGATAGCATCAATATCCGAATAGAAGCAGACACTTTTGGCTATCCCCCGGGGAGTAGCTACCGCTGCCTCAACTGCGACATCCTCAATTTTGGTAGCCTCACCCCTACAGCGGAAGGCTTTACCTATCAATCGAACGCAGGCATCGATCAGGGTTTGGATACCCTCCAGCTTGCCTTTTGTCGAGCCGATGGCGATAGCTGTACCTTCACAGAAACACGCATTTTGCTCGTGCAGCGGGAGGCGCGTACTTTTTCTTTCCCCGTACAGGTGCTCCCGCCAGGCGTACGCACGGAAGTAGTAGGTCCGGCCGATGACCTTCCTGGTGGGCTTGCCTGCCGCAGCTTCACCAACTGCCCCAACAACTACACAGGCAGAGGCCAAGAAGCGCTTTTTTTGTTCAACCAAAATGTTAGCAACGACTTCCGCTACGAAGCAGCCCGCATGGCTGGTACCGATTTGGTTTGCTTGGAACTGTGCAATGCATTGGGGCTTTGCGACACCTACACTTTCCCCTTCCGCATCGAGCGGAGCAACGTCAACTTACCTTTCTTCGATGATTTTTCCAGAGAAAGCCTACGCCCGGATGCCAACCTCTGGCAAGACGAAGATGTACTGATCAATCGATCTTTTGCACAGGGACCTCCCTCGCTAGGTGTTGCCACTTTCGATGCTGTCAACTCCCGCGGCCGCCCCTACCCCAGTAGCGGGAGCACCTACAGTCCGCGCGACTACCTGACCTCCGCAGGCATCAATATGTTGGGAGCCAACGGAGCCACGCTTACCTTCTACGCCCAGCCCAGAGGTTTGGGCGACCGCCCTGAGATACAAGACTCTCTAGTATTGCAATTTCGCCGACAGACAGGCGAATGGCAGACGGTCTGGTCATCCCCTGGCCTATCTTCTGGCTCCAGCAATTGTAGCGAGCAGCCTTTCGTTGGGTATCGCATCCCCATCGAGCAGTCCTATAATTACAACGGCTTCCAGTTTCGCTTCTACAACCTCAGCAACCAAATTGGTGGCTTAGACCATTGGCATCTGGATTATGTTAAACTCGACAACCAGTTTACGGAGCTCAACCTCAACGATATTGCCCTTAATGAGGTGCCGAGCAGCGTAACTTCACCCTACTTGGCAATGCCCTACCGGCAGCTCGCCGCCGCCGGGGAGGATTTGCTGCGTACCCAACTAGCAGTAGGCGTTTGGAACCACGCAGCCCCCAACCCCTTTCTACCTGCAACTGCCTCTACCTACAGTATTCAGGAACAAAATACCAACACCAACCTGCTAAACAATATCAGCTTTGGCAGTCTCGATGCCATACCCGCTGCCGAACCCTTCATTGGTCAGGAGGATATAACGAACCTAGGCGGTAGCCTATTCAACAACTACCGCAATGCCCTTTTGGGCCTACCCAACAGCGGGGAAGAACGCTACCGCATCAAAACCGAGTACAACCTAGACGGCAACTCCAATACCTTCGTGGAAGTAACAGCTCCTGGCATCGGCCTATGGACAGCAGCCAACAACCGAGCCAATTATATTACAGTGCTCGACGATTACTACGCCTACGACGACGGCACGGCCGAACTGGCTATGCAAGCCCTGCCAGGCCAAACCGTTGTGCAAGCTTTCCGAGCCTATATCCCTGAGCGCCTAAATGGTATTAGCATTCGCCTGCCCCGCACCATTGCCAGCACCGCCAACCAACGTATCCGCCTAGTCGTGTACCTCGGCGAGCTGGATGGCACACAGCCCGATTATGCGATGGAAGTCAGCCCTATTTATCCCGAAGATTTCTACCGGGATAGCCTACAAGGTTTCACCTCCTACGCCTTCCCAGAACCCATTGAGCTACCTATCGGCGATTTCTACATCGGCTGGCAGCAAGTGACTAACTGCATCGACTGCGTCACCGTGGGGCTAGACCGGAGCCAAATTATTCCCAATACCCGTTTTTTTAACAATGGAGGGGCTTGGTTCCCCTTCGATGGCTGTGCAACAGGCGCTGTCATGATAAGACCCCTCGTGGGCAACAGTCCCGTGCTAGAAACCAGTGTGGAAGAAATAGGAAAGCCTAAACAAGCTGCTTTCGCCACCATATTTCCCAATCCAGCAAGCGGAATGGCCTTTATACGTTTGGAAGAAGGCCACCAAGCCCATCACCTTCGCTGGTCCCTGTACCAACTCACCGGCCAGCTAGTAAGACAAGCACAAGGACAGATGGAGATAGACCTTCACCAACTGCCCGCCGGTATTTATTTGCTCCAAATACAAGACACGGCCAGGGGGGTCGGTCAGCAGCAGAAGCTGGTGGTACACTAGATTTTCGGGATAAATAGAAAATCGGTCAACCATTCTCCCCCTTCGCTTTGTTTTTGTTTTTCAACAATAAAGTTTCAATCAGACCAAGCTCAACAATGGATATAAACACACAACAACTCAAAGACCGCCAAGCGGCAGGAGACAAAAACTTTGTGCTCCTGGATGTACGGGAAGACTACGAAAGAGCCGAATACAATATCGGTGGCGTACACATCCCCCTGGGCGAAATTGGGGCTTCCATCGATAAGCTGATCAGCTATCGCGATCAGGAAATCATTGTGTATTGCCGCAGCGGAAAACGCTCTGCGGTAGCGCAGTCACTTTTACAACAGGCTGGCTTCAAGAATGTCCGCAATTTAGAAGGCGGCATGCTGGCCTATGCGATGGATTAGCGCCGCTGCTTGACAAAGACCTCGTAGCCTTTCGCTCGCACTTGCTCTGCCAATTTCTCTGCTTGGCTGTAGCTATCCAGCGCATCCACCAAGGCTACCGCAAAGGCACCCCTGTTGGTATAGCCCATTTCCGTGTTCTTAAAGCCGCTGGCTTTCAAGTTCCGTACGCGGTCTTGGGCATAAATTTCTTGTCGGAAACTTCCTGCAATAACCAAATAACGTCCTTTGCTGCTGGCGGAGCTACCTGCCTCCCGATCGCTTTCGCTCACATAGTCTGTAGTGGCGGCTGGCCGTGTATCGTAACTGGGGCTATTTGTGGGGGCTGGCTCAACGTCATCTTGGGTGTTGTAATAATCGTCTAGCCGATTTGAAGCAGCCGTTTCGTCCTCCCCTATGGCGAGGGC
Source organism: Lewinella sp. (assembly GCA_036835305.1). Classification (GTDB taxonomy): domain Bacteria; phylum Bacteroidota; class Bacteroidia; order Chitinophagales; family Saprospiraceae; genus Neolewinella. Next base: position 37,143 of record DAITME010000031.1, read on the forward strand.
ATCCGAAGGGGTATTGCTGGTATTGGCTGGTGGCACATCGGCATCCACATATCGGCTAGGATCAAGCACAATTTCTGACTGATCAACGCGCGGCTGCACGGCCGTTCCTTGCTCGCTGAATATCTGCGTCAGGATGTAAGCCAAAGCAATCAAGCAGGCAATTAAAATAATAGGTACAAGGACGTCGAATTTGCGCATGCTAGGCAGTTTTTAGTCTCAAAGAATCTTTCTCGGCCGAAAGTTAGAGTTTTTAAACAACATGAGTGTTAAATTTAGCTATTAGTTTACAATTGCTCTTTTCCATACCCCTCGTAAATTTTTTTTAAAACATTTTGTTTTTAACAGGAAGCTAACTATCTTTGCAACGGCTTATCCAATACGGCTGAAGGCCATCGGTCTGTATTTTTTTGACCTGCTCCGAGGGGCGGAGCATTTTTTATTTGTACTATCTTTCGATTTGGACGACTACGTTGATACGTTAATACGTTGATGGACTAATACGTTGACGTAGTCGTCCGAGCTTCAAAAAACCTTGCTCCTCCTCCCTAACTTTGCTCCTGCACTCATGCCCGTCTTCCAACCCGTATGGGTATTGGGTCTCAGTGGTCTTTTTCATCCCGCATTCAGAACCACCCAGCCCGAATCCATAGAACCTTCATGGCCGTCGTGCATCGCTACAAAGCCTGGAGGTGTGCCCCAAGGGCAGGAGCCGTGCCGAGAGTAAAAGAGCCATGTTTTAAGAACCATTGCTCCCGCACTGCGTTTGGCTAACGGTTTTGAACCGAAGTAAAACAAAATCTGTAACTTTGCCTTCCACAACTCACACTTTAGCTGCTTTGGACACGATAGACAAGGATCCCACCGCTGCCAACCGCAAGCAAGACCATATTGAACTGGCCTTCCAGTCGCAAGTAATGGCCTTGGATCAACGCTTTTATTACGAGCCAATGCTGGCTGCGCACCCCACCGAAGGTAGCCTCCCCTCGAAGTCGTTTTTAGGCAAGCAGTTGCGTGCCCCGCTTTGGGTGAGTAGCATGACGGGCGGCACCGAAATGGCGCTGATCATCAACAAAAACCTGGCGCGCGCCTGCGCAGATTTCGGTCTGGGAATGGGTCTAGGTAGCTGCAGGTCTTTACTCTACGATAGCCAGCGCTTGTCCGATTTCAATATGCGCCCCATAATGGGCAAGGAGCAGCTCCTCTTTGGCAATCTGGGGCTAGCACAAATCCAAACGCTCTTCCTCGAAAAGGAGATTCATCGGATCGACCGCCTTGTGGAATTGCTCGATCTGGATGGCCTAATCGTACACGTCAACCCCCTCCAAGAATGGTTGCAGCCTGAAGGTGATCGCTTCACCGAGTCGCCTTTGACAACCATAGAACAATTGCTGGTTGCCTACCCCCAGCTACCCATCATCGTGAAAGAAGTAGGCCAGGGTTTTGGTCCAGCCAGCCTCCGGGCACTGTTTCAATTGCCCTTGGCCGCCGTCGATACGGCTTCTGGCGGAGGTACCAATTTCGCTAAGCTCGAACTGCTGCGCAGCGATGCTGCCAACCAAGCCGCCTACCTTCCGCTGGCTAGCGTAGGCCATACCGCGGTGGAAATGGTTGACTTCGTCAATGAGCTGCTAGACAGTCACCCACAGCCCCCGGCCTGCCAGCAGCTCATCATCAGCGGCGGTATTCGCAACTTCCTCGATGGCTACTACCTCACCGAACGCGCCAAGATGCCTGCCTTCTATGCTATGGCCTCCGCCTTCTTACAACACGCCAGAGGCGACTATGCCGACCTCCACCGCTTTGTCGCTGGCCAGATACGCGGACTGGAAATGGCCCACACATTCCTGACGATACGTTAACTCCTGCTACTTGATTACCACGAATACTACCCCCCACCAAATAGAAGGCTTCAGCAAGCTCAGCAAAATAGCCAAGCGCGCTTGGCTACAGGAAACCATCCGCAGCCAATGTGATGTTCCCGAGCTAGCTCTCTTCGATTTACCAGATGCGGATTTGCAGGAAGTCTTGGATCATTTCAGCGAAAATACCGTAGCCAACTACCCGCTTCCCTTTGGCCTAGCCCCCAACTTCCTGATCAACGATCGTTTCTACACCGTGCCGATGGTGATCGAAGAAAGCTCGGTAGTAGCAGCGGCCAGTAGTGCTGCTAAGTATTGGAGTAGCCGTGGGGGCTTCAAGGCCGAGGTTGTTGCCAGCGAAAAAATCGGTCAGCTCCACTTCCGCTGGAGCGGCCGCCCCGAACGCCGAGCCGCGCTGCTGCCTGCACTGACACAGCGACTGCAAGCCGCCACCGCCGTGCTGACCCAGCGGATGGAAAGCCGAGGTGGAGGCGTACTGGGCTTCGCCTGGAAGCACCTTCCTGAAGTAGCCCCTGATTATTATCAGCTACTCGTGCGTTTTGGTACTGCCGATAGCATGGGTGCCAACTTCATCAATACCATCTTGGAAGCTTATGGCAGCGCGTTGGAAGCCTGGATATTGGATGATACAGCCCTTCAAAGCGACGAACGACAGCTGGAAATCATTATGGCCATCCTAAGCAATTATGTACCTAATTGCATTGTGCGGACTTGGGTAAGCAGCCCCATCAAGGCGATGAACATTCCTGGCAGCGGCGTGGATGCTCACGAGTTTTGCCGGCGCTTTGCCCTCGCCGTGCGCATCGCTGAGCAAGACCCCTACCGAGCCGTCACACACAACAAAGGCATCATGAACGGTGTAGATGCCGTGGTGCTGGCTACGGGCAACGACTTCCGAGCCATAGAAGCAGGCGTTAACGCTTTTGCCGCCAGAGATGGCCAATACCGCAGTCTCAGTCGCTGTGAAGTGACCGATGGCCAATTCCATTTTGAGCTTAGCCTCCCCCTGGCCGTGGGTACCGTGGGCGGCCTAACCGCCCTACACCCCTTGGCCAAACTAAGTCTGCACCTGCTACAATGCCCCTCTGCCAATGAGCTAATGCAAATCATGGCCGCTACAGGCTTGGCACAAAACTTCGCCGCCCTGCGCAGCCTCGTCACCACAGGCATACAACGCGGCCACATGAAGATGCACTTGCAAAATATCCTGCAATCTTTCGGAGCCAGCGCCGAGGAAAAAGCCGCTGCCGTTGCCTACTTCACAGACAGAACCGTGAGCCACCACGCTGTCAAGTCCTTTCTGGGCAAAGAGTAGCGAAAAGGGCGTTTTGTTGGGTAAAACCTAGCAAAAATGGTCAGTTGGACTGGCCCAATGGTGCTTTTTTGGTCAGTTGGACGAGTCCAATGGTGCTTTTTTCCAGTTACAAAGCTTTTGAAAAGCGTCGCACGCTGGATTAGCAAGGTGTTGGCTCACGCGGGAGCAAAGTCTCCTTTTCAAGAGCAAGATTTTTGTAGAGAAAAACGGTCGGTTGGATACGTCCAAGCGTGCTAACGAGCCTCTTTGGCCTACAAGCACAAAAAACAGAATCACTGGGTAAAACCCACGAAAAATGGTCAGTTGGACGAGTCCAATCGTCCTTTTCTTACGCTTACGAAGCTTCCAAAAAGCTTCGTGAACGCAAACGCTGCGTTCCCTCATCCCCGATGGCGACCACAGCTCGGAAGAATAGCCATTTCGCTACGCTCCTGCCAGATACCTCCGAGCAGGGCCAAAAGCCACCCAAAACCATAGCAAAGCAAATCATTTTCAATTTTCAATCCTTCATTTTCAATTGATTTACCGCACCAACTCCACCGCCTGACTATGCTGCGTCTCCAGCCCATCTGGCCAGCGGAGGCGGAGATAGACCACATAGCTGCCCGCCGCTGCTGGCTGCCCTCGGTGATGGCCATCCCAGCCAGTGGGGTTTTGATCAGGGCGAAAATTTTGGGCTTCGTACAGCAGCCCGCCCCAGCGGTCATAGACCTGCATCGACAGCACCTCGAAGGTGGCGGCTTCGCCATAGACCTCCAAGCGGTCGTTGATACCATCGAAGTTGGGGCTAAAGGCGGTGGGCAAGAAATGCCGCTTCGGCCGATCTACCACCAGCAAGACCGAAGCCGTATCCAAACAGCCCAAGGCATCGCTGATTTCCAGATCGTAGCGCTGGGTGATGGGCGAAGAGAAGACTTGATTTGCGCCATCTTGAGTAGCCAGATGGGTAGTATCTCCTCCTAGCCAGCGGTAGGTGTAGGGTGCCGTGCCGCCTTCGGTGCGGACGCTGACCGAAGCCGTCCGCTCCTCCCGAATAAGCAAAACTTCGGGTAGGTCGGTGACTATCGGCGGCGGGGCGGTCAGCTCGATATCGAAGCCTTCGGCGCAGCCCGTTGGCCCTGTCACTTCTAGGCGATAAGTACCTGCGCGGAGCTGGTTAAAATCAGCGATTTCGCCCGGATTGTGCATAGCCTCCCCCAAGCGGACAGCCAAGCTATCGGTATAAACCAAGACCTGCCCATCCTCGCCAGCAGGGCAAGTGACATCCAGCAGCTCGTAAGCAGGGAACCAATCGATATTTTCCAGCGTAGAGACGTCTATTTCCACCGTGTCCAGCATCGTACAGCTTCCCTCATCGAAGGTGATGGCGAGGATGTAGGTGCCTTCTCCAGGCGGTAAATAAGTGGCGTTGCGGCTGCTATCCTGCCAAGCATAAGCGGCCTCAAAATCGGGCGGCACCAGCGGCAGGATGGGCTGGATGTCGATGGTGTCGCAATACAGCGTATCCGCGCCTAGAAAGCCGGGGCTGAGGGAGAAAATTTCTGTTTGGC
>DAITME010000032.1:0-17653 GCA_036835305.1 Lewinella sp.
GTCAAAGATAATCCTTTTTTAGAATTTGGCGGTGGAAGACCCCTGAATAGTTACACGACAACAAGCAGAAACTAAGGTTAAAATAAAGGTGATAAACAAAATGACAGCCCTTGGTATGCCTATTTCTGAAGTCAAAAAAGTGGGTTAAAAAAATAAAAAATCAGCGATAGCTATGTTCGGTAGCTTGATTCATGCAACAACGCCGCTTCAGGGCCAAACGATGAGAAGTAAAAAGAAAAATAGACCAGACCAGACCAGATACCAACCAGATGGAGAGATTAACATTATTCGCTAGAAACCGATTAGTAAGAAAAGCTTCTATTAGGCCACTGACCTCTAGGAAATACAAGATGAAAAAGAAGGTTTGCAGGGCAAAATATACGAAACTCTTTTCCCTGAAAATGCGGAATAGGAAAAGACTAAATACACAGAAAAGCAACATCACACCCGCATAAAAAGCTTGCCAAATTTGCTTGGTAGCCAGGCTGTGATGAACGGATTTCTGAGCAGTTAGGCTAAGGTGTTTCCTGTGATCCAAGTCAGCAGCATTTTCGGCCAACAAACGGATGAAATACGTCCGCACCGCTCCCGCTTCTAAACTAAGTGGAAGGAAATAAGATTTGGTGAGTACCGATTTTTCTTTCGGCGGCTCGAGCATCGATGTATACTCTTTTCCGATAACGCTTCCTTCTACAACAGTATAGAGCCAAAAACTTTTGAAGTTCAGGCAGGAACTAGCATATAAATTGCTGTTTTCGATTCCTTCGTTTTTTATCCTTATTCGCGTCCAAATGAAGAAAGGCTGGTCAGCAGAAACGGGCGGAGGGGACTGTACGAACAGCTCATCTGGAAAAAGCAATACATCTTCAATGCCATACAGTCCGGCCGTATCTACATAAAACAGTAGGGAATCCCCGAGCGCCATCTGTTCTCGGATATTCCCTTCCACCGTGTAGGTGGGTATGGCTCCGGTTGTTTGTGCCGGCAGTGCAAACCCCAAAGCAAAGAGCAGCATCCAACCTATACCTCGAGAGAATAGACCGTCTTTCATAATTATACTAATTCGAACACTTTCCTTTGATATGGAAACAAAAAAAGTACTGTTGGATGCGTCCAACTGACCATTTTAGGGGGGGGCCAGCCTAGCCCCCCACCACAACCTGCATTAGGTAGGCACAAATCAATGCCCCGTAGGTGCCTACCGCATAGCCCAACACCGCCATCAAGACCCCAACAGGAGCCAAGGCGGGACTAAAAGCACTCGCCACCACGGGTGCTGAAGCCGCCCCGCCTACATTGGCTTGGGAGCCCACCGCCACAAAAAAGAAGGGGGCCTTGATCAGGTAGGCCATCAGCAGCAAAAAGCTTACATGCATCAGCATCCATATGGCACCAACAGCGAAAAGCCCTAAGTTACTAAACACATCCCCAATGTTCATCTGCATCCCGATGGTGGCTACCAGAATATAGATGAACACGGAACCCCAACGGCTAGCACCCACCCCTTCCAAGGCTCTCAACCTGGTGAGGCTCAGCAGCAAGCCCACCGTGGTACAAACCACCACCAACCAGAAAAAACTCGAAGCCAAGCTGCTCAGACCGTATTGGTTGAGCCAGTCGATGCGGGCCTCGAAAAAAGGAGTAGCGATATCCGCTAGCAAATGCGACAGCGCCACCGCACCAAAGGCAACACCGCCCAGGAAGAACATATCGCGGGTGGTGGGGATGCGTTTTACCTGAGCAGTATAGGACTCTACCCGCTCTTTTAGCTCCGTGATGGCCGTGTTATCCGCCCCTAGCCAACGATCAATACGCTGACTAATATTGGTGCCAAAAAGCAATACGCCCATCCATATATTCGCCACCAGGATATCCACTACTACCATCTGGCCAAAGATGCCGCTAGGCACTTCAAAAATCTCTTTCATCGCTGTTTGGTTGGCACCGCCGCCAATCCAACTACCCGCAATTGTACTCAAGCCTCGCCAGAGTTGTTCAGGCTCCAAACTGATGAGGCCCGGAAAAACGTTGGTAATGATGACCAAAGCAATAGGCCCGCCTAGTACAATGCCCAAAGTGGCCGTAAAAAACATCACCAGCGCTCGCCAACCTAGGTTGAAAACGCCTTTGAGATCGATGCTCAAACACAGCAGTACCAAACTAGCGGGCAGTAGATAGCGGCTGGCAACAAAATATAGTTTGCTCTTGGCGGTATAGGCCGAGAAATCACGAGCTTCATAGCCCTGCGTACCCAGCCAAAGGTTGATTTCGTTCATCGATAAGCCCGCAGGAGCGACCAAGCCTTTTGCCGCCAACGCTTCCCCGAAGGCAGGGGTGTACCACTCATAAGCGATCAGCCCCAAAGGCCAATGCAGCAGCGCCGGCAAGAAATAGCAAAGTAGCAAGGCCGGAACAAAAGTATAGAACTTCCGCCAGAAGGGATGCCCACTGCCCTCTGTGTAAAAAACCAGCGCTAGCGTGAGGAGCAACAGGCCAAAAACAATCGCATCATTGGTGAAAAGTGGTTGCACGAGCAGAAAATTATGGATAAACGAATGCCGAAGTTAGGATAAGATCAACAAATCCTTCGGGTAGGCTCGGTAATGTTTCGTGAAAGTACGGGCTTCGATCCCAAAATCACTGAGGCCAGACATCGGAACAACCCCGCCTTTTTTTGTCAAAACAAAAATTTCTTTACTGCTCAGAGTATAGGCGGCATTGCTCTCCTTGCCAAGCAGAAAATAATAAGATTCTTGCCCTTTGGGAAAGCGCGGCTCCCGCCGAATGGCAGCTCTAATTCGCTCATTATCTGCTTCTTCAAAAGGCTGCGGACTAAATTCCAAACGAAATAAGCGCCGATTGATAAGCCCCCAACTGAGGTAGGAGAGGGTGGCGTCGGGGTGCTGCTGCCAAGCTTTGATGGCCGCCGCAATATCGGTATCATCCAGGCGGGCAAAATGCTCGAGCTGTCCGCGCATATCGGTCTCGAAATCTTGGGCCGTGATGGTATTTTCTAGGAAATAAGTGAGGCTGGGCGGTGCCCAAACCGCTACTCCTTCGCGGTAGAGCGTGCGTGCCCGCCTTAGTACTTGCACCAGCATTTGCTCGGCAGCCAGCACAGTTTTGTGCAAATATACTTGCCAGTACATGATGCGCCGGCTGGTTAGGAAACGTTCAACGCTATAAATGCCTTTTTCCTCTATAACCAAGTGCCCGTCTGCTACATGCAGCATCTTAATAATGCGGTCGTAGCCAATAACGCCTTCGCTAACACCTGTAAAATAGCTGTCGCGGTTGAGGTAGTCCATCCGATCCATATCCAATTGGCCCGAGACGAGCTGACTCAAAAAAGGCTTGTGGTACTGCCCCCAAAATATCTGTATCGCCAGCGAAAGCCGCCCCTTGAACTGCACATTGAGCTGCTGCATAAAATACAGGCCCACTTCTTCGTGCTGCACCTCAATGAGGGTGTGCTCTAAGGTATGGCTAAAAGGGCCGTGACCAATATCGTGCAACAAGATCGCTATTTGCACGCCTTCCGCTTCCTCGTCGGTGATTTCCACGCCTTTGCCGCGTAGCACACTTACGGCTTGCTGCATCAAGTGCAAAGCTCCCAAAGCGTGATGGAAGCGGGTATGCAAGGCACCCGGATACACATAATGCGTTAGACTCACCTGCTTGATGCGCCGCAGCCGCTGGAAATAAGGGTGCTCCACCAAGTCAAAGAGTATCCCATAGGGGATGCTCACAAAGCCATAAACGGGGTCGTTGAGTATCTTATGCGTTTTCACTCCGCTAAGATAGCTATTTTGTATGTAAGTACTCGGACAAATTTGATGCGACTTTTCAATCTGGTAGATTTTGCTTTCAACCGAGGCAAAAAACGTAGGCTCAGTGGTGTTAAGACGAGGCTTTTTAACACTGGCTGGGAGCAAAAAATGCCGAGTGCAAAGGTGTGATTATTTTTGTCCGAGTACTCAACTACTTAGGAGGTGCACTTTTGCGCTAAAAAAAGATGATTTTTTCGTCTGACAAAGCTCATTTGAGGAGTCATAGCAGCGCTACGGCGACGAAAAGTTCCTTTGTATTGCAACTAAGCAGTTTTGGCTTGCGCAGGAGCAAAGTTTTCTCTTAAGAGCAAGGAGGGGAGAATCAATGACAAATTAAAATTACGACTAAAGTAAGGTGTGTATGTCCTAATTGTCACTCGTCCATCGCCCATTCAACGATTCACTGCCCATTCGTGGCGAACCTTTTCTGCTACCCGATTCGCGGCGTTTTCAATCAGCAGGAAAACTTCCTCAAAACGGCTGTCATCCCAATAAGGATCAAACACATCGGGGCCGTGGGCTTCTTCCAGCTCGGCATAAGCAAGCAGGAGCTTTATTTTGTCCTTTTGCTCGGGCTTGGCAGCGAAGCTTTGCAGGGTCTCCAGATTGCGGCTATCCATAGCCAGGATGAGGTCATAATCATCCAGGTCTTGGGCTTTGAGGCGGCGGCCGCGTTGTTTAGAAATATCTAGCCCGTATTGCTTGGCCACTGCTTGGCCTCTGGGGTCGGGAGGGGCACCTACATGCCAGCCGCCAGTACCTGCCGAATCTACTTCCCATTCCAAGCCGTTTGCTTGGGCTGCACGCGATAGCAGGGCTTCCGCTAGGGGGCTTCGGCAAATATTTCCCAAACAAACAGCCAATACCCGAAAAGGAGTGTTGGGATCGCGCATACAAGTATTTTACTACTTCAAACGAAAGGGAGTATGTAATATTATCGGCCGCTTCCTAGGTTGAAAGAAAGCCCCAAGGCATAACCTAGGCGGTAGGTATTGCTAATGGGTAGGAAATCGGAGTTGAAGTCGAAAGTATCCCCCACTTTGTACCCCCCGTCTAGCTGGGCTACCTTTCCGCCCAATAGCCCCCCGCTTAGCGTGATGCGCTGCTGCCGACCGATAATCAAGCTAGGCCCTAAGAAAAAAGTAATGGCGTCTAGGCTCGTACCGCTACCGATGGGCAAGCCCACACCGAAGCTCCCTCCCAAGGAGGCACCTCGCTTGCTTTGGGGGTAAAAATGTATAAAGGAGGTGATGTAAGGCGTGAAGGTGTCTTTGTCGCTTTGCCGGATGATAGAGTCGCGTACAAAATAGTTTTGTGGCTGCTCGAAAAACTGCCCAAAACTCAGCCCGATACTGGCGTTGATTTGTATGCCACCATAGACGTTCAGAGCCACCGGCTGCACGCTTTTACTCGTGAGGCCAGCTGACTGGAAAGAATCGACAGGCGTAAACACCAAGCTAAAATCCAACTCGTCTTCCGTTACCGTATGGCGGAAAGTTTTATGGAAATCATTCTCCATGATAGAAAGATATTGTAAGCGCAGATTGGCCAACTCGCGGGTACCCAAGCCTTGCATCGCTTCTGTTTGCTGATCTAAGGCTTCTAGGTTTCCCGCATAGGTCGCTGCGTTTTTGCTAGCGCTTTGGAAAGTAGTGTTCGCTTCCTCCAACATAGGTGCCAAGACATCTCCCTCCGTCATATCGGCCAAAAGGCGAAGCGTGTTTAGGTAAGCTTCCATCTGGCCCACCTCCTTCGCATAGTCCGATACGCCGTATGCATATGAATTTTTTAAGTCGTAATACTCCTGCATAGGCTTAGACTTTTGTAGGATGCTGCCGAGATCGATTTTTTTAGGGTCTTGCTCATTGAAAATACGGGAGATGTATTCCCCCGAGAGGGCTTTTATTTGAGTAGGTGGCAGCTGTTTGTTGGTACACAAGCGTTGTAGTTCGGCAGCGGCGAAGGTTTGGATTTGCTGGGCTTCCAACAGGTTTTTGGCGTTCAGCTCGATGGCTTCTAGCTCATAAGCAATGCTTTCGGCCGCTCGTACGGCTTTTGAAAAACTCGCCAGTTGCTGCTGAACAGCTGAAGGAATCGCTGGCTTGCTTACTCCTTCCTCCGCAAAACCGAAACCCGAGCTGAGCCGAGGCGGTTCGCTACCTCCCCCCACCATCGATAAGACATCCAAGGGTGATCCCCCGCCTAATAACAAGGACAGCGGATTTAGCCCGCCACCATCCTCCTGACCAGCATAGCCTAGCCCGCTGGCAGCAGCATAGCCCGCCCGCTGGTTTTGCCATTGCAGCTCAAGGTTGTACAGATAATTGTTGTAGTTCTCCACATGTACCACCACCTGCTGCCCCTTCTTGACCTGAGGCTTGCTGACCGATCGGCCATTGATTTTGTAGTAGCTGGAGTCTGTGTGAGCATCATAGTAAATGTGTAGATCCTGCGCAGCAAGCGCCTGAAGGAAACAGCTACACAAACTGAAGACTAGCACTTTGGCAAAGCCGCGAAAAGGCAGAAATAAACGCATGGGGAAGTGTATTTTAATGGGTGGTCTTTGCTGCGATAAACCCAGCAAGGCCACTAAATTACACTTTAAATTTGAGCTACTCTGAAAAAGTGCCTTTTGGAGGCAAAAAAAAATGAATCCACTATTTATCCTCTGACCCTTCTTCTACCAGCAGGTTCTCTCCTTTCTCGTAAATGACATTAGAGCGGCCAACTAATAGTGGATCTATTTTACCTATTTTTTTCAGGTCTTTGGCCTCGTAGGGTATTTTGTGCAGCAGGTAACGCATCGCATTGAGGCGGGCGCGTTTTTTACAGTCGGACTTTACCACAATCCAAGGCGAATCGGCCGTATCGGTATAGAAGAACATCTTTTCTTTTGCTGCGGTGTATTCATCCCATTTATCCAGCGAGGCTCGGTCGATGGGGGAAAGTTTCCACTGCTTCAGCGGGTGTAGCTCTCTGTCCTTGAAGCGCTTTTTTTGCTCCTCTTGGCTCACCGAAAACCAGAATTTTACTAGTATGATGCCACTTCGGATGAGGTTCAGCTCGAAGTCAGGCACTTGGCGGATAAATTCCTTGTATTCTTCATCCGTACAGAAATTCATCACCCGCTCCACGCCTGCTCGGTTGTACCAAGAACGATCAAAAAGTACAATTTCCCCAGAGGTAGGCAGGTGCTTGATGTAGCGCTGGAAGTACCATTGTCCTTTTTCTTCTTCGGTGGGCTTTTCCAGGGCTACTACCCGTGCACCCCTCGGGTTGAGGTGCTCCATAACACGCTTGATAGTACCGCCTTTACCTGCGGCGTCTCGGCCTTCGAATAAGACGATGACGCGGGCGCCTGTTTTCTTCGCCCATGCCTGCAACTTTAGCAGCTCCACTTGCAAGTCATATTTTTGCCGCTCGTAGGCCTTGCGTGAAAGGAGGTTGAGGTAAGGGTAACCACCCTGGCGCCAGTTGGGGGAGAGTTCTTCGTCGGGGTGCAATTTAATAGCGGCACCGGTAGGGAGGAATTCATCCACCGATAGGGCCTCTAGCAACAGTTGCCGCTCGTCGGCTGAAAATTTTTGAAGATATTCCTGAATAGCCTCGCGTTTTTCCTCGTTGATTGGTTGGCTGGCCAATTCATCCAGCCTAGCCGCCTCTTGCCCCATCCTTGCGCGGATGCGCTTATCTACCAGCCGGTTTTTTTGCTCAGCTGCTGTCTTCCCCCCTACGATGTCGCCTCCCTCAACGCGGTGTAATTGGCCGTTGGCACGAGCGTTAGCGCTATTTTTTTTGTTTTTATTTGCCATAGTCTTTCTAATTACGAATGAGTTCCACATATCCTCTCAATGGTTCGCCGCTTTCGAAGACGCCGTCTAGCTGCCGCTCGAAGACCCGGCAGACGTAGTAGTAGGTACCCTCGGCGAGTGCTTGTCCGCTCAGGTTGTTCCCATCCCAGTTGATTTCTGGTTCGGTGGTTTCGAAGACAACTTGCCCCCAGCGGTTGAGGATTTGTAGCTCGATGCGCTCCACAAAACAGTAAGCTCTGGGGCGGAAAAGATCATTCTGGTTATCCCCATTCGGGGTAAAGACGTTGGGCAGTTCATAAAATGGGCAGTTGGTAACGCAGACTTCATTACTGACTTCGCTCTCGTTGCCGTTGGCGTCTATGGCTGTGATGGTATAACAGCCTACAATACTGGCGTTGGGCGGGCGATGTTCGAAGCGCAGCACCGAAGCACTGCTGATATTTCCCACCAATTGGGGGCTTTCATCTGCTTGGGCGGCAAAGTAGATGCGGTAACCCACGACGTCTTCATCGCCACAAACCTCCTCGGGTGCTACCCAGGTGAGTATATTAAACAAGTTCTCCTCGAGGGTACAATCTACGCCCCTATCGCACACACTGGAAACCGATAGCACAGGCGGGCAGGGTGCTACATTATCGGTGGGCTGTGCACACAACTCCTGACTGCGGTTGAGGAGTGGGCTGGGGATACTCTCCACACCGTAACTACCAGCCGCGCGGATAAAATAGCAGTACTCCTGGCCATTTTCTAGGTTTTCATCCCGAAAATTGGGGAGGCTGACCGTAGTAAGGCTATCAAAAGTAGCCGCGCCCGGCAATTTGCGAAAAACGTCGTAAGCAAAATTTTCCCAAGGCACATTTTCCTCCCAACTCAAGGCCACGGCCCGATCGGTAGGCGCTGCGGAGAGCAAGACCGAAGACGCTGGCTGCGCACCTTCAATGGGGCTACTTTCGTTATTGACAAACAGATCGATGCGGTAACTATAGCCAGTATTACTGGTAGCCAAGCCACTATCTAGCCAGCAAGTATCCACAGGGCTACTGAAGGTGGGGGCGATGAACGCCTGAATGGGACTGAAATCACTAGCGGCGGCTTGTAAGCCAACAGCTCTGGAGAGTACATAGCGGTAGGGGCCCGGGTTGAGGAGCGTATCCAGCGCTTCGGCCTCTGGTTTTATCCAGCAAACCTGAATCTGTCCATTGCTAGGGTCAGTAACTTCCACATCTACCTGCGTCAGCAGCGGCAGATCGCGCGGTAACTGTACGCAGACCTCCTCGCTGGGAATAGACTCCAGGTCCTCAAAAATTAAGTCATTGATAGGCGAGCGGCGCGCAAAAACAGATAGCAAGCGATAGCAATAGGTACGGCCGCGCTCCACCGTATCGTCGAAGTAAACGTAGTTGGGGCCGTCGATTTCGCGGATGGGCTGAGGGGTAAGCAAGGTGTATCCCCGGCCTTCCATGCCAGTTACACAGCTATCGATAGGGGTATTATCGCTGCCCTCGCGCCGCCATACCGTAAAGCCGCTGAACTCTGGGGCTTGGAGATCCTCACAAAAATAGGGTAGCGCCCAAGAGACCGTAACTAGCCCAGGCTCTTCTTGAGCGTTCACTTCCTGAGGCGGCGGAGCCACCACTTTGATGCTAACGGTTCGGATGGTGGTGAGGCCAGAAGTACCATTGAAGAAATCGTCCTCTGCCCTGAAAACTACAAAATACGGCTGGTTGCTAATGTGCTCGCAGCTAGTTTGCCATCGGAAGGTGCGCGAAAGGGGGTCTTGTTGGTAATCATCCAAACCTACCGGCAAGAAGGTAGCTTGAGGCGCCGCCGCGATGAAGGGACCGCCAGCCGCACTCAGGCGTACGCGCTGATCCGTATCCGTGAGGGGCGCGGTGGCCACCACTTCAAATTCTATCAACTCCCCGGCTACTACACAGATTTCTTCTACGGCTAGCTCGATCACAGGCGGATCGTTCATGCAATCCCTTACCAAAATTTGCATATCCCGGATCATGGTATCCAGCACCAAACCGTTGCGGTAGCTAATCACCAGAAAAGCTAGGTTATATTCTCCTGGCACATTCGGCGCATCCCAGCTAATTTGCCCCGTCTGAGCGTCAATATTCAGCGTCCCCGTGCCGCCCACTAGGTTGGGAAAAACATAGTTGGGTACGGGCATCCCGCGCGACATCAGCGGAACGGCTAGCTCGAAGCTCAGGCTGTCGCCATCAGGGTCGAAAGCACCCGGATTGTGTGTCCATACCTCCCCCACGCAAGCCTGATCCAGCGGCGAAGTTTGCAGCACCGGCGAAGAATTACAACCAAAGAAAGTGGGGTTGGTAAGGGTGTAAACCGTGAAAATACTAAACCGAACTTGGATGGAATTGGGGAAATTAACGTTCAGAATACCCCCAATCCTATTAGGGTCTTCGGTTTGTATGAAATAGGTGCCCGGCCCGGTGTAGCTATGGCAAAAGGTGTATTCATTTCGTCTAATACCTGGCGCCGCCATGCTGGCTGCTGTGCGGGCAATAATTTCAATGGTACCATCGCCCCAGTCGATGGGCAAGCTATCCCGATCGGCATCACTAGGAAACTCCGTGTAAGTGATGATGGTGGCACAAACAGCATTGCTGGGGCCGCCGCACTCACCTTGATGTTCTACAATAATTTCCCCTGCCCGGTTGTGAGTGGCATAAAGCACCAATTGGGGCAGAAGGAGAAAAAAAAAGAGTAATATACGTGGCATACACCAAAGATTTGTGCTAAAAGTACAGCTTACTAGCTATATTAACGCCTCAAAAGGATTTTTGCTTGTCGTTCGGGCGTCAATT
Source organism: Lewinella sp. (assembly GCA_036835305.1). GTDB lineage: Bacteria > Bacteroidota > Bacteroidia > Chitinophagales > Saprospiraceae > Neolewinella. Next base: position 10,477 of record DAITME010000032.1, read on the forward strand.
TTGGCACTTGATGAGGTAGCGGCGCTTTAAAATCGGTCACTATTAGTGGCTGCGGTGCTGATGGAAGGAGCGTCCCCCTAGGTAAATCGAGCTCCTGCTCGACCGAGCAGGCATACGAGGCACTCTGCTAGCCTAAAGCCGGCAGCTAAAGGTCGAAAGCAGCCTGTAAAACCAAAAACATGGCTCAAAAAGAGCAAAACATGGCTCCTGCACTTGTGCCATAGCAAAACTTCCCCGCGCAGCCCAAAGCATTCCAAATTCTTAAAAAAAGCCAACATATTGCATATTAATCAGTGTACATTGTGCATTCCCATTGCCCGTTCAATAAAATTTCTCCTCATGATCAAGACTATTTTTGCTGGATGTTTATATTTTCTCACGGCCGCTTTATATGGGCAAGATACCCTTTTCTTTGGCCGAGCCAATTTGGCGTTGGAGCGCGAAGTACAGCGCATTTTAGAGGAAGGAATAGAAGCAAAGGCTTTTCCTGGTGCCCAGGTTTTGGTGGCGCACAAAGGTGAAATTGTCTTACACCAGGCGGCTGGCTTCCATACCTATCAAAAACAAAGGGCAGTAGGAAAAGACGATCTATATGATTTGGCTTCTGTCACAAAAGCTAGTTCGGCGCTGCTGGTTTTGATGCAACAATACGAGCGCAATATCCTAGACTTAGATGCGCCCTTAGCCGATATTTTTCCACTCTTCAAAGGTACAGACAAAGCTGGTATTCCCCTGCGCGACGCGCTGGCCCATCAGGCGCGGCTTCGGCCTTGGGTGCCCTATTGGCAGAGCACGCTAAAAGGAAATGCCCGCTACCCTTGGCGAAAGAAGTGGGATGGAAAGCGCACCAACGAAGGGCGCTTTAAAGCGGGAACACTGAAGGGAAAACCTTCCAAAAAATACAACATTCCCCTTGGCGATTCCATCTGGCAACATCGGCGCTTTAAAGAGCGCTATATCTACCGGGCGATTAAGAAATCGCCCTTGGAAGCGGAGGCAAAGTACCAATACTCGGGGCTTATTTTTTATTTGCTACCGGACTATGTGAGCCGCAGCACAGGCCAAGAATATACGGCCTATTTGGAGGAAAATTTTTATGCTCCGCTGGGTGCTACGACGCTTACTTACCGTCCGCTCGATAAGGGATTTTCGCCGGATCAGATCGTACCCACCGAGCGCGATACTTTCTTTAGGCATCAATTGTTGCACGGCGTAGTGCACGATGAAGGTGCCGCTATGATGGAGGGTGTCAGCGCCAATGCAGGTCTGTTTAGTAGTGCTCTGGATCTCGCTAAACTCTGGCAAATGCTGGTTAACGGTGGGCACTATGGTGGCCGTCGGTATTTTCAGGAAGCGACTGTTCGGGCGTTCACCCGCGTACAGTTTCCCCACAACAACAACCACCGAGGCCTAGGCTTCGATAAACCTCTTCTGGAATACAATGCTCAGCGGAGTAGTGTAGCCAAGGCCGCTTCCCCCAACAGTTTTGGCCACAGTGGCTACACGGGCACCTTTGTTTGGGCGGATCCGGAACACGACTTAGTTTTCGTTTTTATGAGCAACCGCGTACATCCCAGCCGCAACAGCCGGGCAATTTATGATCTCAATATCCGGCCGCGGATTATGACGGCTGTTTATAGCCAGATCCTTGGATTAGATTAGTTTTCTGCTCCTGCGGCAGCGATTAATCAAAAAGAGCCGCCGCATTCAGCCGAATCTTTTATATCTTTGCGATGCTTTCACTCATTATTTCACTCTATCTAATTTATGGCTGACATACAAGAACTTCAAAAAATAGCCGCTCAGGTACGGAGAGACATCATTCGGCAGGTATATCTTTGCCAAAGTGGCCACCCGGGTGGTTCTCTTGGTTGTACCGATTTACTCGTTGCGCTCTACTTCGATATTATGCAACACGATCCCTCCTTTCAGATGAATGGGAAGGGAGAAGACGTGTTTTTTCTCAGCAATGGGCACATATCGCCAGTCTGGTACAGTGTGCTGGCGCGCGCGGGCTACTTCCCTGTTGAAGAGCTCAAGACTTTTCGCGCGCTCAATTCTAGGCTTCAGGGCCACCCTACTACCCACGAGCACTTGCCGGGGGTTCGGATTGCCTCGGGCTCTCTTGGGCAAGGCGTAAGTGTAGCTGCCGGACTAGCTTTGGCGAAGAAAATGGAAGGCGACGAGCGCAGTGTTTTCGTCCTCACGGGGGATGGCGAGCAACAAGAAGGTCAGATATGGGAAGCTGCCCTCTTTGCGCCGCATCATAAATTAGACAATCTGGTTGTCATCATCGATAACAATGGCCAGCAAATAGACGGCCCCACGGATGAGGTGATGTATCTGGGCGATCTTGGCGAAAAATGGGCCGCCTTTGGCTGGGATATCGTTCGCGTGGATGGCAACGATATGGCCGAAGTGGTGAAAACGCTTCGGGAGGTGGTTGCCCGCCCCAAGACGGGCCAACCTGTCTGTATCATTATGACCACGGCCATGGGTAAAGGTGTTGACTTTATGGAAGGCACCCACCACTGGCATGGTAAGGCACCCAACAAGGAACAGACCCTTCAGGCTTTGGCACAGCTAGAGGAGACGCTAGGCGATTTCCCTGCCGAAGGCATCTAAGCCAGCCAATTTGTAATTTATTCAATAACTAAGTGCGCTCGCGCTTCAACAAGAGCGCTTAATTATAAAGATATGACCCTCCACGATATTCAATCCACGGGCAAAAAAGCTACTCGCGATGGCTTCGGTGCAGGCATCCAAGCAGCGGGTGAGCTATACGATAATATTCTCATGCTCACGGCCGACCTGCGCGGCTCCATGAAAGCCGATGGTTTCATCGAAGCACACCCCGACCGCTTTATTCAGTGTGGCATTTCGGAAGCCAATATGATGGGCGTCGCAGCTGGTTTAGCTACCGCTGGGAAAATCCCAATGGTGACCACTTTTGCGAATTTCGCCACTGGCCGCGTCTATGACCAAATCCGGCAGAGCATCGCCTATAGCCACAAGAACGTAAAAATCTGCGCTAGCCACGCTGGTCTAACACTGGGTGAAGACGGTGCTACCCACCAAATATTGGAAGATATTGGCATGATGCGCATGCTGCCAGGAATGACCGTTATCAATCCCTGCGATTATAACCAAACCAAGGCTGCTGTGCTGGCTTTGGCCAAACACGAAGGTCCCGCCTATCTGCGCTTCGGCCGCCCTAGCTGGCCAGTCTTTATGCCAGCAGACCAGGTTCTCGAGATTGGTAAAGCGATACAACTGAACGAAGGCAGTGATGTCACCATTATTGCTACGGGGCATTTGGTCTGGAATGCGGTGGAAGCAGCCAAAGCCTTGGAGGCAGAGGGCGTCAGCGTTGATCTGATCAATATCCACACCATCAAGCCATTGGATGAAGCGGCCATCATCGCTTCCGCCAAAAAAACAGGCTGCGTGGTCACTTGTGAAGAGCATAATATGTACGGTGGTCTGGGCTCTGCTGTGGCCGAATGCCTAAGCAAACATGCCCCTACCCCACAGGCTTATGTAGCTACGCAGGATACCTTCGGAGAATCCGGCCCGGTAGAAGAACTGCTGGAGAAATACGGCCTAGGGACCAAAGATGTATTGGCTGCTGCTAGAGCTGTAATGGCTCGAAAAAAATAGCTTACTTCATCGCTTTGAGCAAGCGCAACCTCAAGACAGCCATTTCTTTAGTTGCTTTCTTTTTGCCTAGCAGCGCCAGCCAAAAGGGGCGGTAGGTGGTGTAGTAAGCCAGTGCGAACAAGCCAAAGACAGGCAACGTTAGCAAATACAGCCAAGCCCAAGAGCCGATAAGGAACGACAGTAGCCAGGTTTGCAATCCGTAAAATACAGGTAGCAACAGGCTGCCAACCAGTCCGCGCACGGTACCGGCGTAGTTGCGATAGGTCTTGATGGATTTCCAGATGGCCTCCACGAGCAATAAGAGCAGCAGGTGGTTGAGCCCGCCATAGAGGAACAGTGGTAGCCCTAGGAAATGTCCCCAGCTTGGTTTTTTGGCAGGGTGGCTACTGAGCACGAGGTCATCTATTTTCGCTTTTTTGAGAAGGCGTTCGTAGTTCCGGGCGTGTTGGCAAAGTTTTTCGTAGCTACTTTCATCGAGGGTCCGAAGGTGGCTAAGGAGCGCTCGGACACGGTAGTGGTGGGCATCGGGCAGCAAGGGGGCGTCGTTCTGAATGGCCCGCTCGATGGGGCGCAGGCAGCGTTCTTCTGTCTTGTTGCGCGTATCCACGACCAGATCGGCCATGCGCTCGCCGAGGTGCTCGGTGAAATCTTTGATGGCTTCCCGAGGATTTTCTAAGTAGGCAGTTTGCCAGTCTGCCACCCGTATAGGCGCTCCAAAGCGGACAAAGGCTCGCGAGAAGCAGCGGGTGGGTGCCTCATAGTTGCCGCCAGTGGGTACCACTTGCAGTCCCAATTGCCATTGGTTGCGCTCTTCGGCGGCAAAAGCCATCCGGGCGGTTCCTAGTTTTAGTGGCCGCCGAAGCCGCCGTTCTAGCTCGCTACCGCCCTCTGGTGCCACAAACATGATGCCGTCGCGCTCGAAATGCTCATAGGCTGCGGTGAAGCTTTCGTTGTTATCTATTTTTCGGCCGGCGGCACCATCAACCCCTCGGCGAGCAATGGGTATCACCCCCGCAAAAAGCAAAAATCTGGCCATTAAAGGGTTGGCAAACAAACCAGCATTGGCCATGAAGAAAAGCCGTTTCTCAAGATGGATGCCTTGTATGAGCGGATCCACTAGGGTATTGGGGTGGTTGCCCGCCAAGATAAAAGGCCCGTCGATCCGTACATGTTCGCGACCTTCTACCACCATACCGGGATACAAGACGCGCAAAAACCAGCGGCTCATAAAGCGCAATAGCCGGTAAAGACCCATCGACAGGGCAGCCCCCAGCCCTCGGCGAGGTGGCGTTTTTTGTTTTAATTTTGCTATAAGCTTAGCAGGAGGAACAGTAGCTTTCATGCGCGGAAATTGAGCATAAAGTTTTGAATTAATGCGTCAAAGGTAGCTTCTTCCTCGAAATGAAAGCGAACTTCTAAGGGCAAAACGAAAATAGGTAGTTTTTCGGCTTGTATAAACGCTTGGTGTAGTTCCAAGCGCGTTGCATCTTTTTCAGTGGTAATAATTACTTTTTTTCGGCCGGGGATAGCCTCCAACTGCATCTTTAAATTACTTAAATCGCGCTTATCAAAATAGTGGTGATCTTCGTAATCGATAGAACGTACACGCTGGCTTTTTTGATTTAAATAAGCCAATAGATAATCTGTATTAGCGATCGCACTGATCAGTAAAATATCCAGGTCGGCCGTCATCTGTAGCCGGTAGCGGCTATCTAGCAAATAGTAAGGCGCTGCATAATTGTAATAACTAAAAAATACTCGCTGGTGTGGCTGCGGATCAATTTCTCCTTTTAAAAGCTCGGCGGCTTCCGAACTTAAATCAGCTGGGCATTTCGTAACGATAATAATATCTGCCCGAATGTAGGCACTGCGCCACTCCCGTAGCCGACCGCTGGGCAATAAATAATCGCGGGTAAAGGGCCGGTCGTATTCCGTCAATAAAATATTTAAGCCCGGCCGCACAGCGCGGTGTTGGAAAGCGTCGTCTAACAACACCAATTGGGTATCAGGCCTGGCTCCTACCAATAATGGAATAGCCAGCGCGCGCTCCTCTGCTACCGTTACTTCAATATCTGGAAACTTCCGCTTATACTGCAAGGGTTCGTCTCCCACCATTTCCGCGTTCATGTGGTTTTCGACCCGTAAAAAACCACGTGTTTTGCGGCGATAACCACGGCTTAATGTTGCTACGTTTAAATAAGGATGTAACTTGCGGATCAGGTATTCAATGTGCGGCGTTTTTCCCGCGCCTCCTACCGATAAATTCCCTACACTAATAACAGGTAAACTAAAAGAGATACCCCGCAGCAAATTTCGGCGATAAAACCAGTTGCGCAAACTCACGCCCAAGCCGTAGAGTAAGGATAGGGGCGCCAGCAGCAGTTTAGCTAGAGTTGTTTGTAACATGCTGTGTAAAATAAAAATAACTCGCCGAACCAATTAGACAAAAGCTAAGCGCACAGCTAAGTATGAAAAGACTACAACAATTTGCTAGTAGGCTTAGTTCGGCTTGGGCGCAAGCGTGTAAGCCTTTGGGCTCATTTTTTCAACCTATTAAGTGTACTTCCCCTCTGCCCTTGTAAACTTCTTACTGAGATGGCACTAAATGCAGGAGCAGGGTGAGGAGGAATAGAAGTGTTTTAAGCAAAAATAAAAAGAGCTAAACTTTTCTAAAAAAAATAAATCAAGTGTTTTAGCGCAAATTAATGCAGATGTAGCTATATTTGCATCCGGATTAGTTTAGTCAAGGTATAGACACATATAAAATGCTTATTGAAACAAAGTTATAACTACTTATCCTACTAGCAATAAGTATAATTGCTATTGTTGGCAGCAGCAAACTTCCCAATATCTGTTAGCCATCATTTGCTCTCATAGGTTTTCTTCCCTTGGGATGCCAGTGTCTGATTGGTTTCCCCCTCGCTTTAGTGGTTTTACGCTTTACAGAGCACCACAACATACATAAAATTGTCAAACAAAACTAAGCCAATGGCCAGTCTTAAGAAACAGCTGAAAAAGCTGAAAGCCAAACTAGCTGAAATCAACGCTAGCTTCGAAATTAGAGATAAAGTACAAAAAAAAGCGCTTAAAGCCATCGTAGCGGCCGAGAAGGAGATCGCTTCGCTGGAACAGGGGCTTGAAGGGCTCGAACCAACACCCAAAAGTAGAAAAGGGAAGACCCCCATGGCGGACGTCCCTTCAGTTGATGTACCAAAGAAAAAGCCAGGCCGGCCAGCTAAATTAAAAGCAGTAGCAGAGTCAGCTGAAGCCAAAAAGAATAAAAAGGCTGCTGAGCCCCAAGAAGAAGCCGCTGTGACTGCTGAAACCGCTGCGACTGCTGAAACCGCTGCCCCCGCTAAGAAAAAAGGTGGCCGCCCATCCAAAGAAAAACCAGCCACCGATGTACAGGCACTAACCAACATCAAAGGTATCGGTGCGGGCATGGCCGATAAATTTAAAGCCAAGGGCATCCACACCATCGCGGAAGCGGTGGCGGCTAAAGACAGCGTGCTAGCGG
>DAITME010000032.1:17753-39943 GCA_036835305.1 Lewinella sp.
AGATTTTTGCCGACGGTGGTCGCCGCTACGGTAGCTGGACAGCCGCTTCCTTCCGCGCACTCGCCAGTGGAGACACTGCTCCGGCAGTAAAAGTAGTAACAAAGGCAGCCACAAAGACCCCCAAAGCTGCTGCAGCTAAGGCGCCTGCTAAGAAGGCTGCTGAGCCCCAAAAAGAAGCCGCTGCGACTGCTGAAACCGCTGCTCCCGCTAAGAAAAAAGGTGGCCGCCCACCCAAAGAAAAACCAGCCACCGATGCACAGGCACTGACCATTATCAAAGGCATCGGCGCGGGCATGGCCGATAAATTTAAAGCTAAAGGCATCCACACCGTCGCGGAAGCGGTGGCGGCTAAAGACAGCGTGCTAGCGGAGATTTTTGCCGACGGTGGTCGCCGCTACGGTAGCTGGACAGCCGCTTCCTTCCGAGCCTTGGCTGCTGGGGAGCCAGCCCCAGCAGCCGCCCCAAAAGCGCCTAAGGCTGCTGCCGCTACCCCCGCAAAAAAGGCTGGACGGCCTAAAAAAGAAGTGGTTGTGAGTGTGGAAACCGCCGCCCCTGCCAAAAAGACTGGGCGGCCTAAAAAAGTTGTTGCACCCAGTGCGGAGGCCGCTACGCCCCTAGCCACGAAAAGAAGTGGCCGCCCCAAGAAGGAGACTACGGCCGCCCCTGCCAAAAAAGTAGGTCGATCCCAAACGGCTAGCGTAAAAGCTAGTATATTGCCGACGGTAGATACGACGTCCGTACCAAAGATAAAATTGGCGAGCAGTACTCCTCTGCGCCATATAAAAGCGATGGGGCCAGCCATCACTAAAAACCTGATTGCCGAGGGGATCAACAGCGCCGAGGGTGTCATCGCTGCTAGCGACGAGACCCTTACCGCCATCCTCCAGAATTCGGGAGCGGTTTATCGAGCCATGACACCGAAAGCGCTGCGCAAGCGTGCACAGGAAGCGATGGATTAGTTCTAGCAAGAGGCGGCTTAGCAAAATGGCCGACCGCGAAATAAAATGAGCCATAGACCGTTCTGTTTATGGCTCATTTTATTTTGCCTAAAGAATTGTACCTTTGCACCCCCATTCGATAGTAGTGGCAGTATAAAAGAAGAATTATTTTATACTGATATTCCAAAAAACCAACTCAATCAATTTGTTATGCAAAAAACCACCTTTCACTTTCTAGGCCTGCTATTTTCGGCTTTTCTGGTACTCTTTGTCGCTTCTTGTGGCGACGACACGCCCGTTCCTACCAATACGCCCCCTACCATCACCCTCGCTCCCGATGCTGGCTTCGTTAGCTTTAGCCAAGAGGTGCCTTTCGCCAACCCCACGTTCAATGTACGGGTCATTCTGGATGATGGTGATAACCCACTGAGCAGCCTCACTATCCAACAAGATGGTAGCAATGTACCTACCAGCAACTTGGTCTTCGATAACGGCAGCACCCAAGCTCAGAACCCCTTTGGTATCTTTGGTGCCGATCAGAACGGTACTTCCTACGATATTGCGATTACGCCCGTTGCCCCTATGGCAAATGGCTCTGCAACCTTCACTTTCATCGTAACAGACAGTGAACAGCGCCGCGCCGAAACCAGCCTCAATATCACCTTTGGTTCAACGCCTGCTACGGTTACTTTCGGGACTGCTGGCCTGCAAGACAACCAAGATCGCAGCATCGGCAACGCTAACTTCTCTCTGGAGGTTGTAGCTACGCAAGGCGACGCTCTGATGAGCACGATTGCTTTCTACCAAAACGATGTGTTGATGAGCAATCAAGATGTTTTTACTGCTGGAGCCACGATCTCTTCTAATCCAGCGGATCTGGGAAGCCTCGCTGCGCTGAGCAGACTTTATGAGCTGCGCCCTAGCAACGTAACGGAAGGGCCGAACACTTTCCGCGTTGACATCACCGATGCTTCGGGTGCCGTGGGTAGCCAATTCATCGTGATCAACTACATCATCCCAGAGATAGAAGAAATCTCTGGTGTGCTCCTCAACCAAGCAGGCCCTGTAGGTACAGGTGGTCTGGATTTAGATACGGGCGACGGTACGGGATCAGGAGCCGCAGCTGCCGAAATCCGCGACTTAGGCTTGGATTGTACAGTGCCAGCCCCCGGACTGAACTGGCGTCGCCAGATCGGAACGGTCAACGGTGCCGTGATGCGTAGAGTGGATCTTAGCCAGTTGGAGAATTTCACTTTCGACAATGTTACCAACCTTCAGCAAATCCTAACGGCACACGAAAGAGGAATTGAGCTAGTTGATGGCACTTCTATCAACTGCCAAACAGGCGCACAAACCACCGTAACTGATGTAAGTGGTGTGCTGACGGTTGGAGACATGTTCACCGTTGTACGCGATAATAATACCTACCTGATTCGGATCGACGAGATCAACGAAACAGCTACAAACAACAATGACAACTACGTAATTTCTATCAAGAAATAGTTTTCTTGCCTGTTTAAAAGCAAGGAAGTCTAGCTTAGACATCTAGTGGAGTGCTCAATTACGGTTGAGCACTCCACTTTGTTTTAAGGCTTTCGGGTGCTTGGTTCCTGGCTCTTTTTAGTGATCTTTGCTCCTGCCACTGGCCAAAAAAACTAAACTTATCGCTATCCTTGACCGTTCTTTTTAGGATTAGCAACCCCCAAGAGATTCCTACATAATACAATAGCCATGTTTTTCAAAAAGCTAGTTCGTGTTTCCTTTTGCTTTTTCCTTTCGCTGGGGCTTTGGGCGCAGGACTGCCCGCCAATCATTGATGAAATAGACCCTTTCGATTCTTTGCGCACGCTTAGTATGGCTAGCTTCCCGATCGGGAATATGTTGCTGACGCAGGTAGAAACTATTGATGGCCCCAAGCTGGCTCCAGAAGGAGAGATCATGCTGATGCACAGCGAGACAGATAGTTTGCAGGTCTTGTTCATCCATCTGGAGCTGCCTGAATATCACTATCTGCGCACCCAGAAAGGATATAATATAAAATTTTTAATGGCCTCCGATACCATTGTAGGTTTTTACACCGTCCCTGATTTGGGCAACTTTAGCCAAGCTACCAATATGCGGCATTACCAGCATACCGCGCTGGTGCCGATGGATTTATATTACCTCCTTACTCACGATTTGGTGGCCATTATCCGCGTGGAATATCTCAATCACCGGCGGACGATTGCCCTAAGCCCTGAGCAGCAAACCTACCTCCGCGAAGCTTTCCGTTGCTTAGGCGAGCGTTTGGGGTATTACCCTGCAAAGCCTTAAAGCGTGCAGCCGGCCTATTTTGTTGGCTTGGATATGGGTACTACGGCTACCAAGGCGGTAGCTTTTGCTGGGGATGGTGCCTTCTTAGCTAGTCAGCAAGCGAACTACGCTTTGCTGCAGCCCAGAAAAGGCGCTGCTGAGCAAAATCCAGATGATTTGCTGGCGGCGGCAACTCAGTGTTTGCGTCGGTTGATTGATTCGCTTGGCCGCCCACCGGAGGGAATAGGTCTGTGTACGGCCATGCACAGCCTCTTATTGTTGGATGCTTCTTATCGCCCCTGTAGCCCGCTTTTTACTTGGGCAGATACACGCGCCCAAGCGGCAGTATCCGATTTTAGCCCAGCGCAGCAGCGAGCCTTGCTGGCGCGAACGGGCACGCCCGTGCACCCGATGTCGCCGCTGGTGAAACTGCGCTGGCTGGTGGGGGAGGGTGCTGCATCTTTTTCCAAGGCTGCTTATATTTCCGATATCAAGTCCTATTTGGTGTACCGCTGGGCGCAGGAGGGGCTGTGCCTTGATACCAACCTGGCCTCGGCTAGTGGACTGATGGATATCGGCCGTTTGGCGTGGGACGAAGCGGCCTGTCAGCTGGCGGGCATTCAGCATGGGCAGCTTCCTCAAATTGTGGCACCTACCCAGCAGCTTCGTTGGAAGCCAGCCGTGGCTAGCAACTTAGGTACGGCAGGCGTGCCGCTTTTTATCGGCGGCTCCGATGGTTGTTTGGCCAACTTGGGCAGCCAATTGGCGGAGGGGGAAGTTGCGCTGTCGATTGGCACCAGTGCGGCCATGCGCCTCACCCACCAAAAGCCGCAGATTGATCCTAGCCTCGGCTTGTTCAATTACCATCTGCTAGGCGCCAACTACGTGATGGGCGGTGCTAGCAATAATGGAGGCAACCTAATTGCTTGGCTATTTAAGCTGCTGCGCCACCCCTACCAAAGTATTGGGGAATTGCTGGACGCTGCAGCAGTGGTATCGAGCGAAGGCCTCGTGTTTCAGCCCTATCTTTATGGAGAGCGGGCACCTATTTATCAGGCAGACGCTGCGGCGGCTTTTTTACATATCCGAAGCCATCATCAGGTGCCGCAGTTTGCCCGCGCGGTGCTGGAGGGGATGTTGGATAATCTGCTGCAAATACACCAGCACATCGAAGCTGCCACAGGCCGCCCCAGCCGGCGGATCATCGCCAGCGGTGGCTTTGTGCAGTCGCCCTATTGGTTGGAGCTATTGGCCGGTCGTGCTGGCTGTCCCGTAGCCGTAGCTGATGCCCCGCAGGCGAGCGCCTACGGCGCAGCGCTGATTGCCCAAAAAGGGCTGGAGGGCTAAGCGCTTCAATAAGCTTAGGTACTTGTTGGCTCCTGATTTTTTCGCTTGGGGATGCGAATCTCTTGTCCTTCTATGAATCGGAAGCGGATGTAGGTGATGGTTTTCCCTAGATCGCGGTGCATGCGCTCGTAGTAGGTCTCGGTGGCGAGCTCAGGGATAGGCAACGGGCGGGCGTAGATATCAGGGTCGTGGTAGTCAATTTTCACAGCGCTTTGCTCGGCGAAGGTTTCTAGCGTCCAATCATACAGTTCGCGGCTATCGGTTTTGAGGTGCATCCAGCCTTGGGGGGCTAATATTTTACGGTAGGCTTGGAGGAAGTAAGTGGAGGTGAGCCGCCGGTTGGATTTTCCTTTTTTTAGGAAAGGGTCGGGGAAGGTGATCCAGATTTCTTCCACTTCACCAGGCCCGAAGAAGTACTCGATGGCCTCGATGCGTGTGCGTAGAAAGGCGGCATTGTGTAGGCCTTCTTGCTGTGCGATGTGGGCACCTTTCCAGATGCGGGCGCCTTTTACATCCACGCCGATGAAATTCCTATCGGGATACTGGCGGGCTAGGTCTATGGTATATTCTCCACGTCCGCAGGCTAGCTCCAGCGTGATGGGGTGCTGGTTGTTGAAGTGGGTGCTTGCCCAACGGCCGCGTAGATCGATGACTTCCCCGTTTTGGGCGGTGAGTTCGGGTTGCATAAAGTTGAAGCACTCATACACGTGGGGCATTTGCAGCAGCTCGGCAAATTTTTGTAGCTTGTTTCTAGTAGCCATAATGCAGATAAAAATCAGGAAAAGGGAAGCGAACCGGTGGTCTGCCAAGCCGAAGTTTTAGCCTTGACAGAGCACTAGCCCCATTGGGTGTGGAAAGTGCCTTTTTGGTCGATGCGCTCATAGCTGTGGGAGCCAAAATAATCGCGCTGGGCTTGCACCATATTGAGGGGCAGGCGTTCGCTGCGGAAGGCCTCGAAGTATTGCAGCGCTGAAGAAAGGCACATGGTGGGGATACCGTGTAAACTCGCTTGGTGCAAGATATCCACCACTGCCGAGCGGCACTGGTGCAGTGGTTCGCGGAACTGCCGGGTATTGATCATATTTTGCAGCTCCTCGTGGGTGCTGTAGGCTTGGCGAATATCCTCCAATAGGCCAGCTCGGATGATACAGCCTCCGCGCCAGATCCGCGCAATACCCTCCAAATCTAGTTGGTAGTTGAGTTCGGTACTAGCTTCCGCTAGGAGGTGCATACCTTGGGCATAGCAGAGGACGAAACTAAAGTAAAGCGCCGCTTCTACGTCTTTAATCAGGGTATCCCGATCCAAGGGCGGCTCCTGCGTCACGATGCCGGAGTAGAGCTTGCTAACGTCTTGCCGGAACAATTGGTAGGCTGAGATGCCGCGCATCGTGACTGCCGCATCGATGGTGGGAATGGGGACGCCAAGATCCATGGCCGTTTGGCTCGTCCATTTACCCGTGCCTTTTTGCTTGGCTTTGTCGAGGATAACATCCAGTAGGTGGCCATCCGTTTGCTCATCGCGCTGCTGGAGAATATCGGCTGTAATTTCAATAAGGTAGCCATTGAGGCGACCCTGATTCCAAGTTGAAAAGAGATCGGCCATGGCATCATTGTCTAGTCCCCCCACATTTTTGAGGATGTCGTAGGCTTCGGCGATGAGCTGCATGAGGCCGTATTCAATACCGTTGTGCACCATTTTTACATAGTGCCCGCTGGAGCTTTCTCCGATATAGGTGACGCAGGGCTCGCCATTGACTTTGGCGGAGACGGTTTCCAGGATGGGGCGCACGGCCTCCCAGGCACTGCGGTCGCCACCAGGCATAATGCTAGGGCCTCGGCGGGCACCCTCGGCGCCGCCAGAAACACCAGTGCCGAGAAAGCGGATGCCTTTTTCTTTAAGCGCGAGGTAGCGGCGGTTGGTATCGTCAAAATGGGTGTTGCCACCGTCGATCAGGATGTCGTCTTCATCCAACAGTGGCAGTAGGCCTTCTATCACCATGTCCACAATTTTGCCGGCGGGAACCAAGAGCATGATTTTCCGGGGCTTGCTGAGGAGTGAGACAAATTCCTGCTGGGTTTCTACCCCTTTTACGCGCATGCCCTCTCCCTCTTTGTTAAGGGCGCTGACAGCGTCTAGGTTTACATCCGTACCCAGGGCGGCGAAGCCATCATCGGCAACGTTGAGCAGGAAATTGCGCCCCATTACGCCGAGGCCAATCATGCCGAAATCATACAGTTGGTGATCCATGTGGCTATTTTTTACTTTCGTTTACGTTATAGTTTTTTGTGTGGGCAGGGAAGTAGGCGCTGTTGCGGTGGCAAAAAAGCGGGCGGAAGATGAAGTTGGCAAAATGCAGGAGCCATGCTTTTGTATGGAGCCGTGCCAAGAGCTAGCCAAAGGTCAAACATACATCTTTCCTAGGAAATGTAACAAGCTCAGCCCGTAAAAAGCTGAAGATCACCGCAGATAAAAGTAGCCGCCCACTAATAGCTGGCCTTCGGTAGCCACCAATAGAAAGAAAAAGTTATTTTTTTTTTCGCACAAAGACTTGCAGATATGAAAAACGGCTGTATATTTGCACTCGCTTTCGGAAACGGTCGATTAGCTCAGTTGGTTCAGAGCACCTCGTTTACACCGAGGGGGTCGGGAGTTCGAGTCTCTCATCGACCACATCAAAAAGGGTAAGTTGCTTGCAACTTACCCTTTCTTCGTGTTGGAGCCAACGTTGAATGAACCATGATCTCAGCCTATTCAATGCCTGATTTCCGGTGTAGACTCTGCTCCTGCGTGAGTTCAATTACCAACTACAGAATTACGAACCCTCCCTGGTCCGCGCCTTCAATGGATATCCATCACCTCAACGGAGGATGTTCTTGGGAAATAGAGCTGACAGACATAGGGAATGCTGCATTCCATCTCCTCAAATTGTACTTCCACCGCCTGCTCGTTGGCAAAGTCTTCTGTCATTTCAGGATTGCATACTTGGTAATATAGATTTTCAAGGCGCAAATAGGTTCCTGTACAGTTTCTCTCGATAACAGCTGCCAGGTACCCGTCTTTTGCATCGGTATCCTCGTCTTTTGTGCAGGAAAGTTCCCCAGCACAGATGGCCAGGAGTAATCCTAGTCTAAAAAGGTAGCTCATGATATCCATTGCTTTTTCAAATTTGGTGATGGGCTTGTAGTGCACCGTCGAGGCTAAAACTTCGGCTTGCCCGTGGCGTTTTTTGCGGCTACTCTTCGTTGGAGAACCCCTTACATAGTCCCGCTATGCGCGGGAACCTCCGCCTCGACTAGCCGCAAAATTCACTAACTTTCAAGCCGAAAATTAACGTTTGACAGACCACTAGTATTTTTTGAGTCTGTCTTGGATGAAGACCAAGACTTCACCCTGCAAGACGCGAATGGAAAGGAATATGTTGGCCTGCTTTTTGTGTTTTTACCAAGAAGGAGCTTTTCGTTGTTCAAGAGCAGCAGCGAAAAGTTCGGCGGCGACTTTCGCAAGCGCAGCGGAGCGAACGCTCTTCCCAGGGGAATGATGCCTAAAGATCAGCAAAATATATTACCTTAGTGGTCTCAAAAGGAAGCTTTAATGATGTTACATCGAATTTTAAGCCTAGGCGGTCTCTTTTGTTGCCTATTGGCTTGCCAAACGGATAAGTCTGCTGATTTGGGCGACAAAGGGCAGCCACTATTCAGGCTGCGGAGTGGAGCCGACCTGGGGATTGATTTTCAGAACCAGATCACAGAAACGGCTACCGATAATGTGCTGGCCTACGAATATTTCTACAACGGCGGCGGAGTAGCTGCAGCCGATTTCAACCAGGATGGCTTTGTCGATCTCTACTTTACGGCCAATATGCTACCCAATAAACTGTACCTCAACAGGGGTAATTGGCAGTTCGATGACATCACCAGCATCGCTGGGGTGGCTGGCCGGTCTGATGGCTGGAGCACTGGCGTGACAATTGTGGATATCAACGCCGACGGGCTGCCCGATATCTACCTCTGCTACTCAGGCAACAAATCCGAGGCGCTGCGCCGTAATGAGCTCTACATCAATCAAGGTCCTGATGCCAATGGCGTACCGACCTTCGTGGAAAGCGCCGCCCAATACCGACTGGATGTTCCTGCCTACACTACCCAAGCCCTCTTTTTTGACTACGATCAAGACGGCGACCTTGATTGCTACCTGCTTAACCATTCCACCGAAGATTTTCAGAATTTCGATGCCGCCTATGTTAAAGATCAGCGGGATCCCTTCGCCGGCGATCAACTGCTGCGCAACGACGGTGGAAAATTTACGAATGTCTCCGCCCTTGCTGGCATCAATAGCAGCCCGCTAGGCTTCGGTCTAGGTATTGCCGCCTCGGATGTAGATGGCGATGGCTTTCTGGACTTGTACGTATCCAATGACTATATTGAGCAGGATTATTTGTATATCAACCAAAGGGATGGCACTTTCCGGGAAGCACTTCAGGAACAAATGGGGCATATTTCTCATTTCTCGATGGGCTCGGCGGTGGCGGATTTCGATAATGACCTGCTGCCGGATATCCTCACCTTGGATATGCTGCCGGAAGACAACCAGCGCCAAAAACTCCTCTACGGCCCCGATACCTACGAGAAATACCAATCGATGCTGCGCAATGGCTTCTTCCACCAGGTGATGCGCAATATGCTGCAGCGCAACAATGGCGACGGCACCTTTAGCGAAATTGGTCAGCTAGCGGGTATCTCCAATACCGACTGGAGCTGGGCGGCACTGCTGGAAGATTTTGATAACGACGGCTGGAAAGACCTTTTTATCACCAACGGCTACCCACGCGACTATACCAACCGCGATTTTGTGGACTACTACGCCGATCAGCGCATCAAAGAACAAAGAGGCGAAGCGGCCGATGGCCTGCTGGATATCATCGCCAAAATGGAATCTACCAAAACCCACAACTATTTTTTCCACAATCAAAGCGATCTCACTTTTCAAGATCAATCCCAAGCAGCGGGCTTCGGGGAAGCACTGCTCAGCAATGGCGCCATTGCGGCTGATTTAGATAATGATGGCGATCTCGATCTGATTGTCAACAACCTCAACGCCCCAGCGCATATCTACGAGAATACCAGTGCTGGTGCCGCCGCTAATTACCTGCAAATCCAATTGGAGATGCCTGGCCCAAACCGCCATGCTATTGGTGCCAAGGTCATCCTAAAAACAGCCACCCAGCAAATGATGCAGGAGTTTATGCCCAGTAGGGGCTTTCAGTCGGCTGCCCATACCCCGCTTCATTTTGGGCTAGGCAATGCAAGCATGGTGGATACGCTGCTAGTACTTTGGCCCAACGGACAGCAAAGTAAACAGCTAGGTGTGGCTGCCAACCAACGATTAAAAATCAGCAGTGAAACCACTGTTGAGAAGCCTATCGCCCAAGCGATCGAGCCAATTTTTTCGCCGATTCCTTCCCCCCTTCCCATCGCGCACCAAGAGCGGGTAAACGCTGATTTTAAACAGCAATCACTGCTGCCTTACGGCGTTTCGGGCCTAGGCCCAGCGGTAGCCCAAGCCGATGTGAATGGCGATGGCTTAGAGGATCTCTTTGTAGGCGGTGCCAAACTCCAGGCCGCGCAGCTCTATCTTCAGCAAAAAGACGGTAGCCTGCTACTCACCGAGCAAAGCGCCATCCAAAAAGACTTGGTGATGGAAGACGTGGTGGCTCAATTTTTCGATGCCAATGGCGATGGCTACCCCGACCTGTATGTGGGCAGTGGCGGCTACCACTTCCTACCCGAAGATCTGGCGCTGCAAGACCGGCTCTACCTCAACGACGGATCAGGTAATTTCAGCCGTGCCCCCAACGCATTGCCCCTCATGCGCAGTAGCACCGCTACGGTGGCCGTGGCCGACATAGATGGGGATGGCGATCTCGATATTTTTGTTGGTAGCCGGCTCGTACCGGGTCAGTATCCCGCCTCGCCCAGTAGCTATTTGTTGATCAACGACGGCCATGGAAACTTTAGCGACCAAACGGATCAACAGGCCGCGGCTCTTCGCCAAGCGGGAATGCTCACGGCCGCGCTTTGGCTGGATGTCAACCAGGACGATGCTCCAGACCTGATCATCGCCGGGGAGTGGGCACCGCTGCGCTGTTTCCTGAATAAAAACGGCACCTTGGAGGAAGCCCCTAATTTCTTTGGCCAAAACACCGAAGGCTGGTGGTGGTCGCTCGCCGCCGCAGATATGGATGGCGATGGCGATCTAGATCTTATCGCTGGCAATCTGGGTGAAAATACCAGCTGGAAAGTAAGTCATGAAGCGCCTGCCAGGCTCTATTTTGGCGATTTCGACAGCAATGGCTCCCTGGATCCGCTGATGACCCACTACATTCAGGGGCAGGAATATCCCTCCGTGAGCCGCGATAACCTCTTTGGCCAACTAGCCGGGATGCGGAAAAAGTTTACTACCTACGCCAGCTATAGCAATGCCAAAATTACCGATATTCTATCCCCAGAGCAGCTAGGTACGGCCCAAGTGCTACAAGCCAAAACCGGTCAAAGCGTCTGGATAGAAAACCGAGGCAAAGTAGCTTGGTTGATCCACGCCTTACCGAAAATAGCACAAGCCTCGCCCGTCTTTGCCATTCACCCTACCGATATAGACGGCGATGGCGCTATCGATCTGATACTGGCTGGCAACCTCAGCGAAGCCCGTGCCAGCATGGGGCCTTGGGATGCCAACTACGGCCAGCTGTTCCTCAATGACGGGCGGGGGAACTTTCGCTACGTTCCCCAACCCAAAAGTGGACTGAGCCTCATCGGCGATGTCCGCGCCATCGCTCAGCTCGGTAGCCCACAAGGGCGGCGGCTGATCTTTTTCAGGAACAACCGCCCCAGCGTGGCTTATGAATTTTAGTGCCATGCTGGAAGAAAATGCGTATCTTTGCGCATTTGAACGAAATGACTTATGCCAGTATCCCCTTCGCGCCCCGATATTGCTATTGATGTACGGCAGCTCACACTAGAGCAGCTCACCGAGTCGGTGCTGGCCATGGGCGAGAAGAAATTTCGCGCCCAGCAAATCTACGAGTGGCTGTGGCAAAAAGGTGCCCATTCTTTCGAGGAAATGACCAACCTCAGCAAAGGCTTCCGAGGGCAGCTCGCCGAAGCTTTTAGCTTTCCCGTGATGCGCATCGATAAGGTACAGCACAGCGAAGATGGCACCATCAAATCGCGGCTGCAACTTCACGATGGCCCCATGATTGAGGCCGTGCTCATCCCTGTGCCCGAGCAAAACCGCTACACCGTTTGCGTGAGTAGCCAAGTGGGCTGTAGCCTGAGCTGTACTTTCTGCGCCACGGGCCGTATGGAAAGGCTGCGCAACCTCACCGCTGCAGAGATCTACGACCAGGTATGGATTGTTAACCAACAATGCCTTGAAGCCTTCGGCCACCCCCTGACCAACATCGTTTACATGGGTATGGGCGAGCCGCTGCTGGCCTACCGCCCCGTCTTGGAAAGCATCCATAAAATCACCGACCCCAGCGGGCTAGACTGGAGCCCCAAGCGCATCACTGTCTCCACGGCCGGCATCGCTAAGATGATCCGCAAGCTGGCAGAGGACATGCCTAAGGTGAATCTAGCCCTGAGCCTCCATGCTGCCGACGACGAGAAGCGCAACGAAATTATGCCCATCAACGAATCGAATAATCTCGCGATCTTGATGGATGCGCTGGCCTATTTCTACGAGCAATCCGGAAATAAAATCAGCTACGAATACATCGCTTTTCAGAATTTTAACGATAGCCTGGAGGATGCCGAAAGGCTCTACCGCCTCTGCCGCCGCTTCCCCGTAAAGGTCAACATCATCGAGTACAATCCCATCGACAACGCCCCCTTCCTAAAAAGTACCGAGCACCGCATCGATGATTTTGCAACTTATTTGCGCGACCGAGGCGTTATGGCCACCGTGCGCCGCAGCAGAGGCCGCGATATAGATGCCGCCTGTGGGCAGTTGGCGAATAAATAAGCATTGCTCTTAAAAAAAGCTTTGCTCCTGCGTGAGCAAGAAACTCGTAATTGATCTTGGCTCACGCAGGAGCAAGGCTTCAGAAAAGGAGCAGGGTACTGAGATATTCGCTTACGCTTGCGAAGCTTTCCCGGATTCGTAAGCGTAATCAAGGTACTTGACATTTACAAATCTTTCAGGAAGCCCCGCAAACGGGGAGGGGTAAGTGCAAAGCAATGCTCAAAAAAAGAAAAAAAATATCCAAACTATTGCAGGAATAAAAAACTGCCTTATCTTTGCAGTCGCTAAAGCGCAAATGCCCTAGTAGCTCAGTCGGTTAGAGCGGCGGACTGTTAATCCGTAGGTCAAAGGTTCGAGTCCTTTCTGGGGCGCTTTAAAAGCCGAGTACGCAAGTGCTCGGCTTTTTTATTTTATCCATCAGCGGGTGCCTAGCCCACCGCTACAAACGAATTTTTATTATGAGTCTGCTTTCCATTGGTACGCTTGCTTTCGATGATATTGAAACGCCCTACGGCAGGGTAGAAAAAATTGTAGGCGGGAGCTGCACCTATATCACCTATGCGGCGGCCTATTTTACAGAGGAAGTGCGCCTTGTGTCTGTGATTGGGGAGGACTTCCCTCGGGCAGAATTGGCCGACTTAGAAAGCCGTGGCGCCGACTTGGCTGGCGTGGAGACCAAGAAGGGCGAAAAATCCTTTTTCTGGGCAGGTCGCTACCACGAAAATATGATGGGTCGCGATACGCTCGATACGCAGCTTAATGTGTTGGCTGATTTCAATCCCCAACTACCTAAAAGCTTCCGCCATACCGATTATGTGATGCTAGGCAACCTTACGCCCGCCATTCAGATGCAGGTCATCCAACAAATGGCCAGCAAGCCTAAGCTCCTAGCGCTCGATACCATGAACTTCTGGATGGATACGGCCATGGAGGAACTGCTGGAAGTCCTCAAGCACATCGATATCCTGATTATCAACGATGAGGAAGCCCGCCAGCTAAGCGGAGAGCTGAGCCTACTCAAAGCCGCAGCCAAAATTGTGGATATGGGGCCTCAAAGCCTGATCATCAAAAAGGGAGAGCACGGTGCCCTGCTTTTCCAAGGCGATAAGGTTTTCTACGCGCCGGCGCTACTGCTGCCAAAAGTGGTGGACCCCACGGGCGCTGGCGATACCTTTGCCGGTGGCTTCATGGGCTACATTGCCGCCACAGGCGATACTTCTTTCGAGAACATGAAGCGCGGCATCATCAATGGCTCCGCTTTAGCTAGTTTTTGCGTGGAAGACTTCGGGGCTAGCCGCTTGAAAACACTCACTTCGGCCGATATACAAAGGCGGGTACAGCAGTTCTCGGAGCTGGTGCGCGTAGATTTTTAATAAGCGCTCATGGATTGGCTAGCGATACAAAGCCCGCTAGAGTGGTTGGTTACACTACTGGCCATCGTGTATGTCTTGCTGGCAGCGCGCAATAAATCTATCGCTTGGCTCTTCGGTGGATTGGGCTGCGCTGGCTGGGCTTATATCGATATTGTGCGATATAGCTTGTACAGCGATGCCTTGTTGCAGGTTTTCTATGTTTTTATGTCGCTCTTGGGTCTTTATCAGTGGCGCAGTAAAAAAGAAGGACAACCGCTATTGCCCATTAGTAGGATGCACTGGCGAGCACATGTTTACCTAATTGGTAGCTGTCTGCTTAGCGGGCTACTACTGGCTCATTTGGTCGGCGCTTATTTCCCCGCGGCAGCTACTCATTGGGATGCCCTCACCACTAGCTTTAGCGTGGGAGCCACGGTGCTGCTGCTGCAGCGAAAACTAGAAAATTGGCTCTATTGGGTTGTCATAGACCTCAACTATATGGGCCTCTATGCCAGTCGCGAAGCTTGGTTTTTTGCGGGCTTGATGGGGTTATATACCTTGATTGCTGTCTGGGGCTACTGGCAATGGCAGCAGCAAGCGGAACAAGAATAAAGCAATAATTTAGATCAAGTCTAAATAGTTGACTTTGTAAACTAAGTATTTGCAAAGTATTACGGTAGATCATCCGAATTTTGTATCTTTGCGAAGATTTTTGGAAAACAAAACGAGTCAAGTTCTTTTGCCATTTGGCTGGCTTGCTACTCATATTATCTAACTAATTGCATAGCATCTACTTATGAAGAGCATGCTGGGAAAATGGAGCTTACTGGCTCTGGTACTCATCACTGGCGTTTTTACGCAATCACAGGCCGCTAGCGGTTCTGGCAACTTCTTGTTCTACGGACTCATGGCCTTGGCTGTTGTGCTGTTTTTCTTTTTTGTTGTTAGCATTGCTGATAACTTAATGGTCATAGAGAGTCGGGAATCTTCTGCCGCTGATTCAGGTCACAACTTCGGTTTGTTCCCTCGGCTTTCGGAGATTATCGCGCCTGGCCTACCGGCTTTTTTGAAAGGCAAGCACGTCATTCGCCTCAATAAAGGCCACGATATTGGTCTGGAAGGCGAGGCTAGCAAAACCGTAAGCGAAGGCCAAGTAAGCCGCTTTGCGATTAGCCCGACGAATTTCCTAGGCCTGCAACCGATTCCGAAAGTGACCGTGGAGGTAGGTGACTCCGTGAAAGCAGGCGATACGGTCTTTTTCGATAAGAAAGCAGATCGCATTAAGTTTGCTGCGCCTGTTTCTGGCGAAGTAATCGAAGTGAGTCGTGGTGCTAAGCGCGCCATCGCCAACATCGTTATCTTAGCCGATAAGACCCAGCAAAGCCGCAGCTATGAAGTGCCGGCTGAAAATGCCAGCCGCCAGGAAATTGTTGACTTTCTGCTCGATAGTGGTGCCTGGCCTTTCATTCAGCAGCGACCCTACAATATAGTGGCAGACCCCAATATCATCCCCCGCGATATTTTTGTCTCTACTTTCGATAGTGCTCCGCTTGCGCCTGATCTCAGCTTTGTGGTAAAAGGCCGGGAAGCAGCTTTCCAAAAAGGCCTGGATATACTCAACAAACTTACTGGAGGCTTGGTGTATCTTGGCTTGGATGGCCGGGGAGACACCGCGCCGCCAGCCGCCTTCTCCGAAGCACAGGGCGTTCAGAAGCGCTATTTCCGTGGTGCCCACCCCGCTGGTAATGTAGGTGTGCAGATCCACCACATCCATCCTATTGGAAACCATGATAAGGTATGGACCTTGGATGTGAACGGCGTGCTCACCATCGGCGAGCTCTTACTAAGCGGACAATTTACTACCAACCGGCTGATAGCCCTGGCGGGTGCGCCCCTGCAAACACCGCAGTACGTACAAACGCATGCAGGTGCTAACATGGGCGAGTTGCTGAAAAATCATCTTCACAGCATCGACAACCTTCGGATGCTGAGCGGTGATGTACTCACTGGAGCAGAAAAAGCCGCTGATGATTTTCTCGATTTCCACGACAACCAAGTAACAGTGCTAGCCGAAGGCAACGAAGCTGAATTGTTCGGCTGGTTACTACCCCTGAAGGCTCGGGCTTCCATCAGCCCCACTATCCCCGCCTTCACCGATAAGATCGAGGCCAATACCAACACCCATGGTGAAAAACGGGCTTTTGTAGTCACCAACGACTACGAGCAGGTGATGCCCATGGATATCTACACCCAGCAGCTCATGAAAGCGATCTTGGTGAACGACTTCGAGAAAATGGAAGGCCTGGGTATCTACGAGCTGGTAGAGGAAGATGTAGCGCTAGCCGAGTTCGCTTGTGTTTCCAAGCAGCCTTTGCAACAAATCCTCCGGCAAGGACTGGAAACCATGCGCGAGCAGGGCTAAAATGTAAAAATAGTGTTATACTGTTAGTATGAGCCAATCAAAGGCCATGCTGGATGGTTATTCAAAATAAAGTGGTTTTCACCCCACAATCTGATAAAAATGAAGGCATTACATGATTTCGTAAAGCGTTTCGAGCCAGATCACTCAAAAAGGATTCTGCACACAACCTACGACGCTTTCTATACTTTCCTTTTTCAACCCGGCACCGTTACCAAAGGCGGCGTACACCTCCGCGATGGAATGGATCTCAAGCGCCTTATGGTACACGTGGTGCTGGCGCTGCAACTTTGCTATGTATTCGGCACTTGGAATATCGGCCACCAGCATTTTACGGCGCTGGGGCAGTACACAGGCATGCTGGAAGGCTTCCACCTTAAGTTGATCTATGGCTTGGTGAAACTAATCCCGATCTTTGTCGTGACACACGTGGTAGGCCTCGGTATTGAATTCGTCTATGCGGCTCGAAAAGGGCATAGCGTAGAAGAGGGCTTTCTAGTCTCTGGCGCTTTGATTCCTTTGATTATGCCACCTGACATCAGCCTACCTATCCTAGCGCTGTCTGTGGCTTTTGCTGTAGTCTTGGGTAAGGAGGCCTTTGGTGGCACGGGCATGAACATCTGGAACATCGCCTTGCTCTCCCGCGTTTTTATTTTCTTTGCTTATCCTACCACTATCTCTGGAGACGAGGTATGGATTGCGGGTATTGAGAAAGTGGATGGCAACTGGGTCGGTCAGCAATACGGCATGGTTTTTGGTTTCTTTGATAACATCATCGGCAGCTTGGGCGGCAATATATTCGGCGAAGGCGGCCGCTTGGTGGCAGATGGCTACACCGGGGCTACGCCACTGGGCCTAGCAGCTAAAGGAGGCTGGGAAGCCGTAACAGAACACTACACCACCAACCAAATGTTTTGGGGCACCATTCCCGGTTCTATTGGGGAAACGAGTAAGCCACTGATCCTCTTGGGAATGCTTTTTTTGATGGTTACGCGCATTGCCGACTGGCGGATCATCATCGGCGGCATCGTGGGTTTCATCTTCATGGCTCTTTTATTTAATGGCATGGCTCCTGCGGTAGTCACCCCCGAAACAGCTGGTATCTTTAAGTTCATGGCAGTTCCTTGGTACTACCAGTTCATCATGGGCAGCTTCCTTTTTGCAATTGTCTATATGGCCACCGATCCGGTGTCGGCCTCTTCTACGCCTACGGGCAAGTGGATTTATGGCTTTATGATTGGCGCCATTGGCTTGATTATTCGCGTTTGGAACCCTGCCTACCCAGAAGGCTGGATGTTGGCGATTTTGTTCATGAATACTTTTGTGCCACTGATAGATCACTACGTTTTCCAAGCCAATATCAACCGCCGCGCCAAACGCGCTGGCGCGCTGGCAAAGGTACGTTCTGAGCTGATTAGCAGCGAGGGCAAAGTGGATGTACTGAGCACACAAGACGCATAAAAACGAGGCAGTTCCCTTCTTGGTGACTTGCCTGATTAAACAAAAAATGACTCAAGCATGAGTACGAAATATATTTATACTTTCGGTCTGATCATGACCGTCATTGTGGCTCTCACCCTAGCGGGTCTGAAGACGCTCACCCAGCCGCTGGCTGATCGCAATGAGGAGGTGTTCAACAAGCGCGCCATCCTACAGGCAGCCAATACGCCCTACGAAGCGGCCAACGGAAAGCCCATTTCGCAACTCAGCGATGCGGAAGTGCTGGAAATTTTCGATACCCAAGTGGAGCAATACGTCGTAGATGGCCAGGGCAATGTATTGGAAGGCCAGCTCGCCATTCAGGTGAATATGCCCGCAGAAAAGAAGAAAGCAGAAGCAGACCGTGTGTATCCTATATACAAGATGGATATCGGCGGCCAGAATTACTACGTCTTTTCGGTGATTGGCAACGGCCTCTGGGACATCATCTGGGGCAATATTGCTGTGGAGAACGACTTTAGCACCATCGCAGGCGTTTCCTTCGACCACGCTGGCGAGACACCTGGCTTGGGTGCCGAGATCAAGGACAACAATGGCTGGAAAGCCCAGTTCCTCGGCAAGCAGATATTCGACAACGGCAAGCTGGTAGGCGTGAAAGTCAAAAAAGGCGGCGCCACCCCTGGCAGCCAATACGAAGTAGATGGCCTGAGTGGCGCTACCATCACAGCCGATGGCGTAACCGACATGATCTACAACGGCTTCAAGGCCTACGAAGACTATATTAAAGCACAACAAGCAGGCTCCGTTGGGATGCTGATGCAATAAACAAACAAAACATCATGGCAGATACTACAACAAAAGTAGCAGAAAAAGAGCCCCTATTTGGCAAGGCGGAAAAGCAGCTGATGACCGACCCTTTGCTGGAGAACAACCCGATTACCGTGCAGGTACTGGGCGTTTGTTCTGCCCTGGCCGTCACTTCTTTGGTTTATCCTTCCTTAGTGATGTCGGTGGCAGTGGTTTTTGTGACGGGCTTCAGCAGCTTGTTCACCTCTTTGCTCCGCAATATGATCCCAAAGCAGGTGCGCTTGATCGTCCAGCTCGTGATCATCGCAATGTTGGTAACGGTGGTTAACGAAGCGCTCAAAGCCTTTAGCTACCCTGTTTACAAGCAATTATCGGTTTACATTGGTCTTATCATTACCAACTGCATCGTCATGGGTCGCTTGGAAGCCTTCGCCATGGCTAATAAGCCCTGGCGCTCTTTCCTGGATGGCATCGGCAACGGATTGGGCTATGGATTGATCTTGGTTGTAGTGGGTGTTATTCGCGAGTTCTTCGGTAAAGGTACTTTGTTCGCTGGCAGCGGCTTGGAGATGAAAATCCTCGGTGCCACCCCCGATTATTGGATCACCATCCCCGGCTATCAGGCCAATAACCTGATGGTGATGCCCGTAGCGGCCATGTTCGTGATCGCCGTACTTATCTGGATCCAGCGCAGCCGCAATCCTCGCTTGGTGGATATTAGCTAGGGGAAGATAATAGTCATGGCTCGCGCCCCAACACCCAGGCGGGCACAGCGGGCACTCACGTGCAGGAGCAAGGCTTGTTAAATAGAGCCATGTCTCCAACAACTTCGAGCCAACCACCTACAAAAGCATTAAAAAGCACAGCGCAAGCTGATAAAATAACCAACAATGGGAGAATTAGTTAATATCTTCATTGAAACAGCCTTTATCCAAAACTTGGTGTTGGCCTATTTCTTGGGAATGTGTTCCTACCTCGCCGTATCTAAGTCGCTTAGCACTGCTTTCGGTTTGGGCTTGGCGGTTATCTTCGTATTGGGTATTACCATGCCGATCAACTGGCTGATCAATGAGTATCTGCTGTTGCCCAATGGTTTGGATTTCCTTCGCTTCATCCTCTTTATTGCCGTTATTGCCTCTATGGTGCAGTTGGTAGAGATGGCTGTGGAGAAGTTTAGCCCTGGCCTGTATGCGGCGCTGGGTATCTTCCTTCCGCTCATCACCGTAAACTGCGCCATCCTAGGTGGATCGCTCTTTATGGTTAGCCGCGAGTACAACTTCAGCGAGAGTGTGGCCTTCGGTTTGGGAGGCGGGTTTGGCTGGTTTTTGGCCATCATTGCCATTGCCGCCATCCGCGAGAAAATACAGTACAGCAACGTTCCCGCTGGCTTGCGTGGCCTAGGGATGGCCTTTTTGCTCACTGGCTTGATGGGCTTGGCTTTCCTGAGCCTCACGGGTATTGATCCTGCTCTGATCGGTGGCAACTAGGTAAAAGTAGTGTCTTTTGGGGCGCTCAATATGAACAAACAGAAAGCTTTTGCTTTTCACTATATAAAGACAATAATATGCAAACGATTCTTTTAGCAGTATTGGTTTTCACGGCAGTCATCCTAGCCCTGATCTTCATGCTGCTGACCGCGCGCAAACGCTTGGTTCCCCAAGGGGAGGTTAAAATCGTAATCAACGGTGATACCGAAAACCCCGTGATGGCACAACCTGGCTCTTCGCTGCTGAGTGTGCTTTCCGACAAAAGTATCTTCCTGCCTTCTGCTTGTGGCGGTGGTGGTACCTGCGCTATGTGTGAATGCCACATCGATAGCGGCGGTGGTGATGTATTGCCTACCGAACTTAACCACCTCACCCGCCGGGAAGTAGCCGAGAAGAAACGCCTCGCTTGCCAAGTAAAAGTGCGGCAGGATATGGAAATCCGTATCCCCGAGGAAATTTTCGGTATCAAGAAGTGGGAGTGTACCGTCAAGAGTAACTATAACGTGGCTACCTTTATTAAGGAGTTTGTGGTAGAATTGCCCAAGGGTGAAGAACTAGACTTCGAGTCTGGTGGCTACATCCAAATTGATGTACCGAAAGTGACGGTGGAGTTTAAAAACTTCGATATCACCGCTCACCCCGAGCACCACGATGAGCCCGATAAATTCAAGCCAGCTTGGGATCAATTCCAAATGTGGGGTCTCAAAATGGTCAACGACGAGGAGCAGTTCCGCGCCTACTCTATGGCCAACCACCCCGCAGAAGGTAACATTGTGATGCTCAACATCCGCATTGCTACCCCACCATGGGATCGCGGAGCCAACAGCTGGATGGGTGTCAACCCCGGTGTGTGCTCTAGCTACGTCTTCGACCAGAAGCCTGGCGACAAGGTAACAATTTCCGGCCCCTACGGCGAATTCTTTATCAAGCCTACCGATAAGGAGATGGTTTACATCGGTGGTGGTGCTGGTATGGCGCCGCTGCGGAGCCACATCTTCCACCTCTTCCACACCATGAAGACCGACCGCAAGGTATCTTACTGGTATGGCGGCCGCTCCAAAGCGGAGTTGTTCTACAACGACCACTTCAACGGCATTGCAAAAGAATTCCCCAACTTCAGCTACCACATCGCACTCAGCGAGCCGCTGCCAGAAGATAACTGGGACGGCCTCACGGGCTTTATTCACAATGCGGTTTACGAGAACTATCTCAAGAACCACCCAGAGCCAGAAGAAATCGAGTACTACCTCTGTGGCCCGCCGCTGATGCTCTCGGCCGTGCAGAAGATGCTGGATGACCTAGGGGTTCCCGAAGAAAATGTTGCTTTCGACGACTTCGGTTCTTAGTGCCACAAGCACACAAAAAAAGTGTTAACCGTGCAACGGTTAACGCTTTTTTTGTGCTTTTTTGTGAATGGGTTTTGCTAACGCATTTTTTGAGCGTGTACACGCTCAACTAGATTGTCAATGCTAATTCGTCGAGTTTATTCAATTATGAATCACGAATAGCTGCTCTCGTGCCTTAGCTTTTGAGAGAAGCCAAGGCAAAATCCTGCGCGCCCGTATTGGGTAAATCCCGTAAATCCTGCGTGCCCGTATTCAACCCGTCTGGGTCTTCCAACCCGTCTCCATACGGACACGGTGGGCCTGGGTCTAAAAACCGCCAACACTTCGACACGCTCAGTGCAGCGCATCACACGCGAAAATCCTGTAAATCCTGTCTGAAAAAGCGGCTATTGGCTGTTGGCGAAGGCTATTGGCGAAGCCAAATCCTGCGCGCCCGTATTGGGTAAATCCTGTAAATCCTGTCTATATTTTATTGGCACTTGGCGATAGACTGTTGGCGAAGTCAACAGCCTATCTATCATGTAAGTCCTGCGTGCCCGCCTGGGTCTAACCCCCGTCAACGTCACATATGCAAATCCTGTTCATCCTGCGCTGCACCGACTCGTGCTGAGCGTAGCCGAAGTAGCGTAGTCGAAGTGCAAATCCTGTTAATCTTGTAAATCCTGTCTAAACTTTATTGGCTGTTGCCGAAGGCAACATCCTATCTATCCTGTTCATCCTGTAAATCCTGTCTAAAAACCGT
>DAITME010000033.1:0-39754 GCA_036835305.1 Lewinella sp.
AGGTCATTAACCGATACCTGCGCCAGGGTATAGTTGGGATCGCCATCGCTCAGGTAAGACCAGACAAAAACCATAGCCGTACAAGGAGCCGCCCCCAGGATGATGGCACCAGCGATATATTCACCCGCTAGCGCTGGCGTGATGAAAGCCGCGTAGAGCTGGGAAAAAAATAGCCAGGCAAAGAATGCCATCGTAAAGGGCTTGATGAGCCAATTGATAAAGACCGTCCAGACAATGCCCTTAGGCTTTCGGGCCACTTCTCTGAGGCTAGAGAAGTCAATTTGCAGCATCATCGGGTAAATCATCATCCAGATCAGGATAGCAATGGGAATATTGACGCGGTAAAGCTCCATGCTACTCAGCCAGCGCATGGCGTCGCCTGCTACATAGCCCAGTAGGATGCCCGCTGCAATGCAGAGCGCTACCCAGAGGCTGAGGTATCTTTCGAAAAAAGCAATTTGTTTTTTGTCGGCCATAATAGTTGATTGCTCAAATTTGTTCGGAGTGAGTTGGGAAGCACGGCTTCTCCTATGAGAATATTGCTCCTGCGTGAGCAACAATGCCATCTGTGCGTAAGCTGAAAGTGTCACCGTGATAGCGGACTTAGTTGCCAAAACAGAAAAAAAGTTCAATTTTGAGGCATCTGTTCCAATAAACTAGACAAAAGTAGCCATCAACTGTTAAGTAGCTATTAATTTTGTAGCGATTAGGCAGTGTATAGGTTTTGCAGCAGCAGGCTTAGGCGGCTTGTGCCCTACTAAACCCAGATCCACACGGGCGTGTCGGCCCAGGCGGGTTTAAAGACGGGCACGGCTCATACCCAGACGGGCACGGCGGGTTGGAAGACCCAGACGGGCACGGCGGGCATAAATGCAGGAGCAAAGCCAGCACAAAAGAGCCAAGCTTAAAGAAGATAAAATGGAAAGATACGGGCAGGTTTTATTGATTGCGATACCTTTTTTCTTGTTCTTGATTTTGGTCGAAAAAATCTACGGCCTTTGGAAGGGCGAAGATCGGACGCCGCTGCTGGATATGGTATCGAGTTTACTATCGGGGCTAAGCAATTCGGTGAAGGATGTGTTGGGGCTGAGCGTAGCCATTCTAGCCTACGGCTGGATGCTGGATCGGCTGGCACTAACTAGCGTGAATGCTTCTTGGTGGGTCTATGGTCTTGTGTTTGTTTTACTCGATTTTCAGGGCTATTGGGTGCATCGTTGGGCGCATGAGATCAATTTTTTCTGGAACAAACACTTGGTGCACCACAGCAGCGAGGAGTTTAATTTGCCTTGTGCTTTGCGGCAGAGTGTATCTTCATTCGTGAATTTATTTACTTTTTTCTTATTGCCAGCCGCCTTGTTGGGGGTGCCGCATATCGTGATTGCTACGGTGGCGCCCATCCATCTGTTCCTACAGTTTTGGTATCATACGCGCCATATAAAGCGGATGGGCTGGTTGGAAACCTGGCTGGTGACCCCTTCTCACCACCGCGTGCATCATGCGATTAACCCACAATATTTAGACAAGAACTACGGGCAGATTTTCATTCTCTGGGATAAGTGGTTTGGAACCTACCAAGAAGAGTTGGAGGAAGTGTCGGCGGTATATGGTATCACCGTGCCGGTGCGCACTTGGAACCCCATCAAGATCAATTTTCAGCATCTTTGGCAACTGGCGAAGGACGCCTACTACACCCAAGGCTGGCGAGATAAACTCCGTATTTGGTGGATGCCCACAGGCTGGCGGCCGGCGGATGTAGCCCAGCGTTTTCCCTTGCAAAAAATAGCAGATATATACAATTTTGAAAAATACCAGCCGCCTAGCACGCCGGTATTACGTGCTTGGGCGATCGTCCATTTACTGCTGTTGATGGCGCTATCGGCCTATTTTTTTGGTTTTTTCGCTAGCATTGGCAGCCCTGCCATTTTTGTATATGGCCTGTTCTTGTTCGTTTCCGTTTACAGCATGGCGGATTTGCTAGACGGGCACCCGCAGGCTTGGGTGTCAGATGTAATTCGCCTATTGCTAGGCTTGGGGATTCTGTATTACTACGGTGATTGGTTTGGCCTGGGAGCTTATTGGGTAGGCGGCTCGATGGCTGTATTGCTTTATTTGCTGCTGTCTTTTGGGGTGAATAGGGCCGTGGCGGTGAATAGTTCAGAGCAGGTAGCTTCCTACTAGCTCATCTCCTCCGCTTTCCAATCCTCGATATTGCGGCTTTGGCTGCTGAAGTTGGCGCCGATGCCTTCTACGCACTCTTTTTTTATTGGAACAGCAATTCATTATTCACCAAATTTAGCTAAATTTGGTGAATAGCCTTTTATTCGTGTGTTCTTAAAAAATTGACAACCTATGCTTGTATTCAAACGAGTACCAGAAAGCCGCATTAAAGCTAAGATACTGCCGGGGAAAGTACTACTATTGTTGGGGCCGCGCAGGGTAGGTAAGACTTTTTTACTCAATCAGATTCTAGCAGAGGAGGACGAATCTTATCTGTATTGGAGTGGTGAGGATACCAGCCTTTGGAAATTATTGGCCAACCGAAGTGTAGCACATTATCGGAATCTAATTGGTAACAAGAAGCTGTTGGTTATAGACGAGGCGCAGAAGATTAAGGAAGTAGGGGCGGTGCTAAAGCTAATGATTGACCATATTGAAGAACTGCGTATTGTTGTGACGGGGTCTTCGGCATTTGACCTCAATAAACAGCTTGGTGAGCCCTTGACAGGGAGAAAATGAACCTTTTACCTATTCCCCTTGTCGGAGCAAGAGTTTGCCTTTCAGGAAGATTATTTGACTCAACAATCTAATATGCAAGAGCGGCTCGTTTTAGGGTCTTACCCTGAGTTACTGCACCTGCCAAATAGAGCCGACAAAATTGATTATTTGACTGAATTGGTACGGGACTACCTCCTTAAAGATATTCTCGAACTGGAGGGGATACGTTACACGCACAAGATAATCGACTTGCTGCGCTTGCTGGCCTATCAGGTGGGGAGTGAAGTTTCATTGACAAAGCTTGGTAGGCAACTGGGGATAGATAAGAATACCGTTGAGCGATACCTGAATTTGCTTTCAGAGATATTCATCGTTTTTACTGTCCGGGGATATTCGCGGAATTTAAGGAAGGAGGTTACGAAAAATGCAAAGTGGTACTTTTTCGATAATGGCATTCGAAACGCATTGATTTCAAACTTCAATCCCGTTGAATTGCGCAATGATGTGGGGATTTTGTGGGAAAACTTCATCTTAAGTGAGCGCTTAAAATACCAACATTACCGAGGTATTCCGTCTAACAATTTCTTTTGGCGCACCTACGATCAGCAAGAAATCGATTGGATAGAAGAACGTGATGGACAGTTGTACGGCTACGAAATGAAGTGGGGGGAAACGCAAACTAAGATACCTACTGCCTGGAAAAACACCTATCCTGAAGCGCATTTCAAAGTGATTCATCCTGGCAATTTCAGGGAGTTTGTGGTGGATTAGTGCCCGCTTATTTACTTCATCTCCTCCACTTTCCAATCCTCGATATTTCGGCTTTGGCTGCTGAAGTTGACGCCGATGCCTACTACGGGCTTACCGCGCTTCCACCAGGTTTGGTAGTACTTTTTAGCACGAATTTGTTCTAGGGCAGCTTCGGGGTTTTGGTCTAGCTTGAATTCTAGGGTGTAAACATGGTCATCGGTCTCCACCACGGCATCGGCGCGGCCATCGGAGGTACAAACTTCACTGCCTACGCGCAGCCCCAGATAGGTAAATAGTAGGTGGATAGCGGCATGGTAGAAACGCTCGGGCGCTTTTTCATAGAGTTGGTAGGGCAGCCCCTTGAAGGCTGATTGCAGGATACGCATCACCTTCTCGATGATGTTTTCTCGGAAACCGTCGCGGATTTTATAAATGAGGCCTGTAGAATACTCTACATCTACGCCCGTGAAGGCTTCGATGAGGTGCTCCAGCATGGCGTCGCGAACTTCTTTGTTGGGATAGTTCAAGTTGATGAGCCGGCCTTCGCCTGGCTCTGAAATCGTCAGGTAGCCCGTTTGAAAAAGCAAGGCTGCTGGTTTGATGTTGTTTAGCTCGAACACTTCAAAGCCAAGGGGGTTGATGTTGGTAAAGTCCAGATCATACAGCCCTTCTTGCTTGAGGACGTTGATCAAGAAGGTGGGCGTGCCCGTCTCGAACCAGAAATTTTTGAATCGGCCCATGCTGAAAAACAAGTTGATGGATACGGGATTGTAAACCGTTTCTGCGCCTTCCTCGAAGCGATAACCATTATACCATTCTTTCATTTCCGCCAGCAGTTCTGTACGGCTGATGTTCATCTGCTCTGCCGTGGCGACGAAGTGCTCGGCAAAATTGCGCTCCAACTCCGCTTGGGTATAGCCAAACATGGTAGTGAACTGCGGTATGGAGGTCATATCCACCAAATTATTGAGACCCGAGAAGATACCTACCTTAGCGAATTTGCTCACGCCGGTGATGAAAACCAACTCCAGCATTGGGTCAGCTTCTTTTAGGACAGAATAAAAGCCTTTTAGGTAATCTCTGTTTTCGGTAGCCTGTTGGATATTTTTGCCTAAATAATGCGTAATAGGCGCATCGTATTCATCAATGAGAACAACCACTTTGGCGCTGGTGGAGAAGGCCGTGATGAGTTCCCGAAAGCGATCACGAGCCGCCGTGGTTTTTAATATAACATTAGAGTTGTTCGGCAGGTCATCAAACGGCTACAAACGGCAAATTTTATACCGCACTTCGTTGAAAAGCCTCGCCGCAGCACCACTGCGCCTGCGTTTTTAGCCTCGTTCAGCATAAAATTTGCTGCGTTTTCGCTCGTTCATGACCCACCGAACAACTCTATTATTCCGGATAGCTTTTTCAAAATGTGCTCGGCTAGTGGGGATTACAGGCCGCGTTGCTCAAAATTGATGTCCTTAAGCGAAATCCTAATGACCGGGTGCTTTCTATCCCAGTCCCATTTGTCCTCGATCCAAAGGCCTTTGAACAGTTCCCGGCCACCGGAGTACAGTTCTTGCAGAACGGCCACGGTAATAGACTTTCCAAAACGGCGCGGGCGCGAGAGGAAGAAGAACTTCCCAAAAGTTATCATGCGTTGGATGTGCTCCGTTTTATCCACATAAAGATAGCCGTCTTCTATGATACCACGGAAGTCTTGTAATTCTAATGGTAGCCGTTGTGGCTGAGGCATAATAACTAATTTTGCGACAAAGATAAGGGAAAAATACTAATTTTTGAAGCCTGTGAGGAGAAGACAGGTCCTTCGGTTGGAGTGAAAACCTTGCTCTCTACCAAAATATCTGCTCCTGCCTCCGGTGCGTATGTGCGCGAGCCATATCTATATTTCTGCTCACACAGATGCACTGGCTGGCTGCGGGCGCACGAACATTGCGGCCCCACGGGATTGTTTAGTACCAATACGGCGAAGACACTGGGTAATTGAGCGGTAAAGATGATGTATTTTCGTATATTTGCCTTTCCAAAACTAACGACAACCGCATACTCCATGATTCGAAAGCACTGGCGAAAAATACTGGGAATTATACTATTGCTTCCTGTACTGTTATTTGTGACAGTAGCGGCCTTGGTGTATCGCTATGAAGACGAATTGGTAGCAGAGGCCATCAGCAGAATGAATAGCCGGATCAGTGGAGAAATAAAAGTGGAGGCGGTGAAGATCAGCCCCTTTAAAAAATTTCCCTATATTTCCATTGATCTTCAAAATATTCGCTTCTACGAAACGAGCGATACTACTTGCCGACCGCTTTATCAGTTCGAGGATGTTTACTTGGGCTTTGATGTCCAATCCATTTTAGCAGGCCACTACGACATAAAAAGTATTGTTATGGAGCGCGGACACCTCGACCTGATTCACCACCCGGATGGAACTTACAACATCATGGCTGCCAAGGCGCTGCTAGATACAAGCTATGCCGATACGAGCGAAACAGCTATGCACCTCGATCTGAAGTTGCTGCAAATAAAGGATATTGATTTGGTCTTTCTGGATGAGCTGGCCGATAGGGAGCTGGATCTACATATCCACAATCTGAATGCTGGCATTCGCTACCGCTACCAGCATTTTTACATTGATTTACTTTCCGATTTGCATTTAGACGTGGTGGAGCAGGGGAACTTGACTTTTTTTTCCAATAAAGCCCTACACCTGGACTTGGAGCTGGATTACGACGAAAACTGTGGGCTCCTAAACGTCTTGCCTAGCAAAGCTTCTTTGGAGAAGGCACATTTTCGATTGGCGGGCAGTGTAGATATGCTCAACGAAATGGATATTTCTCTAGCTATTGAAGGAGAAAAACCAGACTTCAGTGTATTCGCAGCCTTCTTGCCGGCCGATATTGCCAAAGGTTTGGAGACCTATCAGAATGCTGGACAGATATTCTTCAAAGGCCAGGTAGAGGGAAAAGCCATTAATGGGCACCTACCATTGGTTACCGTCGATTTTGGCTGCGAAAATGCTTACTTCCTTAATAAAGCTGTCAATAAAAAAGTGGAAGCCTTGCGCTTCACAGGCAGCTTCACCAACGGAGCAGACCGAACGCTCAAAAGCTCCATCCTTCAATTGCGCAACATGTATGCAAAGCCGGAAGAAGGCGTGTTTGAAGGACAGTTGTATATCAAGAATTTTGAAGATCCTATCGTAAAGGTGGACGTTCATGCCGATTTGGATTTAGAGTTTATCGGAAAGTTCTTTCAGTTAGAGCAACTGGAAGAAGTGAGTGGGAAAATCCTACTAGATATGAACTTTAACGAGATCGTGGATCTTAACTTCCCAGGGGAGTCCTTGGCCAAGCTAAAAACAGGTATAGATTCCGATCTCATCATCCGGGAACTCAATTTCCGTGTACCGGAATACGGCCACTTGGTCTCGGATGTAAACGGCCATGCGATGATGCGGGAGGGCGCCATTACACTGGATTCCATCAGCCTGCGAATCGGGGAGAGTGATTTGTGGGTGGAGGGAAGTATCAGCGATTTTCCCGCGCTTTTTCATCGCTACGACAAACCGCTGCGGACAGAGCTGGCATTGAGGGCGAACAAAATTGATCTTCCCGACTTGTTCGCTTTCGATACCCTACTCGCTAAACAATACGATGAGGTAGTGGAAAACTTGTCGCTCTCCTTGGCTTTTGAAACCCAAGCCAAGGAATTCTTCGACTTTACTTACCTGCCCAAAGGCGAATTCTTTGTCGATGATTTCTACGCCAAACTTCAGCATTACCCCCATACCCTACATGATTTTCACGCAGATGTGATCATCACCGAAAAAGACTTTCAACTCATCGATTTTAGTGGGGAAATTGATAGTACCGACTTTCACTTCTCCGGTAAACTCATCAACTATACCAAATGGTTTCAGGACCAACCCAAGGGCGACAGCCAATTGGAATTCGACCTCACTTCCACTTATCTGACTTTACACGACCTCCTCTCCTACAAAGATGAGAACTACATACCGGAAGAATACCGAGATGAAGTCTTCAGAGATAGCAAACTGCATGGCCGGGTGGATATGCACTACGATGGTGGCTTCCAATCAGTTGATCTATATCTCGATGAGTTTACCTCCAAAACCCTGATACACCCACTTAAATTCGAGCGTTTCAAAGGACGGGCACATATCGAGAACGATCATTTACTCCTAGAGGAATTCTCGGGCAGAATGGGCAAGAGCGACTTCCTGCTCAATATGTCCTACTTTCTGGGCGAGGACAAAACAGCCCAAACGCGCGATGACTACATCGTGTTAAAATCTAAGATGCTGGATATAGACGACTTGTTCATCTACGAAGAAAGCGACACGGCCAAAGCCCACGATGAGGCCTTCAATATATTCGATATTCCCTTTCCCAATCTTCGGCTAGTAGCAGATATTGGCCACCTTAATTATCATAACTATCACCTCTACGATGTTTCAACAGTTGCTAGGATACAAGAAAACCACTACCTGTATTTAGATACCCTCTCGGTAGGTTTGGCGGATGGCCGGATGGATGTAAAAGGTTATTTCAACGGTTCAGACCCCAAGAACATCTATTTTTATAGCGATCTGAAAGCTGATAAATTAGATTTGGATAAGTTGTTGTTGAAGTTTGATAATTTCGGTCAGGATGTACTCGTCAACGATAACCTACACGGGCGGCTATCGGGTAAGGTAGTGAGCACCTTCCGGATACACCCCGATTTTACACCCATCACCGACAAGAGCGAAGCTCACATGGAGCTGGAAATCACCCAAGGGAGTATTCATAATTTCGCTCCAATTTTGGCTTTTTCCGACTACTTCCAGGATAAAAACCTGCGGATCATCCGTTTCGACACCCTGCAAAATACATTGGATCTGAAAGATGGCATACTCTTCATACCCAGTATGCTAATCAATTCTTCTATTGGCTTTTTGGAGCTTTCTGGGCAGCAAAGCTTAGATTTGTCGATGACCTACTTTATCCGCCTACCCCTCAAGTTGGTAACGCAGGTGGCCTGGCGCAAACTTTTCGGTGGTAAAAACCAAGAAGAGGTCGATGCCGAGCAAATAGACGAGATAGACGAGGTCGGCGATCTCCAAAAAATTCGCTTTGTCAATATCAAAATTACGGGCACCCCCGACGATTATAAAATACAGCTTGGGCGGGATAAATCACAGAAAAGAGCCGAGCGCGATGCCCGCCGCGCCGAAAGACAAGCCAAGCGAGCTGAACGCAAAGGTGGAGACGAATAGCCTTCCTGTTCATGATCCGCCGAATATGGCTAATCCTTTTATAGCGTTTTGCTAAAAACGACCTGTGCTTGCAACGCACGAGCATCATCCATATATAGGATGTTGGCTCCCCTGAAATTTCTGGAGCGCCCTACCAGGCGGTTGAGCGAATACCCAAAGTGAATAGCCAGATAATGCGCGCCGCCATCGGCATGAAGATGCCGAACACCAAAGCCCAAGTCGGCCGTGATCAAAAAAGGCGCAACAGAAAAATCGCCTGCCGTCCAGACCTGACCTACTGCTGTATCTCGATCCGCATCGGCGGGAAATATCCTGGCGCTCCTCCAGTGGATAGCATTCCAAGATACCTGGCCGCCAGCACTAATGTAAAAACGGCGATACTTGGCAGGGAAGTAACGAAAAGCAAGGGGAATACCCAACTGCACCAGATTAATCAGAGGCTCTACCACAAGCGCTTCGTTGTTGACGGGGTCGTTGAGGCGATGCTCTTGCTTAAAGCGCATATATCCCAGCCCCAAACCCGTGCTTAAAGTGAAATGGGGGTTTAGTTCGGTGCTGCGCAGCCAGCTCAGCCCCCCTATGTAGTCAGTCAGTGGGTTGTTCCTTAGCTCATTAGAGGTGAGGATACTGGCTACCCCACCAATATTCAGTTGGATTTCTCCGTAGGAGGAAAGGCCAAAATCTTTCTGAGCCGTGAGGGAGGTACCAAAAAACAGTAGAAGAAGAAAGTGGCTATAGCGCATAGTAGGTCGTTTAGTGATACACAAAAATAGTGTTCACTCATCGCATAATATGCTTTCAATCAAGCTTTTAACAGAAGATTAAAAGAAGTCCTAAAATCTGTTAAAAACGGTCTTTCGTTCGGTATCTCTTTGGGCTTGGAGTTTGTAGGGGAGGGGCTCTCGCACATACGCGCCCCTTGGGCAGGAGCAAGGTTTACGCAAAGGAGCAAGGCCTGTTGAACATGGCTCCTCCAAAAAAGCTTTGCTCCCGCACTGGTGTGCCCGTCTTTCCAACCCGCCTAGGTACATAAGCGTCCAAGAACCAGCACGCCCGTCTGTAAACCCGTCTGGGTCTGGATATGGATACGGTTTTTCTATAATGGCAGGCTCCGTCTTGTACAACGGCTAGGAGCCCACATTAAAGTGCATCCATTCTATTAAAGCCTTCTTGGAGGCGTTTGATGACTTCCTCCTTTCCAAGTAGTTCCAGGAGGGCAAAAGCGTCGGGCCCTTGAGTAGTGCCGCTGCTGGCGAGGCGCAAAATGGGCAGCACCGCACCAAAGCCCAGGCTGTTGGCTTCCATGAAAGCGAGGGTGGTGGCTTTTATAGCAGGGGCGCTCCAGTCGGTGAGCGCTTGTAATTCGGCACCAACTTGCTCGAAAAGGGGTCTGTTTTCGACTTTCCATTTCTTACGAGCCGTATTTTCGTCGAATTCGGTAATCGGACCAAAAAGATAAGGCGCCTTGGTGAAAAATTCTTGATAGGTATGCACTCGTTCGCGCATTAGCTGGATGAGGCCGAGTAGGAAGTCGTCGCCGCGGTTTTCGATGTGCTGCTGCTCGGCAAACTGGCGAAGGAGGGGAAGCAGCTCTTCATTGCTTTGCTGGAGGATATACTGTTGGTTGAACCACTTAGCTTTGTCAAAATCGAAGCGGGCGCCAGACTTCCCTATTTTTTCAATTTGGAAAGCGCTGACCAGTTCCTGGAGGCTAAAAATTTCTTGTTCTGTTCCAGGGTTCCAACCCAGAAGTGCCAAGAAATTCACCAAGGCTTTGGGGTTGAAGCCCGCTTCCCGAAAGCCCACGAAGGATTCTTCGGGGCTGTCGCCTACCCAGGAAAGGGGAAAGACGGGTATGCCTAGTTTTGCACCGTCGCGTTTACTTAGTTTTCCTTTTCCACTGGGTTTGAGGATGAGTGGCAAATGAGCAAAAACAGGCATGCTTGCTTCCCAGCCAAAGGCGCGATAGAGCAGCACATGATGAGCAGTACTAGGCAGCCACTCTTCCCCTCGGATAACGTGGGTGATTTTCATCAAGTGGTCATCTACGATATTGGCCAAGTGGTAGGTAGGCAGCCCGTCGGCTTTCATCAGTACCTTATCGTCGAGCTCGTTGCTTGAAAAGCTTACTTGCCCCCGCACCTCGTCGTGGAAGTTGATGATTTCATCAGGTTCAATGAGGAGGCGGATGACGTGAGGCAGGCCTTCTGCTAGGAGGGCATCAACAGCAGCTTTGTCCAGGCTGAGACTGTTGCGCATTTCCCCCCGCGTACTAGCATCGTAGCGGAAGGTTTTTCCCGCCGCCCCCAGCGCCTCTCTTTGAGCATCGAGTGCTTCGGGTGTATCAAAAGCATAGTAAGCCTTACCGCTCTCAATGAGTTGCTGGGTGTATTTTTGGTAAATCACTTGGCGTTCGCTTTGCCGATAAGGGCCGTAGGGGCCACCCTGTTGTGGGCCTTCATCGGGGCCTATGCCACACCAATCAAGGGCTTCCATAATATAGGCTTCTGCTCCGGGAACATAGCGGTTCTGGTCGGTGTCTTCTATGCGTAGCACGAAAGTTCCGCCCGTCTGCCGAGCGAGTAAATAGTTGTAAAGGGCAGTCCGGATACCTCCGATATGGAGCGCACCAGTAGGGGAAGGAGCAAAGCGAACACGAACAGCTTGCATATAGTTTTGTTAAAATTATGTAAATTGAATAAATTATTGTTCAATAAGGCAGCATTTTACATATTTATTTCGTTAGGAAATTAAGTGTTTGTTCAGTGCTAGATTTCTGGCTGCAAGTTAGGGCTTTTTGACTTTCTTGTTCGCTCTTTTCTAGGGCTTCACAAAAATGTAGGCTATCTCCTTGTTAATAGACCAGTATAATAAATAGTTGCAAGCCTCCAGGGCCCAAGGGATTAAACCACGCTTGTTAGAGCGTTCAAAGCACAAAAGGCAGATAGTAGAAAGTAGCTAACCACTAGGTAATAGCTAGTAAAACCTTTGCTGTCGGAACTTAAGTGTGCTGTCATCCATTTTTTAAATTTTAATCCCGTTTACTATGTATCTTGTTAAAACGCCCCGCGTCATCCAAAATTTGTTTCCCAATTTTCATTGGTCTGTGGATACACAGGAGGCTGTCTTGTACCTCACTTTCGACGACGGTCCTATCCCTGGTGTAACGCCCTGGGTACTGGAGGAGTTGGAGAAATTTGACGCTCTAGCTACTTTCTTTTGTGTAGGAGCGAATGCTAAGCGGCATCCGCATCTTATCCGAGATATTCTCGATCGAGGACATAGCCTAGGTAATCATACCATGCACCATTTGGATGGCTGGGCCAGTGAAAACCTTCCGTATTTTCACGATGTACGCCACTGTGCGGCGCAGGTCAATACAACTTTGTTTCGCCCACCTTACGGCCGCATCAAGCCTCGTCAGTCGCAGTTTTTACTACGTCACTACGAAATTGTGATGTGGGATGTGCTGAGTGGCGACTTCGATCCCCATCTCAGCAAGGCAGACTGTGCTAAGAATGTAATCAACCACGCTGGCCCTGGTAGCATTGTGGTCTTTCACGATAGTCTCAAGGCAGAAGAGAAAATAAAATATGCCCTCCCGAGGGTGCTACAACACTTCAGCGATTTAGGTTACCGTTTTGGCCGGCTTACGCCGGAGCTGCTGACAAAAAACGTACCCCTACCCGCCGATATAAGCATTGCTTAAGCAGGGGAAAGATTTATCTTCGATGTTCTAGTATAACGAAAGCTGCACTTCCTAGCGGGAGGCAGCTTTCTTTGTTTATTTTTTCTCCTGAACTGGGCAAGTACTAATACCGAAAACGGTGTAGAGGGGGCAAAAACTCACCAAGCTAGTGAGTACAAAAACAGCCGCTAGCACCAATAGAACAATACCCAGCGTGCCCCCAATTGTACCAGTGAAGAACAGGGCTGCTACAATGGCAGCCACTACGAAGCGGACAATCTTATCCGTAGAACCCATATTTTGAGTCATGATAGTTGAATTAAGAAATGATAAAGTACAGGACTGACCCAACAAGCGCATACACCAAGCCGAAGCATAGCAAGCAAACAAGCAGTAGTTTTATGATCTTATTGGTGGTCATCCACTACAAAGATAGTGCTCTAATAAGGCTTTTGTGGTGATTTAGATCACGGAGCGGAGTGATTATACACTTCCTCTAATAATCCAGTAGCCATTCTTTTGATTTCGCTATCTTTACGCTTTTAGGGGCATACCAAAAGGTCGGTGCATATTCGTCCTCGGCTGTGTCTGTGCTCATCAGAGGTCTGGATATGCGACAATTTGGTTTACGCCCACGCTTTTTGTCGTGCAGGAGTGTGGTGGAGAGGATGATTTATGAGGAAGACACATCTATCAAGTTGGCTGATGATACTATTGGGCGCAACAATACTGCTGCTGCACTTCGGTTATTGTTTTTATGGCCATTTTGGCTTCGATGACTTGCATTACGCTCGTTTGTCGGCCGCTCTGAGCCGTGGGCATTGGGATGCTACAGATCACTACGCTTATCGCCTTACGCTGCTTTTACCCACGGCTTTGTCCTACCGCTTGTTTGGCGTGAGCGACGCTGCTTCGGCATTGCCTCCTCTAGCGATGAGCTTGGGCATTTTGTTGGTTTTTCACCAACGGCACGGCCAACGAACAAGTGGGTTGCTCTTGGCGCTCTTGCTCTATTTTTCTTTTCGCTGGAATTTATTTTATGCCGATAAACTAATGCCGGATATTTATGTCAGTGGCTTTGCCTTCATAGCTTGGCATATTTATACCCGTAAGAAAAAGCTAGCTTCTTGGTGGTGGCCCATGCTGTTTGTAGGGGCATTGTTTGCTGCATTTAATGCAAAGGGGACCATTATTTTACTTCTACCCCTCTTTTCGGCCTACTTTTTTTACGACCTCTGGAGGCGGCAGCACTTGGTTTTTTGGCAGCGGACTAGCTTGCTAGGATGCATCCTTTTTAGTAGTTACTTCCTACTAACCAAGTGGGGCACTGGCCATTTTCTTGCGCGCTTTCGGGCTATTGCTGCTGCTGCTTATAGCAATACGTGTTCTTATGCGGAGCAGGATATGGGTGTCTTGCTAAATCGGCTTGGTCTTGGTTTTGGTCGCCTTATTTATGAGGAAGGCTTGTGGATACCGCTAGCGATAGCATTGCCGGCTTTATTATATTTTGCTTGGAATCGCTTTGGAGAAGCAAGGGAGCAGCCACCTCGCGGTATCCCACTTTTTCCCTTGCTGACTATTTTTCTACTCTACATCAGTGCCAACGCGATGACTATCTCGTTGACGAGCTATAACCCCGTGTGTTTGGATGCGCGCCATCTCTTGTTCGTTTCGCCCATAGCGGCTAGTTGTAGTGCCAGTATTCTGGAGGCCTTTTTGCAGCAGCTTCAGCGGCGGTGGCGCCCGATAGTTTATGGCTTGCTGCTCTTATTATTGTCTTGGGCAGCTTACAGCAATATAGCCTTGGCACAGTACAGTCGAAGCTTAGGCTATGCTAGCGTAAAAAACGAGCTGCGGCAATTGCTGACAGATACAGATGT
This sequence comes from Lewinella sp., assembly GCA_036835305.1. Classification (GTDB taxonomy): domain Bacteria; phylum Bacteroidota; class Bacteroidia; order Chitinophagales; family Saprospiraceae; genus Neolewinella. The sequence continues at coordinate 14,324 of DAITME010000033.1, forward strand.
TCAGGGGAGGAGACTGCTTAGTAGCCCCGTTTTGATCAATCTGGCAAACTATCTGGATGGTTTCCCAGAGCAGCCTACGCTCGATTTCTACGACATCAAGCAAGAACTAGCAGCGCGCGGAGACCTGTTGTTGAGAAACTGGTACTGCGATTGGCACAGCCAGATAGAAGAGCGTTTCTACCAGGAACAGCTAGCCAACAAAGGACTGCATAGGGAAACCTTTTTTGCGCGGCAGGATTACGAGGTCTTGCTCTTGGAGCAGGTAAAGTAGCAGGCCTGACGCCAATTATTTCGCACGATCTACCAACTTGTCTGATTTATATCCTACCTTCGCTTATTGGGCTAGTATTCAACTATTTCTGGGTACTTCTTTGTGGTTAATGTATTAGTCCTTGCGATTTACAGATTTTATAACCCACTCAACTATTTATGGAATGACAGGTAATTTTGTTTTTGAACTTTTCTGCATAGACCCGGAGGATATTATTAATCAGGAAGGTTTTGTGCATGCCCTCAGCTATTCTAAAGATGTATGGAATGCCCGAATGCCTTTGATTACTTACGACAAAGCAGGTATGCCTATGATCAAAGGCGAAGGGGATATGACCGTGAGTGTGATTGATATAGATACGAGTAAAATTTTAACGAACCTCATAGAAGCAGCCTTTATCGTTCGGGTAGAAAGCCGACTCTTCGAACCCCTCGAACCGTTTCGGCAGCGGCTGCTGCGCCATCTCCGAGACAATCTGAAGTTTGATCACATCCGCGTCTTGCAAGACGATATATCTTCCGAAATTGCCAACCAATTATACCCAAAAATCAATGCAGTAGAAAATTTATTAAGGCGTTATCTGATCAAGTTCTTCATACAGCGGGTAGGTTTAAAATGGTGGGAAGTAACCGCCACGCCCAAAATGCAGGAAAAGGTGAAGCTGCGGCTGCGCAACCGCTCTAATCAGTTCAGCTTTTTTACCGATAGTGATATTGAATTTGCCGATTTCGACGATTTAGGCTTACTAATCTACAAACAATCTACTGGCTTTAATGAACCCGAGAAAGTGCTGGAAACACTCATGACCATCGAAAATATAGAACAACTACAGGAGTTGAAAGAAGGTCTGCAAGGCAACTACACGAAATATTTCAAGACCTTTTTCCGGGATAAAAATTTCGAGCGCCTCTGGAAAGAGATGTCTAAGATCAGGAACAAGGTAGCGCACCAAGCCACCTTCTTTCATGACGAACTTAAAAAAGGTGTTGAGCTAAGCAATGAACTTACCAACATTATTCAAGAGGCGGAAGCCCATATTGATAAGATTGTACTTAGCTTGAAAGAAAAGCAGGCTATTCACCAAGCTGCCGCTGAGGTGGTGCGGGAGGAAGAAGAGGAGGCTGCACAAAACGAACGCAACAACTTGCCGCCCTCTCAGCAAATTATGCAGACTGCTCCCGAAAAAGACGCAGCAACCAAAGGTAGCGGCTTCGACCACCGCGTGAAGCTGGAGGGACCCAAAATACTCGGAAAAATTAAGTTGGAGCAAAAAATAAACACTTACAAAACTACGGCAGCCCCCGGCTTCCGCATCATCACCGAAGAGGAGATCTGTGCCGAATTGGAGGATGCACAAAACCTCAGCTATACCGATTACATAGGCTTGAAGTGGTTTGTCACTACCTACTTAGCCAATAAGGGCTATGCCATCGGTACTACCTACTCGCTGGTAAACATCCTAATAGAAAAAAACGAAATCGAGCTGTACGATATGGAAAGCGCAGAGGGCTATTCCATCAAAGCAGTGAGGCTTCCCAGATAAATGAACTATGCCGATTGAAAGAGACCCCGCCGTGTTGGCGCGCCTGAAGCGGAACCTGTTTTTTCTGATCGTAGCCGGTGTTACGATGGCTTTTTTAAGCCTGATAGGCGATTTCTTGCTCACCATTTTTTGGGCAGCAGTAATCGCTATAATTTTCTTTGATCCCTACCGCCGCTTGGTTTCTACACTGAAAGGGAGAACCAACTTGGCCGCCAGTCTCATGACCATCCTCGTGCTGCTTTTTGTCATTGTACCGATGTTTTTTCTTAGCCTAGCAATTATCAAGCAAGCCACCGAAATTATGGAGGGGCTGAAAACAGAGGAAATGGATCTTTCGCTTTTGGTGGACTATTTGAGTACAAAATTTCCCGATATATTCAGTTTGCTGTCGCGCTACGATCTTGGAGTAGAGGTGCTCAAGAGCAAACTCAACGACCTAGCCCTCACCGCTGCGCAAACGGTGGGGGGGAAAGCACTTTCCTTTTCCGGAAGCTTGCTTAATTTCTTCGTGCAATTTACCTTGATGCTCTACCTCTTGTTTTTCTTTTTCCGTGACGGCGCTAGCTTAGTTAGAGCCATGATCAATGCTTTTCCGATGGGTAATGTTAAGGAAAAACGCTTGTTCTCCCGCTTTGCTGAGGTCAGTAAAGCCACCTTGAAAGGCACCCTGATTGTGGCAGTGGTACAGGGGGGGATCGGCGGTATTCTTTTCGCTTCCGTTGGTATTCCGGCTGCTTTGCTTTGGGGGGTGGCTATGACTTTCCTCGCCTTGTTGCCCGTAGGGGGCAGCGGTATTGTTTGGGGGCCGGCAGCGATCATCTTTTTTGCTCAGGGCGATATTGTTCGGGGGCTGGTGGTGCTTATCGTTGGCTCGCTTATTATTGGATTGATCGACAACCTGCTGCGCCCTCTCCTCGTGGGCCGCGAAACAGGAATGCCGGACTATCTGGTTTTGCTATCCACCCTGGGCGGCATTACTTGGTTCGGTATCACGGGCTTTATCCTTGGTCCCATTATTGCCGCGCTCTTCGTGACAAGTTGGGAGATGCTCGGGAAGCAATACGGAGGAAAAGCCAGCTAGAAAGCCTATACGAAGTAGTAGGTGCTTAGCTGTCAAAAGCCTTGCTCTAAATGAGAAACTTGGCTCCTGCATTTATGCCTTTCTGGGTGTGAGCAAGAAGTGTGCACAGGCACGCGCTGGCTCATGCAGGAGCAGTGTTTTATACAAAAGAGCCAAGTTCTATGGCGCTGCATTCCCTCCTCCTAGCTGGTAAGCTACCAAAAGCGCGGCGATGCTGGCTAAAATGCTTAGGAAGAGGTAAAGCCCCGCCGTAAAGGGATGGCCAGCTACCCAGAGCTGCCACAATTCTGCGCTGAAAGTAGAGAAGGTAGAGAAGCCACCACAAAATCCTGTGAGTAGAAGCAGTCGCTGCCGATCGGTTAATAATTCTCGGCCAAGATAGGCTAAGCCCCATCCCAGCGCGGCCGTGGCTAGTACATTGGCCAACAAGGTTCCCCAGGGGAAGCCTCCCCCTAGGCCTACTTTATTAGGTACCCACTGCCCGATGCTGTAGCGCAACATACTGCCTAGGCCTCCTCCCAGAAAAACAAGCAGATAACTCAATATTGCCATTGCTCTTTGCTTTCTCTTCGCTTGTACTGCAAGTAAAGGTATAAGCCGAGGGTGAGTAAACAAGCCGTAGCCAACTGCAGGAACAAAAGCGTGTGAATACCAAGGTAGGCATCCATCGATACGGTGAGAGCAAAAAAGCTTATGCTTACTAGCAACAAGATCAAGCTGGCCTCTCCGTGTGTGCGTCCACAGGAAAGCAGCAGGTGGTGAATATGGGATTTATCGGCTTTGAAGGGAGACTGCCCTTTAGCCAGGCGCATGGTGAAAACGCGCAGGGTATCGAACAGCGGCACGATTAACAAGCTGATCGCCACGGCTATGGGATGTTGGAAGTGAACAAGGGCATTACTTGCTATTTCCCGATCGCAAACGTGAATAAATTTTATGCTCAGCAGGGCAATGATGCCACCCAACAATAAGGAGCCACAATCGCCCATAAATATTTGAGCAGGGGTTAGGTTGTAGCGGAGAAAAGCCACAACCGCTCCTGCGCTAGCCCACGCCAAAACGCCTAGAGCAGGTAAAGCTGCCAAGAAAAACCAAGTGCCTAAAGCCATACAGATAAAGGCTGCAAGGCAAGCCGCCAAGCCATTGATGCCGTCAATCAGGTTGAAAGCATTGATGATGACATAGAGGGTGAAGCCACTCAGCAATGCAGACCAACCAGGGGGCAATTGGCTGTGTATACCCAGCAAGCCGTATAAGCTACTGAGCTGCACCTGCCCCATAAAAACCAGGATCGCGATGGAGAGTAGTAAGCCAATAGTTTTGTTTCTGGGCGACAATGGTTCCAGATCATCTTTGGCACCTACCATGAAAATAATGAGTAGGCCAGCCAGCAAGTAGTGAAGTGTAGGAAAGGCCTCGTTGGGCGCTAAGAGGAGAGTGCTGAAAAAAATACCCAGAAAGAGGCCCACGCCACCCAAAAATGGAGTGCTCACGGCATGGCTACTACGGGCTTCCGGCACCGCCAATAACTTTCTCTTGTGAGATATCCGGATAACCACCGGTATCAGTACAAATACTAGCGTGAAGGACATCACAAAGGCTAGCAACAGATTGGGAAACGCTATCAAAGGTGGGTGTGTTTTGGGATTATAAAACAGGAATGGAATTGCTTGACAAGGCAAATATAAGCTACATTGTGTGAAACGTCCTCAACAAACAGCCAAGATGACTAAACTTTACCTTATTATTCACGGAATCTTAATCCAGGCTTCACGATTAGGATATACAATCTTGGTGAGAAACAAGCCTTCCCCTGGTACACTCCAGCTTTTGGGGAGGGCTTGTTGCCTGTCTAAAGCTGCTGCTACTTCTTCTAGGAGCATTTTGCCCTGGCCCACATCTAGACAGGCACCTACGATAAGCCGAATCATCCCCCGCAGAAACCGATTGGCGCTCACGTGATACGTCCATTGAGTGTCCTCAAAAACCCATTCAGAGCGGCTCACTAGGCATTTCATTGTTTTGGCATCGGAATGGGTTTTGCAAAAGGGGGCAAAAGCCTCATAGCTGCCAATGAGTTGGGCGGCCTGTTGTATAAGGGCTGGTTGGCTGTTATTTGCGAAGGGGATATAGGCAACAGTTCCTTGCCGAAAGGGATCTTTGTGCAGGCTCAGCTCGTAGCGATAGGAGCGGCTTGTGGCGTCGAAGCGAGCATGCGCATCGGCGGGGCATTGATACAGCGCTTTTAGGTGGATGCTAGCTGGCAAAAAACGGTTAAGGCGAGCTAGGAAGCCCTCGGGGAAGGCTCCTTCAAAATCAAAATGTGCATAGTAATCGTCGGCATGAACACCTGCATCCGTACGACCACAGCCGGTAAGTTCAATCGGAATGCGCAGCATTAGGCCAAGTGCTTCTTCCAGTGTTTGCTGCACGCTATTGGCTGTGGGTTGCCGCTGCCATCCGTGAAAATCTTGGCCATTATAGGCCAGCGATAGGAAATATCTTGCCATAGCTCCTTACAACAGCTTTTTGGTGGAAGTGGTTACAAAAGGCGGTTTGAGGTAGAGGGGCTCGTAGGTAATGATGGGCTCGCTCAGTCCTTCCTGTGCCATAGCCAAGGCAGGGGCAGCCAAATGAACCGCGCTGCAAATTAGCTCAGGGAGATAAACCAGATCGCTGCTAAGGCCTAAGAAATCCTGCACACGCTGGCAACCGCTGCCACAAATCAGCACAGGCCCTTGTTGTCGGTATGCTTCGAAAGTAGTAGCTGGAAAAACAGCGCTTCTGACTTCTTCTAGTGGGCGGCCTTGAACATTACAAACCCTTGTATAAACTTCGTTTTTTCGGCTTTCTATGCAGGGGAGAATCGTTTTGCAACCAGCATCCAGGGCTTCTTGGCTAGCCGCTTTTGCCAGTGCGCTCAGGGTGTCTATAGCTAGCAACTGTAAATTTGGCAGGGCAGCACAAAGCCCTTTGGCGGTAGCTGCGCCTACCCGTAGGCTGGTATAAGAACCCGGCCCATGACTTAGGGCCACATACTGGAGGTCGGTGTAGCACATAGCTGCTTTGGCCATCGTTTCTTGTATCAGAACGCTGAGGTGGCTGGCATGCTGGAAGCCACCGCTAGCCTGCTTTTCGACTACCAAAAGGCCACTTTTTATAATACCAACAGAGCAAACAGCCGTAGCCGTTTCCAGCAAGAGTAGATTCATAGTTTGTATTCCGTCGGTGACCAGAAACAACGCTCAAAGTCCACCACTCTATTATTGCTTACCCGAACACCTTCCGCTTCCAACCTCTTTTGCATCAGCGTAGGCGGAGAAAAGAAATTGCGGCCGCTCAGCTCGCCTTTGTGGTTCACTACACGGTGTGCAGGGATGTTGTCGGCCGCAACCGATTGCCGCAGCGCCCAACCCACCATTCTAGCAGACCCTAGCGAGAGGAAGTCGGCGATAGCGCCGTAAGTGCTTACCCTGCCCTTAGGGATGAGCTGGGTGATGGCGTACACTTCCTCTATGTAATACCCATTCTTCACACGCGCTTAGCGATACACTTCCTTAGCAAAATCTTTATCGCGCTTGCTTTTGGGCATGGTGCCAAAAACATAGTCCCACAAGGGATTGGAAACTCCAAAAAGAATTTCGTCTTCGGTATAGTGATGAATAGAGTGATTGACCCACAAAATTTTGAAAGCATTGCGCGGTGGTGCGTAAATGTGTATGCTGTAGTGAATCAGTAGGTACATGGCATAACCTACTACGAAGCCGGCAAGGAAGGCAAAACTGTATTGACTAAGTACCAGCTCGAAGACGAACAGCAGGAAGGTAGCAATGATCACGGCCAAGAGGGGGGGCATTGCCAGGCGTTGCTTATCTTTTGGGTAATCGTGGTGTAGCCCGTGAATTTTGTAGGTAAACTCCTTGTAATCTTCTGAAGCACCATGCGGTGGATGGTACACCCAACGGTGGATGGCATACTCAGCGAAAGTAAAAAGGAAGGTACCTAAAAAGAAGAGGAAGATTACGGTGAAAAATCCTAAATCGGTGTGGGTGGCTGTGTACCACAGCAGACCGATGGCATAAATAAAAAAGATACTGACGGGAATAGCAATATGCGTTTTGGTGAGGCTATTCAAAAAGTCGTTCTCGAACATCCGGGCTTCGCCCGTATTGTTGGATTTAAACTTTGGTTGGCTGGTTTTCATTGTTACAAACTTATGAGAAAAAAATGTCTGTGGCAGCTAAGTATTCGGACAAATTTAATGTGACTTTCCAGTCTGGGAGCAAAAGATGCCGAGTGGAAAGGTGTAATTATTTTTGTTCGAGTACTTATAATGCTTAGTCAATATGAAGCGTCGCTTTTAGCTTCCGGCCATAGCGCCGCTTGTACACGCGGTACATTCGCTTCAAGTGGCTCATGCTATAACTTGTGGGCTGCCCGTTAGGTTTTAAGAAACCTTGCTCTTTCATCCAATCATCATTGAAGACTTTTCCGAGGTACCGGCTACCGTGATCGGGCAAGAGTACAACCACTACGTCTGTGGGTTTAAATTGTTTTCGCATGGCAAAGACGGCCTCTAAAGCGGCACCGCTGCTGTAGCCAGCCAATATGCCTTCCTGCCGGGCTAGTTCCCGAACGCGCAAGGCCGCTGCTCGGTCGCCTACTTTAATAAACTGGTCGATGAGGTCGAAGTTTACATTGTCGGGGATAATGGTTTTACCCAAGCCTTCTACCTTCCAGCTGTATATTTCGTCTTGGTCGAATTGGCCGGTTTCCCAGTATTTTTTTAGCACAGAGCCGTAGGCATCTACACCAACTACTTGTACGGCCGGATTTTTTTCTTTCAAATAACGAGCCGTGCCCGAGAGCGTGCCCCCTGTACCTGCGCAGCACACATAGTGCGTCACCGCCCCCTCCGTATCCTGCCATATTTCGGGGCCTGTACTGTGGTAATGAGCGTCGCTGTTGTCTAGGTTCCAATTCTGCCGCAGGTAGTAGCTGTTGGGAACGATGGTCGCCAGGCGCTCAGCTTGGGCGTAGTAAGACGCAGGGTCTTCGGGCTCGGCATTGGCCGGGCAGAGAATGACCTCCGCACCGAGGGCTTTTAGTAGCGCTAATTTTTCTGGACCAGCTTTGTCGGTCATCGTAAGCATACAGCGGTAGCCTTTAATGGCACTGATCATGGCGATGCTATAACCAGTATTACCACTGGTTGCTTCTATGATGGTAGCACCAGCTTTGATGCGGCCTTTCCGTTCGGCCGCTTCAATCATGTAGAGCGCTGTCCGATCTTTGGCAGATTGACCAGGGTTGTAGGACTCTACCTTGGCATACACAGCGGCGGGTATGCGGTCTCCACAAATTCTATCCAGCCTGATGAGCGGGGTGGAGCCAATGGTTTCGATAACACTGTTGAAACGCATAGACGTCTGGTTTATCTTCTGTTTTGATGTTCTATTGGGTCTTTACAAAGTAGCTAAGGGTTGTCAACTGTCTGATTGAGCAGTTTTTCTGAGCCAAACAGCACTAGTTTTGCCATGATAGGAATACTAGACTTACATTTGCTACCCCGCAAAGGTACGACCTATTCTGCATATGCTGCCAAAGATACAGTTTGTTCACGTCTTTTTGTGTTAGTTGTGCGCTGTTTACTTTGCGGATTGATATAAATCATTGACCATTGCGCACCGAAGGATGGGCATACTTCTTGTCTTCCTAGCGTATTTAAAGACCATCACATGGCCAAATTTGAAGTTACTATCAAAGCTCGCCTGCTGTTAATCGACAGAGGGGAGGTGTTGCTGCTGAAACAAACCAACGTAAATGGTGGTAACTATACTTTAGTAGGGGGCACGGTAGAGGCAAAAGAATTTGCAGCCCAAGCCCTGGTGCGCGAGAGCAAAGAGGAGGCTGGAATCGTCATTAAAGAAAAAGATCTTGTTCTGGTGCATGTCCTTCACAAAAAGACCAAAGCCGAGCACCGCATTGTATTGTACTTTAAAGCGCTCTACTACACAGGCAATTTGCGTTCCCGAGAAACAAAAAAGTTTGATGATGTGGTATGGTTTCCTATCAACGACCTACCGCCAAGGCTAACGGCCAGCGCCCGGCAGGTAATCACGAAGTATCGGCAGGGTATATTGTATTCCGAGCAGCGGAAGTAGCCTCAGGCGCCAGCTCCTTTCTTTTTGCGCAACTCCAGTCGCCCTCTTTCTCGAAAAGCTCCGAAGGTCTCGCCCGTTACTTCCTGCCAAAAACCAATTAACTGCGCATCCCAAAGATCTCGCTTCCAACGGATCTGGTACTGCCGGTTGAATTTCGGGAAATAGCTATTGCCTTCGTCGCCAATAAATTTTACCTCCACCAGCTCAATAGAGAAATCTTGGTACAAGCGCCCACGCAGCTCCATTTGCACGGTCTTTCCTTTCTCTATGCTCACATAAGTCCGCCCTTCTAGTTGGTTGCCCTTCACCGTGAGGTATAGCTGGAAGGGGAACTGTGTGCTGGAGTGAATGCCACCACGCGTGATGCTGCCCTCCCACAAGCCTTCCAGACCCTTCTGAGCAAGGCCAGCATTGTGCAGTACGAGGCAGAACCCAAGGAGAAGTATCCAGTTTTTAATCATCGTTTTTGTTACTCATGTCCCCATATTTTCTGTATAAAAACGGATCGAATGTAGGCACTACGTGCAGGAGCAAGGCCACAGAGAGTAGATGCACACTAGAAAGTCAGTGAGCTCCCCTCCCATGAGTAGGGATTTTCGATCTATAAATTACCCCCGTCTAATTATCTCTTCTGCTTTTGTAGTCACCTCTTTTCCAACTATCGAAAAACTGCTTCCAAGCAATGGGGCTGAAAATATTCATAGGAGGGCGTTGGCCGATGAAATAGGTCTGTCGGGATTGTTGCCGCAAATAATAGTTGGCATTTTCGCCACCGTCAGCTGCTACGGTGCTTCGGAGCTTTTCTAACTTGTCTGCTGAAAGGTTGTCTGCTGCTCTGCTTTGTAGTTCTGGAGTGACGTCCATGGCCAAGAACTCGAGCTTAAAATGATCGCGACTGGGCCAAGGAAAAACGACGGTCTCTGGCAGGTTGACGGCATCTTGGGTCATGAGTTGCACGACGCTGTATCTGTCATCCTCCAAATCCTCGGGAATGATGTACCTAGCATCTTTATAACCCAGGGCAGAAAATAGAATCGTATCCCCCTTGTACGCCACGAGGCTGAAGAAGCCTTCTAAATTGGCATAAGTACCTCTGCTCTTACCCTTTATGGCAATGGCTGTGTAGGGAATGGGGTACAGCTGGTCGGTGCTACCATCTAGTACCATTCCTGAGAACTGCACCAAGCGATCGTTGATGTCTTTATCCTGAGCCGTTAGGGCTACAGTTCCTAGTAACAAGAGACATAAAATGAGGTACTTCATAGCCGATCTTTGTGTAATGTTAAGCATTTATACTCCTTCATAGACCATTCAAATGGAAGTTTGGTTGGGCTAACGGGGCGAACATAACAAAAAATTACCTTTTTTTGATAGAAAGCAGGGCTAAATCCAGTACTTCTTCCATTTTGTCAACATAATGGAACTGTAGCTGCTGCAGGTATTGGGGTTCAATTTCTTCTACATGCGGCTGGTTGGCGCGGCAAAGAATGATTTCTTTCATACCTGCACGGCGGGCAGCTAAGATTTTTTCTTTAATACCACCAACGGGCAAGACTTTGCCTCGAAGGGTGATTTCGCCTGTCATAGCCAGCCGTGGTTTCACGGGGCGGCCAGTGAAGGCACTAGCCAAGGCCGTTACGATGGTAATACCTGCACTAGGGCCATCTTTAGGAGTGGCGCCTTCCGGTACGTGGATGTGTAGATCGGTTTCCGTAAATTGCTTCAGATCAATGCCCACTTGGCCTGCCTTCGACTTGAGGTAGCTCAAGGCGGTAGTGGCACTCTCTTTCATTACATTACCCAGGTTGCCAGTTTGTGTAACAGCACCTTTGCCTTGACTCAGGCTAGCTTCCACGAAGAGGATTTCGCCGCCCACACTAGTCCAAGCCAAGCCAATGGCAATGCCAGGTGTGTTGGATTCGCTATAGTTTTCCCGATTGAAGGGGACGGGCCCCAAGATGTCGGGCAGCATTTCTGTCGTGACATTCACCGAGCTAGCCTCCTCGAAGGCTATTTGCTTGGCAGCGTGCCGCATGAGGGCAGCCAGCTGTCTGTCTAGGCTGCGAACACCACTCTCGCGGGTATAGCCATCGATAATGGCTTTCAACGTTTTGGCGGGAATCTTTATTTGTTTGGCTTTTAGGCCGTGGGCGTCGCGCTGTTTGGCTAGTAGGTGTGCTTTGGCTATTTCCAGCTTCTCTTCCTGAGAATAACCGCTGATCTGGATGATCTCCATCCGATCGCGCAACGCAGGCTGTATGGTGCTCATGCTATTAGCGGTAGCGATGAAAAGTACCTTAGATAAATCAATATCTAGGTCAAGATAATTGTCATGAAAGGTGCTGTTTTGTTCCGGGTCGAGGACCTCCAGAAGCGCTGAGGAGGGGTCGCCCCGGAAGGAGGTGCCGATTTTATCAATTTCATCCAGTATAAACACCGGATTGGCCGATTGGGCTTTTTTCAAGGATTGGACAATGCGCCCGGGCATAGCACCGATATAGGTTTTTCGGTGGCCGCGGATTTCGCTCTCGTCGTGCAAACCACCTAAGCTGATACGGATGAACTTCCGACCTAGAGCGGTAGCAATCGACTTACCCAAGCTGGTTTTTCCCACGCCTGGCGGGCCCAATAGGAGGATGATGGGCGCCTTCATATCCCCTTTGAGTTTCAGTACAGCAAGGTGACTCAGAATACGGTCTTTGACTTTATCCAGGCCATAGTGATCGGCGTCCAACACCTTCTGTACGTGTTTCAGATCGAAGTTGTCGGCTGTATATTCCTGCCAAGGCAGATCAAGCAGCATCTCTACGTAGTTAAGTTGTACGCTGAACTCGGCTGCTTGAGGGTTCATCCGCTTTAGCCGGCCTACTTCCCGTTCGAATACTTCCTGTACGGTAGGTGGCCATTGCTTTTTCTCGGCACGAGCCTCTAGACGATTGACGTCCTCCAGGTGAGTGTTTTGCCCCAGCTCTTCCTGAATGGCCTTCATCTGCTGGTTGAGGAAGTAGTCGCGTTGCTGCTTCTCAATATCCACGCGGGTTTTGCTCTCGATTTTATCGCGTATTTCCAGAATTTGTAGATCGCGTTGGAGCTGCTCCACAAGCATAGTGGCCTTCCTGACCAGATCGTGCTCTTCTAAGATGGCCTGCTTTATCTCCACCTTTGTATTTACGTTGCCAGAGATAAAATTGACCAAATAGGTGGGGTCCTGGATATTGTTCAAAACCATATTGGCTTCTGAGGGCAAATCTGGCGAGAGATCAATGGCGCGGTTGGCTAAATCTCGGATGCTATCTACCAAGGCCTCGAAAGTCATAGGGTCTTCTATGGCCTCGTAAGCTAGGCCTTTTACTTTGGCCTCGATATTGGGGTCTTCCTGCGTCATCTCCAGCACCTCCACGCGCTGTATGCCGCGCAAAATGGCCGTGGTGGTACCATCGGGCATTTTCAGCATGCGCAGAATGCGAGCTACCGTGCCTACGCGGTATAAATCTTGGGAAGTGGGTTCTTCTATGTCCAGCTCTTTCTGAGAGAGTACCACGATGAGCTTGCTGCCGTCATAGGCTTTCCGGATGGCTTGTATCGATTTGTCCCTACCAATAGTGATAGGAATGACAATACTAGGGAAAAGTACCGTATTCTTCAGAGGGAGTACGGGCAGCGGAGCTTCCAATAAGGTAGGCTCTAATAATTCTTCCCCCGCATCCAGCGGAATCATAGGGAAGATATCTGCATCGTCTTCAAAGCTGCCTTGGGCAAAGCGGTCATTTTTATTTCTACGGGTCAAACTAGCTAGTATTCAGTGGGTAAAACTCCCGGTAAAGGAGAAAGAAAACGGGAAGAGTGGATGTTGGTAGTGCCCCAATTGCCATCTCTAAGGATTTTATCAGGCATTTTGCTGCAAAAGCGATGCCAAATGCAAAGGTAGGCTATTTTGATAGCGATCGGCAGGAATCTTGTCAGGAAGTTAATCTGATTGAAGACAAAAACAGCTTTTTGTGTGTCATACTGTCGGATTTCCACCAAAATAGCTATCTTTGCGACATGAACCTCAGCGTTCATCAAAACCAGGCTTATGGCGATAAAGAAAAGTACGAATCCTTTGCAGGAGATGTGGAATAAGCTTCCTACTTATATTCGGAATCGCTATTTCCTTAGCTTGGTTGCCTTCACGGCAATTCTAGTATTCACAGATCGGCATGATGTTTGGACGCAGTTCAAGCTCCGAAGCGTTGTGAATCGCCTGGAAGTAGATAAAGTCTATTATCAGAACAAAATAAAGGAAGCAGAAGCCGAACGCGCCGATCGGCAAATCAACCAAGAGCGCTTCGCTCGCGAAGCTTACTATATGCAACGCGATAATGAAGATGTTTTCATCATCGTGCCAGACAAAAATCAATAATTCACCCCACTAAATATCACCATGGCTGTTTTAGTCTATAAGCATTCAAAAATTATCGTTCAGGGTTTCACCGGTAAGGAAGGAAGCTTCCATGCCGAGCAAATGATCGAGTATGGCACCAATCTTGTTGGCGGTGTCACCCCAGGTAAAGGCGGGCAAACCCACCTTGGCCTACCTGTTTTCAACACTGTGGCCGAAGCTGTTCAGCAGGCGGGAGCTGATACCACTGTTATTTTCGTGCCTCCCCCTTTCGCAGCGGATGCCATCATGGAGGCTGCTGCTGCGGGCATTAAAGTGATCATCTGTATCACCGAAGGTATTCCCGTACAGGATATGGTAAAGGCAAAAGCCTTTATTGAAGACTACGACTGCCGGCTAGTAGGCCCTAACTGCCCTGGCGTGATGACACCCGGCGAGGCCAAATGTGGCATTATGCCCGGTTTCATTCACCGCCCAGGCCGTATTGGAATCGTGAGCCGCTCCGGCACACTTACCTATGAAGCCGTAGATCAAGTCACCAAAGCAGGCATGGGGCAGAGCACCTGTATCGGCATCGGTGGAGACCCGATTATTGGTACTACTACCAAAGATGCCGTGGAACTGCTCATGAACGACCCTGATACCGATGCCATCATTATGATCGGCGAAATCGGTGGCTCTATGGAAGCGGATGCAGCGCGTTGGATCAAAGAACACGGTACCAAGCCCGTCGTTGGTTTTATTGCTGGACAAACCGCCCCGAAAGGCCGCACAATGGGCCACGCAGGTGCGATCGTTGGAGGCCACGACGATACCGCAGAAGCCAAGATGAAAATCATGGAAGAATGCGGTATCCACGTAGTAAAAAGCCCTGCTGATATTGGCGCCACAATGGTCAAGGCACTAGCTTAGGGCCTGCCTTTTTTTGTGTTTGGCTCACGCTAGAGCCATGTTTCTACAGAAAGAGCCAGGCTTCATCACTACCTTATCGGATGATGCCCTTCTGCTTTCGTCTAACATAGCCCGACCGTTTTGGTTGGGCTATGTTAGTTTTACGGCATTCCTTCAGACTTGCCGCTAACTTCCCCTTTCTGCTCAGATACGTTTAAACGCCTTGCCCGTATGCAAAGACAAAGTGTTTATTTTTTATAAAAACTTTCATCCTGATTCTTTTTGAAGGAATGCGGGTTTTTGGCTCACGCTTGGGCAGTACTAGAGTCAGGAGCAGAGCCTTCTCGATGGAGTAAAAAGCATGGCTAAAATTAAAAACACGGCTCCTGCACTTGCCTGCAAGCTCTTAATTTGGTACCTGCACATACGCGTCTGAGGATCGATATGCCTGTGCCCATACGGCCCCGTGGGTATTTGGGCGAGCGAGCGTCGGGAAAACAGTGTTTCCAACAAGTTGGCTTAGAATATACTGCTAGCTGCGCGCCAGTGAAAGACTTATTTTTTTTAGTGCTTTGATATGCTTTTTACCAACCCTTTTGTCCATCTCCTGTTATCTTTGCGCGCCGAAAGCATCATAGTTACTAGCTGTTTCGTACTGGCTTTCGATTTGCCTAACCAATATACTTGCCAATGTCTGCTTTAACGCAAAGATTCGACCAGTTTGTCCGCCGTCACAATGGCCCCCAATCAGAAGATATATCTGCTATGTTATCGGTGATAGGTGCCGAGACTGTAGCGCAACTCATCGACGAGACGGTGCCCGCTCCTATTCGCATGGAGGGCGATCTAGCTCTCAGTGCTGGAATGAGCGAATACTATTTTTTACAACACTTGCAGAAAATAGCTACCAAAAACGAAGTTTATCGCTCTTTTATTGGGATGGGCTACTACGGCACCATTACGCCCAGTGTGATTTCGCGCAACGTGTTCCAAAACCCAGGCTGGTACACGCAATATACACCCTATCAGGCGGAAATTGCTCAGGGGCGGCTGGAGTCCTTGCTCAACTATCAAACCATGGTGTCTGATCTGACGGGCCTGCCCATTGCGAATGCCAGTTTGTTGGATGAAGGTACTAGCGCTGCTGAAGCCATGACGATGTTCCATGCCCTGCGCAACAAGAAGAACAAAGCTGGCCACACGGTGGATGTTTTTTTGGTCTCCGATCAGGTGTTCCCGCAAACCATTGCTGTGCTGGAAACGCGGGCCGAGCCGCTGGGCATAGAAGTACGGGTGTTGCCAGTGGCGGAATTCAGCTTTGGCAAGCAGGATGTTTTTGGCATCCTTTTGCAATATCCCGGAGCGGACGGAGAGGTAGCCGACTATCGTGCGTTGGTGGCAGCTGCCCAAGCAGCAGAGGTTTTTGTCACTGTGGCTGCTGATTTACTGTCTTTAGCCTTGCTCACCCCGCCCGGAGAGTGGGGGACGGATGCTGCTGTTGGAAATACCCAGCGCTTTGGTGTGCCTATGGGTTATGGGGGGCCTCATGCCGCCTATTTTGCCGTCAAGGAAGATTATAAGCGCTTAATTCCTGGGCGCATCATCGGGGTGAGTAAAGATCGCCACGGCAATCGGGCACTGCGCATGGCCTTGCAGACCCGCGAGCAACACATCCGGCGGGAAAAAGCGACTAGCAATATCTGTACTGCTCAGGCTCTTTTGGCTAATATGGCTGCTTTTTATGGGGTTTATCATGGCTCAGTAGGCTTGAAGGCCATTGCCAATCGGGTACATCGGCTCACGGCGCTGTTGGCGGATGCACTGGAGCAAAATGGCTACCAATTACGGCACAAGCATTTTTTCGATACCATTGATGTTCAGCTTCGGAAACAAGATCGGGAGCTGATTCGCGTGCGTGCCTTAGATCGTAAATTCAATTTCTTCTACCACAAACAAGGCTTGCGCATTAGCCTAGACGAAACGGTGAGTGCTAGCGACCTGCTGCTGTTGGCTGAAGTTTTCAACATCCAGCGTACTGTCCAAACCGCTTTGGCTGGTGACATAGATAGTGCGCTTAATTGTTTGCCAAAGGCGCTAGCACGTATTTCCGACTTCCTCACTCACCCGAATTTCAACCAATATCGCACGGAGACGGAGCTGATGCGCTACATCAAGCGTTTGGAGAATAAAGACCTCTCTTTGATGCACAGCATGATACCGCTCGGGAGCTGTACGATGAAGCTGAATGCCGCGACGCAGTTGATTCCCGTCAGCTGGCCTGCCTTCGCCGATCTGCATCCATTTTGCCCCATCGAGCAGGCGGCGGGCTATCGCGAAGTCTTTTTGAAACTGGAAAAGTACCTAGCAGAAATTACGGGCTTCACTGCTTGTAGCTTGCAACCCAACAGCGGTGCGCAGGGAGAGTACGCTGGCCTCACTACTATCCGGGCGTATCACTTGGACCGAGGAGACAGCCACCGGAACATCGCCTTGATTCCAGAATCAGCCCACGGCACCAACCCTGCCAGCGCCGTCATGGCCGGCATGGAAGTAGTGGTAGTTAAAAGCGATGACAAAGGAAATATCGACATCGAAGACCTAAAGGAAAAAGCGAGTGAGCACGCTGATCGGTTAGCTGCCTTGATGATTACCTACCCCAGTACTTACGGTGTTTTCGAGACGGGCGTAAAAGACATCTGTGCCTTCGTGCATGAAAAAGGCGGTCTGGTTTATATGGACGGCGCTAATATGAACGCGCAGGTAGGCCTTACCAGCCCTGGATTGATTGGCGCCGATGTTTGCCATCTCAATTTGCACAAGACTTTTGCCATCCCGCACGGTGGCGGCGGTCCGGGTATGGGGCCCATTTGCGTGAACGATAAGCTGGCACCCTTCCTGCCTACCCATCCTTTGGTCTCCACGGGTGGTGAGAAAGGCACCAAGGCCGTAGCAGCAGCACCTTGGGGCAGCGCTAGTATCTTGCTTATCAGCTATGCTTACATCAAAATGCTAGGGGCCTCGGGCTTGCGCGAAGCCACGGAAATGGCTATCTTGAATGCCAACTACATCAAAGATCGTATCAAGCACCGCTACGACATCTTGTACACTGGAGAACAAAACCGTAGTGCTCATGAGCTGATCATCGATTTGCGCCCTCTCAAGAGCATCATCGGTGCGGAAGACTTGGCCAAACGGCTCATTGATTACGGCTTCCACGCGCCCACCTTGAGCTGGCCCGTAGCTGGCACGGTCATGATAGAGCCAACGGAAAGTGAGGGCAAGGCCGAGCTAGATCGGTTTTGTGATGCGCTCTTGGCTATCCGCGAAGAGGTGGATATGGTAGCGCGTGGCGATATGGATGCCCAAGACAATGTGCTCTACAATGCCCCTCATACCTTGGAGGAGATCAGCGCTGATGAATGGCTCCACCCCTACAGCCGTGCTCAGGCAGCCTATCCGCTGGCCTATCTTCGCGAAGGTTTCAAATTTTGGCCTAGCGTAGGTAGAGTGGATAATGCCTACGGCGATCGCAACTTGGTGTGCACTTGCCCCCCCGTGGAGGTGTATATGTCCTAACGCATCATCTGCCAGATCAATTCAGCGGCCAAGCGCCCGGTTTGGCCGTCTATATCGTAGGTGGGGTTCGTCTCAGCGATGTCGTAGCTGATGGCTTTGCCACTTTGGCGGACTAAGTCCAAGCAACGAATCACAAAGGCCGGCGACAAACCTATCGCCCCTGGTGCACTCACCCCCGGCGATATGGATTGGGGGAAACCATCCATGTCTATGGTGATTTGTAAAAAACCGCAAGAATGGGCAAAATCCCTGATTTTTATCAGGCTTTCCGCTATATCGCCATGGAGTAGCTCATCTATAAAAATGGGGGAAACACCTAATCGGCTAGCTGTGTGTAGCAGATGGGCGGTATTGGCTGAGGGGCGGATACCAATAGGGAGGTAGGCAAAATTCTCGTCCTTCGCTAAAGCTATTTGGTAGAAGGGAGTGCCAGAATTACCTGCGCCTTCCACCAGTTCGCGCATATCCAGATGGGCATCGAAGTTAATGATGCCTATGCGTTTCTCTGTACTCAAGTGCTTCCGCAAGCCCAGATAGTGACCGTAAGCCACCTCGTGCCCTCCGCCCAACACAATCGGTTGCCACCGAGCAGCCAGGCAGCGATCCAAAGCTTCGCCTAGCGCCGCTTGTGCACCTTCCATATCGGCTTGCGGGCTGCTGATGTTCCCCAGGTCGAGGAGTTGCATATCCAAGTTCGGCAGCGGCAGCGATGCTAAAAAACGACGAATATAATCTGGCCCAGCAGCCGCGCCTAGCCGGCCTTGGTTGCGCGCCACGCCCGCATCACTAGCGTAGCCCAGCAGGGCAAAAGCTTTGGGACTGCTGGGAGTGGGTAGGGCAGCTTGGCTCAGATCAATAGGCTGTACGATCTGATGTAGTCGCCATTGCTGCTGGTCCTCGGGGTGGTCGGTTCGGCCTTGCCATCCTTGGCTGCTCGGCGGCTGGTAGTAATTAGTGCGCATTGTGCAGCGAATTGAAAGAGGCTTGGATAGCCCCTTGACGATAGATAAGCATGCGGTAATCGCTGACGGGGAAGCCGATGAAGTGGGCTTTTTGCCCGGCCACCAGTCTTCCACGATCGGAGAGGCCGAGCGCAGCGGCCGCCCGGAAGCTTAGGCCAGCCCATACTTCTGCATGGCTGAGCTTTTCATAAATAGCGAAGATAGCGGCCTGTGTCAGCAAATCACCCATTGGCGCCGAGCCGGGGTTCCAGTCGGAAGCAATGGCTAGGCAAGCACCAGCATCCAGTAGCTTTCTGCCAGGCGTAAAACCAATGCCCAAGCCCAAAGAAGCGCCCGGTAAGGCAACCGCCACCACTTCCGATGCGCCAATGGCATGGATGGCTGCCGCGTCGCTGGCCTCTAGGTGATCTACGCTGCGGGCACCAAGCCGCACGGCCAGCTCGCCGCCACCTGGCGTAAACTGATCGCCATGAATGGTAATATCAAACCCTTGGGCTTGGCAGGCTTTTAGATAAGGCTCGGCCAGCGCTACCTCAAAAGCAGTCGGCTCCACGAAAATATCTTGGCGCTGGCTCAAGCCTTCGGCCAAGATGACAGGATTCACTTCTTCCAGCAAATACTGTAAGTAATCGGCTTTGCTGCCCGCAAAATCGGAGGGGAAAGTATGAGCCGCCAGACAGGTAGGAATGATGCTCTGCGCCAGCTCGCCTTGTAGGCGTTTGAGTAGCCGCAATAGCCGCAATTCGTGGTTTTTATCCAGTCCGTAGCCCGATTTACACTCTAAAGTAGTAACGCCTCGTGCCAGCGCCTCCAGCGCACGCGATTTGGTGAGCTGGTAAAGCGTTTCTTCTTCGCAGTTGCGGGTGGCTTCCACGGTGCTGCGGATGCCGCCGCCATGAGCAATAATATCGGTATAGCTCAGTCCGGCGAGTTTGTGGCTAAAATCCGTCAGCCGATCGCCGCCAAAGCAAATATGCGTATGGCAATCCACTAGTCCGGGCAAGGCCACCATGGGCTCTGTAATGGGGTGTATCCGCAGATCATCCCTACTAAAGCGACGGGCAAGCGTATCAAAGTCGCCTACAGCGACAATCACGTCATCTTGGCTAGCAATACCCCCTTGCGGGATGATCTGCATATCTGCATCCGATAGCGGCCCCTGTAAAGGCAAGCCAGCCATGGTGATAATTTGAGTAAAAGGACCTGTGAGTTGGATGGACATGATGAAATGGATGAGAACAAATCGGAAACTTTCCTTATTTTTACAACATTTTCAAATTGTTGTGACAAGAATTTAAATTATGGATCAAGCTAAGAGCCTAACAAATTTACAACTAGAACTCTTGCAGATGTTTCAGTTGGAGTTGGAAAACGAGCAACTGCAAGAAATAAAGTTACTGCTGGTAAATTATTTTGCCAACAAGCTTTCCGATGAGATGGATATCTTGTTTGAGGAAAACGCTTGGGGAGAAGAAAAAATTGAAGCCTGGTTCAATGAGCATATGCGGACAAAATATGAGGACAGATGAAGGTAGTAATTGATACCAATGTACTACTTACATCTATTCCAAAAATATCGAAGTAAGTACTCGGACAAAAATAATCACACCTTTCCACTCGGCATCTTTTGCTCCCAGCCAGCGTTAAAAAGCCTCGTCTTAGCACCACTAAGCCTACGTTTTTTGCCTCGGCTGAAAGCAAAATCTACCAGATTGAAAAGTCGCATTAAATTTGTCCGAGTACTTATCGCCCGATATTTGACGGCTTACTCAAGGCGAAGTACAGATTAGCTATCAGCACAGCGATCTTAGATGAGTATCTCGAAATTATTGGAAAAAAGACTAATAGCAAGATTGCTCATAATTTGGGTGAGTTGCTTGTTTAGTTACCAAACGTAGAAAAAACAGAAATATATTTTAGATGGAACTTGATATCTATTGACCCAGACGACAATAAATTTGTCGATTGTGCTATCTCCGCTAGAGCTCAATTGATTGTAACAAATGACAAGCACTTTAAAGTTCTGAAAGCAATTGATTTTCCTGTTGTAGAGCTTACGGATGCAGACGAATTTCTGTAAAGGATGTTGGCAATGTAAATGTGCTCTAGCAGAAAGCACAAAAATCCGAGGAGGCTTCGCAAGCGCAGCCGAACCCAAACACGGCTCTTTTATCTTAAAACCTTGCTCCTGCCTCTGGCGCGTATGTGCGTGAGCCAATTTCCTTTCCCGACGCTTCTTCTCAACCCTTACGAATCTGGGAAGGCTTCGTAAGGGTAGCAACGCTATTAAAAATCCAAGCCATGCCGGCGGCTATTTTGAATGGCTTCGGGGTAGCCGGCGTCTTTGTGGCGATAGATGCCCATGGCCGGGTCAATGGTGAGGACGCGGCCGATACAACGCTCGGCGCGTTCGCTGCCATCAGCCAGCACGACCATACCCGCGTGCTGCGAGAAGCCCATGCCTACGCCGCCGCCGTGGTGGAAAGAAACCCAGGTAGCGCCACCGCTAGCATTGCCCATGAGGTTGAGGAGCGGCCAGTCGGAAACGGCATCGCTGCCATCCAGCATGGCTTCGGTTTCGCGGTTGGGGGAGGCTACCGAGCCGCAGTCGAGGTGATCTCGGCCAATGACGATGGGCGCTTTGAGCTTGCCCTCGCGCACCAGTTGGTTGAAGCGCAGTCCAGCCTTGCGCCGCTCGCCCATACCCAACCAGCAAATGCGCGCGGGTAAGCCTTGGAAGGCCACTTTTTCCTGCGCTTCTTGCAGCCAGTGGAGGAGGGCTTTGTTCTCGGGGAAGAGCTCCATCAGCGCCCGGTCGGTGGTGTAGATGTCTTCGGGGTCACCGCTGAGGGCTACCCAGCGAAAGGGACCCTTGCCCTCGCAAAAAAGCGGACGAATATAGGCAGGTACGAAGCCGGGGAAGTCGAAAGCGTTTTCTTCGCCGCCCTGTTTGGCGTAGGCGCGCAGGTTGTTGCCGTAGTCGAAAGTGATGCTGCCGCGCTTTTGCAGGGCGAGCATGTGGCGCACGTGGCGGGTCATGCTCTGAATGGATCGTTTTTCGTACTGAGCAGGGTTTTGCTCGCGCAGGAGCAGTGCTTCCTCTAAGGAGCAGCCACTAGGAACATAGCCCGTAATCGGATCATGAGCCGATGTTTGGTCGGTGAGGATATCCGGAGTAATCTGATCTTCGAGTAGCCGTTCTAAGACGTCGCCAATATCGCCCACCAAGCCTACGGAGAGCTTGTGGCCTTTCTCCTTCGCCTCCAGCACCCAGCGAATGGCCTCTTCGTAGGAGTGGGTCATCTTGTCCAAGTAGCGGGTGTCGATACGCTTTTGAATGCGCGCTGGATCAATATCTACGCCCAAGAAGGTCGCACCAGCCATGGTCGCCGCCAGCGGCTGCGCACCGCCCATACCGCCCAAGCCGCCCGTTACCAGCAAGCGGTGGCGCAGATCGCCTTGGAAGTGTTTTTGGGCGCAAGCCATGAAGGTCTCGTAGGTGCCTTGCAAAATGCCTTGGGTGCCGATATAAATCCAGCTTCCGGCCGTCATTTGTCCGTACATCATCAGGCCGCGCTCCTCTAGCTCGCGGAAGTGTTCCCAAGTGGCCCATTCGGGCACGAGATTGCTGTTGGCAATGAGCACCCGGGGCGCCTCTGGGTGGGTAGGGATGATGCCTACGGGCTTGCCGGATTGGATGAGGAGGCTTTGGTCGTCCTCCAACTTCAGCAGGCATTCGATGATTTTTTCCAGCGCCTCACGGTTTCGGGCGGCCTTGCCGATACCACCATACACGATGAGCTTTTCGGGTTCTTCGGCCACCTCGCTGTCGAGGTTATTGAGCAGCATCCGCAAGGGCGCTTCTGTCTGCCAGGAGCGAGCATGGAGTTGGCTGCCACGCGGGGCTTTGTAGGCGCCTGATTGGGCGTATTTGGTTAGGAAGTTGGTCATTGAGGTATCAGTTTTTAGTCGTTGAGGCCTATGTTCTGGTAGAGACGTAGCACTGCTACGTCTCTAAGCTTTGTTTTATTTTCCCTGTTTTCACCAATTGTAGAGCTGCCTCAATATCGGGGTAGAAGAGGCGATCTTGGGTAGCAAAATCAATATGCTGCCGGATCAGATCCCGCACGGCTGCCAAAGCAGGGTGGGGGAGTAAGGGCCGTCTGAAATCCAAGGCTTGGCAGGCGGCGATGAGTTCGATGGCGAGTATTTTCTCCAGATTGCCGATGATCTGAAGCGTTTTTCGGCCGCTGATAGACCCCATGCTGACGTGATCTTCCTGACCCAGGCTGGTGGGGATGCTATCGGCACTAGCGGGAAAGCAGAGCGTTTTGTTCTCGCTCACGAGGGCGGCGCTGCTGTATTGCAGGATCATGAAGCCGGAGTTGAGCCCGAGGTCTTCCATCAGTAATTTGGGAACCCCCTCGTTTTTTCCTTCCAGGGAAAGATAGACTCTGCGGTCGGATATATTCCCTAGCTCGGCGGCAGCCAGTCCGGCATAATCCAGCGTCATGGCCAATGGTTGGCCGTGGAAATTGCCGCCGCTGATGGTATCTCCGTCCTCAAACACAAGGGGGTTGTCGGTGACGGAATTGATTTCTATTTCGGTGCGTTCCTTGAGGTGTCCCCAAGCATCGCGGGAGGCGCCATGAACCTGCGGCACACAGCGCAGCGAGTAGGGATCCTGCACCTTATGGCAATCGCGGTGGGATAGATTGATGGGGGAGTCCCTCAGCCATTCATATATTTTAGCCGCTACGATTTGGTTGCCGCTGAAAGGCCGCATCCGATGCAGCCGAGCTTCAAAAGGCTTGGCGGAGCCGTGCAGGGCTTCGATCATCAGCGCGGCAGCGATGTCGGCCGTATCCAGGCAATTTTCCAGGCGATCCACAGCCATAACCGCATGGGCGGCAATAAACTGGGTACCATTGATGAGTGCGAGACCTTCCTTTGCGCCCAATTGCAAAGGCTCCATCCCGTGAGCTGCCAGTACTTCCGAGGCGGGCCGCCATTCGCCTTGGTGATACAGCTCTCCTAGGCCAATAAGCGGTAAAAAGCAATGCGACAAGGGTGCGAGATCACCCGAAGCCCCCACCGAACCCTGCTTGGGGATGCGCGGCAGCACGTCCTGTTCGATATGCCAGATGATGCGATCAATCAGCAGGGGGCGCACGCCAGAATAGCCTTGGGAAAGCGCATGGGCTTTGAGAATAAGCATCAGCTTGGCCAATGGCAGGCTGATAGGTGCGCCGGTACCCATGCTGTGGCTGACGAGCAAATTATATTGCAACTGCTCTACGGCCTCCGCTGGAATAGCCGTGGCGCAAAGTGGGCCAAAACCCGTGTTGATGCCATAAACGGCCTTATCTCCAGCAGCTATGCGGCGCACATGCTTGTGGCTTTCGTTCACAAGGGTTCTTTGTGCGTCGCCGAGTACTCCCTGGCATGCTCCCTTGGCAATCGCCAGGGCGGTAGATATGCTGAGTTGATCTTGACCGTAGTGGAAAATCATTTGTAGTTTGCTTATTGGGCAAAGTTATGCCTATCTTTGATAACTAATAATTCTTATTTTTAATTAAATGATAACTACTAGCAATCAAATAGCCTTGCGCCATCTGCGCTATTTTGTGGTTTTAGCCAGGGAGCTGCATTTTCATCGAGCGGCGGATTTGCTGTTTATCAGCCAGCCAGCTTTGTCGAAGCAAATACAGCAATTGGAGGCCTATTTGGGGGTGCGGCTGTTGCTGCGAGCGCGCAAGCGGGTAAGCCTCACCGCTGCTGGGGAATACCTACTGGCCGAAGCCCCTGCATTGCTAGCACAAGTAGATCGGCTGGCGGGGCATTTGCAAGCCATCAGCAAAGGAGAGCAAGGAGAGCTGCGCATCGGCTTTGTAGGCTCGGCCATGCACAGCGTGATACCGCCGCTTTTGCTGCGTTTGCAGCAGGAACTGCCAGATATTCGGACTAGTTTGGAAGAATTGAGCATCCAACAGCAGCTGAATATGCTGCGCCAGGATCGGCTAGATATTGGCTTTATTCGCCCTTATCAGCTTCCCGCTGGCATTGTTGCCAGGCCGGTTTATGAGGAGAGCTTTTCCTTGGTGCTCCCGGCCGATCATCCCTTGGAGGCGGATAATTTTCAGACGATGGCCGCGCTGAGCGAAGCCCCTTTCATCTTCTTCTCTCCTGCCTATAGCCCGGAGTACTTTGAAAAAGTGATCAGCATTTGCCGCGACGCTGGTTTTTATCCCAAAATCAGTCACAACAGCGTGCATGCCAACACAATTTTCCGCTTGGTAGAGAGTGGACTCGGTGTGGCCATTGTGCCTAGTTCGCTCACCCGAGGCTTCGATTTGGGCATTAAGTTTATTGAATTGGCAGATATCCCGCAGCGCACCCAATTGCTGCTGGCATGGAAGGAGGAAAGCCGCAATCCGGTATTGGGAGGGGTGCTAGCACTCGTATGAGGAGTCTAAACGCTGGCTCTCGCCCCAATACGGGCACAAGGTGCAGGAGCAGGGCCAATACAAAAGAGCAAGGCTGTTTTCAACCAATGGCTTCG
>DAITME010000034.1:0-39139 GCA_036835305.1 Lewinella sp.
GATTGGCTATGGGTAAGTACGAAACAATGATGTCTTTTCTTGAATATTGGAACGATAATACAAAAGATTTCAGCGTACTTTCTGATGATGAAGTAATGAGTGAGTTATCCTCTATCAAAGGAATTGGAAAGTGGACAATTGATATGATTTTATTATATACGTTAAATAGAACAAATGTATTTCCTTATGATGATTTTCATTTAAAGTCAATAATGGTTTCTTTGTACGGACTCAACGAAAAAGCAAAACTGAAAGCCCAAATGTTAGCAATTGCCGAAAATTGGGGAGAGCAAAAATCATTGGCAGTTTTATATTTGTTGGCGTATAAAAAAGCTAAAATTTAATATAAAGAGAGCGAGAACAGATATATCAAAAGAAAATCGAAAGCAATTTAAGTGCTCGGACAAATTTAATGTGACTTTTCAATCTGGTGATTTTGCTTTCAGCCGAGGCAAAAAATGTAGGCTTAGTGGTGCTAAGACGAGGCTTTTTAACGCTGGCTGGGAGCAAAAGATGCCGAGTGAAATGGTGTGATTATTTTTGTCCGAGTACTTATAGTCTAACAACCTAGGATTTTTGATTTTTGGTAAGTCTGAAATTTCATCGTAAGTAATGTTGCAAATTTTTCTTGATGAACTCGTTTGTCTGTAGATTGAAGTATATCTGTAATGGCTTTGAAAATCTTCTTTAGAACGGTAGTGGCACTTACCTACCAAACCTTTGGTGTACTTCCCGAATCGTTCGATTAAGTTTAGGTTGGGCGAGTAGCTTGGCTAGAATTCTAGCTGTATATTCCGTTTCTTAGCTGCTTGCTTGACATACTGGCAGTGCTGGTATCGAGCGTTACCCATAATCAAATATAGTTTTTTTCTCTTATTGCAGCAGCAATTCCAAATGGGGAATTGCCCCCAATCCTAAGTGGCGGCTCAAGTATGATGGAACAGCATTTATACGACTTTCATGCTGATCACTTAACTCCATTAGCTCGCTTCTAATACCAAATGGGGAATTGCTGTTATTGCAGTAGTGATTCTTGTGAAGCCAATTTATATAATTAACGATGTACTCAGCATCAATCGTTCCTTCACTCTTGATAATATTGGTAACTGAATTGACGTGACAAGCTGGGGCCCGTGCAGTTTTTGATCGGCTAGTACCATTGCTCACCATCCAGAGCACTAGTAGTCTAGTGCGTACAGTAGGATAAGTATAGGAGTTTTTACTTACCTTTTACGGTATCGATATCAGTCTGATTGAGATGGAGGGAAAGCATATGGTTGCAGTGTGGTAACCCCAAAAGTACTGCTTCCCTCATTTTCACAAACTCTTGTTTGTTTTACCATAATTACGTAAAAGCTGGGTGCTGCCAATAAGCGTTGACGCGGCTTTTTTTGAATCCCACTATTCTGAGGCGGCCGATTTTTTTCTGCCCATTTCCCTATTGGGTGTACCCGCTACTCCGTTTTCAGGCGGCTTCATTAATGGAGCCGCCTGAAAACGGGCGTAAGCAGCCTAGTTCTCTGCGCTTGTCGTATGCCTTAGTTCGCAAAAGCCCGCGCTACCAAAGCTTGCTGCTCTTCATCGAAGCGTATTTTATAGCCTGTTGCAGGGGAGGCGGTGGCTTTTCGACCAACATAGCGTAGGGCTTTGTTAACGCCCATTTCTTCGTTGTATAGGAATTGTTCGCTGATGTAGTGCCAGTAGCCAGCGTTTCGGCCTTCTTCTTGCACCCATACGAGTTCGGCACCTTCGTAGCGTCGGAGTAGCTTTTGCACTTGTTGGTAGGGGAGTGGGTAAAGCTGCTCGAAGCGAATGATGGCCACGTCTTCGCGCTTATTATCGGCTTTGTATTGTGCTAAGTCGTAGTAAACCTTACCCGTACAAAGCAAAAGGCGCTTCACTTTTTTGTTTCCGCGCGCACCCACGCTGGGATCGTCTAGTATTTCTTGGAAGCGTTTACCATCGGCCATTTCTTCGAGGCTGCTCACGGCCATGGGGTGGCGTAGCAGTGATTTGGGTGCCATGTGGATGAGCGGCACGCGGAAATTCCAAGCCAATTGCCGGCGCAGGAGGTGGAAGAAATTGGCGGGCTGTGTCGTGTTGGCTATTACCATATTGTATTCTGCGCAGAGCTGAAGGAAGCGCTCGGGGCGGGCTGAACTGTGTTCGGGGCCTTGTCCTTCTTGGCCGTGGGGTAGGAGGGTCACGAGGCCATTCATCCGACCCCATTTGCTTTCGCCAGCACTAATGAACTGATCGAAGATGATGCTAGCACCATTGGCAAAGTCGCCGAACTGTGCTTCCCAAAGCACCAGGTTGCTAGGGCTACTCATAGCATAGCCATACTCGAAACCCAGTACGGCGTATTCACTTAAGTGGGAGTTGAAAATGCGGAATTTTCCTTGTTTTTCCGCCAAGCCATCTAGGCGGTTGTGTTCGCGCAGTCCAGACTGCTCATGAATGATGCTGTGGCGATGGCTAAAAGTACCACGCTCAACGTCTTGGCCGCTGAAGCGAATATCGGCACCGTCCAAGAGAATACTCCCGAAGGCCGCCATTTCGCAGGCGCCCCAGTCTAGCTTGTTGTCTGTTATTGACTTTTCTAAGCCTTTGAAAATACGGCCCATTTTTGATACGGGCTCGAATCCGTCGGGAAGTTTATTGAGGTGATGGAGGATATGCGTCAGGCGCTCTTTCGGCACACCCGTGATAGGCGATTCCTCGAAATCTTTGTTGGTTCGGACATTCCGATTGAGTTTTCGCCAAGCTTCTTCGGGCTCCTGATAGCGGTATTTGATCCCTTCGTTTCGCACACCGTCGAATAATCGCTGCAAATGGTCATTGAACTCATCGGCCATTTTATCCGCCAGCTGTTTTTCGAGCACGCCTCTGCTAGCGAGGGCTTCTCTATACACCTCCAGTGGATTGGGGTGGTTTTTGACGCGGTTGTACAGCAAGGGCTGTGTTGGATAGGGATCATCTCCTTCATTGTGGCCATTGCGGCGGTAGCAGAGGATATCCAGAAAGACATCACAGTTGAAGGCTTGCCTAAACTCAAAAGCCAGCTTGGAAGCAAAGAAGACAGCTTCAGGATCATCTCCATTAACGTGAAAAACTGGTGCTTCTACCACACCTGCCACGCCGGTAGCATAGAGCGAGGTGCGGGCATCGTTGTAATCGGTGGTGAATCCAATTTGGTTGTTGATTACCACGTGGATGGTTCCGCCAGTCGTGTAGGCTTCTAGACCCTCCATCTGGATGGTTTCAAACACAACTCCTTGGCCAGCAACCGCAGCATCGCCATGAATCAGGATCGGTAGTATTTTATCGTAGTCATTGCCATAGAGCATATCTGCTTTTGCCCGAGCGAAACCCTCCACAATGGGATTGACCGTCTCTAAGTGGCTGGGGTTGGGAACTAGTTTGAGGTGGAGTTGCTTGCCGTTGGCCGAGGCTGCGATCGCGCTTCCACCGATGGAAGGTGCCACTAGGGAGCTGTAGCCAAGGTGGTATTTGACGTCTCCATCGCCCTGCACTTCTTCTGGCATACCGCCATCAAACTCAAAAAAGAGTTCTTTTTGGTCTTTGCCCATAATGTTGGTGAGCACATTGAGGCGGCCTCGGTGCGCCATGCCGATTACAATCTCCTCCGCATCGGCCGCTGCGGCTTGTTGAATGATCGTATCTAGGCAAACAATGGTGGATTCGCCACCTTCCAAGCCAAAGCGCTTTTGGCCAGGGTATTTCTTTTTGAGGAACTCCTCAAAGCCCACCGCTTTGACTAGGGTGTTGAGGATGTGCTTCTTTTCCTCGATAGCAATATCATAGTAGTTCTCTGGCTTGCTTTGCTCGATACGCGTTCTGAGCCAGCGGCGCTTTTCTCTATCGGAGATATGGTGGTATTCAAAACCGATATTCGAGCAGTAAATTCTTTGGAGGTGCTTAATAATATCCTCCAAGCGGGAAGGCGGAATGAACAGCTCCTTGGCGCACTGAAAAACAGTATCATAGTCATTTTCGGATAAGCCGTAGCTGGCTAAGTCGAGCTTTCCATCTGGATCCTCGAACTGGCCGATAGGGTCTATATTGGCATCCATATGGCCGCGGATTCGGTAGGCGCGTATGAGGGCCATTACTTTCAGTTCCTTGCTAAAATGATCCGTATCAATGCTTTCCACGGTGCTAGCCTGGCCGTTGGCACTATCATTGCTATGGCCATAGTCAAAGCCTTCAAAGAAACGTGCCCAGCTCGGATCCAAGCTAGTAGGATCGTGGCTGTATTGCTGGTAGAGGGACTCTATATATTCGGGATGCGCATTGGCAAGCTGAGAATAATCTTTCATAATTGGATGGTGGTTGGGCGGCTTTTGGCCCGTCAAAATAAAACAAAAATAGATTGGCCACAAAGGTAGTTATTCTTGTAACAATTTTTAAGCGGCAAAAGGCTTAAGATGGCTTTATTGATCCAACTCGCCTTCTTCCGCCTCGAATTCGTCAAAATATTGCACAATTTTAGCTTTTAGTAGCTGCTCTTGCTCTTCTAAGGCAATTTTAGGGAGCTTGCTCTTGAGCTTGTAATGTGGCCAGCCATCGGCATCGCGGCCTACGAATTCATAGTGGTCATCGTAGGCCAATAAACGGCAGACGGCGATGTGCATAAGGTCTTGTTTTTCTTCTTTAGTAAAACTGTCCTGCCAGCGCCCCAATTCCTGTACTCCAATAAGGAAGAGCAAAGCATTGAGGTCGGGGAGGCTAGGCCGCTGAAAGCGATCTTTTACCAAGTGGCGGATACGATTGAAGGAGAAATTGAGCTGGAAATCGAGATCTTCCAAAGGGAACTGTTGTTTTGTTGGTTTATCTTTGCCGTATGAACGTAGAGCAAGAACTGGAACGTGCACAGCAGGCGTACAAAAGTAACAAACGTTTTTTAGCGCGGTTGAAGCAGCGGCCTCCAAAAGATTTAGACGAACAGGCAGCCAACCTACACGATCAGATTTTTAAGCAGCTAGATTGCTTGCAATGTGCTAACTGCTGTAAAACCACTAGCCCTATTGTACGCGATATTGATATTGACCGCTTAGCCAAATTCCTTCGTATCAAGCCTGCCCAACTGGTTGAACAATACATGTATCTAGATGCAGAGGGCGACTATGTAATGAATGCGGCGCCCTGTCCTTTTCTAGGAAAAGACAATTGTTGTTCGGTGTATGAAGCCCGCCCTCGTGCCTGCCGGGAATATCCGCATACAGATCGAAAAAATTTCCACCAAATTCTGTCGCTTACCCTACGCAATACGCTGGTATGCCCAGCGGCGGCAAGGGTGGTAGAGGGCTTGAAGGGCTTGAACTCCTAAATAGGCAAGCTGACCGAAAAGATACTGCCTTTCGGCTGGTTGTCTTCCAATTGTATCAGCCCTCCGTGCAGCTGGACGAGTTGCTTCACAATGTACAAGCCCAATCCGGTACCTTTGGTTTCGCGAGTATCTTCATTGCCGATGCGATAGAACTTACTCCAAATTTTCCTCTTCTCCTTTTCCGCGATGCCCATGCCGTTGTCGGCTATGATCCAGAGGAGTTCGTGGGCACCATTTTGGCTTAGGCCTACGGCAATTTCCGGTTGAGGTTGGCTATACTTAGCTGCATTCTCGATGAGGTTAATCGCCACAGAAAACAAAGCGTTTTTATCAGCTTTTATCTTTGATAGCCCTGGGGCGATGTCTAGTCTGATAATGGCTCCAGGATACTTGTTAGCAACGATTTCTGTACTTTCTTGCAAAATATCCCCCAAATCCACTTCCTCGTAATTAAGCTGATAGCTGGTTTCTAGCTTAGCAGAGAGGAGCAGATCGTTGACAAGCCCCGTGAGGCGGTCAGTCTCGTTAAGGGCATTGGTGCTGAGGCGAACTTGTGTATCGGCGGGCAGTTCGCGTCGTTTTTGGAAGGTCTCTAAGATCAGACGAATACTTGCGATGGGCGACTTGAGCTCGTGGGTGATGCTCAGCAAGAAATTGCGCTGTTGTTTGGCAGCACTGATTTCGTCGTTGAGGATCCGATAAACAAAGAATACACCCACTAGGATAGACAAACCAAGCAGAACACTCTCTCCTAAAAGCATCCGCTCTTGTCGTTTAAATTCAGCGACGAGCTGCTGATAATCCGCTTGATAGGGTAGTTCGCTAGGGTCATCAATTTGATGGCGAATGAGCAGCCGCGTGGTGAGGTGTGCGACTCGCTCCTCATGCGTCTCGTGAATGGTTCGGTTTAGCAGAATGGTCCACCACACGAAGGCCATTACTACATAACTTAAAATGAGGAAAGGAAGGACTGCTTGGATTTTCTTCAATGGAAAATGGAGAATTTAAAAGTTGGCTATTAGCTGCTGACTACGAGCTGTTGGCTTTTCTGTATGGCTGCTTACTATGGTAATCGCTTTTCGCAAGCGTATGGCGTTTGAGTCATATGAAATCAGTACATACTTATTGCTAGTGCCCATACGGGTGTGCCGACGGGAGCAGTGTTTTCAAATGAAAGAGCCAATTTCTTACAAGCTTGCTCTTGAAAAATCAAGCATTACTCCTGCACGCAGTGCCCACCGACACGCCCGTATGGGTTTAGGAGGGCGAGAGCCAGCGATTGCGTGTGTATATTTCTGGCTGCCTTTAGGAGCTCTTGATAACTGATTGAATTTCCCGCTGCGTGCCCGGAGAATACCGCCCAACCGAAAGCTTACTTTCTACTTTTGGCTTTCAACTTTCTACTACTTTTTAGTCTCTAACCAACTCAAAATCGGTTCTTCTGTTCAGCGCGCGGCCACTGGGGGTGCTGTTGTTGGCGATGGGCTTATCGGGCCCGTTGCCAATCACGATAAAACGGTCACTATCCATAGCATATTCCCGTGTGAGGTAAGCTGCTACTGCTTGGGCGCGTTTCTTGCTCAGTTCCATATTGCTGGCTTTGGAGCCTACGTTGTCCGTATTCCCTTCAATGCGAACACGGGCATTGCCGAAAGCCCGAGCGATGGGCACGAACTCTTGATCGATGACGCGCTTGGCCTCGTCGTCGAGGGTAGAAACACCCGTTGGGAAGTTGATACTCACACGCTTAGTAGCGATGGCTTCTTTTTGAGCGCCCTCGCTTTCCGACAAGGCCGAGAACTCAGGGCCTGCCTCTGCAAGGTGGCTGTTGCCACTCAGGGCAGCACTGGCATTGTTGACCAGGTTGCCATAGCTGACGCTGCGGAAAGCCGGGACATTACCCTGAATCACGCCTAAATCTTGGTACTCCTTCGCCATTCGGCGATAGAGTTGGCCACCAGTAATCCCTTTGAAACTGGCGTTTTGCTCGAAAAAGTTCTGGTTGTCACCATGCGTTGCCAAGCGGACATTATCGATCATCGCCAGCGCATCGTCT
The DNA here is from genome assembly GCA_036835305.1 of Lewinella sp. Lineage (GTDB taxonomy): Bacteria > Bacteroidota > Bacteroidia > Chitinophagales > Saprospiraceae > Neolewinella. The sequence continues at coordinate 7,410 of DAITME010000034.1, forward strand.
TGTGTAAGGCCCATTTCGCGACCAAGAATTTGTGCGGCTTTTTGCTTAGCAGCAGCAGAAGAATTAATCTCGGCAGCCCCCTTCATCCAGCCTTCGTAAAGCTTTTGGAGGGCATCTTGGTTGGCGTTAACAAATGATCGCTTCGCGAAGAAAATATCGGCTATGATATTGCTAGCAGAGCGTGTACTCTCTAAAATCTTTGCTCCTGCGACAGCCCTAACCGAGAGTTCATCATCCGGGCTCCAGACCACCGCAGCATCCACTTGCTCGGCCTTGAAAGCTGCCGCTGCTTCCACGGCAGAGGGCTGGCTCACGAGCTGAATGTCGCTAGACTTGAGACCACCAGCATCCAATAACCAGAGTAGGAAGGAGTGCGAGGGCGTAAGCTCGGCCACAGCAATGCGCTTGCCTTTCAGGTCGGCTACGGAATTGATGCCTCGGCGTACCACAATGGCGTCGCCTCCTCTAGACCAGTCGGCTTGCCACAGCACCACGGGTTCGTAGCGTTCCAACTCGGGCAAAATGGTTGGGTAGGCATCAATGGTGTACCAGTGTAGATCAATCTCGTCGTTTTTCCATGCTTGGAGGCTCTGCGTGGGGTCGTCGTTGAGAACAAACTCCACATCCAAACCATACTCCTTCTTGAAACGACTCTGAGAAGAAGCCGCAAAACCCTCGTTGAAGTACTGTCCGCCGGCATATCCTCCCCAAGTAACTACGCCGATGCGGATAGGGCGCTCGCCGTTGCTATTGCTACTAGCTTTACCAGGGGCAGAGGAATAAGTGCTGCTGCCGTCAGCGCTCTGATTACTCCGATCGGGCAAAAGGCTACCCGTCGTGAAGTAATTGAAGGCAAAGAAAATGCCTAGCAAAATCAGGATAGTAATGAGTAATTTACTGAAAGTGGTGAGGCGAGCCATCGTTCAAATTTTGTGTGTTAGTGGGTAGCAGACGCCGCTGTCTGCTGGGATTGATTTTGTCCAAGTACATAGGTACTAAGCAGCAAGAGGACTAGTCGAAAAAAGAATCGTACTGGTTTTTGTGGCCGCTACGGCTCACTTTCTCTTGAATAGGTGCGTCGAGGTCGAGGACGTCGGTGGCATTTTCTGCTTTTAGCAGCAGCGTGCCTTTTTCTTCGCCCAAGAGCAGACTGGTTGATTCTTTCTCCCATTCTTCTAGCATGCGCAGCCCTCTTTCTTCAAAGACACCGTTTTGCAGGTCCACGCTGTCCATAAAGTTGGCACTCATCTCCATGAAGCGCTCCATTTCGCCTACTTTATTGGCCACGTCTTCCGTGATGTTTTCCATCGCCATATCAAACATAGCGCGCTGGTCGGGGTCGCCATTGATGATGCTCATAGCGGATTTCATAGCGCCATGGCTGGCATGGATGACTTTGCGTTCCTGCTCTTTCACGGCCACTTGGTCTTTGATGTCTTCCGCTAGGATAGAGCTATTTTCGTACATCTTGGTCAATACACGATAGAGAACTTCCATCTTTTTGTACAACTCATCCAAGCGAATGTTAGAATCTTGTTTGCGCGCTGCTTGGCGGCTTTTTAAGATCATCACATTGCGCTTGTTGGTGTCTTTTGCTTTGCCGGCCAGCTCTAGGCTATTGGCGATTTCGCGCTCGTTGTTCACAATTTGCTCCTTGAGCTTGTGCATCTGGGCGCGCAACTGACTGATCTGCTTGTTCATCTTGCGCAGATTGTTTTGCAGCTCCTCCACATAGGTCTTGAGGATACCAATAGGATCTATCTGCACGAACATCCCCGTAATGCTGCGCATCACACTTTTGTACATGTAAAAAATCAGGTTGCGCATCTTGGGATCCAGCACCATGTAAACCAAGGCACCCAGAACGGCTAACATACCCGCTAGATATAGCGTATTCTGAGCCAGAGCCACCAAGGTGGCACCGAAAGTAACAAGCACAAAGCCTAGGCCAGCTACTAGCGCAGTGAGGAATATTAAACCCGTAATGCCTTCCGGTCTTTGCCAGAAAGATTTTGATTTTAGTTGTGGTGCATCCATAATTATGAGTCGTTATACTACCGCCAAAGGTAAGCAATCTATTTGCGTTTACCAATGCAAAAGGGGCAAACATTGTTTTTTCGCATAGATTAGCCGCTCTTTTTTATCGACGAAGGGCTATTTTAGCGCTTCTGAGTGGTTTTTTAACGATGGCCGAGGCATTACTATATGGGCACAAGTGCGGGAGCAAGGCTTTAATTTGTAGAAGCAAGGCTTGTTGGGGCAGAAATCCAAAGGCGAAAGGCTCAAGGCCACGAAAGGGCTTTATGCTCCGTAGATCGGCCTTGCCTTGAGTCTTCTGCCGATAGCATTTACCGCACATTCACCCAATCGGAGAAGGTACTTTGATAGCCCGAAAAATTGCCAAGCCCACCTTGTACATTATTAAAAATGCGGGTGGGTTCCGAAAATGGGCTATCGCGTAGCTCTAATTGGCGTAACACAGACAGATAGTAGTTGTAATAAGCGGGGCTGACGGAGCGGAGCTCAGCCTGCACCTGAAAAGTGCTGCTTGTATTCAATCCAAGACCTAGCACATCAAGGTCAATCAACATCCGGCGGCGACTATTTTCGAATATTGCGTCATTAAGCAGCAGACCGAGGTTGTTGCCCCAATAGGTGACGAAGCCGTTGACATCAGAGCTAAAGAGTCCTTGTTCTTCAGGCTCATAAAAACGCATAAGGCGCTTGTCATCAGGTGTGTCGATTCTTCGAATGTAAAACATCAGGTGATACCAGGAAGCCGCAGGGTCGGTATCGGTCAGCTCAACGTCCAATGTGATGGTTTCACTGCCTGCGTTATACCTCAGGTAGGCAAGGGTCGAGATCTCACCTGCTAATACAGGGATACGGTCTTTGGCGATGGCGGTTGGGTAGCCCGATGCCGTTACCCGCAGTTCGTATTCTTTGCCTGCCTCTGGGCGGTATTGCCAGATGTAGAAGCCCCTAAATTCAAGGTCATTCCCCGGGATGGTGAAAGGCGGCGCGTACTGGGCGATTCCCTTCAATACAGCATCTTCGTATATCTCAACACTTGCATCAACCACGTTCGTCAGTTCGAGCGGCGAGCTTTCCGTAGGGATGGAGTTGGTGACGGAGATATTCCAGATGGAATCCAGTGAAAAATGACCATTTACAACCAATTGGGCGGGCGCAGGCGCTAGTTCTAGGTCGGCATCTCGAATGCAAGCAGATAGAGCAATGATCCAAAGGCAGAAGATTAAATGCTGTTTCATGATTTTGGTATATTAAAAGACAATGCCGTAGGCAATACCGGGGATGATGGGAAAAAGGGTTTCGTCCGTAAAGCGCGTAGCGCTGGTGACGGGGTCGCCGTTAAGCTCAGCGCGGATGTAAAAAGTATTGAGGCGATTATAGGCATTGTAAAGACTGAAGTTGAGCGTGCGCACTCCCCACTTGATCTTTTTTTCGTGGGTCAATCCCACGTCGAGTCGGTGATAAGGCTTGAACCGGTAAGCGTTGCGGTCGCTATAGTCGATGAGTAAAGCCACGTTGACATCGGTTGGGGAGGCGATGATCGAGTTGTCGGTAAAATTGGATGCGGGGAGGGTGGTGGCTCTTCCGCTTGCATATACCCAAGTGCAGCTCAGTTGCCAGTTTCTGGGCAGTTGCTGATTCACCACTATCGATAGGTCGTGGCGACGGTCGTAGGTAAAGGGGAAGGTGCGGCCCTGATTCAGTTCTGGGAAAGTCCGATCCGACTTCGACCAGGTGTAGGCCAGCCAGCCGTTGGCGCGTCCGCTGCGTTTGGCCAGCATGAACTCTGCTCCATAAGACTGCCCGCTGCCAGTGGTGAGATTGTCGGCCACGCTGCCTGCATTGAGGAAAAAGGAGCTGCCTTCGCGGTATTCTACTAGGCCGTCCATGTCTTTGTAGTAGGTCTCCACGCTCAGTTCATAGCCTTTAGGGAGCGCAAGCTCGTACGTGATACCAGCCTGCCAGGCTTGTTGGGGGCCGATGTCGGGCGTGGCGCCGATCCACAAGTCAGTCGGCAGTCCGATACCCGAGTTGCTGAGCAGGTGCAAAAACTGGGTCATCGTGGCAAAGCCTGCCTTGAGCGCGCTGTTTTCACTGGCCTTCCAGCGCAGAGAAACACGTGGTTGAAGAGCGGTGAAATGGCTGCCTTCCACACTGTATAAGGCTCCGTGCAGCCCCACGTTGGCTCCCCAACGTGGGTTGAAATCAATGTCGTCTTCGATGTATAAAAAACTGTTCCAAGCAGGGGTGGATTCACAGAATTGGAGCATAGCGGTGTTCGTATCTGTACGTTGAAACGAGTCAAAATCTTGGCGAAACAACTGCGCCACGCTCTGCAGCCCCCATCTTAGGTTGTGCCCGCTGCGCGGGAAGGCGTGGAAGTCGAGTTTTACGCCCCAGTCGCGCACCAAAGAGCCTTTACCAAAAATAGCGCGCGAAGACCGCCCGCCGCTCAACTGGAGGCTATCCGCCTGCTCAGTCTGGAAGTCGTACTGGCTGACAAACAAGGTAAGGTTAGAAAACAACCTGGGTCCAGATAGGTGGTTCCAGCGCAGCGCCGCGATGCGGTTACCCCAGTTGATGTCCCCTTCTATGAATCTCTCCGCAGTCGTTCCTGCGAAGCCGCTCTTGATCGTCGTCTGGTCGCGGTAGTCGTCTCGGCCTTGGTAAAAGCTGAGGTACAGGCGGTCTTTGTCGGAAAGGCGGTAGTTGATCTTGGCGTTGAGGTCGTAAAAGTAGTAGGTGGAAAAACCGTCATTCCCTGCGTCGCGCTTCTGTTGCCGCGTGATGGGCCGCAAGAGCTCCCCCATGAAGCTGCGCCTGCCGGATAGAAAGAAGGACATCTTACCGTCGGCTAGCGGCCCTTCCAAACTGAACTTGGACGTTACTACGCCTGCCGTAAGGTTGCCGTGCAATTCCCTGCTGTTACCTTCCTTCAGCGTCACGTCTATCACCGAAGAAAGCCTACCGCCGTAGCGAGCCGGAAATCCCCCTTTTACCACGTCCACATGGTGCAACGCATCCGAATTGAATACAGACAAGAAGCCAAACAGATGAGACACATTGTATAGCGGTACGCCGTCGGCGATGATCAGGTTCTGATCGGGCGAGCCACCGCGCACGAAAAGCCCTGCGCTGCCTTCCGACCCAGTGGCGATGCCCGGCAAGAGCTGTAGATTGCGCAATACGTCCGTTTCTCCAGCTAAGGCTGGCATTTTGCGCATGGCTGCCAAGTCTAATGGCACACTGCTCATGGTGTTTTGATCCTGTTTTCTTGTTGTGGCCATCACTACCACCTCGCCCAAATTCACCCCCGCACTATTGAGGGCGATATCCAAGCGAGTATCTCGGTTGAGGTCTATTTCACCCTCATAGTCATCGTAGCCGAGGTAGGATATTCGTAGCCGCAGCCGTCCTGCCGTCAGGTTGATGGCGAAGTAGCCGTATTCGTTGGTGGCTGTGCCCGTTTGTCGGTTGGGTTCAAGTATTGTGGCGCCGATTAGCCGCTCCCCACTGCTGCTGTCAGTCACGAAACCACTTAGCGTGAAGTTGCTGGAGGGTAGCTCCGGGGGGCTAGCCTCTTCTGCCGGTGATAGGATGACTTGCCTACCCAGGATTCGGTAGCTGAGTCCTTGTGCAGCGCTTATTCGATCCAGTACCGTTTCTATGGGCAGTTCTTGCTCGTTCCAGTTGACACCTTTTGCTAAAGATACGATCTCGGCCTGGTAGGCAAACTTGAGGTGAGTTTGCTGCTCCACGGCCTCTAGCACTTCCCCCGTATTACGGACGCTACCTACTTTAATTATTTGTAGGCCAATATTTTGCGCGAGCAAGGGGAAGGACAACACCAGCAACATTGCGATAAGTAGCTGCCGAACCATATGTGGTGATATCATTCAATCGTTATTTTCTGTCTGAATAATGAATAAAGCGATAGTTAGCGGTTGCACTGGCCTCCTTGAAGAAGGAATTCTCCTTCAGTAGCGTTGCTCAGTTGTATGTCGAATAGGGCTGCGATGGTTGCCAGAACCGCTTCTAAAGGCTCGTCTTCAATAGCAATGGTGATGGGGCACGACAGCAGTGCACGGTTTTTGCAGCGGATGCGGATTCCGTACCAGTGCTCTAAATCAGAAATGACTTCGGCCAAGGGTGCTGCTTTATACCGTAATTCCCCTGTTTTCCATGCCAATCGGCCACTTTGGAAAGGACGAGGAGCGATCCCTCCGGCAGTGCTTACAGCTGCCTGACCAGCTACCACTCGGGTACTTTTTTGCGGGAAATCTGCTTGGGATAGTGCCGTAACGCCTGAATAAACGCTAAGTACTAAAGAGTCGCGGCTTTCTGCTTCCACCAAGAAAGAGGTGCCAATTACTTCTACTGTTCCGGCGTCGGTTTGTACGATAAAGGGGAGCTTTTCATTTCGTTGTACTTCGAAGAAAGCCTCGCCCTGGAGGTGGATGGTACGATGGTCGTGGTTGAACTGGCGTGCGTAGTGCAGCTGGCTGCCTTGTCTGAGCGTGGCTACACTACCGTCAGGTAGTTGATGCCGGAGCATGGCGGTATGGGCTACCACTTGATATGCTTGTTGTTGCCAGAGCCACCATCCGCCTAGGGTTATCAATAACACAACGGCTGCAGCCACCATACGAACTTGCCAAGACAGGCGGCGCATAGCAGTTGAAGAATTACTTTTTATTTCTTTTTCTAGCCGTTGCCAGGCCAGCGCGCTGCGGGGGGGATTTTGTTGGATGAGCACTGCGGCGCGTTCGCCATAGTTGTGCCAGAGCTGCTGGTAGTCCTCCCAAGCAGGCGGGTTGGCCTCGTCTTCTGCTAACCAAATTTGGAGGGCTTTTTGATCTTGTTCGTTGTGCGAACCATCTAACAGGCGTGCCCATTGTTCGGGGGTGGGTTGCATCACTTGTTTTATATGTTGTTAGAAAATGTTAGAGCCTCTGATTAAGAGAAGTCAAAGTATTCAATTCTATAGTCGTTAAAATGGCCCTTCCCCCCCTATGCGTTATGGGAATATTTGTCAGGAATGTTTTGTAGAACCTCTTCAACCAGCCATCACAGTCATTAGCAGTAGCCATCGGCGCAATAGCTTGAGGGCTTTGCCGATTTGGTTTTCAACTGTTTTTGGGCTGATGCCGAGGGTGGTGGATATTTGCTGATAGGATTGTGCCTCGAAGCGGTTGAGCTGGAAGATGAGCCTGCATTGTGGCGGGAGTGCCTCCAAGGCGCGCAGATAGCGCTTGTGGAGGTCTTCCTCGAGTAGGGGGGCATCAGCGGCGTCGGAGGGGTTAGAAATTTGCATATGGCTATCGGCCAGAGCAGTGCTGGGTTTGCGCTGGCGGATGAAATCGATGGCCTTGTATGTGGCTGCGCGAGTCAGGTAGGCTGACCAAGATGTAGGGCGAATAAGCGTATTTCTACGTTGCCAAAGGTTGAGAAACAGGTCGTGAGCTAGTTCTTCTGCATCTTCGCGCCGCAGGACAAGCAATAGAATCTTTTGATAAACAAGAGGGTAGTATGCCTCGAACAACAGCCGAAACGCCTGCTCGCCGCCTTGCGGAAAAATCAAGTCTGGAGGGGCATTTTCCATGGTGTGGTGCGTGTCTTTTATGGCTGCGATCTACTTAACATAGCTGGAGGCATCCTGTTGCGGGCTTAGGGTAACAGATTGCGCTGCAAGGGTTTTGGACTTAGTCATTCGCTTAGGTCTTTTGCCTTAGCCCCACTTTTAAACACTGCTCAAAAAAGAAAACCTTGCTCCTGCGAGAGCAACGAGTGCGTATGTACACGTGGTGCCCGTTTTAGTAGGTCGTGAACCCAATAGATAATTTCGGATCTTTACACCTTGTTCTTTAGGCTCTTGGCTGGATGGTTAGGCCACTGTAGACTTTTTACTTTCAACTTTTACTCAGGAGCCTTCAAACCAAAAGTTCGCTTATCTTTGCCATCGGCTGGCAGCTTGCTAGGCCGCTAAATAAATAGGACGCAAGCATCAGCAATATGAAACTAACGGATCCTTTCGAGATACTGCGGCAAATCATTCACTACTTCGATATCGAGTCGGAGCTGGAGAGCCACGACAGCATTCACGAAGAAATTCTTCGGGGGATTGTCTTCAAGGGCACCAACCTGTGGATTTTGTTCTTTGCTATTATTGTAGCGTCTATTGGATTGAACGTGAACTCCACGGCTGTAATTATTGGCGCGATGTTGATCTCGCCGCTGATGGGGCCTATCAACGGGATGGGCTATAGTATTGCCACCTACAATTCCACCTTGTTCCGGCAGTCGGTGAAGAATTATAGTTTTGCTGTGGTCATTGGCTTGCTGGGGTCAACGCTCTACTTCGCGGTCAGCCCTATTTCCACGGCGCAGTCAGAACTGTTGGCGCGCACCAGCCCCACTATTTACGATGTGTTGATTGCACTTTTTGGCGGCTTGGCTGGTATTTTAGCGATTAGCAGCAAACAGAAAGGCAATGTAATACCTGGAGTGGCGATCGCCACGGCCTTGATGCCGCCGCTTTGTACAGCTGGCTACGGCCTAGCAACCGGTCAGTTCACTTATTTCTTTGGCGCCTTGTACCTCTTCACGATCAATACGGTATTTATTGCGCTGGCCTCGGTAGCGATCTCGCAACTGCTAAAATTTCCTATTCGGACACTGGTGGATGCCGTACAACGAAAACGCATCAATCGGTGGATAACCTTCGTTACCTTGCTGGTTTTACTACCGAGCGTCTATTTCGGCTATGGCTTGGTGGAAAATGAAAAATTCAGCGAGCGCGCCAATCGCTACATCCGAAACATCAGTACTTACGAAGGCCGCTATCTGCTGAATAGCGAGGTGAATACACGCAATCGAGTCATCTCCCTTACCTACGGGGGCGCCAACCTCAGCGATGAGCAAAAAACAAGCATTCTGGAAAAAGCAGCAGAGTTCGATTTAGTGAATCCTGTGATCAGCATCCGTCAGGGCTTCACCATTGAAGAGGCAGATAAAGGCAGTAGCAACAACCAAAATGAAGAAGTTGCCCGTTTGCGGGAGGAGCTGAACAGAATGAGCCTTGTTGTGCGCGACAAGGATAGCTACATCGATAGCCTGAGCAACCAAGGCTTGATGGGGCGTACGCTGCTCCGGGAAATCCGAACGCTGTACCCACAAATCCAAAGCTGTTCTTTCTCCGATTCCTACATCTTTCAGGATACCATTCCCACCCCTCAGCGCACGGCCATCGTCCTCTACCAAATCGGTGACCAGCGCCTCAGTAAGAGCGACAAAGAAAAGATCGAAAGCTGGACTAAAAACCGACTACAACACAAGCAAGTTAAGATCGTGTATGAGTAGCTACTCTTAGAAAACATGGCTCCTGCGAGAGCAACGAGTGCGTATGTACACATCCGTACTGACACCGTGGTTGGGGGGTAGCGATCTGCCTATTTATGAGGTCTCCATTCCTTTTCCACGCAAGCCCATTTCTATCACCTCTAGGTCATGCAGCCGCCCCTCGGTTATGCGGAAGCGGGAGAGGGTACATATTTGATGAAAGCCATGCAAGCCGGCAGCACCCGGATTGATGTGTAATAAACCACTGTTTTTATCGGGTATGACCTTGAGGATATGGCTATGGCCGCAGATGTAAAGTTGGGGCTTCTCCTGCGTCAGGATAGCTCGAACCCTAGGGGTGTATCGGCCGGGGTAGCCGCCGATGTGGGTGATAAAAACCCTTAGGCCAGCCACCGTAAAGCGCTGATCTAAGGGTAATCTTTGGCGCATGGCAGCGTCATCAATGTTGCCATACACGGCGCGCACGGGCTTGAAAGCCTCCAGGGCGTCCAGCACCTGGGCGTCGCCGATGTCTCCGGCATGCCAGATTTCGTCGCAATCCTTGAAATGGTGAAAGACCTTTTCGTTTAGATAGCTGTGCGTATCAGAGAGCAGACCAATTTGCATGGGGAGGAGGGGTGTGGCAGGGGCTTACTCGCCTGTTGGGAGTTCCTCTAAGGTGATGCTACGGCTCACGGGATTGAGGGGGGTGTCCACCATCTTGCCGTCGGCATCCAGCAAGGTAAGGGTGACGGTGTGCTCGCCTATAGAAAGGCCTTTGATGTAGCGCGGCTCGAAGCTATCCAGTGTAAATTCTTGATCGTCGATCTTTGCTTTCACTTTGTATTCACCTTCTGGAGCATTCACGGGATAGAAATCGAGAATTACGTTTTCCGTTTCCTTGCTTCCGCGATAAGCGCCTTTGGGGCGGCTATAGAACAACATAGGTTCCTCGATGGGGCTAGTCTCGGTGAAGGCATTGTCTTTGACCGTCACTTTGAGTGCCCGAGCAGCTTGGGGTTCCTTGATGCTAAGGTGATAGGAGCGGCTCAAGAACGCCATGAAGTGGTGGTTGCCATCCGGCAGCGGCAGCTCAAATGCTGGCGTATATTTAGCCAAGTAAGACTCGTTGTTGATAATGATGTGGAGGTGTTGCCCCTCGCCCGAGTTGGCGCACATGAGCTGATCGGCATCCGGCGTTTGCACGCCAAATTCGTAGTTGGCTGTGCTGAACTGAAACTTGCCGTCCTGATACTTCATATCTGTGATGGCTGCGTTGGGGAAGGCCGTTGCCGCCGGCATCGCTTCTAGGGTAATGGGCTTGCTTTCGGCGATTTCGGCATCCTCCGTATTGCTGTCTTGCGTAGTAGTACCGCCGCAAGCGCTTAGTAGAATGGCTGTTATGAAAAGGAGTGTGAACTTATGCATAATGATCAAAATCTTGGTTGATGTGTTCTCTTGATGAAGTCTTCGGAGGAGAAAGAGCCTGAAATAGGGGTCGTTCCCAGAAAGAAAGGCCTTTCACGCTGTCATATAAGAGTAACAGCACGGGAGGCGGGCTTGTTTACTTAGCTTCCTCAGCGTCTTCAAGGAAAACAATATCGTATGGCAGCAGAAATTGTGGAATTACAGGTGAGTGGCATGGATTGCAACAATTGCGCTGCTTCTATACAGCGCTATCTAGAGCGCAAGGGCTTGGAGGAGGTTTTTGTCAATTTCCAAACCAGCGAAGTGCGTTTTGCCCGCAATGATGCTGCGCTGGATATCGAAGCCGCCAAGGCGGGTATAGAAAAACTAGGCTATCAAGTGGTTTCTTCTTCAGAGGGAAAGGCGAGTGCTAAGCTGTCGGCCTCCTATCGCTTGCTTTTTTGTGCCTTTCTCACGGCGCCTTTACTCTTGGGGCATTTGTTGATGGTCTTTGGTTTCCACTGGTCAGGGATGGAGAACCGCTGGGTACAATTGGCTCTGGCGGGGCCCGTGTATTTAGTGGGTGGGCTCTATTTTGGCCGATCGGCTTGGAGCGGCTTGCGCACTGGCTACCTCAATATGGATGTACTCATCTTCTTAGGTGCTACGGCTGCTTTTGCCTACAGTATGGTCGGCTTTTTTTGGCAAGACCCGCAGTATTTTTTTTTCGAGACGGCCGCCACTATTATCACCTTGGTTTTAATCGGTAACTGGCTGGAGGAAAGAGCTGTGAAAGGCACTACCACCGCCCTGGGTGCGCTTGCTAGCTTACAGGTAGAGAAAGCCCATCGAATAGGCGCTAGCGGCACTTTGGTACAAATTGCTGTGGACGAGCTCCGCAAAGGCGACCGCATCCGCGTCAATACAGGCGATCGGGTGCCGCTGGATGCCCGCATCGAACAGGGCGAAGTGAGCGTGGACGAATCAATGCTCACCGGCGAAAGCCTGCCCGTTGATCGGTACACGGGAGAAGATTTGATTGGCGGCAGCGTGGTCTTGAGTGGTCAGGCAGATATGACTGTTATCGCTACCCGAAAACAAGGTATGCTGGCACAAATGATAGAACTGGTGAAAACTGCCCAAGCCGATAAGCCAAAAATGCAGCGAATAGCCGACCGCATCAGCGCCGTTTTTGTGCCTGTTGTGATCGGTATCAGTATCCTCACTTTCCTTTTGGGCTGGTGCAGCGGCTACTTCAGCGCCACACAAGCCTTGATGAACGCCATTGCGGTGCTACTGATTTCCTGCCCCTGCGCTATGGGGCTGGCCACGCCCACCGCCGTGATGGTAGGCGTGGGGCGCTTGGCTCGGCAAGGCATCATGGTTAAGGGCGGGCAAGCAGTGGAAGATCTGGCTAGCATCCGCCGCATGGTATTCGACAAGACTGGCACGCTCACCACGGGCAAGTTTACGGTTCAGCAACTCGATTTTCTGTCCGATTATTTTTTCCTGGTAGCAGGGCAGCCAACGGAAGTATCTTTGGTTGGTACGGAAGCAGGAGGAAGGGAGATGGCTCACGCAGGAGCCATGCCTTCAACAAAGAGAGCTGTGTTTTCTGCGCCTATGGCCAAGTCGGTGCCCATCAGCCCTGCCGCTATCCGAGCTATTATCTACAAAATGGAGGGCTTTTCCAGCCACCCCATAGCAGCGGCTATTTCGAGCTATCTGGAAGGACAAGAAAAAACCGACACCGATTATAGCCAGCGCCTAGTAGTAAAAGAACAGCCCGGCATGGGGCTGATGGCTCACGATCCCGAGCAGCCTGGACTGGGTTTTTATCTGGGTTCCGCCCGCCTGCTTCCTGCCGATCACCCTGCGCTGGAGAAGGCGCAGGTATTCCTGACCGATCTGAGTGGCCACCCGCTAGCGGCTCTATCCCTCGACGATGACATCAAGGCCGGCGCTGCCGACTTGATACAGACCCTCAACGGACTTGGCATTACTACTCAATTGTTGAGTGGCGACCGCCAAGAACGCGTGGCCACTTTAGCCAGCACATTAGGCATCGCCAGTTACGAAGCCGAAAAGCTGCCGGCCGAGAAATTAGCGATCCTCAGCCACTGGAGCCAAACAGAACCTACCGCCATGGTGGGCGATGGCATCAACGATGCAGCTGCACTAGCGCGGGCCACCATCGGCATTAGTTTAGGCGGAGCCAGCGCTGCTGCTGTAGATGCTGCCAGAATTGTGCTGCTGCGCGATCGCCTGCCGGCACTGGGCGAAGCGGTAAAAATTGCCCGCCTCACGCTCAAAACAATCAAAGAGAGCCTTTTTTGGGCTTTTAGCTACAATGTCGTAGCCATCCCGCTGGCCGCTTTGGGCTTTCTGAATCCCATGTGGGCCGCACTTTTCATGGCCTTTAGCGATATAGTTGTGATTGGAAATGCGGTGCGCTTGCGGTTTAGGGGGTAGATTTTTAGGGGAAATAGTGACGGAAAAAAGGAAAAATTGTCTGAATGTGCGTACTTTGCTTTGAAATAGAGCAAACCCATACGCTATGATTACAGTTTTCCGCCGTTTAGGCATAATTTTTGCCTTCTTCCTTACTTTTCTTGTGGTTGCCGAAGCCCAGGATAATCGCCATCAGGTAGCTGTTCGTTACATCGCGCCTAATTTGCTGCATCCGCTCACCACACTACCTTCCAATCTGAAGGCAGGCGAGTACTTCGGTGCGGGTTTGGAGCTTGAATACCAACGGCGCTTTGCTCCGAATTTTCTATTGGGCTTTCCGATTCATCTGTCTTCTACCCAAGGCATCAGGGATGAAACCGTCGAGCTAAATCGGCCCATCAACCTGCAAACAGAACTCAGAAGCATAAGTATGTTAGGTGCCGACGCCCTTCTGGTCTTCGAGCCTATTGCTCGCCGTTCTTTCTTCGATCCACAGCTATTTGGTGGGTTCGGCGCTTTTACTGACCTGAGCGGCACCAATATTATGGAGCTGCCTGTAGGGCTCAACCTGAATTTAAACCTAGGCAATAGTGTTTACTTGTCCCCTTCCATTTCCTACCGCTTGGCACTCAATAATACCGTTGGCGAAGTGAGAGATAACCTCCGTTTGGGCTTGGGTGTACACGTCCAGCTTGGCTACGAGATCCCTAAAGCGCCTACAACACCTGCCGTAGCAGTGGTAGATACCGATGGCGATGGCATCCCCGATGCTTCCGATCGGTGCCCCCAAGAAGCTGGCCCCGCTTCCCTGATGGGCTGCCCTGATACCGATGCCGATGGCGTAGCAGATATAGACGATGAATGCCCCGACGAAGCTGGTCCTGCTAGCAACAAAGGCTGCCCCATCCAAATGGCCGACCGCGATGGTGACGGTGTACCCGACGATGTGGATGACTGCCCAGACCAAGCCGGGTTGGCTATTTTCAATGGTTGCCCTGATTCAGATGGCGATGGCCTGGCCGATAAGAACGACGACTGCCCCAATACGCCAGGCCCTGCTTCTACCCGTGGATGTCCAGACATCGATGGAGATGGAGTGCCTGATAAGGACGACAAATGCCCTAGTGAGGCTGGCCCAGCCCGCAACCAAGGATGCCCTGAAATTACCGTTGAAGATAAAGAGACGATCGATTTCGCTGTCCAGAACATCAACTTCGAGACAGCCAGTGCAACGATCACGGCTGATTCACGCGCCACCTTGGCTCGGGTAGTGGATATCCTGAATCGCTACCCAGGCTACCAACTCGCTATTGGTGGGCATACAGATAGCATCGGCTCGGCAGAAGCCAACCAAAAACTCAGCGAGCGCAGAGCCCAAGCCGTTTACGATTACCTGATCGCCCAGGGCATTCCCGCCAGAAGAATGAGCTACGAAGGCTTCGGCGAAAGTATGCCCATTGCCGATAATATCAATAAAGCCGGCCGCGAACTCAATCGCCGCGTTACACTAGATCTGTTCATCGAGTAGATAAAAGCCAAACGGTAGCCGTGCCTCACCCGGGATGAGACCTAGGCGAGGCACGGTGTTTTTTGAGTTCAACTTAGAAAACTTGCATTTTTTACCTAAATAGGCAATATATAATTTTTTTTAGGCGATAATTGTATAATTATAATTGGTGTGCCTATCTTGTGGCCTCAACCCAACATCATCAACACTAAGTACTGCAGCATGTCTGAAAAACTAGATAAAATTGATCTGAAGATCCTTAAAATTCTTCAAGAGAACAGCAAAATAACTAACCTAGACCTCTCCAAAAAAATAGGTCTTTCTCCTGCGCCTACCCTTGAACGGGTTAAAAAACTAGAGACCACCGATATCATTGCCTCTTATCACGCCAAAGTAAATCCCCAAGCCATCGGGCTGGATGTGAAAACTTTCGTGCTGGTAGCCTTGGATTGGCGAAAAGACCAAGCCCGAGAGCGCTTTTTGGAAAAGATTGAGCATATCGACGAAATTACCGAATGCTACATCATCACCGGTGAGGCAGATTTCCTGATTAAGATTGTTTGTAAGGACATTCCTAGCTACGAGCGGCTGCTCTTTAAGACCTTGCAACAAATTGATGAGATCGAGCGCCTGAAAACATTGATGACCCTTTCCACCGTAAAGGATAGCAAAGTGCTGCCCTTCAAGTACGACTAAAGGATGAGGATAGGTCTCGTTCAACACGCCAACAGTGGCGATCGGGCAAGAGACATGGCTGCCTCGGAGGAGGGTATTCGGCAATGCAAGGCTCAAGGTGCAGCATTGGTTGTTTTGCAGGAGCTGCACTGTGGTTTGTATTTCTGCCAGGTAGAATTCGTAGATACGTTTGATCTAGCGGAGACCGTTCCTGGGCCAAGTACCCAATTCTTTGGCAGTTTAGCCAAAGAATTGGGTTTAGTGATCGTTACTTCTTTGTTCGAAAAGCGCGCACCCGGGCTTTACCATAACACAGCGGTGGTCATGGAAACGGATGGCAGCATAGCGGGAATTTACCGGAAGATGCACATCCCCGACGATCCTGCTTACTACGAAAAATTCTATTTCACCCCAGGAGACCTAGGCTTCCAGCCCATCAACACCAGCCTAGGGCGTTTGGGGGTACTAGTTTGCTGGGATCAGTGGTACCCGGAAGCTGCCAGATTAATGGCGCTTGCAGGAGCAGAGATATTGATCTATCCAACGGCTATCGGCTACGAGAGTAGTGATAGCAAAGAAGAGCAACAGCGGCAATTCGAGGCTTGGCAGATCAGCCAAAGAGCCCATGCCGTAGCGAACGGGCTACCGGTGGTGAGTGTCAATAGAATTGGCTACGAGGCTGACCCGAGTGGCCTCACTGGGGGGATTACCTTCTGGGGGCGAAGTTTTGTGGCCGGACCACAGGGGGAGTTGTTGTTCCAGGCTTCGGACAAGGAGCCCTCCCATACTGTGGTAGAAATAGACCAAGCCCGAACCGAAAAAGTGCGAAGGTGGTGGCCTTTCTTTCGCGATCGCCGGATTGATGCCTACCAGGATTTGCTGAAGCGCTATATTTAATAGGGAAAAAGCGATGCACTGAGCCTGCCGAAGTGTGTAAAGGTCAAAAGGATTGGCCTATCGCCTCCCTCTGTAACTCAGATCCAGAATTTTCCCACCCGCCTAGTATTGCTAATAGCCATAGCCTTAGCCAAAAGCCTTGCTCTTTAAAAGTAAGCTTTGCTCCTGCATTTATGCCCGCACACACGCGTCCTTCAGGACTGGCACGCCCATCTAGGTCTGAGCGCGAGCCATTTATCTCTTTTCGACTTCCTGTAAAAAAAATGAAGGCTTCTTGATTAAAAGCGTAATTTTGCGCCTTCAATGAGCGAACATACATACAAGGTTAAGGAAATTTTTTACACACTGCAGGGTGAGGGTGGCCAAGCTGGTAGGCCCGCTGTGTTTTTGCGTTTTACTGGCTGCAACCTCTGGAGTGGGCGAGAGGAGGACCGTGATACGGCAGTTTGTAAGTTTTGCGATACCGACTTTCGGGGTACGGACGGGCTCAACGGCGGCCGCTACACGAAAGAGGCGCTTGCTGCCAAGGTGGCATCCTTGTGGCCAGACTTGACGAAGGGGAGGCCCTATGTAGTTTGTACAGGAGGAGAGCCGCTATTGCAATTGGATGAGCCCCTGATTTCGGCTCTTCATCATTGGGGCTTCGAGATTGCTGTGGAGACCAATGGGACAATTGCTGCGCCAGACACGATAGATTGGATCTGCGTAAGCCCCAAGGCGAATGCCACGCTCGTTCAGCAACGGGGGCATGAGTTGAAGCTGGTGTATCCCCAGGTGGAGGGGGCTGCGCAGCCGGTGCTTTTTGAAAAGCTTGCCTTCGATTACTTCTTTCTCCAGCCGCTGGACGGGCCAGATACGGCGGTGAATACAGCGCTGTGCGTGGCCTACTGCTTGGAACACCCACAATGGCGGGTGAGCTTGCAGACGCATAAATTACTGGACATTCCTTAGTTAATTAAATAGACAGACCTTTCAGCGCTTCTACATCGGGGATGCAGATTTGGCTACTTTTAACTTCAACTAGGCCCGACGTTTTGAAATCGGTGAGTGCTCTGATGACGCTTTCTTTGGTTGTTCCAACCATCTGAGCCAAGTCCTCTCGTTGGATGACCACGGGTTGGCCGTCGTGTTTTTCGTTGAGGTCGCAGAGTACTAAGGCCGTTCTTCTTCTTACACTATCATAGGCTTGGTTGACGAGCCTTTCGCTTTGCTCGTGGAGGGTGCCCGCCATCATTTGCAGCACGGCTGAGGTGATGTGTTTGTTTTCATTAATCAGTTCATAGAAGCGTTTGGCGGGCAATTGCAGGCAACTACACGTTTCGCTAGCCGCGACCATGGCATAGGGGAAGGTGGTGTGATCCAGCAAGGAAGCATGGCCAATGAACTCGCCCTTTCCCAATTCTCTTAGGATGTAATCTTTCCCGTATTCGTGGGATCTGCGGCAATGAACAAAGCCGCTTTCTATGTAATAGAGATAACGGGCGTTATCGCCTTCCCTCACCAAGTTTTCTTTCTTTTTATAAAGGTGTCTGCGGCCCTCTTGGCGCATGCTATCCAGCAATTGCTCTAGCCCGAGTTTGGGATCCGTGAGGGTGTTGATGGTGGGGGAGGAGACTAAATTACCCTTCATGTTCTCTGCTTTTTTAAGGCGCGTTTCGATAGCTGAGAGCAGTTCGTCTTTGTAGAAAGGTTTGGTGATGTAGTCGTCGGCTCCGAGGTTCATCCCTCTGCGGATATCTTGTTTTTCTGTTTTAGCGGTAAGGAAAATGAAAGGGGTATGGGCGGTTTGCTCGTTTTTACTCAGTATATTTAGCACGCCATAGCCATCTAGCTGCGGCATCATGATATCGCAGATGATGAGATGTGGATCTACTTCAAAGGCTTTTTTTATACCTGCTAGGCCATCAGGAGCGGAGGCAGTTTCATAGCCATATAACTCAAGGATTTCACAGAGGTTTTCGCGAACGTCTTCATTATCTTCTATGACTAAGATGAGTGTTTTCTTATCCATGGTATTGGCTAGTTGATTTTTGAAAGGCTAAGGTAAAGCATGCTCCCTGATTTTCTCTACTTTTAAAGCTGATTTCGCCACCCAGTAGTTCCATGTACTGCCCAACGATGTTGAGGCCAAGACCGGTGCCCTTGATGTTTTCTACATTGCTGGCTCTGAAAAAGCGGGTAAAAAGCCGGCTCTGCTCTTGTTCGGGGATACCGATACCCTGGTCGCAGACAGAAATATAGAAGTGGCTATCTTCGAAGCGGGTGGTAATCGTAATTTGCTGGCCTTCATTAGAATATTTAGCAGCGTTGGAGAGCAAATTAATTAGGATGGCCTGTAGTATTTTAGGATCGGTGAGGACGAGTTCGTCGGTTTTATCCAGCGTCAATTGGACGTGCTGCGCCACTTTTAGCTGTCCAGATGCTGCTTCAACGGCGGCCTGTATAATTTCTTCCAAGCCTACCCACTGTTTGTTTACATCTATGCTACCTTGCTCTAGGCGGCTGAGGGACAGAAAGTCGTTGAGTACTTCGGTTAGTTGTTTAACAGCCGATTGGATTTTGGCGGCGTGCTTATCGCGCCGTTCTTGTTGTTCGGCTGTTTGGTACATGTTAATTAGCTCCACAGAGCTAAGGATGGTGCTCAGCGGTGTTTTAAATTCATGGGAAGCCATACTGACGAAGCGGCTTTTGAGTTCACCCAGTTCTTTTTCTTTGCTGAGGGCGTTTTTGAGTTCTTTTTCTCTCAGGAGCAGCGTTTCTTCTGTGGCTTTTCGCTGCTCAATTTGCTCCTCCAGAACTTGGTTGGTTTGGGTAAGTTTGTTGATGGCTTTGGCTAGTTCTTCTGTGCGGACTTTAACCTTATCTTCTAGTTGCTGATTAAGAGATAAGACTTCTGCTTCGGCTTTTTTGAGGGCGGAGATGTCGTGTAAAATACCGGTATAGATGCGTCTGTTGGCGAAAATGGTTTCGCTAACGGCCAGTCTTAGGGGGAATTCCGCTCCATTTTTCCGTTTGCCCCAAACTTCTCTACCAACACCAATAATTTTCGCCTGCCCGGTTTGTTGGTAATTCTGCATATACTGATCGTGCTGCTCTCGATCCTGGCTAGTCATCAGCATGCTTATATTTCGCCCAATCATTTCTGCTCGGTCGTAGCCAAAGAGCTGGGAAGTGGCGAGGTTGGCCGTTTCAATAATACCTCGTTCGTTGATCGTAATGATGGCATCTGTGGCCATTTCAATGAGCGCCTGAAGCCTAGGGGCATCTTCTCCAGGAGCGTAATTTTTTAATCGACTACTCATTGTTATAATAATGTGGCTTGCAAAGCTACTATATTCCTAGCTAATCTCAGAGTTTGAACACGCTGCCTACATTTAGTCGGCTGGATTGACCAATATATTGCCCGCTCAGAATCCAGGCACCGCCCACTACTATACCAAACCAAGGACGAATAGGCACATAGAGGGTAGCTCCTGCTCTGCTCCAGCTGCTGCCCGTACCCGCTAAGGCGGTAGAGGTGGCTGTATTTTGATTGTTGAGGGCGCTAACCAGCTCCCACCAGGTTTCAACATAGAAGTAAGGCCCGCCATAGCCCGTGCGCAATAGTAAGGGAATACTGGCCCTGCCTTCGGGGGAAAACTGGAAGTCTATGCCAGAAGCCGCGTTTATAAACCAGCCTTGTTCATGCTGGAATTGATACACTAGGCGAGATTGAAAAATACTGGCCTTTTGCCCAATAGCCGCTGCATTGTCAATGGGGTAATTGCCCAGGGGAAAGCTCAAGCCAACAGCGGTGAACACATTGTGCAAGCTGTTCTTTTTCACCTCTTGCAAATTGAGGTACTTTATCCATATACTAGCATCTTGCAGGCTCGAATTTTGGCTGTTGGTTCGGATATAGGGTAGGGTAGCGACGATACTGCTGCGCGCGCCGGTGGCAGCCTCTACAAATAAGCTGTAGGAAGTGGCTTCCAAAGTGCGCGTTTCATTGCCTTCCGGGCGGAGGTAGCGGTCATAATTTTCGTAGCTATAAGTGAGGGCAAGGGCTGTTTCCCCCTTTGTTTGCCGAAAGCCGCTGATGGGCCCTTGTGCCGCAATCACAGAGAGACACAAGAAAAAAACTAGGAATAAAACACGAGACATACTATCTTCTTTTGGGGTGATGAAAACGCTTACACCAAAAACTATCGAAATTACCCGCCAAAGGTATTACCTTTGCAATCAGAACTTTATCTTTCCACCCATTGTGCAAGCACCAATGGATACAAAAGCCCAGCAGCCTTGAGCAACAGACTTGTCATCATACCTACCTATAACGAAAAGGAAAATATCTTGGCTATGATCGAAACAGTTTTCGATTTGTCGCCAAGCTTTCATCTGCTCATTGTAGACGATGGCTCGCCAGATGGCACGGCTTCCCTAGTGAAAGAGGCGATGCAAAAATATGGCGAACGTTTATTTATACTGCAAAGAGCGGGTAAATTAGGCTTGGGAACCGCCTATTTAGCTGGGTTTCGCTGGGGATTAGCCAGGGCATACGATTACTTTTTCGAAATGGATGCCGATTTTAGCCACAACCCTAAAGACTTGCCCAGGCTATATTCAGCTTGTACAGAGCAAGGAGCGCAAGTGGCCGTAGGCTCGCGTTATACCACCGGAGGAAAAGTAGAAAACTGGCCATGGGATAGGATCGCACTGTCCTACGGGGCTTCTTTGTATGTGAGGATGATCACTTGGATGCCAGTCAAAGACCCCACCGCTGGCTTTGTATGCTACACTAGAAAGGTTTTGGAGGCGATCGATTTTGATGCTATTCAGTTCGTAGGCTATGCCTTTCAGATCGAAATGAAGTACACCGCCAGGCGCCTAGGCTTCAAGATCGTGGAGGTACCCATCACCTTTACAGATCGAATTTTGGGCGCTAGCAAGATGCACAAATCCATTATCAAAGAAGCCATACTAGGGGTATTGCAGCTCCGGTTTCGTTCATACAAACGCAGAAAGGTTTAGGGAGTATGTTGGGGCTGGAGGAGGTTAGTGTTTGCTCACGCAGGAGCATTGCCCTTCTTTTTGAGCAAGGTTCTAAAGGCAGAAAGCAAAAGTAAAAACTCCTGATCTACGCTAGATCAGCTGCTTTTTGATAAAGGCTATTCGGGCGGCTCGCATCCCACCAAACAACTTTAGTTGAACAACCAAAGCTTTGGGGTGCGCTAGTTGAGTACGCGGAATTCCGTACGCCGGTTGACGGCATGCTCCGCTTCAGTACAACTAACGCCATCGGCACATCGGTTTTTTAAGCGGCTTTCACCATAACCGCGAGACACCAAACGGCTGTTGTTGATACCTTTAGAAACTAAATAGTTGACTACCGACTGCGCTCGACGGTCAGATAGATTTTGGTTGCTCGCGGCGCTACCACGGCTATCGGTGTGAGCGTTGATTTCGATACGCACACCAGGCCGCTGCGTGAGCAGCACGAGCAGCTTTTCATCAATAATCTTACGGCTTTCAGCTGTTAAGTTAGCACTGCCCAACTCGTAGTTGATGGGAAGAACGTTGTAGGAAAGTAACTCACACTCGATTTCTTCCCAGCGCTCTATATTACCTTTACTAACCAATACTTCTTGAGTAACGCTGGTATATTCGGCGGAAACAGTTTCTTCTACAACCGTCTCGGGCTTTATCTGTACGCGTTTGGTGACGGTTTCATATACGGGCTCTACGGTGATTTCGCGCACAGTGGCAGGAGTGGCTACCACTTCTTTAGTATAAGTAGCACTACGGCCGCCTACTTGCTTGCTTTTATAACTGGCATCTGACGCTAGCCGTTGCACGGGAACCGTACGGTACTGTGCTTCGTAGCTGCGGTAGCAAAGTGCTTGGCAGTCGTTGGGGTTATCAGATATACAACCCTCATAGGTGGTGTATTCCCAGCGGTTGATGGCTGGCTGTATCAGTACATCCTCGGTAGCGTCAGTGAAAGAAGCTACCTCCAGACTAACCTTGGTAGTGGGCGTTTCGGCTTCGTAGTTAACCGTTTCTTTACGGAAGGTGGCGGGAACAAACTCGTACCGCGTGTAGCCTTCTTTTACCAATATGCGCTCCGTGCGGGTTTCGTACTCCGCAGGAACAACGCGTAGGCGCTTGTATTCCGGCCGCGTTTGTACACGAACAGTTTGTGTTTCGAACACATCAGGGGTAATACAGCGAATATAGCATTTATCAGGATCTGGATTGGCTGGGAGACCAAGATCAGATAGAGGGTTCTGCTGTGCCTGAATCGCGTTACCAAACAACAGCACAACAGAGAATATTGCGGTAATGGTGAACTTCATGTGTATCGAAATTTTAAAAAAATGTGCAGTTAGCCTATGAGCCGCTTTTGCCTTAGGCAAAGATGGAAATAAATAAGTAGTTAACCAAAAAAGAGATGATAATTTTTTTTAATTACAATACATATCGTAGTTTTACATTATCAACCACTACCGACTGCTTCTTGATAAAGCATAAATTCGTCCAATTTCAAGTCTCAGCTTAACCTTCGATGCGAGAGAAGACTACATTTTCGAGAGAAAAAGCTACCGATTGGGAAGTA
This sequence comes from Lewinella sp., assembly GCA_036835305.1. Classification (GTDB taxonomy): domain Bacteria; phylum Bacteroidota; class Bacteroidia; order Chitinophagales; family Saprospiraceae; genus Neolewinella. Next base: position 30,314 of record DAITME010000034.1, read on the forward strand.
CAGCAAGCCTATGAGCGTGAGCCAGATCGGCTGCTAAAGATTTTTAGCGATCGCTATGCTGTTAGTGTCATTGCTACAGCTGCTGCTATTTTGAAAGACCGAAGAGATGCGGAAGAAGTGAGCTCTGACACCTTTTTGGCGCTCAGTAAGCAGTTGCAGCAAGAGCGAGTTCTGGACGTTGGGGCATGGTTGAGGAGGGTTGTGAAAAACAAGAGTATCAGCCAGTTGAGGAAAAATGCTAGGAGAAAAGAAATTTGTAGAGAGCTCATAGAGAAGGAAGATAATCCGCTACAGACCGTGCATGCTGATGTGGTGGAGTGGACAGAAAGAGAGTTAGAAGGATGCATGAAGCTCTTTTTTGAGGAGCTGCACATGAAGTACAGCGATGAAGAGCAGATCTTGGTGCTGGGCCGGCTCTTTCATAGCCAAGCTTATGAGGTGCTGGCAGAAGAAATTAACTGGGATGTTGAAAAAGCTAAAAGACGCTATGCAACTGTAATAAGGGCGATCAAGAAGAAGGTGAAACAACGCCACCAAGAGGAGTATCTCAGCTTTCACTAAATGTCCTGTACTGACCGGCCGATTGGCCTGCTACCCACCCCGCCCAAGGTAGATATATGACTACAATTTTTTATCCACCATCTAATGACATAACAACTGCCTTATGACCAATAATAAGAAGCACACAAATAGAGACGCCAAGGAAGATGTATTCGAGCGAAGTGGGCGTATTTTCTTGGGGGAAGAGGGGTTGGCAGCCTCTTCTAATCGATTGGGGAAGCGCCTAACTCGGAGTAGTGGGCGCAAATCTAAGTGGGGTATCGCTAGATTTTTACTTCCTCTGGTAGCTGCAGTCTTGCTGTTTTTTGCCTATATTGCTTGGCCTGTAGCAGCTGAATTAAGCTTAGAACAGCGCTTGGAACAAGCCCTACTGGAATCAATGTCTTTAGTTGCCCTTGGCGAAAGTATGAATGGAGCCGAGCGGGCTTTTAGGCACAAGGATCAACTTCACGCTTTCAAGGTCGCCTATGGGCAAAAGCAATATGAGCAGGCACTGACCCACTTGATGCAGCTGGCAGAGGGAGGAAATGAAGGATTTTCAGCGGTATCATTTGATTTATATCTGGCAGATATCCATCTTAAACTGAGGCAGTATGAAAAAGCCTTGTTATATCTGGAGCAGGTGGGTCGTGACGACCAAACGCCCTTACAAGCTGATGTAGCTTATTGCACCACCTACTTTAAGGGCTTAGCTTACTTGGCACTGGGGCAGCAGCAGACGGCTATTCGGTGGCTCCAACGAAGTGCTCAGCAAGGAGGAAAGCTGGGGGAGGAGGCTGATAGCTTGCTTCGTTATCTTTCAGAGGAATAATAAGCGCAAAGCGCTTAGTGCTTTCTGCGCCTTTTTATTATCCAGAATAGCAGGGGGCTTAGGGCAAGAATTACCACTACTGGGATTAATACAAAAGCAGAAATATGGAGCTTTTGGCGGAAAATGCTGTCCTCACCGATATAAACCGTGCTAGCCCAATAAGCTGGGTGTCCCGCCAAGCTGGCCGAGGCTAGGTACTGTCGCTGAGCTTGGTTGAGTGCCGTCGATTGGCGCACCTTTTTGGTCAGAATTTGGTCGTAGAAGTTGGCGAGAATATCATCTACCGCCAGGTCGTTGGCATTCCAGAGGGTAACCACCATATTCTCGCAGCCCGCATGAGCAAAAGCACGTGCTAGATTGATGACGCCTAAGCCTCTTTTTAATCCTCCGCCAGCTGTGCTGCAAGCTGCTAGCACAGCCAGCTGGGTACCCAAGCGGCTGTTCAATACTTCAGTGGTGGATAGTTGGTCGTAGCCATCTTGGGTAGAAGCGCTGGTTTGAAATACTAGGAAGGTAGAATCCGGATAGTCCTCAGATATAACCGCATGGGTAAAGAGGTGTAGTAAGTCTGCTCTGGGGGCATATTTTCTGAAAGCCTCCAGTGTAGCATCTTGGTCAGTGAAGTAAACAAGTTGTTTGGGTGGTAGTAGTTGACGAATAGCTTGCTCGTTGGTCTTGGGGTTGATAAGTTGTGCGAATTTGCCTATTGCCTTGCTCTCGACAGGGTTGAGTCCTAGCATCGAAAAATCTTTTGAGGGAAATACGCCGTGTCTTCTCTTTAGTTCTTGCTGCAGCAAGCCCACACTGAGGCTGAATAGATGACGAATGTTTCGTTCTCTGACAAGATAAGCATGCGTATTAGCGGGCATAGATAAATCAGGAACCCTCGATAGTAAGGCTGGAAAAGGTATATACCAAAGATGGCTGTCAGGTACAATGAGTAGGGATTGCTGTCCAATAAAATCTTGAAAAGGCGCGAGTAATTGCTGGTGAAAGTAATGAAGTTTCGGGAAGACCGCTGTGCTAAGTTCCTGCATTTCCTGTGCTAGCAGCCGAGCGTCTCTGGCAAACGGTGCGGCTAGTCTTATCTTATCGAACAGCAGCTGCTGTTTAGAAATACCGATGACATAGAGGTCTTGCCCTACCTCCAGAAAATGGAGTAGTACTTCCCCTTCACCAAGCAACTGGCGCCGAATATCTCCCAAGGAGAGTTGGGGCGGTGCGTATAACAAGGCGCTATAACTAGGGTAACGCTGCTGAATTTCGGCTCGCAACAGTTTACTTCTTGCAAATAGCGAGTCAATACTGTGCTTATTATCTTGCAATTGTACATCGGAAAGGCCCTGCCAACTGACTTTCCTGTGGTATGCGTAGAGCAAGGAATCTAGCGTACGTTTTTCAGCTAGCAAATCTTTTGGCAAGCCCAAATTTTGACTTAGTATGTTTTGGCGCAACTTGTCTACCATGGCCAAGTATTTGACCTGTTCGGAAGCGTTGAGAGCAGCCATCAAATCGGCGGGGTCTTGATTTTCTTTGAACAGACGGAAGTAGTTCTCGACCGCTATTTTTCTAAGTTCTGCACTTATTTCATTGAGTTGACTGCGGAAGCCAATTTGGTTGTTTTGTCCTTTTGCCCTACTGATGAGCGCGTCGGCCAATTCAATACATCGAATACTTTTTGATAGCTGTTCCGCTTGCTTCGATTGTGAATGCCAAGCCGTGTAATAGGCAGCTTTGTCCTTAAGGTAAGTAATTGCTAAAACGCTGGGCTTAAAATCGGCTACCGTGAAGGGGTAATCAGGGTCTTGTGCTGCTGTGAGGTCAACATGATCTTCCGTATATCCTAAAAGTAGCTGCTGGATACCGGCCACTGCCAGACCGAATTCAAGCCTAGCAGCATGTAACTTGGATTGCAAGAACTGCATACTTTGAAACGATTTAGGATAGGCCTCTCCAAAAATATCGAAAAACTGGTCGATAAGCTGCTGCGCTTTTGAGTAGTCTTTTTGCAGGTAGGCCAGCGCAGCAGCTTGATTGAGATGATAATGGTAATAGCTCTCGGTTTTGTTGGCTGGGTATTGTTCATAATAAATGGAAGCAATATTAATAGCCTGGGCCAAGCTATCTAGTAGGCTTTGCTCACTGAAAATTTCCTGCTGAATGCCATATAAGAAACCCCAAGAGGGGGAAGACATGTCGATGTGCGTTTGCCCAAACGCGGCTGCTTGCTGTAGGTATTTTTCGGCGTCGGCTAAATCTCTGTTATCGAAGTAATAGGCTGCGAGATTGGTTAGGTGATCGAAATAGGTGGCTTGATTGTTTTTTGATAGCAAGTTTAAACCCAGCTGCTGATTGATAACGGCTTGGTAATAATCTTCATTGAGGTAGTGTAGGTAGGCATAGGTAAAATATTCCTCTGCTAAATCGGCATCCAGACCGATCGCGCGCCTGCTTTCTATAGATTTTTCTAGCCAATGAGCTGCCTCCGCATAGTTGTCTGCTCGAATATGGGTAATGGCCATGCCATAGTAAGCTGCTGCTTTTTCTTTAGCGCTTGGTGCAGGCTTCTGTTCTACGAAGTCGAGCAAGGCTTGGTAGTATTGGTTTTTCTCGTTGTTATCACTGCAAGAAGCGGCCATGCCCTGTAAAATAAGGTAATAAAAATGGAGGGTATCAATTTGTAAGCTTGCCAATCTCGCTAAGCTATCGGCTTGTTTGAAAGTTCGGCAGGCTACAAGGTCATCGCCCAGCTCAAAGCGCACCTCTGCCAAGTAACAAAGGCCCTCTGCTTGGCCAATGAGCGGAGGCTGGCTAGCGAGATACTTTTCTAGCTTGCGAGCTGCTTGCGGAAATTGCTTCGCTTCGTAGCCCGCTATTCCTTGGTATAGCAAGCTTTCTGAGGCTGGGGTTTGTGCGGCCAGTGGCTCGAACCACAGCACGAACAGAATCAACAGGCGGATCCCCCAGGAAATTACCCTAGGGCATCCTATGCTGTTGAGTGAGACGCTGACGATTTTTTTTCGAGAACGGAGGTATTCCTCGCACTCAATGACTGGTGGTGATAGCTGTATAGGCATACGTAGGGGGGGTAGTATGGCGTTTGTAGAAGTGTAATTTTCCGCAAAATACAACGGAAAAAATTTTTATACAGGTTTTTGTAGCTTATTTATGCTTAAAAGTAATCTGATTTACAATTCGCTGGAGTTGCCGGCTTATTGGTATGCTACCAGGGCCGTTAAGAAAATCTATGCTGCTGACTGGCAGATCAGCCGCTTGGCCTACGGGGAGCATCCTAGGCAGTACGCGCTACTGGTAAAAGAGCCGACAACTACAGATAGTTCCCCTTGGGTGCTATATTTTCATGGTGGTGCTTGGACATTCGGCACGCCGGAGCAATTTTTGCCAGCGGCTCATTTGTTTTTAGAGGCGGGCTATCGGGTGGTATTACCGGCCTACAGGCGTTTGCCAGGCATAGGCTTTTCAGGGATTTGGGCAGATATAGAGCAGCTTTTTGGATACTTATCGGAGCGAGGAGATACCCATTTAGCAGGGCCTCCCAGCATGGTGGCGGGGATGTCGGCAGGTGGCCACTTGGCGGCCTCCTTGGCGTGGCGACAGCCTTGGTGGGAAGCCCGAGGCTGGGGGACAGGGCCTGAAAAAGTGCTGCTGTTTGGAGCCGTTCTGGATTTAGATAGTATGTCGCATCCGGGGCTTCGCTTGTTGAGGGGGCGGAAGGGCAGCCGAGTATACGACGAAAGCAACCCTCTGTATTGGTTGAAACAAGGCAGTAGGGTAGAGGCGCCACATCTGTTGGTGCATGGTACAGCGGATGGCATGGCTCCCTTTAGCCAAATGCACTGCTCCTGCGCGAGCCTGAAAGAAAAAATGGAGAACGAGCAAGACCTCGACATATGTGTTTTACCGAATGGTAGCCACCTCGACGCCTGCCGTTGGATGTATCGCGAAGATGCGGTGGCGGAGCGGATTCGGGCTTTTATCCGGTCTTAAGAGCGTGTCTAAGGTTTCTTTCGCTTTCTATTGCGTTTCACAGCGGCTTCTGTGGCGGCCAAGAGGGCATCTAAGTCGTAGCGGTCTTCCTGCGCTTGCTGGAGGGTTTCGCGATAGGCGGAGCGATCGAGGTCGAGGATATTGATTTCGTAGCCTGTATAAGCGTGAATGGCCTCTAGCAAGGGGCGTTCTTCGGGGGCACAGAAAGAGTAGGCGATGCCGCGCTGCTTGCCGCGGCCCGTGCGCCCGATTCGGTGGACGTACTGGTCGGCTTGCTCGGGTAAATCGTAGTTGACGACATGGCTCACATCAGCCACATCGATACCGCGGGCACTCACATCGGTAGCGATCATGAGTTTTTCCGCGTTTTTACGGAAATCTTCCAGGGTTTTTACCCGTTCTTCCTGCGGGATATCACCGTGCAAAATGAGGCTGTGGATGCCGGCGCGTTGCATGGCTTTCTGCACTCGCTCGGCGCGTACTTTGGTGCGTACGAAGACCAGCATTTTGGCCTCGGGCGCTTCGCGGAGGATGCGCTCCAGGAAGAAGCGCTTGTCGTCCATCGCTACAAAAATTACGCTGTGATCTACGTTTTTGGAGACGGGATCCTTGGGGGAGACTTGTATGCGAATGGGCTTGCTAGTGAGGCTGTAGGCCAGTTTTTTGATGGCTTCGTCGATGGTGGCGGAGAAGAAGAGCGTTTGCTTTCTTTTGGGGAGGATTTTGATGAGGTCGCGAACATCCTTCACGAAGCCTTGCCCCAGCATTTGGTCGGCTTCGTCGATGACGAGTGTTTCCACGCGCTCTAGGCGGAGGGCGCCTTGGTGGCGCAGGTCGAACATACGGCCGGGGGTGGTGATGAGGAGGTCGGCGCCAGCCTCCAGCTGTTCGATTTGGGGGTCTTGTTCCACGCCTCCTAGCAGGGCGGCGATGCGTACGCCCGTGTTAGGAATCAGCGCGGTGAATACTTGTTGGATCTGCAAAGCCAGCTCGCGGGTGGGCACCAGGACGAGGCATTTGATGCCATCTCTTCGCCTTTGCTTGTCCTTGAACTCTTGCAACAACTGCACGATGGGAATGGCGAAGGCCGCTGTTTTGCCCGTGCCTGTTTGCGCCACGGCTAGTACGTCCTCTCCTTTTAGAATAGGCGGTATGGCCTTGAACTGTATATCAGTAGGCCTGCGGAAGCCGTGGGCAGCAATATTCTGCTTGAGCTGAGGGGAAAGCGGGTATTCATCAAATTTCACCGCGTAAAGGTAGCTAAAAAGTCAGTCTTTTTCGGCCCTCGCGGATATAGTTTTTGACGTTGAGCCAAAAGGCAAAGAAAAAATAGAACAAAAGCGGAGAACCTAGGGTGAGGCAGGAGAGATACACGAAATAAGTCCGCACGCGGCTGCGCGGCACACCCATCTTATCCGCCAAGTAGGCACAGACGCCAAAGGCGGAGCGCTCTAGGAGTTTGCGAAATTTTTCCATCGGTAACAATTATGCCCAAAGATAGGGAATACTGGGGAAAAATAAAGGAGGCTGGGGTGGGAAATGTGGCAAGGGCTGGAAAAATTTGGGAGCGACCCCATCACGGGCAAGTTACTTTCATCCGCTAGGGAGTCCTTAGAACCCTCTTGAAACTATTAGAAGCAACGAAAAGCCCCTCTCCGCCTCTAACATTTGTAGTGGAGAGTCTTGGTTCTAATATTACGCCACGGATGTCATCAGAACCTAATAGGTCAAGCAGGTAGCTGTGGTAGTTCTCGTCAATACTTCTAACCGTAAAAACGTAATCGATAGGTTCTATTATTATTTCGTTATTATTGTCGTAGAATTGTAAATAAGGGATTGCAGTAAAGCCCCATGCTTCATTCTCAATACATTTGTCTGGGAAAAATATGCTGTTGTAATTAAATACTTCGCAGGACTCGGTGTCGAAGTCGGCGAAGAAGTCAAAATATACTCTGGATGGCTGATTCGCATCATGCTTTAATTCAATGAGGTATCTATTAGCTCCCGGGGGATCAATAGCGGAGAAGTGTAGTTCAACTAAATTGTCGTTAAAAGGCGGAGGCAATAAGGTATCCAGCTCGACTATTTCCTCCAGCACGGGGTTCTCGATGGCGGGTGGAATTACTACCCAATCTGACCTCAAGGTATCGAGGAGTGGAGCGGTAATCTCTAGACGGAAACTATCATTTTCGGCTATGAGCATATCGGTAAGTCTGAAAAGACCGTCCTCCTGTTGTGGAACTAACAATCGAGCAGAGGAAGAATATAAGATGACTTCAGCCCCGTCAATACGGAGTTCACTTAGCTGTTGAACACCAGATGCAGGGGCAGTTTTGCTTACAAAGGCTATAAAACCTTCTGCTGGATCAATTATAGCGCTTACGCTGATTTTGCTTCCATCGAAGGGAATGAAGGTGTCCAGCTCCTTTGTGCATCCAGCCAATAAAATACTCAAAATGATAAGAGTATGAAGTTTAAAATGTGATTTCATAGTTGATAAAGGGAACGAAAGAAAATAAAGAGTATTGTCTGACATTGTTGCTAATAGCAGTAGGTAGAAAGGAGAACGGACGGCCTTCGACCTGTCCTTGAAAGTTCTGTTCGGCGAGTATGTAGGTAGTATTTTGCCGGCCGTAAACATTATAACAGCCTAAAGAAAGGATTCTTTTTTTCCCATTTTCTCGGATTTTTTCTCTTCGGAAAGTTACATCCATTCTATGGTAGATTGGGGTAGTTGCGTTGTATCTTTCTCTATAAATTGGGATGATGTTGTTTGAAATCCCATCGTACCGAATGCCAATGGGTAGCGATAATCGGAATCCAGAGTTGATTACAAAGTTACCTATCAATTGCCATTTTTTATTGAGCTGATAGCCAGTAACTATTGATAAGTCATGGCGGCGATCAAATTGCCGGAAGTACCATTCTCCATTATTTACTTCCTCGAAACGAATTCTGTTCCAACTCAAATTATAAGAGAGCCACCCGAACAAGCGTTCGCCTTTTTGTTGGTAAAACAGTTCAATGCCCCTGATCACATTGAGGCCGTTTTTGGATATGTCATTTTCCCAATTTTCAGCATTCGATTGAAAAAAACCCACTCCGGGTAAAGGATCAATAATGTTCTCTGCTTTCTTGTAATAAAGATCAATTGCTAGATTTGACTTCCCTAGGCTATAGTTAGCCCCTAGTGACAACTGTGTTCCTGTGGCTGGCACAACCCGCTCATTGGCCGTGACCCATAGATTAGTGGGGAGGCCAATGAAGTTGTTTGAGATCATGTGGAGACCTTGTGACATTCTTGTATATGAGGCTGATAGGGAAGCTTTTTTATTAAGCGTGTAACCTACGCTAGCTCTTGGCTCTAAGTAAGTAAAGGGTTTCCTTCTTCCTGGGAGAAAATAGTTCTGTAATCTAATGCCAGCTTGTAGAAGTAATCGGCTGTC
>DAITME010000035.1:0-39054 GCA_036835305.1 Lewinella sp.
AAAAATGGCTAAGGCTAAGGCTAAGGCTTTTGGCTAAGGCTAAGGCTAAGGCTAAAAAAATCCGCGTTTATCCATTCATCTGCGTTATCTGCGTTCCATTCATTGGCGGTTGGCTAAGAAAATCCGCGTTTATCTATTCATCTGTGTCCTCTGCGTTCCCTTCGTGCCTTATGTTTACGAATCTTTTGGGAAGCAGTAGTTATCGAACAAGCTTGAACCTACTACCTTCCTATGGATACTGAAATTTGATTATCTTTGCAAAAAGTTATTTGTAAATGACGCATACGGAAAGTATATATCGAGCCATTCTGTTGAAAATAAGTAGGCTGCCTACAAGCTATTTACAGCGGGTGGATGCTTATCTGCACCTTGTAATGCAAGAATCCAAACGCGACAAGCAGGAGAACAGGAAAAAGATACTAGCTCTAGCAGGAGGATGGGACGATATGAGCGAAACCACATTCCAAGAATATCTCGAGGAGACGAGAAAGACGGCTAGAGATATGTTCCAAGATCGCGATATTTCACTATGAGACCTGCGCTTTTAGACACAGACACCGTTTCCTACTTTTTCCGCAATAACCCTAAAGTTGTGGAAAAGCTAGATAAATATTTGGCAGAACATGGTTTTGTAAGTATTAGTGTTGTGACTTACTATGAGGTACTCAATGGACTTTACTTCAAGGACGCAAAGAGTCAGCTCAAAAAATTTGAAGAGTTCGTAGCACTGAATGAGGTCTTGCCTTTGACGGATAACATTGCCAAAAGATGCGCACAAATTTATGCAGAATTGCGCAAGCAGGGAAAGACAATAGGGCATAATGATATGCTAATCGCTGGTACAGCGATCGAAAACAATATGGCACTCATAACGAATAACACAAAAGATTTCAAAGATATTTCAGACCTGGAAATAGATAACTGGTCGGAAGAAAAACGCTAGGCAGAAATCTCTGTTTGGCTCACGCAGGAGCAATGCTTTCTTTTTGAGCAAGGTTCTAAAATTGGGCTTCGCTTCGACACCGCTGGCTGTTGGCTAAGCCAAATCCTGCGCTGCACCGAGCGGCGTCGAGGTGCAAATCCTGCGTGCCCGCCCATACGGGTTGCAGACCGGAACGCCCGTATGGGTACTGGGTGCCCGCCTGTGCGTGAGCCATACCGTTAATCCGCGTCACCAGCCTTCCCAATTAGCGCTGTACGCCTATGAGTCTTTTTGAAAAGCTTCGTAAACGGGCGGGGCAAAATCCTGTTAATCCTGTTAATCCTGTCTATATTTAATTGGATGTTGGCTGAAAAAATCCGCGTCTATCCATTCCTCTGCGTCATCTGCGTTCCATACTACAGCTATGTAAGGCAAAATCCTGCGTGCCCGTACTGGGTAAATCCTGCGTGCCCGCTGTGCCTGCCTGGGTCTTCCAACCCGCCTGGGTCTGGGTCTAAATTTTATTGGCTGTTGGCTATTAGCTAAGCCAAATCCTGTCTATCCTGTAAATCCTGCCGTGCCCGTCTGGGTCTAAAAAAAATCCGCGTCTATCCATTCCTCTGCCTTCCTATCCCAACCGCAAGCCCTTCATCAACTCCCAAGCCGCAATGCCCGCACAAACGCTGACGTTCAGCGAGTGCTTGGTACCAAACTGCGGGATTTCCAAGACCCCATCGCATTGGTCAATGACGGCCTGGTCCACGCCGCTGACTTCGTTGCCAAGCACGAGAGCCACGGGGCGTTTTTTATCGACTTGTAGCTCGTGGAGCAGGGTAGTGGTGCTGGCTTGCTCGAGGGCGAAGATTTGGTAGCCTTGTTCTTTCAGCAGTTGGATAGCTTCGAGGGTTTGGGCGTGGTAGCTCCATTGAATGCTCTCGTCGGCTCCTAGGGCGGTTTTGAGGATGTCGCGGTGGGGCGGCTGGGCGGTGATGCCACAGAGATAGACATGGGACATGGCAAAAGCATCGGCGGTGCGTAAAACACTGCCTACGTTGAGGGCGCTGCGGATATTATCCAGCACAAAGACGAGCGGCGTTTTTTCGCTAGCTTGGAAGGCTACAGGATCGAGGCGTTTGATTTCGTGGATAGCTAGTTTGCGCATGGGGTATTATCAAAAATGCGCCGGCTGTGGCATAGCACAACCGACGCATAGGTAAGTGTAATTTTTTGCAAAAAATCTTATACCCGCTCTTAAGCGCCCAGGTAGTGCTTGAGGAGCTTACTGCGGTTGGCAGAGCGGAGTTTGTTGATCGCCTTGTCTTTGATTTGGCGCACGCGCTCGCGGGTGAGGCTGAATTTTTCGCCGATATCTTCCAAGCTCATGGGATGCTCTACGCCGATGCCATAGTAGAGTTTTACCACATCGCTCTGCCGCTCGGTGAGGGTGCTGAGGCTGCGCTCGATTTCTCGGCGGAGGCTTTCGGCATATTCCAAGGCCGTATCCGTGCCGGGCGTTCCGGTATTTTCCAGTACGTCTAGCAAGCTGTTGTCCTCTCCTTCCACAAAAGGAGCATCCATGCTGACGTGGCGGGCAGCCACACCCAAGGTGGTTTCTACCTCTTCGGGGGCAATATCCAGCTGCTCGGCTAACTCTTCGGCGCTGGGCTCGCGCTCGTAGGTTTGTTCCAACTCCGAGAAGGCCTTGTTGATTTTATTTAAGGAGCCTACTTTGTTGAGCGGAAGGCGCACAATACGACTTTGCTCCGCGAGTGCTTGCAGGATAGACTGGCGAATCCACCAAACAGCGTAGGAAATGAACTTGAAACCGCGTGTTTCATCGAAGCGCTGCGCAGCTTTGATGAGCCCCAAGTTGCCCTCGTTGATCAGGTCGCTCAAACTGAGCCCCTGATTTTGATACTGCTTGGCTACGGAAACAACAAAGCGAAGGTTGGCTTTTGTTAGCTTCTCCAGTGCGATCTGGTCACCTTGCTTAATTCGTTTCGCTAAATCTACTTCCTCCTCAGGCGTCAGTAGGTCAACTTTACCTATTTCCTGAAGGTACTTCTCGAGAGATTGACTCTCGCGGTTGGTAATGGATTTAGTGATCTTGAGTTGTCTCATTTAAAATAGCCTTTTTTTATCAGTTGCTACCAAATTTGCTGGCGCAGCTTTTCGTTTTTGACGTTTTTTGCTTCGGTTGTCACTAGGATGAGCGTAGAAATCGGAATCTGTTACAGAAACAACGCTGTAACACACTTAGTTTCTGAATGGCTTTTGGCGGGAGTGTTGGTAAACTGGCTGCAAAAGTACAGTAGATTTTTTTAATATCAATGCTTTTGTAGCTAGCTTTGCCGTCCCCCACTTGAAAACACAAGGAAGTACTTTTAAGTTCTCCTCCATTCAGGGATAAAAGAAAAAGCTAAGTACACGTCTAATTTTTTTCATCTGGACCAATACTTTTGGTTTTCTGAATAAAATTGCCGTATTTACGCCCCAACTAGCCAACCAACTCGACAAAATGGAAAGAGTAAAGTTTACAGAGGAGTTTATTTTTAGGGCATCGCCCACTTTGATCTATCAATTTTTAACCACGCCGGCCTGCCTTACCCGCTGGTTTTGCGACGAGGTGGACATCAATTCCGCCACCTATTCCTTCATCTGGAACGGAGCAGCTGAAGTGGCAGAACTGATTGAGGATGACGAGCCTGGCCTGATTCGTTTCAAGTGGGAAGACTCGGACTACGACAATGAGTACCTGGAGTTTTCTTTGGATATCAGCCCCGTCACGGGAGAAACCATCATGTACATCACCGACTTTGCGGATGCCGATGAGGTGGACGATCAGAAGGCGCTCTGGCGTTCGCAGATGAACCGGATGAAGGCGGAAATGGGAGGCTAATGATTCGTATCCTTTTGGGGCTGCAGCTAGCCGAGGACAATTGTTTGCCTGCTTTGGCTGCTGGCTCGGCCTTTGATTTGGTTTTGGCGCCGCGTGCTTTTGTTAGCTTTTTGGAGGGACATTTGGGCGCAATCCATCCCGGTGGGGAAGTAGATTTTTTGCGTGCGGAACAGTACCGGCAGTTGTGTGCTGCTTGTTTAGCAGCCGATCCGCAAGTTTTTTTTGCTGCCTCCTTTGCTGCTGACCAGCGAGGAACAGCCACAGAGCTACTCAGCCGAAGGGATGAGTTGCTGAGTGCTGGTTTATCACTACAAAAGTTGGGGCAAGATGCGCCGCCTCGCCTGGCAGTCTTGGGCGCAATAGAAAAACAATTACTTACTCACGATAAGCCCTGGATAGCCGGCTTTGCTGACCGGCTTGATAAGCTTTGCCGATTGCTAGCGAAGCGCAGCCTGCCAGCTATGACGATCCATACGCACGAGCCTCAGCATTTTCTACCACCTGGCCTTCTGCGGATACTAGCCCTGCTGGAAAGTAGAGGCATAGACATAAGGAGCCTACCAGAAGTTGCGCCCTCCGATGCACAAACAGACCTGAGCCGCTGGCAGCGTAGCATACTAAATAGGCAAGCCCAGCAAGGGGAAGCCATACAGCAGAAAGCAAAGGCCGATGGCAGCATCGTCTTATTGAAAGCCAAGCGAGAAACGCATTTGGCCGCCTTTCTGGCGCGTGTGCTTCGCGAAGATGATCAATGGCGTCCTGCCGTTTTAATCCCCAAACGAGATCAGACGCTCAACGATGCTTTGGTATTGGAAGGTTTACCGGATTTGGGTGTTTCACTGACTAGTCTCGGTAGGCCGGGCTTGCAAGTGTTGAAGTTGGTGTCGGTCTTTCTATGGGAACCCGTAGATATACGCAAGATCATGGAGTTTCTCAATTTGCTCGTCAAACCGCTGGATGATCACCTGGCCTCCTATTTAGCCAAACACCTGGCCGATAGCCCAGGCTTGTACGGAGAGCGATGGAACATAACAGTAAAACGCTACTTTGAGGAGGAATTGCCTCGGCGGCAGTTGTACGATAAGCAACTAAAAGCAGCAGACGTAAGTGCCCAGTTCGATATCTGGTTCCAGCGAAAGCGCTACCCCAAAGACGGAAAAGTACCCACCGCAGCGGTTCGTTCTCTGTTCAGTTTCTTGCTGAATTGGGCCAAGCAGCAAGCTGATAACAAGCAAGGCGCCAATCAGCTGGTTTTACAGCAATTAGCCGCTCAGGCTAAGCGCTTGTTGGAACTCATCGATACGATCCCGGAGGAGCAACTAAGCTTCCTGGAAACTGATCGGCTGGTGCGCTCGATCTATGTACCTTCCGCCACTTGCTTTGCTGAAAAAGAAGTAGGTAGCTTGGCGGTAGCTTACGAAGCAGCGGCCGTTTTCGATGACTTAGACAGCCTCGTTTGGTGGAATTTTACAGAGCAAGACCCCAATTATTTCTTCAGCCGCTGGACAGCGGAAGAACTTCGCTACCTCCGTGAAAACGGAATAGGCCTGCTCAGCTCGGAAGTGCAAAACAATCGGCTCTTGTGGCAATGGCAACGCCCTGTGCTACATTGCCGCCGCCAGCTTATTTGCTGCCTGCCAAGCCGTATCAGCGGGGAGGAAGTGCAGGCCCACGCCCTCTTGGGAGAGCTCGAGGCCACCTTCGGAGCCGCTGGCCTAGCTGCTATGACAATAGACATCGATCAAGTGGGTGATAGCATCAATTTATGGCCCGGGAAACAAAGCCCCAGCATGCAGGCGGTACCCCTGCAACTGCTGGATGAACCCAAAGCACAAATTCATATCCAAAAACCAGCAGCCTTCACCCCTAGAGCTCAAGAAACCCCCACTGGCCTGGAGAAACTACTCTACTACCCTCATCAGTGGGCATTCGAGTACGCTGCCAAGTTGCGAACCAATGAGCTGCTGGATATTGCTGCCGACAACCGCCTACGCGGCAATCTAGCCCATCGATTGCTAGAAAAATTGCTGAATGCACGGGATAATCAGACTTGGGATAAGGATACGACCATCAGCTGGGTAAATGCTAATTTCAATAAGCTGCTGCGGCAAGAAGGCGCCATCTTTTTGGAATATGGCCGGGAGCCAGAGCGCGTTCAGCTCTTGAATATACTGCGCTACAGCAGTTGGGCGCTGGTGGATAGCCTCCAACAAAACCAGTGGGAGGTAATAGCTACCGAGGCCAGCCTGGAGGGCAGCCTAGCAGGATTAGAACTAAAGGGCCGGGCAGATTTGCTGCTCAGGAGAGGAGCCAAGGAACTGGCAATCGTGGATTTGAAGTGGCGTGGCAAATCAACTTTTAGCAACCTGATAAAAAACAGTGAAGATATCCAGCTATCGCTCTATGCCGAATTTGCTGGCAGCGAAGGACAAGGTGTTCATACCGCTTACTTTATCTTAGCGGACGGCACGATGATCGCCAGAAACAAGGAGGGCTTTCAGGAGGCACAAGCCGTTAGCCCAGCAGCCAAGCAGCACGAAGTGCAGGCGGCCATCCTGAAAAGCGTAGCGGCCACCTATCAATGGCGCCGTGGGCAGCTCGATCGGGGGGAGCTGGAAATTCGGTGCGAAGCCACTGCTGCCAGCTTGGAAGATAGCTATAGCCAATTGGATTATACCGATCTGCTGGAGATGAAAACCCAGGATAGTCGCTTCGATAAGTACCAAACTTTAATTGGCTTGGTGCGTTAGCAGGGAGAGCAAGTCGGCTGTAGTTGCGGCCACACACACAGCCCGCTAACTTCCCAATTTGCAGCGCCTCCGAACATTTTTTTAAAAAAAGTGTACGTATCTGGTTACACGATTAAAATATCAGCCATACCTTGGCAGCATATTTGGGGCACCTCTTCGAGAAAGGAGCACCAAAAAAATCTTTCCAACCTTTCAAAACAGTCTTTTGTGAATAAGCCACGTATTGTAAAAGATTATGAAAAGCTTGATGAGGAAATCAAAGAGCGCATCAAACTAACCTATCCCTTGGGTTTCACTCGGCAGTTGGTGAAGTTCAAAAACGCCCAAGGCCAAGAGGTCAGTGCCCTGCCCTTCGAAACGGAGGATAAATATTATTTGGTGAGAATGACTGTCTCCCAAGCTGTTGATATCATCGCCTTTGATGACGACTACGACGATGCCGGTATCCTCAAAGACGAAATCAGGGTAGCCTACTCCGATAAGTACGATGATGTAGATGATGACCTGGTGGACGACGATGACGAGCTAGAAACTTCCGTGGATCCCGCAGACCTCGATGATGAGGTGGGGGACGACGACGATTACTAGGAGCCGCTCGGAGCCTAAATCAATAATTCAAACAACAAGGGTCGATCGTTGAGGTGCTCGAAAGTAATTTTTGATTTTTCCAGTCGCTCGATCAAACCATCAAAGTCCTCCTGCTTGCTGAGCTGTATGCCTACCATGGCTGGGCCTGTTGCGCGGTTGTGCTTCTTGGTGTATTCAAAGTGGGTAATGTCATCTTCAGGGCCTAGCACTTCGGTCAGGAAATCGCGCAGCGCTCCGGCTCGTTGCGGAAAGTCAATAATAAAATAGTGCTTCAAGCCACTGTGTAGCATGGCTCGCTCTCTGATTTCTTCTGTGCGGAGGATGTCGTTGTTTCCACCGCCAACCACACAAACTACGGTCTTACCTTTTATGCGTGCTGCCACTTGGTCTAGGGCTGCGATGGGTAAGGCGCCAGCAGGCTCCACTACTAGCCCTTCTTGGTTGTAAAGATCTAGAATGGTGACGCAAACTTGGCCTTCGGGCACCAGCAGCACTTGCTCCATGGTGTGCTGCACGATGGGGAAGTTGATGCTACCCACCCGTTTTACCGCAGCACCATCTACAAAATTATCGATTTTATCGAGTGTAATAATCTCGTTGGCCGCTAGGCTATCGAACATAGCGGGAGCCCCGGCGGGTTCCACGCCCAAGATGATGGTTTCGGGGGTGAGTTGTTTGAACACACTCCCAATGCCTGCACTCAGCCCACCACCGCCAACGGCCATCAGGATAAAATCTAGGTCTTGGCCATTGGGTAGGTCATCCAGGATTTCGAGGCCTACCGTTCCCTGCCCGGCAATGATATCGGGGTCGTCGAAAGGATGGACGAAGGTGTAGCCGTGGAGGTCGGCGGCTCGCTTGGCTTCGGCGTAGGCATCGTCGTAGCTATCGCCTTCCAACACCACGTTGATGTATTGTTTTCCAAAAGCTTTGACCTTGCTTACTTTTTGCTTGGGGGTGACGGCGGGCATGTAAATATGGCCTTGCACCTGCATGGCATGGCAGGCATAAGCCACCCCTTGCGCATGGTTGCCCGCGCTGGCACAAACCACGCCCTTAGCGAGTTGCTCTTCCGTGAGGGTAGCCATTTTGTTGTAGCTGCCGCGAATTTTGTAACTCCTCACCTCCTGAAGGTCTTCGCGCTTGAGGTAGATGTTGGCCTGGTACTGTTCCGAGAGGCGGCTGTTGTATTGCAAGGGGGTGTGCTGGGCAATACCGCGCAATCGGCGGCGTGCTTTGCTGATTTCCTCCAAACTGATGATGGGGAGCATAGAAAGAATTGTACTTGAAAACTGGTGTAAAAGTACGCTTTATTCCCCTGAGCGAAGCGGAGAAGCCCCTAAGATTTCTGCTCTTACAAAAAAAAATGCTCCTGCGTGTAGCCAAACTCTAAAGGATGGCTCACGCAGGAGCAAAGCTTACGGTAAAAGAGCCATGTTTAGGCCTCCTACCGACTATTTAGCATTCTCGGGGCGAAGGCCACGGACAGTTCTGCCGGCATCCCACATTTCGCTGTCATAGAGTTCCTTGAGCTCGGCTTCTAGTTTGACGCGGTAGTCGGGCCGGCTGTTGGAGTCGATGCTTCGCTGGGCTTCTTCGCCGCTGGCTACGCTTTTGTAGAGGTCTTCGAAGACGGGCTTGACGGCATCGCGGAACTTATCTTTCCAGTCCAGTGCCCCCCTTTGTGCGGTGGTAGAGCAGTTGGCGTACATCCAGTCCATGCCATTTTCTGCTACCAGCGGCATCAGGCTCTGCGTCAGCTCTTCCACCGTTTCGTTGAAGGCTTCGGAGGGGGTGTGGCCGTTGGCGCGCAGAACTTGGTATTGCGCTTCGAAGATGCCCTGAATGGCGCCCATGAGCGTGCCGCGCTCGCCGGTGAGGTCGGAATAAACTTCGCGTTGGAAATCGGTTTCAAACAGGTAGCCGGAGCCGACTCCGATGCCCAGCGCCACCACGCGCTCCCACGCACGGCCGGTTGCATCCTGGAAGATCGCAAAGGAGCTATTGAGGCCCCTGCCCTCTAGGAACAAGCGGCGCAAGCTGGTGCCAGAGCCCTTGGGCGCTACCAGGATCACATCCACATCGGGGGGCGGAATGATGCCTGTGCGTGTCTTGTAAGTGATGCCAAAGCCGTGGCTGAAATACAGCGCCTTACCGGCCGTCAGGTGGGGCTTCAGTGTTGGCCAAACTTCGATCTGCGCCGCATCCGAGAGCAAATATTGAATGATGGTAGCTCGCTTTGCCGCTTCTTCGATGGGGAAAAGGGTCTCGCCGGGTACCCATCCGTCTTTTACGGCTTTGTCCCAGCTGCCGCTGTTCTCCCGTTGGCCGATGATGACGTTGAAGCCATTGTCGCGCAGATTCAAACTCTGACCAGGGCCTTGTACACCATAACCGATGATGGCAATGGTTTCTTCCTTAAGGGTTTCCAGTGCTCTGCTGAGCGGAAATTCTTCGCGGGTAACGACGGTTTCTTCTACGCCGCCAAAGTTCATTGTAGCCATAAGTGGTTCTGTTTTTTTTGCTTTAATAAAGCAGCTATGCAATTGATTCGACTAGTTGCCATTTTGTTTGAGGCACAAATATGCGAAAGAGCTAGCGATGGCCAGGCTTTAATATTCCCTATTTTTACGATGGCTAAGGCTTTATGATTTGGCTAAATCGTTGGTGCCCCAGCAGGTAATAGTGAGCCACCACACTGCCCGCTAGCCGCCCCCATCTTGTTCGGTCGGCACCGATGCGCATGGCTTCGATTTGTCTTTGCCGAACTTTGCGCTGTCGCCACCATTTTCCGATACGGGGGTAGAAGTGGAAATGTGCCCGCAAAATAGCGCCAATGTGCTGCCAATTACCCTGGCTGAGGAACAGTATTGCGGCTAAGCCATCTAGGACGAGCCGCAGCGGCAACCACCACAGCAGCTTCCATCGGTGCTCGTTTTTGAAACTGGTCACGAGGGTATTTCGGAAATTTAGATACGTTTTTTTGGGCGTGTTGTAGCTAAGTGTACCGCCGCCAACATGGAAGACCTCCGCAGCGGGTTCTGCTAGAATGCGATAGCCGGCGCGCTTCAGACGCCAGCAAAGATCTATTTCTTCGGCATGCGCAAAGTAGTCGGCCTCGAAGCCGCCAATGCCGTGGAACAGCTCGGCTCTAATAAACAGGGCGGCGCCGCTGGCCCAGAAAATTTCCTGGGTTTCATCGTACTGGCCCTGATCTATCTCGGTGGTCGCAAAAATTCGACCTCTGCAGAAGGGGTAGCCCAAAATATCGAGGTAGCCACCTGCTGCGCCGGCGTATTCAAATTTATCGGGGGCATGGTAAGCGCGGATTTTGGGCTGCACCGCCGCGATGCTTTCATCTTTATAAAAGTGTGCTAAGCACTTTTTTAGCCAGCCCGCCCGTACGGCCACATCGCTATTGAGGAGCACATAGATATCGGCTTCTATTTGCGCCAGAGCTTGGTTGTACCCGCCGGCAAAGCCATGGTTTTTTTCCAGCAGCAGGCAGTCGATTTCGGGGTACTGAGCTTGTAGCCAGCTAACTGAATGGTCGGTGCTTTGGTTATCGGCCACTACTATGCGGCTATTGGCTTCCAGGGATTCGATCAAAGCGGGGAGGAACTGTTCGAGATACTGTTGGCCGTTGTAATTGAGGATTACAATGGCAGTATCCAGTATTTTTTCGTCTAGCCGCCGAATGCTTTGGATGGGGTGGAGGTGGAGGAAATTCCGGCAGTCTATTTCGTCTTGGGCTAATTGGGTTTGGAGGTCTTCGAGCTTGCCGAATTGCTGGTCGGGGCGGAGGAATCCTGAGACGGAGATCACGAGTTCTTCATGGTAAATATCGCGATTGAAATCGAAGATGTGCAGTTCGATGCTCGTGGCGTTGCCGTCTTCGAGGCTGGGCCTTTGGCCGATATAAAGCATACCCTCCAGCGTTTGCTCTCCCCACTGTGCGCGGGCCGCATAGATGCCATCGGAAGGCAGGAGTTTGTTGGGGTTTTGTATTGCTAGGTTGGCGGTCGGGTAGTTGATGGATCGGCCAATCTTGGCACCACTAACCACTTTGCCACTGAGCCGATAAGGGTAGCCGAGGAGTTCATTGGCCTGCTCTATTTGTCCGCTTTGTAGGGCTGTTCTCACTTTGGTAGAGCTAACGGCTATGGCGGCTACTTGCTGGGCTTCGATTTCGACCACCTCAAAACCAAGTTGTTGTCCGTGCCAACGGAGATAGTTGACATCTCCTTGCCTGTTGAGCCCAAAACGGTGGTCGTAGCCAATAATGACGACGGCTGGCCGGAAATTTTTGTGCAAAAAATCCACGATATACTCATCGGCACTTTGCTGGCTGAATTTTACATCGAAGGGCACCACCACTAAATTATCGATACCCATGGCTTCCAGCAGCGCAATTTTTTCGGCGGTGGTGGTGAGTAATTTTAGGCTTTTATCTTTGGGGTAAATCACCTGCCTAGGGTGGGGGTCGAAGGTGATGACTACGCTCTCTCCGTCTTTCTTGGCAGCTAGCTTTTGCAACTGTCGCATCAGTGACTGATGCCCCAAGTGCAACCCATCGAAACTACCAATGGTAATTACCGCATGCCGAAAAGCAGGCAAATGATCTAAAGAATAGTAAACTTTCATAGGTTATCAGCCCCCAAAGGTAAGTGGACTTATGCAATCTGATCGTTATAATTAGGCCAATAGCTGTTGTAGAACGCCTAGCGCACGGCCACTTTCTATACTTTCCCGTGCCTCCGCCACGCAATCTACCAGGCTTTTTTGAGGCTGCATGAGTGAGATGCCCAGCCCAGCATTGGCACAAACAACCGCCTTTTGGGCATCGGTACAGCGATTTTCTAGCACGCTTTTGAAAATAGCGGCACCTTCTTCGTGGCTATCCCCCCCGTGTAAACCAGCGGGCATCAACTGCGGCAAACCAAAATCGCTGGGGAATAGCAAGCGCTGACCTGCCCGGCTTCTGACCTGCGTACCTGCGGCCGTTAGGCTAATTTCGTCGTAGCCGTCGCGGGCGTGAACAACAAAATACGACCGTTCCTCCTCCTCTTGCATCACATAATCATACAAACGGCTGACTTCGGCACCGAAAGTGCCCAGCACTTGATATTTGGGTCGCGCAGGATTCAGCAAAGGACCCAACCAGTTAAAAAAAGTGGACATTTTCAGCCCGCGCCTAACTGGGACTACTTCTTTCATCGCCGGGTGGAAGAGCGGCGCATGTAGGAAGCAAACCCCCGCCGTATCCAGCTGTCGCAGCAGGCTATCGCGATCGTTGGTGAACTGATAGCCCAGTGCAAGGAGCACATCACTACTGCCCACGCTGCTGCTCACGCCATAACTACCGTGCTTGCTCACCAGGTAGCCTGCGCCAGCGGTAACAACACAGCTCAGGGTGCTGATGTTGAAGGTGTTTTTCCCATCGCCGCCGGTGCCTACAATGTCGATGGTGGGCCGATCCTCTAGATCTAGCGGAACAGCCAGACTCAGCATGGCATCGCGAAAGCCCTGCAATTCTGCCTGCGTGATGGGCCGGGTATTGAAAACGGAAATAAAGGCGGCGATCTGCGCTGCATCTACCTCCCCTCTACCGATGGAAAGCAAGGAGCTTTCAGCAGTGGCTCGGCTCATGGGCTGGTGGCGATACAGCGATTCTATAATGGCTTTCATGGCTTTTGGCTTACGCGTGATAGAAGCAGAAAATACAAACAGCTGCAAAGATATTGATTTTTATCACTTTTGTCTTGTCTCGTTCCGCAACGATCCCCAAGGCAGTAGATTCACGACCGTTTGTCTTGGATCGCCCACCGTTTCAACAAATGCCCACCTTTCGGCTTTCTGCTTTGGTATTTTTGTATAATCTTAGCGCACTGAATTGCGTTTGTTTGGTGTTTAAACCCCAGTCGGTATTGTCTGTACGCTTATTCCTTTTTCTATCCCAACTCTTGTTTGGCAGCTATCTGGCCGCCCAGCAAGTCTTCCCCATCAAGCGTACTGGCCTGTGGGGGCTGATGGACGGCAGTGGCAACATCCTACGGCAACCGAGCTACGATCTCTTGGGGAGTCCCGATGCGCACGGCTATATTCTGGTACAGCAGGCTAATTTCGTTGGCTTGCTGGGACCCCATGGCCAAGAAATACTGGCGGCTCGATACGACGACATCCAAGTACTGGACGAAGGGCTTTTTTCGGTTTTTACGGCTGGCAATTGGCGCCTCCTTAACCAGCAGGGTATTTGCCTGATGGAAGCAGGAGAATACCAGCAAATAAGAAAACTTAGAGAGGGCTACTACGCTTTCAGAAATCAAGAAAAATGGGGACTGCTCAATCGGGAGGGCAAAAAGCTGTCGCCGCCAGCCTACGATCATATCCGTCCCTTTCAGGACCATTTATTTGAAGTGAAGGAGGCAGATGGCAAGGGCTTATTGAATGCCGAAGGACTGCTAGTGCTAGCGCCCATAGCCGAGGAACTTACAGTGAGCACGGATGCCCTCGTATTCTACAAACAAAAAGGCAAATGGGGTGCTAATACCCTGAAGGGGGAAGCCGTTTTTCCCGCCGCCTACGATCACTACCGCCGCTTGGGTAGCGATTTTATTGTGCTTCGGCAGCAAGCGCAGCGGCTCGTCTATTCCTTAGCTTGTCAGCGGCTTTTTCCTCTGGCAGCAGGGGAGGAGGTACTGCTTTTTTCTGCCAACTACCTCGCCATACGCAGCAAAGGACAAATGGGGCTACTCAACAATTGTGGGCAGCGGGTGCTGGCCAGTATTTATCAGGAAATCCAACCCTTTTCTATTGCTATTTTCCGGGTTCGCCAAAACGGGAAATGGGGCTTGGTGGCGCACGCAGATCAACCGGTATTAGAGGCAGCTTACGATTACATCAGCCCGCTACAAGGGCAGCTCGCCAGCCTCCTACTGGGCGATTTATACGGCTTGCTCAATTACAAAGGGGAGCTACTACATCCGCCGAGCTTCTCGAGAGTAGAATTGGCCTCCCAGACCATAAATGCCTACACCGGTACGGCTAATGGTGCCCAATTGCAGCGCTACCATCTCAATGCTGCCGCCCAATTGGTTGACGGTGCCCATAGCAGCAACCACTACCAGATTAAAATTGCCGGCGCACCCAAGACCACAGACCTGCTGAATTACGAGGAAAAAAGCAGTCGCCTATTACCCAAATTTGAATGGTTCTACGAAGCAGAAAACCGACGGTGGGGCCTGCGAGATCGCCTCAACGGCCAATTGGTGTACGCCCCTACCTTTAGCGAAATTGAAGTCTTACCCGGCACCGATCTAACACTGGTGGCCATCCCCAAAATCAATGCCATCGAGTTGGAACGAACCAGCTTTAAAACGAAGCTCGTGTTCGGCCTGCTGCAAAATAGCGAAGGGAAACTCATTACGGGGCTGGATATGATCGATCTACGGCTGGAGGATTGGGAAAAAGGTCTGGATGCGGCGCGCTGTATGTTCGATAATGGAAAATTTGGCCTCATCGATAAGCGCGGGCGCATCTTGCAGCGCGATCTGGCTTTTATTGGCGATTTTGAACAGGGCAGGGCGGCCGTGAGTGTAAAAGGAAAAATATCCGGTAGCTTGCTGGGGGATAGCCCGCACCCACTGGCACCGCTGGCCGATTTTTTGGCCAGTTTGCGCACCAGCATTTTTCTGCTAGACTATACTTCCTACGATCAGGCTTTCGCCCGCCAAGCCAATTTGATTTGCGAAAACTGTGAATGGGGCTTTATGGCCAATGACGGACGGCTGTTGGTGCCCCCGCAGTTTGAGGTGGTGCAGCCTTACTTCCAAGGCCATGCTGTTGTCCGCCAGGCTGGGCAGTATGGCCTCCTTGATATGGAAGGCCGTTGGGTGGTGCAACCGCATTATCAAGCGATTGATCAGCTGTTACAGCCCAATGGCTTTCAGGCTAGCTACCTTTTGCAGCAGTCCACCAAAGGAGCCGGCTTGCTGGATACACTAGGGAAGTTGCTCCTACCTCCACAGTTTGAAGAAATCGGGCAAGTCAGCGAGGGCTTGATGGCCGTCAACCAGGCTGGGCGCTGGGGATATGCCAATGAAAAAGGCAGCATCACCATTCCTTTTGACTACGCAGGAGCCAAGTCTTTTTCAGAGAGCAAGGCCGCAGTAGAAACAAGCAGCGGCTGGGCGCATGTCAATCGAGCAGGAGAACCCATTTACGCCGCCCGCTTTCAGGAGGTAGGGAATTTTAGTCAGGGTATGGCATGGGCAAAGCAGCAAAATTTAGTTGGCTATATTGATACCACCGGCCACTTCATCATACCCCCTGTTTTTCAGTGCGCAGCAGATTTTTATCAGGGCGTGGCCATTGTGCAACAGGGCGATGCCTACGGACTAATCAATACGGCCGGAGTATGGATACTGAAGCCCAAGTACCTCGCCATCGCTCCCTTTCAATCCAATGGCATTGCCGTAGCGCAGTTGGCTGCCGAGCGTTTTGTATTGATCAACCTAGCCGGAAAGCTGCTCACCAGCAATCGTACCTACAAAGAGATGGCGGCCTACCAAGAAGGGCTGGCGCTGTTTAAAAGCAGCCTGGGCTACGGTTTCTTAGATGAAGAAGGGCGCGAGCATATTGCCCCTACCTGGTCTTGGGCAGCTTCCTTTAGCAATGGGCGAGCCGTTGTAAAACAAAACGGCCGATGTGGTTACATCGATCGGGCAGGGCAGCTTGTGGTTCCCTGTCGGTATGCGCGCTGTCTGGATTTTTCCGATGGCCAGACTGCGGTGTTTACCAACATACACAATGCTGGGCTAATCGACCTGGCAGGAAAGGAACTCATCGCCCCCAACCTCAACCGCATGATCGATCACTACCAGGGCATGAGCCTCATGCGCGACGATAAACAAGGCTACTACTTCCTCAGTCCCCAAGCCACGCCCTACGAGGCCTACTATGAGGAGGCCCGCGCTTTCCGCCACGGTGTAGCAGCCATCCGCAGGGGCGCCAAGTGGGGCCTCATCAGCACCAAAGGCCTACCCTTGGTACGTCCTAAGTTCTCTGCTTTAGGGGCTTTTGAAGCAGGCGTTGCCAAAGTACACATCAATCAATTGTATGGTCTGGTCGGCGCCAATGGGGAGAGACTGCTCCCGGCCGAATACCAGCTCATAGAAATCGCTGGTGCCGGCCTATACCGAGTAGAAAAAGACAATGAAATAGGGTATTTCTCCGCCCAAGGCCGCTGGGTGTGGCCGTTGGCAAAGTAAGGGGGGGAGTTCCTAGCTACGCATAAAGAAGGATGTTGCTTTCGCCAACGGCCCATAAAATTTAGACCCAGGCGGGCACGCAGGATTAACACCTCGGCTCCGCTCGATGCGGCGCAGGATTTACAGGATTTACACCTCGGCTTCGCTACTTCGACTCTGCTACTTCGGCTCCGCTCAGCACGAGTCAGCACGAGTCGGTGCAGCGCAGGATTTTGCCTTAGCCCGTTTACGAAGCTTCCCAAAAGATTCGTAAGCGTAGGCGCAAAGGGAACGCAGATAACGCAGGTGAAAAGATAGACGCAGATTTTCTTAGCCAACTTCCCTACGAAGTCAAGATTTTTGTACCCTGATCGGAGGCGTCGGATGAAAGCGAAACGATGCATCTCCGAGCTGTGGAGCCAAACACTGCTCAAAAAATAAAACACTGCTCCTGCATTTATGCCCGTATTGGGCGAGAGCCAGCGAGTGCGTACTTTGTCCGTATGGATGTACATTTATGCCCACACATACGCGTCTAAGGACCGGCACGCCCGCCTCCATACGGACACGGTGGGTATGGGTGCATATTTTTACCTCTCTCTAGTCTCTCTTTTGCCTTTTGCCTTTCGCTTTCTGCCTTTTGCCTGCTGTAAAGTGCTCAAATTCTCTTCCGAATGCCTTATCTTTGTGGCAAACAGACAACTCATATGCTACGTCTTTCTATGTTTTTAGCTGGCTGCTTGCTGGCAGCGGCTTTGTTGGGGCAGCGTGGGCTAGACCGGGCGGCCACTTTAGATCCTGTCCTGCTGATTCACTTGGGCTATGGCCCGCAGACGGCTCAGGCGGATCTGGCCAATCGCTTTTCGGGTAGCTGGGGCCTGGAGCTGGGCGTAGATAAGATGGCTAAAGGCAGTAGCTGGAGTTATGGCGTTTTTGGACAATATATTTTTGGCAGCGAAGTGCTGGAGGATGTGCTGGCGGGCTTGCGAGCTGGCGACGGCATCATCATAGGCAACCAGCGCGATCCGGCCGATATACAACTGCGGATGCGGGCGTATTTTGGCGGCCTGCGCGCAGCGAAGACTTTTCCCATTGGCGACAATAAGCGGACGGGCATCAAAGTCGGACTAGGAGCGGGCTGGATGGAGCACCGCATTCGTATTCAAAATGACCCCGTGCAGTCGGTCAACCAGTTGGTGGGGCCTTATCGGGCGGGCTACGATCGTTTGAGTGCCGGCCCCGCTTTGTACCAATTTTTGGGCTTTCAGCAGCTGAGCGCCAATGGATTGCTCAATTTTCATATCGGAGCAGAAATTTTTCAGGGTTTTACCAGCGCTCAACGGGATTTTGATTTTGCGACAGCTGGCAGTTTGCAGGAGCAGCGTTTTGATGTTTTAGCAGGGCTGAGAGTGGGCTTTATCATTACCCTATATCGCGGCGAAGGTCGGGAAATCTTCTATCGCTAATGCTGCTGTACCGCATAGGATCCACGGCCTACCACGGTGCCATCCGTTTGGCGAGCCTACTGGGCAATGCCAAGGCAGCCGCTTGGGTAGCTGGCCGGAAAGATCTGACAGCCAAGCAGCTACGGGCTGGCACACCCGATTTTTTACAGTCTCGTAAGCCAGACCAAGCCCTCGTTTGGCTACACGCGGCTAGTTTGGGGGAGTTTGAACAAGGGCGTCCTGTTCTGGAGCTATTGCGCGAACAATGGCCGACGAATTTCTTTCTCCTCACCTTCTACAGCCCCAGCGGCTATGAGCAGGCCAAGAATTATGCCGGGGTAGATGCCGTTGCCTATCTGCCGGCCGATCATCCTGACACGGCCGAGGCGTGGGTAGCAGCCATCCGCCCAAGTGTGGCTATTTTCGTGAAATACGAGTTTTGGGTGTTCCACCTCAAGGCCTTGCAAGCCACTGGCGTCCCCACCTTTTTGATTGCTGGTGTTTTCCGCAGCGACCAGCCTTTTTTTCGTTGGTACGGCAGTGCATGGCGGCAGGGCTTGCAAGCTTTCAGCAGCTTGTTAGTCCAAAAACCAGCCGATGCCGAACTGTTGCAGCGCCTAGACCTAGCGTTAGGCAAAATCATAGTAGCGGGCGACCCCCGCGTAGATCGCGTTTTATCCGTCGCCCTGCAGCCTTTCGATGATCCCATCTTGGCTCATTTCACTGCCGAACACAGCACCTTGATGGCTGCCTCTGTATGGCCAGAAGACGTGAGCTTGTTGGCTGATTTGCTGCCCCACTTACCGCAAAATTGGCGATTGATTGTAGTTCCCCACCAATTGGAGGAAGCGCAAATAGCGGCTTGGGCAGCCCAATTCAGAGCCGCTCGCTACTCCCGCTTTCAGCTCAACAAAGACCTGCACAGCAAGGTCTTAATTCTGGACACCATCGGCTTGTTGAGCCGCGCTTACCGCTATGCCCATTTGGCCTATGTAGGCGGTGGCTTTGGGGAAGGCATCCACAACACACTAGAACCCATGGCCTATTGGTTGCCCGTTGTTTTTGGCCCTAAATACCACAAATTCCCAGAGGCGGTGGAAACCCTCTCCAGCGGCGGAAGCTTCTGTGTGAACAACAGCCAGGCACTCATCGCTACCTTCGAGGAACTGCAAAATCCCCTGACTTACAGCCTCGCCTCCAAAGCGATACAAGACTACACCAAGCGTTCCAGAGGAGCCGCGGCCACTACTGCTGCGGCGATCATCCAAGCAACAACTGCTTCAACTGTGCCTCCAGGCTCTCTATCTTAGCACTGAAATCGGCTAGTTTTTGCTTTTCGTGGGCTATTACCTGCGCCGGAGCATTTTCTACGAAGCGCTCGTTGGCCAGCTTTTTCTGGATGCCCGTTACTTGGCCGCGCAGGCGTTGGAGTTCTTCTTCGATTTTGGCTTTTTCGGCTTCGGTATCAATCTCTTCGTTGGTGAAAAGATAGGTGGTGTCGTTGCCAGTCAGGAAGGTGACCGTTCCGCTGGGCTCCTGATCAGTGAGGCTCAATTCCTCTAAAAAAGCCAGCTTCTTGACGATGTCTGCCCAGCCGTTGAGTGCTAGCATGGCTTCGCTTTGGGGGCTTTTTTGCAATTGGCAAGCGAGGGGTTCGCGGGCTTTGATACCTCGGCTATTGCGCACTTCCCGCACGCTGGAGATCAGCTCTTGCAGGCGTTCGAACTGCCCTAGTAGTTCGTTATCAGCCTGGCTAGCACCAGGCCATCGGCTCACGATACAGTCTTCGCCCGCTTGCCTTGGCCGCAACTGATGCCAAACCTCTTCGGTGACGAAGGGCATGAAGGGATGCAGCAGCGTCATCATTTGCTCGAAGGCTTGGATGCTGCGCTCGTAGATGGCTTGGCTCAGCCGCCCGTCGCTAGGTTTGATGATCTCCAGGTACCAGCTACAGAAATCGCCCCAGATGAATTTGTACAAGTCCATCATGGCCTCACTGATGCGGTATTCAGCCATCAAGCGGTTGGTCTCGGTAATGACTTGTTGGAGGCGGTTCTCCAGCCAATTGATGGCCAAGGTCTCGCTATCGCCAGGCGCCTTGTTGTGATCCGCTTCCCAGCCCTGAATGAGGCGGCTGGCATTGAATATTTTGTTACAGAACTTCCGCCCTTGGTCGCAGAGCTTGCTCTCGTTCTTTACCTGTCCCGTTTCGGGGTCGATGGGTGCATCAAAGATGATGTCATTTCCCGCCGCTGCGCTGGAGAGCAAACCAAAGCGCACCCCATCAGCGCCGTAGGTATCCAGCAATGCCAGCGCGTCGGGGCTATTACCCAGCGATTTCGACATCTTCTTCCGCTTCTCATCCCGCACCATGCCGGTGAAATAGACATTTCGGAAGGGCATTCGACCGTGTTTTTCCACAAAATCGCTGCCCAAAACGTCTTCGCTAAAGGTATAGCCAGCCATCACCATCCGCGCTACCCAAAGGTACATGATATCCCAGCCCGTCACCAAATCATTGGTAGGGTAGTAGTAGGCTAGTTCTTCTTGGTTGCGGAAGCCATCAAATACGGAGATTGGCCAAAGCCAGGAGCTGGCCCAGGTGTCTAGCACATCTTCGTCTTGTTGGAGTTCGCTGAGGTCGAGATTTGGCTGCCCTAGTGTTTGGCGGGCTTTTTCCAAGGCTTCTTCTGCTGTTTCGGCCACAAAGACATGTTCACCATAGTACCAAGCCGGAATTCTTTGCCCCCACCATAGCTGCCGACTGATGCACCAATCGCGCACATTGTCGGGTTTTAGCCAGGTCTGGTACATATTGAACATATTCTCGGGGTGGAACTTGACCTCCCCACTCCGAACGGCCTCCAGGGCGGTGGCGCTCATTTCTTCCATCTTCACAAACCACTGCAAGGTGAGCCGAGGCTCCACCACCGCATTGGTACGCTCGCTGCGTCCTACGCGGGTACGGTATTGGGTGATATTCACCAGATCCTCGCTGGCTTTCAGCATTTTTATTACTTCCACCCTTGCCTCGAAGCGATCTAGCCCCACACAGAACTGCGCTAGCTCGTTCATCGTGCCATCGGCAGCGATGGAATCAATGACCTCCAAGCCGTGTTTTTTGCCCAGCTCGTAGTCGTTGGGGTCGTGGGCGGGCGTTACTTTTAGGGCGCCGGTACCAAATTCAGGATCGACGTACTCGTCTAGTATAATGGGAATTTCGCGTTTTACCAGCGGCACGATCACTTTTTTGCCATGCAGGTGGGCATAGCGTTCGTCTTTGGGGTGTATGGCTAGGCCTGTATCTGCCATGATGGTTTCGGGCCGTTGGGTGGCAATGACCACATATTCATCGGAGCCTACTACTTGGTAGCGGACGTGGTAAAGGTTGCTATTCTCGTCGCTGTATAGCACTTCCTCATTGCTTAGCACGGTTTGGGCTTCGGGATCCCAGTTGGTCATGCGCAGCCCCCGATAGAGTTGGCCGCTTTCGTAGAGCTTTACAAAAACCTTGATCACGGCCTCATAGAGGCTTTCTTCCATGGTGAAGCGGGTGCGGCTCCAATCGCAGCTAGCGCCCAGCTTTTTGAGCTGCTCGAGGATGATGCCACCGTATTTTTCCTTCCACTCAAAAGCGTGGCTCATGAATTCTTCGCGGCTTAAATCCGATTTTTTAATGCCTTTTTCCCGCAGTAGTTTCACCACCTTTGCTTCGGTGGCGATGCTGGCATGGTCGGTGCCGGGTACCCAACAAGCATTTTTTCCTTCTAGCCGCGCCTTGCGGATGAGGATGTCTTGTATCGTGTTGTTCAACATATGCCCCATATGCAGCACGCCCGTAACATTGGGCGGCGGGATCACGATCGTGAAGGGCTCCCGCTCATCGGGTACCGAACGGAAGTATTGCTGTTCCATCCAGTGCTGATACCAGTTTTTCTCTACTTCCTGACTTTGGTAGGTCTTCTGCTCGCTCATACAATTCTTATTGGGCGGCAAAGTTAGTTAAAATTGAATCAAATGCGGAATGTAGAGACGTGGCAGTGCTACGTCTCTACGGACGAAAATCAAAAGCGCCGAATACTCTCGATGGTGTACAGAGGGCGCTGCTTGATTTCCTGATAAATATTCGAGAGATAAATGGAGACGAGGTAGAGCTGCAGGCTCACCACCGCAAAGAATACGGCAATGAGCACCACGAGGTAAGTCCAGCCACTGACGGCCTCTTGGGCTTGGCCGAACAGATCTTGGCCTGCGAAGCGCACCCGTAGCGCATTGAGGACTACGAGGATTAGGAAGACGAACGAGCCCACAAAAATCCAACCCATCAGCGTGCGCAAGAAGGTGGTGTAGCTGGTAATGGCCAGGAGGGAGGTACGGAAACGCTCCTCAAAGCTCTCTTTGCTTTCCAGCGGACTATCTACTTCCAGATAGCTGGTGGGGAAGCCCACCAGCGAGTACACCGCCTTCATATAGCGCAGGTTTTCGCGCAGCCGCAGCAGTGCATTCAGGGCACGCCGACTAATAATGCGGCTGTGATGCGCCAGTTCATCCACCTCCAGCGGGCTGTAATGGCGCATAATCCAGTAAAAAAGGCGGTAGAAAAGCCCGAGCCGTTTGCTCCTTCGGCTGGTGGCGCGCACATAGACCAAATCGAAGCCTTCTTGGCTTTTTTGGTAGAGCGCGCCCAGGAGTTGTGGTTGCGACAGCAACTGACTTTCCAGCAAAAGAGTATAGTCGCCATTCGCTCGATCTAAGCCGGCTAGCCAGGCATGGTTGGTATCGGTATGGCTGCTGAGCTGTATCAGATGGATGTGGGGGCGTATGGCAGCCTCCATGTCTGCGAAGTCTTCCTCCACCCGCGCTTCGCGGCAATTGTTGATGACAATGTACTCATAGTGGCTGAACTGAGCGCTCAAGGCTGCATGCAGCGCAGGGAGTTGCTGCACCAATAGCCGCCGATCGGCCAGCTCGTCGATCAACAATACAATGGATAGAAAAGTCGTTTGCACAAGGCAAAGTTAAGCAAATTTCTTACCTTTGTGCCCTGTTCAAGAACAATTACTACCCCAGCCGTTCTCATTCAATTAAGCAAATCGACTTGAAACAACTATCACTTTCCTTCAAGCTTTTTTACCTCCTTGGCTGTTTGTTGTTGTCACTGGGTGCTAACGCACTTTCGGCACAAGACCGCTCGGTTACTAACTTAAGAGAAACCGGTGTGTGGAACGGTATTTACATAAAAGCAAAGGTTTCGAAAAAATTTGGCTATTACGGCGAGCATCATTTTCGCGTGCGGAATTCCCTCGAGGATGTCAGCAGCTTCATAGGCCGCACTAGGCAAGTGTACAACAGAGCTGGCTTGAATATCTTCTTCAATGATTATTTCGAAGCAGTCATCGGGCCGACTTTGGTGTTCAATTTCACGCCCCGCCCAGGAGATGAGGGCTTCGAAAAAGTCACGCTGGAGCCTCGTATTTGGCACCAATGGCTCTTCAAAGTGCCCCAAATGGGTAGGGTGACGCTTTACAACCAGTTTCGCTTCGAGCACCGCTGGAAACGAGACAACAATATTGGAGAAAACCTCGATTATACCAACCGCTTTCGCTATAAATTATTTGCGTATATTCTACTGAACAGCGATAAGATTACCGAGAAAACACTCTATTTCTCGCCCAGTGCCGAGATATTTATGCATCAAGGGAAATCGATTGTTATGAACCCATTCGAGGATTTCCGCACCTACAATGGCTTCGGCTATGTCCTCAATTCAAATATAACTTTTTTTGCTGGGCATATGTGGACAATTGGCCAACAAGCTAGTGGCTTTGAATATGGCACTAGCCACATCCTGCGCTTCAATGTTTTCGTTGGCTTAGATGCCCGCAGGATCGAAGACCGTCTGCCTTCTATCAATATTGGATTTTAAAGGAATACAAAACGCTCGTTCACCCACAGTGGAAAGCAGCAGTGCTTTAGCAGCTGATCACTTCAGTACTTTCTCTCTTGTGGCACTGCTCAAAATGGCTTTTCATTGCTCCCGCGTGAGCCAAATAGAAAATGCTGGTAGAGGATTGTTTATATGTTTTCATGGCTCATGCCCTACTAAACCCAGACGGGCACGGCGGGCACTGTGTGCAGGAGCAGCGTAAGCTCAAAAGAGCAGAGACCAAGGAGGCTTAAGTTGGAAAGTGGCGCTTTTAGTGAACCTTAGCTATTACAAACGTTGTTTAGAACATAACTGGAGTAAAAGCGGAGCGAGTAGAGGCCCGTGTTAAAAATCGAGGATGAAACAAATTATTATCGCTACCTTATTGCTGGGTATCGTGGCAGCATTATTTTGCTGGAAGCAAGATCAAGTATGGGAAAGGCGCACAACTGAACTATCAGCGCTGCGAGATTCACTATCCCAATTTCAAATGCAGAACGCTCGGCAGGAAGATAGTTTGTGGCGCTATGGGCTGGCGGACAATGTTTACCGTCTTTTGTTGAAAAATCAATTGGATAGTGCTCGGGTATTCACACGGGTGCTGGATAGCCTAGAAGGCGGTGAGCGCTGGGCATCCCAGTTGTCGGCTTCGAGGCTAAAAAGAGATAGCTTCAGCCAAGCACTGGCCGAGCTTAGAAATAACATAAATAGTGCAGCTAACCGCTTGCAAGAGACAGAGCAACTCAACGGTGCTGCGCTCCAAGAGATCAGGCTCCAGATGGATATGCAAAAGCAGCGAGCGGTAGCCATGGCAGCCTTGGAAGACAGTCTGGACTACTGGAAAAATAGGCAGGCACAAACCGAGGAGCAATTGGAAAAGCTAAACAACAAATATGCTAGGCTAGAATTCAAGGGTAGTGCAGGGCTCTCGATTCGGTATTTCGGGGAGACACTGGACGGCAAGGCGCACGGTTTTGGTATGGGTGTGGTCTCCAACAAAGGGGTGTATGAAGGCGAATGGGCAGACAACAAAAGACACGGTGAAGGCATTTACACATGGGCCAATGGCGATCGCTACGAAGGACAGTTTGCAAAAGGCCAAAAGGAAGGTGTTGGCATCTACTATTTTTCGTCGGGGGAACGCTACGAAGGCGCTTGGAAAAACGACCTCCGCGAAGGCTCGGGTCGGATGTACGACAAAGCGGGTAAAATATTACTAAATGGCGAATGGAAAGCCGATAAGCTAGTAGACAAAAAACCACTCTAAACCAATCAAATGATTGTAAATCTTATTTCCGATACCATCACCCGCCCCACGCCGCCGATGCTAGCGGCCATGCAAACTGCCGAAGTGGGCGATGATGTCTTTGGCCAAGACCCTACGGTCAACGGCCTGGAGGCTAAGGCGGCCGGGCTTTTTGGTATGGAAGCGGCCCTGTTTTGCCCCAGTGGCACCATGACCAACCAGCTGGCGATCAAGCTGCACACCCAAGCCCTGGATCAAGTTATTTGCGAAGAAAAATCGCATGTATATCAGTATGAAGGGGGGGTATATGCCTTGCTTTCCGGGGTGAGTATGTGTTTGTTGCACGGCCAGGATGGTAAAATTTTGCCAGGCCAGATCAGCGCTGCCATCCAACCCAAGGCCGATTGGTTGCCCAGCAGTCGCCTACTAGTACTGGAGAACACTTGCAACAAAGGTGGTGGCAGTATTTACACCCTGGCCGAGGCAGCGCCTTTGGTAGCCGAGGCGCGCGCAGCGGGGCTGGCCTGTCACCTGGATGGTGCTCGGCTATTCAATGCCTTAGCAGAAACGGGAGAAGCTCCTGCCGATTGGGGCGCGCTTTTCGATACCATCAGTATCTGCCTAAGCAAAGGCTTGGGCGCACCGGTGGGTAGTTTGTTGTTGGGCAGCCAGGAATCGATCGCCAAAGCGCGCCGCTACCGCAAAGTATTGGGTGGGGGCATGCGGCAGTCGGGTTACCTGGCCGCAGCGGGTATCTATGCCCTAGATCATCATGTTGGCCGCCTGAAGGAAGATAATGACCGAGCCAAAAAGCTGGCGGCGGCCTTATCAGCCCTGCCCTATGTAGCGGGCATTGCTCCTGCGCAGTCAAACATCTGCATCTTTCACCTACTGGATAGAGACGCCGCCACCTTTCTGACGCAGCTAGAAAAACACGGCATTCGCGCAGTGGCCTTTGGGCCCAAAACCATCCGATTCACCACCCATTTAGAGATTGATGACGCGATGATTGACTATACCATTTCCGTTCTACAAACACTGGCCAATGCACCCCAATAATCCTTTTCGCGGCGATTATCCGCTGCCGGCGCTTGCGGACTTGGTGCCCGAGTTGGCTGCTTTTTTCAAGAAGACACCTTCGGGAACGCTGAGCCTCGATTTTTCTAAAGCGGAAGCTGTGAAATGGCTCAACAAGGCACTGCTCATGAAGGAATACCGCCTTCGTTTTTGGGATGTGCCTGACGATTACCTGACGCCACCTGTACCTGGGCGGCTGGATTATTTGCTGGCAATGGCCGATTTGCTCGCCGCCGATCATGCCGGGCAAGTACCCTTGGGCAAATCGGTTCGCTTGCTGGATATTGGTACCGGCGCTTCTTGTATTTTTCCCTTGTTGGCACAGTTGCACTTTGGCTGGCTGGCAATTGGTAGTGAAGTAGATGCCAGAGCGCTGAAAGCAGCCAAAGCGATCGTCCAGTTCAACCCTAGCTTAAAGGGGAAGATTGAGATTCGGCAGCAAACGGATGCAACGCAAGTATTTGCGGGTATTGCTGGACTAGAAGAGCGTTTCGATTGCTGCGTTTGCAATCCACCTTTTTATACTTCCGCTAATCAAGCCGCTCGGGCTAGCGACCGAAAAAGGCTGCAATTG
The DNA here is from genome assembly GCA_036835305.1 of Lewinella sp. Taxonomy (GTDB): domain Bacteria; phylum Bacteroidota; class Bacteroidia; order Chitinophagales; family Saprospiraceae; genus Neolewinella. Next base: position 26,676 of record DAITME010000035.1, read on the forward strand.
AATATCCAACCGCAGCAAGGACGGAATTTTGGTGGCCGGCCGCACGAGCTTCACCGCCCCGGGGGTGAAAAAGCTTTTGCACTTCAGATGGTCAAAGAAAGTGAAGCGCGCCCGCAGCTCTGCCGTTGGTTTTCGGTGCTGCTCTCCAACAAAGCGCACGAAACCCCCATTTACCAAGCCTTGTTGCGCGCCAAGGCGGCGGCAGTCGAAGTCCTAGCCCTGAAACACGGGAATAAGGAGAGCCGGGTGATTGCCTGGCGTTTTGAGTGATTTTAGCCTACCAAATATCGGCTACTTGCGTAATCCGAAATACTTAGGTAAGCCAGGAAGCGATCGAGCGCTTTTCTTTTATCCGCGTCCAGCTCATAGCTGATATAATTGGTGAAATAGTCCACCAGGTCGAAGTCAGGATCAGGGTTCGGGAGCAGCAGTTGCAGCTCGGGAAGTTTGGCCAAGCCAGCGGCGAGGGCTTCGTTGAAGGCTTGTATGAAATCGGGTGCTAGGGGTTCCCGGCTGACCCAAGCAGCAAAAACAAAGGGAAGGCCAGTATGCGCCTGCCAGACGCTGCCGAGATCGTAGTGATAAGGGAAGCGTTTCTCCAGGCCAATCGTACGGTCGCCGATAACGAGGCCCCCTGTGCGACCTTTTATTTTTTTGATGTAGCCTTCCTGAGCATTTAGTAGTTGTGGGTGGAGCTGCCAGTATTCTTCCAGTAGCAAGCGGCTCAGTTCTACGGAGGTGCGGCTGTGGAAATCAAGATATATCTTATCCATTTCCTCGATGGGTACTTCGCCGTAGATGGCTACGGTCTTTACGGCCCCTATGGTGCCGATGCAGTAGTCGCTCACGATGTGGTAGCTATCCAATTGAGGCAGCACGGCTACGGGTACGAGCGCCAGATCGGTGGTGCCAGCCAGGAGGCGCTGGGCGCATTCGCTGGGGATGGCAGTTTCTATCTCCAGTTGCTGGGCAATGGGGTGGTTGAGCAAGCCGTAGAGGAAGGGCTTCGTATTCAGGTAAGAGACTGCGCTGAGCCGTAGTTTTTTCATCGGTTGGGCTATTTTTGTGGCAGTGCTTCGAGGTGGCGGGTATCGTCGCGAAGCAAGAAATGGTAGTGCTCAGCCTGGGGTATAGCGAGCCAAAGACCTGTGTTGCTGTGGCTGTGTTTGTACATCTCGCCGATGGGTTCGCCCATCATCAAGGTAACGAGGCCGCACATGGATCTACCGTGGCTACAGATTAAGATTTTTTGCTGGGGTAATTCGCGCAAAATATTCAGGAATCGCGAGAGGCGCTCGGCCATCTCACGGGCACTTTCGCCGCCGCCGATGCGACTATCGATTTCTCCGTTTTTCCAGCCTTCTTTTATTTTGTTGTACTCGGCTATTTTTTCGGAGCTGCTTTGTTGGCCTTCGTGGCTTCCCCAGCTCATTTCGTTGATTTCGGCGAAGCGGAGGAGGGGAGGCATGGCTTCTATTGTTGGCTTTGCTCCTGCATTTATGCCAATCTGCCGATGTTCGCTGCGCTCGGATCTATCGTGATTGCCTGCGTAGGGGGTGTGCGCTATTTCCTCCTCTTGCTCCAAAAAAGGAGCCAGCGTCTGAGCCGTCCGCTTGAGTTTACTGGCAATAAAGAGATCGAAATGGATATGGCGGTAGTGCTCGTAGAAGCGCTTGGCCTGGGCGCGGCCGATGTCGCTCAGGTCGGTATCTACCCCGCTGCCTTGCATGATGCCTAGGCGGTTATATTCGGTTTCTCCGTGGCGGATGATATAGATTTCCTTGGGCATGGGTTAATTGTTGAGTACGGGTAGGGCGAGGTAGCCGCGGTAGCTTTTGTCGTCCTCAAAGACGGCATCGCTGTAGTCGTGGAGGACGCCATAGAGGGTATCGCGCTCTATCGGTTGCCGGCCTACGGCACGGATGAGCTTAACGAGGGCTTCGGTGCTCAGGGCAGGATTTTGCTCCTCGCTACCAGCCATGCTGTATATCTTGGTGGTATCGTCGATGGTGCCATCTATGTCGTTGACGCCAAAGGCGAGCGACAACTGCGCGGTGGTGCGGCCAATCATGGGCCAGTAGGCCTTGATGTGATCGAAATTGTCGAGGAAAATCCGCGAGATAGCGTAGTTGCGTAGGTCTTCGACGGTACTGCTTTCGGGGACATGGCTCATTTCGTTTTCTTTGTTGCGGAACTTGAGCGGAATGAAAGTTTGGAATCCTCCGGTTTTATCTTGCAGCGTTCGAAGTCTGTTGAGGTGATCGATTCTATGGTGGAATTTTTCGATATGGCCATAGAGCATGGTGGCGTTGGATCGGCCGCCCAAGCCATGCCATATTTCGTGAATGCGCAGCCATTGGGTGGGGGTACATTTCCCACCAGCGATTTGTGCGTGTAGGTCTTCGTCAAAAATTTCCGCGCCGCCGCCAGGGAGGCTATCCAAGCCAGCCTCCTGCATCAGTTTCATGCCTTCTTCGTAGCTTATTTTAGCTTTTTTGAAGATGTAGTGATATTCTACGGGCGTGAGGGCCTTGATGTGTAGTTCGGGGCGGTGGGCTTTGATTTGGCGGAACAATTCTTGGTAGAAAGGCACGTCGTATTGCGGTAAAACACCTCCTACGATGTGCACCTCCGTAACGGGTTTGCCATCGTAAGAGCGGATGATTTCCATCATATCCTCCAGGCTGTATTCCCAGCCATCTTCCCGTTTTTTGATGCGGCGGCTGTAGCTACAAAAGGAGCAAGTATAGAGGCAGACATTGGTGGGTTCTATGTGGAAATTGCGGTTGAAATAGGTTTTGTTAGCATGCTTCTGTTCGCGGATGAAGTTGGCTAATGTCCCCACATAACCCAAGGGCGCTTTCTCGAAGAGCAGCAGGCCTTCCTCGGGGCTAATGCGCTCTTGTTGGGCTACCTTTTCGGCAATCTGCCGCAGGTCGGTTGCCAGCGCGGGATCTTTCAGAAGGGTTTGTATTGCTGCATTGGCCATAATCTTACTATTTTTTTGCGACTAGGTGACGGTATAAAAACGAAATCTTCTTTTTAATTTTCCGATTCCTTTTTATTCCCATACTAGGGCGCTAGATGGTATTATGTAGCCTAACACGGATTCTATACTTTCAGTTTTGATTGAAAGGTAAAATCTGTTTAAAAGAGAGGGCTTTTGGCTGGGGTGTAAACGGTGGGGGAACGAATGGACTGGCGGCTTTAGGGCGTGAGATAAGTTTAGCGGTTGAGTTTCCGCAGTTGCTTGCAGAGGGCAGCCATATCTTTAGGTGGTTCGCAGCGGAAGGTGTGTCTTTCGCCGCTGCGGGGGTGGGTAAAAATCAGTTGGTGGGCGTGTAGCGGCACACGGCTTAGGATAGGTTGTTCTTCGGTATCTTTCTTGATATTGAAGCGTTTACCTTTAAGGCTGGAGAGATAAAAATGTTCGCGGTGGCCGTAGTCGGGATCTACCAGCAAGGGGTGGCCTAAGAAAGCTAGGTGAACCCGAATTTGATGGGTTCGTCCGGTGTGTATAATCACTTCTAATAGGCTGCTATTGCTGAAGGATTCTAAGACCTGGTAGTCGGTAAGGGCTGTTTTTCCTTTGGCGGAGGCCATCATCTTTCCCAATTTGGTGGGGTGGGGGGCGATGGGTTCGTTGATGCTACCGCTGCTGTATAGTGGCTTGCCATCCACGAGGGCAAGGTAGGTTTTTTCTACGCTTCGCTGTTCGAATTGTTGACTAAGCGCGCTTTGGGCGGCTTTGTTTTTGGCAAAGACGAGTAGCCCGCTGGTGGGGCGATCTAAGCGGTGGACGGTGAGCAGCCTACCTTCTTGCTGTTTGCCTAGCAAGTGCAGTAGAGAGGGAATATCGGGGTCGAAGCGATCCGGTATCGCCAACAAGCCCGGGGGCTTATTGGCGACTAGGATATCTTCATCTTCGTAGAGAATACTTGGATTCATACAGGGGAGGAGAGGTCTTACTATTCCCCTTTGTCGGCGGCCATGATTTCGCTGATGGCCGCCAGGTTGTTGATCAGGCCATCGGCCGCTGCTGCTTCGTCTGTGGCCGCTGGAACAGCGGGCTCAGCAGCTGCTTCTTCTCCGGCAGCAGCGGTGGCTTCTGCGGGCTGCGCTGCTGCTTGGGCGCTTGTTTTCTTCTGCTTTTTGGCTTCCGCAATAGCGGCTGCTGCTGCGGCGAGTTTAGCTTTTTCTTCGTCGCTTATTTCTGCTTTCTCGGCTTTCATTTCAGCAGCGATCTTAGCTTTTACGGCTTCGGCAGCAGCTTTTTCAGCGACTTGTTTGGCGCGTTTTTCATCGCGGGCCTTTTCCTTAGCGATATTGGCCTCCAGCATTTGCTGTGTTTTGCGCATATCGTCTAATTTAAGCTGCTTGCTATCGCGGCGGCTTTCGATCATTTTGATTTTAGCTTGGCGGATTTGGTTTTCGAGCTGGCCAGAAGCATTGGCGATGCGGCGGCTTTCGAACTCGAGGTCTTTGACGTCCATGCCGATGCTGCGCTCCATTTTTTCCATGGCTTTTAAGAGGCCTGCGAGGCGGGCGGTTAGGCGGGTCATCGCACCGCTGCTAGCAGCTTCATTGCCACCGTCGTTGTGTTTGCCTTTCACTTTCTTAAAGGCGCCATCGATGCGGTCGTAAATGAGTTTACGGTCGTCTCTAGAGAAAGCAGCATTGTGGAAAGCACTTTGTATTTTGCGCAGCTCATCAAAAGCGCGGCGCAAGTGGGTACCTTCTTCTATTTGCTTTTCGATGGCTTCGAGCTTGTTAGCAAACTCTGTTACGGCAGCGGCTGATTTTTCTTTGATTTCTTCGCTGAGTTGGTCGCGCAGTTGCTTCATGGCATCAAAAACTTTGTCCACTTCGCTGCGGATCTCGGTGCCGTGCTCATTTAGCAGCGTCTTTTCTTTGAGCTGGCCTTGCACTTTTTCCCAGAAGCTCTTGAGCTGCCCCCAGACATTGCTATCGTATTTGTCGGCGCGCTCCACGCGATCTGCTATTTCTGCCAGCTCGGCGCGGTAGGCATCTTTTAGCTTAGCACTCAGCACAAGGTAGTGCCACTCTGTTTGTGCGCGATTGATCATGTCGCTTTGTTCTACCTTCAGCTCTTCGGGTAGCAGGCCTTCGGAGACACTGAGTTCACGCGCCCATACTTTTTTGGGTTCGGGAAGCTCGCATGCTTCGTTCTTGCGCCATTTTTCCATGAAGTTTTTATAGACTTCATCGGATACATCCTTTTCGGTGAAGATTTCGATTTTCACCACGTTGCGTTCAATCAATAGCTCAACGGCTATCAGCACACGTTCTTCCTGGGCGTTACGTCCCCAGACGACAATTCGGTTTCGCATAATATGCAGTGTAAGGTTCCTGAATCTGCCCACACGAGTGGGCGGTTAAAAAACTCGTTTCTATGGTTGTGAGCAGCGCGGAGGGTGCTCGGTTTGTGATTACCTCAATCCTTTCGCTATCAAATACTCCGCGATTTGAACCGCATTGGTAGCGGCACCTTTTCGGAGATTATCGGCGACAATCCAGAGGTTGAGGCCATTGGCGATGGATTCATCGCGGCGGATGCGGCCCACGAACACCTCGTCCTTGCCTTTGGCAAACAAGGGCATGGGGTATTTGTTGGCAGCGGGCTCGTCTAATACGATCAGGCTGGGCGTATCATTCAGCAAGGCTTTGATGGCCTCTATTGTAAAGGGCTGTTCGAATTCCACATTTACGCTTTCGCTGTGGCCGCCATCTACGGGCACGCGCACGGCTGTAGCTGTGATGGCGATGCTGGGGTCGGCTAGGATTTTGCGGGTTTCATGCACCAGCTTCATTTCCTCTTTGGTGTAGTCGTTTTCCAGGAAAATATCACAGTGTGGGATGCAATTCTCGAAGATAGGGTAGTGGTAGGCCCTTTCTTCGGGCTTGCTTTCGAAGCCTTTTTTCTCCAGGTTATACTGCTTCACTGCTGGCATGCCCGTGCCGGTAAAGCTTTGGTAGGTACTGATCACCAGGCGCTTGATCTTGAAAGCTCGGTGCAGCGGTGCGAGGGCTACCACCATTTGTATTGTGGAGCAGTTGGGGTTGGCGATGATCAAATCTTTTTCGCTCAGGTCAGCCGCATTGACTTCCGGCACGGTGAGGGGCTTATCGGCATCCATGCGCCAGGCGGAGGAGTTGTCGATCACTACACAGCCCACCGCCGCAAATTTGGGTGCCCAAGTTTTGGAGGTATCGCCGCCAGCACTGAAAATAGCGATGTCGGGCTTGGCTGCAATAGCGGCTTCCATGCTCACAATTTCATATTCCTTGCCTTGCCAGCCGAGCTTTTTGCCTACCGAGCGCTCGGAAGCCACCGGGTATAGCTCTGTGACCGGAAATTTCCGCTCGGCTAAGACCTCGAACACCACGCCACCAACCAATCCAGTGGCGCCTACAACAGCTAATTTCATGAGTTGCTATAATTTTGGACGGCAAAGGTAGGCTTTTATTGGTGTTTGCCAGTCGCTGGGGTGTAAAAAAGGTCGCTTAGATGCATCCAAGCGACCTTTTTGGTGGGTTTTACCCATACAAATTGCTATTCAGCTGCTTTAGGGTGATTGGTCAAGAGGACAAAACATCTCCAAAGGTTTTGAGGGCTAGCTTAGTCCAACTGCCCTGTGAAGCCAAACAGCTCCCTTACGTATCTAGCTTCGTCTAGCATACGAGAGAAGTGTTGCCCCTCCAGCATATACCTTTCTGCCTCCCAATAATCCTCGGCCTCGAGGTGTAGGCGGTATATTTCTTCGTGATTATCTCGAACGTAGGTCTCGTTTTCCAAGGTGGTTTGATAAAGATAAGCTTGGTAGGCCTCGTAGGTGGCGCGTGGAATGTGCGGCCGCAGCTGGTACACAGCATCGGCCATGACATCTATATCCATGCCTTTGACATCGAATAACAGTTGGGTAAAGTATTTTAGGTATTCGACATCGGAAGGCTGTTCCAGCTCACCATTTTTTAGGATATGCCAATGGATGAGGCGGAGAGAAAAATACTGTATGGGGTCAAACAAATCGGCTTTGCTGGTGCCTTGGGTGAAGGCATTTTCGAATTCCGCTTTGATGATGTCGGCAGATACGCGCCAATCGGTGGGTAGTTCTGCGTGTACTAGCTTGAAGTTACCTATGTTCATGGAGTGAATCGGTGCCCTACAGCCTTGCGTGGTATTGAAAGCATTGCGAGCCGTGAAGTTCGTTCGGAAATCCCGTTTTGCGAGTTGCGACCAGGATTTGAAGTAGATGGTATCTCCTACGGGAGTTGTTTGTTCAGGACTTGGGTTCGCTAGCGCTAAATCTGTTTTCGCACAAGCGCTTAATAAGAAGGCTAGTAGTGCAATTGACACGAGGTAAAAAGTAAGATTTCTTATAATTATTAGTTGATTGGGTAACCACATGGTAGACAGTTTATGACCAAAGTGTTGGTATCAGGGTTAAAGTTAAAATCACAGGCGCACGGCTCACTATCCCCGTTGCCATCGTTGGAGCCATCACAGCAATTCCAGTAACCAAAGTGCAGCGTTGTGGCGGCACCTCCATCGTTGAGATTGTAATCGATAGAATTGTTGTCCTCGTATAGATAGTTCAAGAGCCAGCGCCTAGAATACCAGTCATTGGAGATACAATCTCCATCTGGATCATTGAACCACACCTCAATGAAACTAGTATTACCGCCTCCATCAAAGGAGCAATAGTTCTAGTAGGTTTCCCCACTTGGCGCAGTATAGGTGCTCGGTTGAGGCGGAGGTGGCGGGGGAGGCTTTTGTCCCAACAGGAACAAAGGTAAGAAAAAGATCAAACAGAATAGTGACTTCATAAGTATTGTTCTCGTAGATTGCTTTAATTCCAAATAAGCTACTGGTTAAAAATATTTTTACGGTACAAATGTATGCGGGGGGGTATTTACCAAATTAAATGACATTTTTTTATAAATTTTTTATTTTTATATGTGTATTAAATTGAAAGTCAATTTCATGTGTGAATATTTTTAAATCATAAAGTTGTCAAATGTGAATTTTGATTTAAATTTTTGTGTGGAATCGAATTATTTTCTATCATTTTTCGACTTGCTTGAATCGATCAGGAACCTAGGCTCTTTATCGAGTCAGTTGTATTTCGACCATTCAATTTTCCTTGCTCCTTTCAAAAAACCTTGCTCCTGCGTGAGCCAGTCCTATAACTCTATTGATATGCAACACAACTTAAGTTCGTACAATTCGAAAAACGGCGGATTTATTTTTATACCAACACGAAGCCAAAAAAAGCCATATCTTTGCCCCATGGGATGGTTTAAAAGATTGAAAGATGGAATCCAAACGGCCACGCGCAACAAGAAAGAAGCGCCGGAAGGCCTTTGGTACAAGTGTAAGCGCTGTGGGCATACGGGTACGACCAAGGACGTGCGGGAAAACCACTATAAGTGCCCGAGTTGTAATTACCACGAGCGCATCGGCTCGCAGGAGTACTTCGAGCTGCTTTTTGATGGCAACTACGAGGAGTTCTTCGCCGAGATGGAAGCCGTGGATATGCTAGACTTTGAAGACTTAAAGACCTACAAAGAGCGCTTGAAAGCTGCCCAAAAGAAGACGGGGCTGGTGGATGCTATTCGGGTTGCTAAGGGAAAGATCAATCGTCGGTCTATCATCATTGCCTGCATGGATTTCAGTTTCATCGGCGGCTCGATGGGCTCGGTGGTGGGTGAGAAAATTGCGCAGGCTATTGACGAAGCCAGAAACAGCAAAACACCGCTGCTCATCATCAGCCGAACGGGCGGAGCGCGCATGATGGAGGCCGCCTTCAGCTTGATGCAGATGGCCAAAACCAGCGCCAAGCTTTCCCAGCTCGCTAGGGCAGGGGTGCCCTATTGGAGCTTGCTCACCGACCCCACCACAGGCGGTGTAACAGCCAGCTACGCCATGCTGGGCGACCTCAATATGGCCGAGCCAGAAGCCTTGATTGGCTTCGCAGGCCCCAGGGTCATTAAAGAAACGATCAAAAAGGACCTGCCCGAGGGTTTCCAGACTTCCGAGTTTTTGCTAGAGCATGGCTTCTTAGATTTCATTGTAGATCGCAAAGACCTCAAGGAGCGCCTTGGCGATTTGCTGTCGCTGTTCGAACCCTCCTTAAAGCATGTCTCATAAGCTAGCCGGCATAGTCCTCGTTTTGGTAGTGGCGAACGTCGTCAACTACTTCGCCAACAACTGGCTAGACGAGCGTATTCCCGGTTGGTTGCCTGCGGTTGCGGTGATGGACGGCAGCTCACTCACCTCCACACTGGCTTTTCAGGATTTGCAAGCGGGTAAAAGCCTGCTTCCGGTTGGCAAAGGGCTGGATGCCATTCTGCCGGCCTACTATCGCTACCTTCACGAAGGCAAGGGCGAGCAGTGGCTCGCTTGGCGACAAGCCTACGAGGCCAACTACGCCGCCGTGGTAAGCACGGTGAGTGCCCAAAGTGGCCACCGCTGGCGCGCCCAAGTAATCACCACCCTGGATCGGACGGCTTTGAGCCAATACGCCAGTATTTTCCTCTTGGCCCTCACTATTTTGCTGCGCCTGGGCCGATACCTGCGCCCGCAACATTGGTGGACGCCCCTTTATTATCTCTTCCTCGTAGTGGCCACGGCGGCCATCTATACCGCTTTTGCGGCGCCACTTTTTATCGCGCTGGTGGGAGGCGCTTTCCTGATTTATGCTTTGGGGCTTCGGATCAGCTTACCGATTTATACCTACGAGTGGGTAAAGACGCTGCGGCCGTTTCTGACTTTTCTCTTTTTTATGCTCGGCATGATGGCCATCCGCGGGCCCGAGTGGGTGGATTATCTCTTCTGGACCAGCCCGCTTTACCGCCTGGCCTATATTAGTATGCTCGGATTGGCCTTGTTTTTCCATTGGTCTTTGTTGGGGCAGCAGCTCGCCAATGCCCGCTTGGACATCTACGGTCGCGTTTTGGGCTACTGCGTTCCTTTGGGCTTGGCAACGATGGCCTTGGGCTTGGTATTGGGCTTTTCGCGCTATGGCGGGGAAAATTCGCTACAAATCCTCAATAGGGAGCTGCTCTTTTTTTCGCCTGAAATAGCGGCTACTTTTCCCATTAATCAGGTATTCGTCCTATTTTTCGCGGGGGTGGTGCTGCTCATTGGCGGCGGCATCGGCTATTCGATACAGCGGATTGCGCGCTAGGAAAAGCTATGGCCAATAGCCAGTTAGGGTGGTGTGGAGATTGGTTCTCGCCCATATCCATACGGACTGTAGGCGGGCATAAATGCAGGAGCAGTGTTTTTATTTTTGAGCCATGTTATGGGAGGAAGCTGGGAATCTTTCTCGAGTAGTTAAATAGATTTTATTTTACTTAAACTTGTATTTTTGAAATAATAGTCTTATATTTGCAGTAGAGATAAAAATTAAAATCCGTAGTTTTACCGCACAACCGCAACCAAGTAGAAGACAAAGGCAAGCAATTCCGTACCGCTGCAAAAGAAGAATCCTTAGTTATCAAGGTTCAAAACCCGGTAAGAGAGCAATTGTTGCTTAGCTTACCTAGATCGATCAATATCGATGTCGTTCCCCAGGATATTACCTATCATATTTACGATTTGAGTGGGAAGCAGTGTTTGAGTGGAATTTTACCTGCTTACAGCAATCAACACCGTATAGATGTAAGCCGCTTAGCAAGTGGTGCCTATATCTTGGCTCTACCCAGCATCCATCAACAGTTCAAAATTATCAAGCTATGATAGGAGGAAAATGGAGCCTGCTTGGCTGTGTGATTTTAGTTCTGTGGCTGCCGACAGCTTTACAAGCACAGTATTTTTCTAGGGTAGATGATTTTGGGGTTTTGTCCGCGACTTCGCGTAAAACTTTTCTTGTTGGTGATACCATTTTCTCAAGAGTCAAAACTTTATGCGACACTAGTTTCATTTCCTGTAGCGGTTTTGCTGCTTTTGATCTAATAGGAAATTTATTGAATTTTAATTTTTACAATGGCTTGTCTTTCGGGGGGGATGAGGGCTTTTTGCAAGATAGTGTGATTGCTTTTTCTGCTATTTCTTGGGATGAGGATCGTCAACATTATGCACTCTGGCATTACAATTGGCAGCAAGATACATTTTATTACAGAACTGAACTCGCACGGTTTGATTCGATTAGAGATGTCCAGATTAGTTCGATAATTCCCTTACCTGATAGTCAGCAACATCTTATGACTATGCAATTGGTGCCATGGAATCACTCTAGCCAATTGGCATGGCAAACAAAAGTGGCTATCCTTGATAGTGCATTTGTAGAGCTGAATCAGCACACTACCGATGTTACTCACCAATCTACAGATGCTTTCAAGCTTTGCTTAGACGCTGTTGTAGATGATACAGATAACAACATTTATGGAACAAATACCTTTGCTGCTCCAGGGTCTGTACGTCGATCCGGTATCGTAAAAGCAAACAGCAATTTAGAAGTGGAATGGGCTGTTGACATTGGTATGGAGACATACGGAAGCCTAAGGTCACGTCCTTCCATGGCTATTCATCCCTCTGGTGTCTTACTAGCGGTAGCGCCTATAGAAAGAAGTGATTCTCTTATTACTTCAATATTGTATAGCTTCACGGCAGATGGCGAGATGAATTGGTATCTGCCATTTGAGATGAGGTGGCACGTGGGGATGTATTGGAGCGATTTTGCCGATTATAAGCACTACAATGGTATATTGGTTTGCGCAAATGGGGATATTTTATTATACGGTGATTACTACTATGGCCGCCGGATTAATGACATACCCCAGTCGGTCAACTACATTTTCCCCATCGTAAGTCGTTTTACAGCGGATGGCGAACTCATTTATGATCGTTTGCTTTACGACATAGGTACCTCTCGCGAACCAGGTAAACAGCAAGCCGCAATATATGGGCTGGAAGAACTAGTAGACGGTGGTTTACTAGTTTCAGGTAGAGCTGTAATACCTGATCCACAGCGCCCTGATCGGTTCAAATCCGCCCACTGGCTGGCACGCCTAGACGAGCTGGGCTGCTTATACGCTGGCTGCGAGCAGGATACGAATTACCTTATCACGCATACGGAGGAAATAAGCCCACAGCGTGTAGAGATCGGTGAGGTGCTGTTATATCCCAATCCAAGCACAGGCTATATACGGTTAGAGATAGACGGCACATTTCAAGAAGGGCTGCATCTGGAGTGCTACGATGGCAGCGGCAAAAGGCAAGCACTGCTACCCGTGAATGGTTCTAGTAACCAATATGATATTGCCCATTGGCCTGCTGGCATATATTTCTGGACGCTTAAAAAAGGCCATTTACCGCTGCAATCAGGCCGCTTAATTCTTCAAAAATGATACC
>DAITME010000036.1:0-38505 GCA_036835305.1 Lewinella sp.
TGATGTTGGCATCGTCCAGCGGGGCGTCCACTTCATCGAAGATACAGAAGGGGGCAGGTTTGAGGAGGTAGAGGGCGAAGAGCAGGGCCGTAGCGGTGAGGGTCTTCTCTCCCCCACTGAGTTGGCTGATGGTTTGGGGGCGCTTGCCCTTGGGTTTGGCGACGATTTCTATGCCCGATTCCAGTGGATTTTCGGGGTCGAGGAGCAATAGATCGCAGTTGTCGTCTTCGGTGAAGAGGCTGCGGAAGACATCGATGAAGAAAAGGCGAGCTTTCTCGAAGGCATCGAGGAATTGGACGGTGGCGGTTTCTTCAATTTCTTTGATGGTGGCCACGAGCGCGTCTTTAGCCGCTAGAATGTCGTCGCGCTGGGTGGTGATGGAGATGTGGCGTTCCTTCATTTCATCGTAGGCTTCTACGGCCATGGGGTTGATTTCGCCGTAGTTGGCGATGCGGCCGCGAAGGCGTTCTACCTTGATTTCCAGCTCGTCGGCACTGATTTTATTCGGGATGGCCTCGCTTTCGCTTTCTTCTTGGTTGTTGGTGGTGAGGGTGCTAATATCCACATTGAACTCGATGCGTAGGCGCTCGCCCAACGCGTTGATCGAGAATTTGAGGTCGGTGAATTTTTCTTTTAGCTGGTTGACCATCACCTGAGCGTCCTGGCGCCTGCGGCCTTCTTTTCGCAGCTCATCTTCTAGGGCATTTATGCTGGCGCGGGCATTGAAATAGCCTTGCTCGGCTTCGTTGAGGGTTTGTTCGAAGCTGCGTTTTTGGGCATATTTTTCTTCCAGCTCTTTTTGCAGGGCGATTTGGTCTTGCTGGGTGCTATCTTCGTCTTTATCGAGCTGACCGAGCTGGGCACGGTTGCGCAGCGAATTACTTTCGGTATCGCGGCGGCGATCTTCTCGGAATTTCAGCTCGCGCTCCAGGCCTTCTACTAGGTTTTGCTGGCGAATGAAGGCGATGTTTTGGTTGTTGTAATCCTGATTGGCTTGGCTAAGTTGCTCGCTGAGCTTGCGGTAGTTGCCGTCGGTACCCGCTAGTTTTTCGCGGAGCGCTTCGATTTTTTGCTGTTGCTCGCCTAGTTCTTTTTCGATGCTGATATTGGCCGTTTTCATAGCTCCTACCTGCTCTGCTAGAGCATCATTCTTGGCTTTGGTTTCCTGAAAATACTTCTCGAAATTATCCACCCGGGCGCTGAGGGCGGCGCGTTGTTGCTGGCTTTTGCTGAGTTCTTTCTGCTTGGCTTGGATGTCTTGGGTAATGCGTCTTTGGCGCAGTTGCTCGAGTTGGCTGCGCTCTTGGTAGAGCTGCTTATTGATTTTTTCGGCTTCGTTTTCTGCTTTTTCGATGGCTTTTTCGAGGATTTCCAAGTTCTTCTTCCGGCCTATTTTTTTTCCCTCGAACAGCCCTACGGAGCCACCACTGATGCTGGAGGGGCGGCGAATATAGCGGCCACTTTTGGCGAGGATGGTAAAGCCAGCCGTGTCGCCAGCGGGAAAGTCGTCGCTATCGCTGATCAGCACATGGTGCAGCAGCTTGGCTACTAGCGGGCGGTAGGCCGCTTCCACTTCCACCACTTCGGTGGCGGGCCGAGCGCCTGGGGGCAAGAGGGCGGCGGGTGCTTCGTCGTTGCCAAGGGCATCGAGCAGGAAGAAGTTGGCCTTACCTTTTTGCCCTGTGCTCAATAGGCCAATTGCTTGGCGAGCCACCTGCATATTGGGCACAACGTAGTAGTTCAGATAGGGCTCTAGGTAATTTTCGATGGCTACGCGGCAGCTCTCCTCCACCAAAATCAAGTCGCTGAGGAGCTGGGCTTCTTGCGTCCAGGTTTTGTTTTGGCTAAGGAAGCGGATGGATTCTGGGAAGCCCTCCAGATTTTCCACCATGCTTTTGGTGAGTTTATACTCGTTTTTCTTGGCATCCAAGCCGCGGTTGATGCGGTTCAGCTCGTTCTTGAGGCCGTCTATTCTTTCCTCCGCTGCTTCGAGGGCTAGTCGGCGCTGTTCTTCGGCTTGTTCGAGGGATTCGATTTCGAGGAGCTGTTTTTTCTCTTCTTTTTCTAGTTCTTGGAGCCGGTCGCCCAGGGCTTTTCGTTCGGCTTGGCGATCTTCCATTTCCTGCTCGTTGCGCTCGTGCTGGAAATTGAAATTGTCCACTTGGTTGGCGTTGATAGCCTTTCGTTTTTCCAGCTCGAAGATGCTGCGCTCCAGTCGTTGTTGCTCGGCCATGCCGGCGTCTAGCTGCGATTTGATGCCCGCATGCCCGCTCTTTATTTGCTCCAAAGCGGCCTCTGCTGCGTCTAGGGCGATTCTGTTGGCTTGGCGGGTATCCGCTTCTTCAGCGATGCGTTTCCGCATTTGCGCTATTTGAGCATTCAATTCTTCCAGCTGCCGGGCAGCTTGTTGAATTTGCTCGCTGAGTTCGCGGCGGTTCTTGGCGATAAACTCCAGGCGCTGTGCCAAAATTTGCTTTTGGTTTTCGCGCTCGCGCAGGCTCGAGACCATCTCATTGAGCTGCCGCTGCCGCTCGCTAAGAATTTTCTCTTTGTCAATATTTTGTTTACGCTCCTGCTCTAGCTTGGCCTCCAGTTGGGTGATGCCAATGTCGGTAGCGCGGTAGAGGTCTTCGGCCTTTTGGATCTCGCTGTTGAGCTCGCGATAGCGGGTGCGCAGCGCCGCAATTTTGATGCTAGCCAGAGCAATACTTTGTTCTTGATATTCGGCTTTTATTTCGCGGTATTTCCTAGCACGAGCGGCCTGTTTCTCTAGGCTTTTTAAGTTATTGCTGATTTCGTGCAGCAGGTCTTCGATCCGATCTAGGTCACCTTCGGTGCTGCTGAGTTTGGCGAGTGTTTCGCGTTTGCGGGCTTTGTATTTGCTCACGCCGGCGGCTTGCTCGAACATGCGGCGGCGGCTGTTGTCTTTGTCTGCTAGGATATCATCCACCATCCCGAGGGCAATGATGGCGTAGCTGTTGGAGCCAATGCCGGTATCCATCAGCAAATTATTGATATCTTTAAGACGACATTGTACGCCGTTCAGGCGGTACTCACTCTCGCCGCTGCGGTACAGCATCCGCGTGATGGTGACCATGTTGTACTCGGTCGGCAGTAGGTTTTTGGAGTTCTCGAAAGTAAGGGACACAGAAGCAATATTGCCAGCTTTTCGCTTCTTAGTACCATTAAAAATCACACTGCTCATCTTATCGAGGCGCAGTTCTTTGCCTTTTTGCTCGCCCAATACCCAGCGGATGGCATCCACGATATTGGATTTACCGGATCCGTTGGGGCCTACAATCCCGATCACATCTTCGGCAAAGTTCACCACCGTTTGGTTGGCGAAGCTTTTGAACCCCTTGATTTCCAGTTGCTTTAGTCGCATACGTCCTATTGTGCCTGCTCGCTCGCGCTACTGCTGCGAGGAACTTAAGCGGCAAAGATAGGCTTGTTGGATTGAAAACTGAAGGTTGAAAACTGAAAATGAGGCCTTGGACGTAAATTTGGAGTGCTTTTGGCTGCGCGCGAGCATTTTGGCTATGTATTTTTTAGTTGCTCACGCGGGAGCCATAATCTACAAAAAGAGCAGGGTTTCCTAAAGCGGCTTCGGACGAGGCTACTTTGGCTACGCTCAGCACCAGTCAACACATTGCTTTTTTTTATTCGTGCGCAACCCACTTGGCTTTGTAGGGTTTTACGCCGTTTACGAAGCCTCCAAAGGCTTCGTAAACGTAGCGTCGCGGAAGTAAAGCAATGCCGAGTGAAAGGTATAATTGTTTTTGTCCGAACACTTACTACACCCTAGAAACTTACGAAGCTGGAAAGGCTTCGTAAGCTGTCGTCCGAAAAACAACATTGCTCAAAATGACCCTTCCTGGCTCCTGCATTTTTGCCAGTACTTGGGTGTGAGTAAACAATACGGACGACTACCTCAACGTAGTATTCGAACAATGGATTAACGTAGTAACGGATCAACGGATTCATCCAAACAGACAATCACCCACCATAAGCCACCGCCGTCAGCGCCTACCCCGCCAAACAACATAGCCGCGCCTCAAAGCGTTCTATTGGTACGATTATCTACTCCAAACCACCAGAAGATGAAATTTATCAAACGCCTCCTTTTTGCTATCTTTTTCCTGCTGTTTCTCTTGCTGGGCTTTGCCTTTGTGGCTCCCATCATCTTCAAAGATCAGATCGTGGAGAACGTCAAAAAAAGTATTAACAGCACGATTAATGCCGAAGTGGATTTTCGGGATGTCAACCTATCTTTCCTGCGATCTTTTCCAGCCATCAACCTGAGTTTAGACGATTATAGCGTGCTGGGTATCGATACTTTTGCCGGCTATCCCCTCGCAAGTGGCAAGCTAGCCAGCGTTGATCTCGATTTTTGGTCGGTTTGGAATGGCAGCGAGACAGGCAATTACGAGATAAAATCCATCCTCCTAGTCGAACCAGATATCCGCCTGCTGATTCTTAATGAGACCCTAGCCAACTACAACATTGCCAAAAGCAGCGAAGAAAATCCAAATGAAGAAAATACGGGTGGCGAGCTCTTATTCCAGCTACAAAAATTCAGTGTTGAAAATGGCCAATTTCTGTACGACGATCGAACGGCCAACACCCTGGTAAAAATCGTAAATTTGAGCACCCTTGGCCGTGGCGACTTCACCCTAGATGTTTACGACCTCACAACCAACTCTACCTTCGATGCCTTCACGCTCCAACAAGGTGGCGTGACCTACCTAAACAAAGCGGAAGGCGCCCTGGATGCCGTCATACAGGTGGACATGCCCAAGAGTATCTACACTTTTCGGGAGAACAATATCCGCCTGAACGCCCTGAACCTCACCGCCGATGGTAGCATCGCGATGCCCGAGGAGGATATCGTTTTCGATCTGCAAATAGGCGCCCCCTCCACTGATTTCAAACAGCTGTGGTCTATGGTTCCAGCCGCCTACACTCAGGGCTACGAGCAGGTAAAAGCCAAAGGATCATTCCAGTTGGCAGCCGAAATAAAAGGCAGCTATAATAGCGACAAAGCGCAATATCCAGCCTTCAAAATGGATGTTCAAGTAGCAGACGGCAGTGTCCAATACCCCGGTAAGGCCGTGGCTATAGAAGCCATTCAGGCCGCCCTTTCGGTGGTGAGCCCCAGCAGCAATTTCGATGAGATCACCGTCAACCTACCCCGTTTCAGCATGCTTTTGGGTGGCGACCCCTTCAATGGCCGCCTCCATCTCAGCCGCCCCATCAGCGACCCCACGGTGGACGCCAAAATAAACGGCAAAATAGACCTTGCCAAGTGGGGCCAAGCCATGCCACTCGAAAATGTACAAGAACTTAGCGGGCTGATCTTGGCTGACATCACATTGGAGAAGGTACGCCAGAGCGTCTTAGAAGCCGGCAATTATGCCGCTGTAAAAATGAGTGGCAACGCTAGCATCTCCAACCTGGTCTATGCCAGCACCGATTACCCTCGCATTACCCTTCAGCAGGCCAGCGCCAACTTCAATCCGCAGGCCGTGGAAATACCTGGTTTTGATTTAAAATTAGGCAATAGCGACCTCTATGGCTCTGCCAGCATCAAAAATATCCTAGCCTATTTCAGCCCCGAAAAAACCATGCGCGGCCGCGTAAACGTGTACAGCAACTTCTTCGATGCCAACGAGTGGGTGGAAGAAACTGAAAGCTTCACCTTAAGCCCCGCAGAATTGGCTCTAGCCAACGAAGCTAGTGCACTCAGCAACGAAGCCTTGTTCAATCGCTTCGATTTTGATGTAACGGCCAGTGCCCAAGACATCCAATACAGCAGCTACCGCCTCAAAAATTCTAGTCTGGCTGGGCAATTCACCCCCAACCAATTCAATATCCAACAAATAGCCACCACGCTGGGCAATACCAACCTGAGTGGCAGCGGTACTGTAAAAAATGCCTGGGATTACTACTTCGGCGACGCTATTCTTGGTGGGCAATTATCCCTCTACACGCCTTTTTTTGATACGGGCGATTTTATGGAAGAAAGCAGCAGCTCTACGGAGACCGAAGAAGCCCTTTCTGCCATCCCCGTGCCCGATAATATCAATCTCCGAGTCCAGGTAAAGGCCGATCAGGTACAATATACCGACATTACCCTCCAAGACTTCCAAGGCGACCTCATCATTGCGGAGGAGCAAATCGTGATTGCCGATGGCCGTACCAAACTCCTAGGCGGCTATATGCAATTTGCGGGTGCCTACGACACCAGTGAGCCCGGTGAGCCCGGTTTCCGTTTTCATTACAATCTCCAAGAACTCGGCTTCGGCTCAGCCTTCCAATACCTCAATTCCTTCCAAGCACTTATGCCCCTGGCGGAGTTGTTGCAAGGTACATTCAATACCGACCTCATCGTGGAAGGCAAATTGGGACAAGACCTCTACCCTATCCTCAGTAGCCTAGATGCCAAAGGATTTCTGCAAACGCTGGATGCCAGTTTCACCAACAGCGTAAAACCGCTTGAAAAAATTGGCAATGCACTGGATATCAAAGAACTGAAAGAACGGATCAACTTCAAACAGCTCAAAAGCTGGTTTACCATCGAAAAAGGACGGGTAACCGTAGAACCCTTCACCCTCACGCTGGCAGGCATACCCATGCAAATTAGCGGCACCCATGGCCTGGATATGGAAATGAGCTACAACATACAAGCGGCCGTGCCTAGAACAAAAATACAGAACAATATCGTGGCCGGCAGCGCCATCAAAGCCCTCGACCAGCTTGCTGGACAAGCCAACAAACTTGGGCTAAGCATCCAGCCCAGCGATACGCTCGATGTTCGCATCGCACTTGGCGGCAGCCTACAGAATCCCAGTACGAGCATCGAACTAATGGGCCTCAACAAAAGCAGCCTGCAAAATACCTCGGATGCCCTGATAAATGCCGCAGAGCAAAAAGCACGGGAAGAAGCCGCCAAAAGGGTTGAACAAGAAACAGGCATCACATCAGCCAAAGTAGAAAAAGCCAAAACGGACGTGAGGCAGGGAATTGATAGTGTCCGCACAGCCGTTCGATATCAAGTGGAGCAAACAAGAGACACGATCCGCTCCGCCGCCAACCAAGCCGTGGAGGATGCAAAAAAGGAAGCAGAAAGGCGCGCTCGTGAAGCTTTAGGCCTTGGAAGAGACAGTACCAATACGGCTACCAACCCCACCCAAGGCGTAAAAGATGCCGTGGAAGACATAAAAAAAGACCTAGACAAATTTAATCCCTTCAAAAAACCGAAAAAAGACGGAAACTAAGCTTACCTTTGCGCCCTTATTTCAATACCTCATCGAATGACTGCTATACGCAACATCGCCATTATCGCCCACGTTGACCACGGTAAGACTACCTTGGTGGACAAAATGCTACTCGCTGGCCAACTCTTTGCCGACCACGAAAAGCCAGGCGAACTCATCCTCGATAACAACGACCAAGAGCGCGAAAGAGGCATCACCATCCTCGCTAAGAACGTTTCTATCAATTACAAAGGAACGAAAATCAATATCATCGACACCCCTGGTCACGCCGACTTCGGTGGCGAGGTAGAACGGGTGCTCAATATGGCCGATGGCGTGCTGCTGCTGGTGGACGCCTTCGAAGGCCCCATGCCCCAAACGCGCTTTGTGCTCGACAAAGCCCTCAAACTGGGCTTAAACCCACTGGTGGTGGTCAATAAAGTAGATAAGCCCAATTGTACGCCTGAAGAAGTCCACGAGATGGTCTTCGATCTTATGTTCAGCCTAGGTGCAACAGAAGATCAACTCGACTTCCCTACCATCTACGGATCGGCGCTCAACAACTGGATGAGCACCGACTGGAAAGAGAAAACCGAAGACATCACGGCCCTGCTGGATGCTATCCTCGAGTTCATCCCCGGCCCCAAGATACCAGAGGGCAATACGCAGCTACTCATTACTAGCATCGAATTCAGCAAGTATATCGGCCGCATGGCCATTGGCCGCTTGAGCCGAGGTACGCTGAAGAAAAATGACATGGTGACGCTCATCAACCGCGAGGGCGTGGAGAGCAAGCACAAAGTAAAAGGTCTCTTCTTGTATGAAGGCTTCGGCCGTGTGGAAGCCGAAATCGTGCAACCAGGCGATATTTGTGCCGTTTTTGGTATCGAAGGATTCGAGATTGGCGACACCATCGCCGCCGGCGAAAACCCAGAAGCACTGCCGACCATTGCCATCGACGAGCCTACCTTGAGTATGGTTTTCACCATCAACGATAGCCCCTTCTTCGGCAAAGAAGGTAAGTACGTCACCAGCCGCCACATCAAAGACCGCCTCACGGCCGAGCTAGAGAAAAACCTCGCCCTGCGGGTAGAAAGTACCGAAAGTGCCGATACCTTTCGCGTCTTCGGCCGGGGTGTGATGCACTTGTCTGTCCTCATCGAAACCATGCGCCGCGAGGGCTACGAACTGCAAATTGGCCAGCCCCAGGTAATCATCAAAGAAATTGACGGCCGTAAGCACGAGCCCGTTGAAGAGCTTACCGTGGATGCCCCCGAACACCACAGCGGAACGGTCATCAATATGATCACCCAGCGCAAAGGGATGATGGGCAGCATGGTCCCCAAAGGCGACCGCGTTATCCTAGAGTTCGAAATCCCCAGCCGTGGCCTGATCGGCCTGCGCTCTAGTATGCTCACTGCCACCCAAGGCGAAGCCATCATGAACCACCGCTTCAAGGAATTTCAGCCCCACAAAGGCGATATCCCCGGCCGACTAAATGGCTCGCTGATCAGTATGGAACAAGGGAAGGCTATCCCCTACTCCATCAACAACCTCCAAGACCGCGGCCGTTTCTTCATCGATGCCAACGAGGAAATCTACGAAGGCCAAGTAATCGGAGAAAACAATCGCGCCAGCGATCTGGTCATCAACGTCACCAAAACCAAGAAGCTCACCAATATGCGCTCCTCCGGTAATGATGACAAAGCCAAACTGGTGCCACCCGTGAAATTCACCCTAGAAGAAGCACTGGAATATATCCAAGGCGACGAATTCGTGGAAGTAACCCCAGAAAGTATCCGCCTTCGGAAAATCTTCCTCCGCGAAGCAGAACGCAAACGCGGCGCTAAGATTCCTTACTAGGAGATGGGAGGGTAGTTGTCGGATCATTCAGAATGGCCCGACAACTACCTAAGAACCTGGCTCATTTAAATAAGCCCTGCTCCTGCGAGAGCCGGCGAGTGCGTACGTACACTTGTGCCCGTATGGGCGTGAGCCAAACACAACCAAGCCTGACAAAAAACCGTTTGAAGCAACATGACGCGGCTGCTCGGTCTTTTGTTGGGCTTTTTTATGACTACTCCAGCCGTCTGGAGCCAGCCGCCCACTTGTGATTCCCTGACGTGCAGCGGCGATTTCTTCGCTCAGATCATCCAATCCCCCAGCGGCTACGACCTCAAAGGTAGTTGCCTGCTGCCTCTGGAGGACGGTCATTTCTACCTGGCTGGTACCGTGGATACGGCCATCTACCTGGCACTACACGACCCCAGTGGCCGCAGCATTTGGGAAAAAGCCCTGCCCACCCCCAGCGAAAATGCCCAGACGTTCTCCCTCAATCAGCTCTACCAAGACCGCGAAGGCTACCTCGTGGGTATCGGCTCCACTTTCAACAGCCCTACCGTTCAAAAGGGCTTTATCTTCCGCTTTGATCCGCTGCGAGATCGGCTTTTTTACTTCCATATTTACAGCCAGAACAGCGAGCTGACCAACCTTATCGAGCTGCCCGAACAAGGGCAATACCTACTTTTTGGCAGCCGACTGGGGGAAGCTGGCCCCTTTTTCGAATCGCTATTGATCGAAAAAATAGACAAAGACAGCGGCCTGCCGGTGCAAGCTGGAAAACGCTATGATTTAGGCGGCCGCGAGCAAATCAGTCATGTGCTACGCCATGGCGACAAAGTATTTGTCACCGGCATTTATACGCTCTTGGGTGGCGGAGCAGGCAACAGCCGAGCCGTCATCGCTTGCTTCGACCTGGATGGGAACCACGAGTTTTCCTTCACGGGCTTTCAAGATGGCAGCGCCAACAGCCGCTTATTTGGCTTCGATATCAGTATCGTGGGCACCACCCTCTACCTCCTACAATGGGGCAGCATCGGCGTGGTGGCAGGCGGCATCAACACCCAAATGATGCTCTCGGCCTTCAACCTTCAGGGCGGATTACAATGGACAAAGATCTACGACATCACCAACTTCCTCGGTGAAAGCGGCATCGAAATGCAAGTAACCCCCGGCGGTCTCCTCCTTTACGGCAATGATCTGGGAAGTTCCCGCGACCTCTTCTTGCTCCACCTCAACCTCCAAGGCGAGCCGCTCTGGGCTACCGCCTACGATAGCCCTGGTGCCTCTTTGCTCTATTGGCGCTCCAATCAGCAGCTACACGTTTTCCCCGATGCCATCCTCTTCGCGGCCACCTACATCAACACCCAAAGCGGCAATGGTATCTTACTCGTGCGCAGTCCCATGGATGGCCTGCTGGATAGCGACTGCCTGCTCACCTACCCCCTAGACGTGAATTTCACGGAAAACAATGACCCTTGGACGCCCCAGGAACCCAGCCCCTTGCCGCCAGATGGGCAATGGCAAGCCTACAACAGCGTGCTCTATTACCTTCAAAATCAGCATGAAAGTAGCTGCCTTATTCCTTGTTGCCCACCTTGTGCGTATCTGCAAAGCGGTTTGCCCCATACCCAGACGGGCACAAGTGCAGGAGCCGTGATCTGCCAAGGAGAGCAATACTTTTTTGGCGGTGAGTCCTATAGTTCTTCAGGCACCTACACGGCCACCAATGCTTGCGGAGGCACCGACACCCTCACCCTGGAAGTGCTTCCCAGCCCCCCAAGCCCCACCCTAAACCACCAAATTTGCGAAGGCGATAGCCTCCTAATCGCTGGTTTTTATCGGACAATAGCCGGTAATTATCCCGAAATACTCCCCACTGCCAATGGCTGCGACAGTGTCGTCATCCATCAGCTAAGCGTATTGCCTAGTCCACAAATCCGCAGCCAGCAACAGCTCGATTGCAGCCAACAAATTACCCACCTCGAGCTAGGGGTAAGCGGCGGACTGAGCCCCTATACCTATACTTGGCAAGATAGTCCCGATACCAGCAGCAGCCGCCAGCTTCCGCCCGGCCAATACCAAGTCCGTGTGGAAGGTAGCAACGCCTGCGCTACCCAACTACCCTTCCATATCCCCAACGAAGCTTTGCCCGATATCCAGCTGGCTCCGCAGTATTTTGCTCCCCTCGGTGAGGAAGTCCTTATCGATCCCAATTTTACTGGCTCGTTGCCAGCAGCCACCCAAATTTTGTGGCTAGCTCCCAACGGCGATACGCTCTGCCGGCAATGCCCCCAGCTTCGCTTCCGCCCTAGCCAAGGCGGCCGCTATACCCTTCGCCTCCTCAGCCCCAGCGGTTGCCAAGAAACTAGCAGCTTCGAGCTGCAGCTCGCCAGCCAGCCGCGCATCTTTCTTCCCACCGCCTTCAGCCCCAACCGCGATGGCATCAATGATTATTACTACCCCGCTAGCGGCCCCGAGGTGGTTCAGATCCTTGAACTAAAAATCTACGATCGCTGGGGTGGCCTCCTCTTTCAGCAAAGCAATAGCCCCCCGAACCAAGCCCACTACGGCTGGGATGGCCAAGCCCAAGCGCAAGCCGCCAACACCGGCCTCTACCTCGCCAGCCTCCGATACCAGCTGCTGGATGGCAGTGAAGCCACTGCTGTGCAGCATTTTATTTTGCTTTGGTAGTAGAAGAGCATGCAATTATTATGCTATCAAGGCGTTCTCCTAGGAAATTAATCCGCACAAACTCATGAAATACCATTTCCACCAACTTGGCATCCTCCTTTTTGCCGTCCTGCTGCTTCCTTCTTTTGTTTCCTCGCAAAGCCATCCTGTAGAAGCCCTACCGTATAAGGTTAGTAAGGTGTATCCCTACACTTCCCTCAGCCTAGTGGATTTACGGCAGGCCGAAACCTTAGCGGATCTGAATGCGCGTTACAAGTCGTCGTGGGTGCACACCTATGTCTCGGTGGAAATTTCAGCCAGCCATCAAGGCCAAATTAAAAGCGCTCTAAGCAAAAGTGATAGGCTCACTCAAGCACAAAAAAGCTTGATGGAAATGGCTGATAAGGGGAAAGATATTCGTGTAAAAATCCTATACCTCCCAGAGAATTCCTTGAAGCAAAAGGAGCTAAAAGAATTAGCCTTCACCCTAGCGATAGACCCGGATATTGATGCAAAATTCATTGGTGGCCAAGCGATGCTGGATCAATATTTGCAGCAAGAGGCGATTGAAAAAATTCCCGATAATACCTTTGTGAACTACGATCTAGCAGCCATTAAATTCACTGTCAATGAAGAAGGCGAAATTACCAACGCCCAAATATCGCAAGCCTTCAAGGATGAAAAAGTGGATGCCCTTTTGCTAGCGGCCATCCGCAAAATGCCCTGCTGGGAACCAGCCCAATACGCCGATGGTACGAAGGTGAAACAGGATTTTGTTCTCACCGTCGGTAGTATGGACAACTGCTATGTCAATTTGTTGAACATAGATCGTTATTAGGCGGAGCCTGTAAGACGCTTGAAGGCGAAGGGGTAAAGGCAGAAAGCTAATGCAAGAGGCGATAGCGAAAAGTGCCATTCTCTTGTTTTGCGTCTTGGTGGTGGTTGAGGTCGGTTCACAAAGGTTTTATTGCTTGCTTCTGCCTGCCAACAAATCCGAATATTCTTTTGGCAATTCGATTTCGCTTTCCTGAATATCTTTTCTTATCTCGATGGCATACTTGATAGCGCACCAATCGGGTTTGCGCATATCAATGTCCTTTATTTGTAATGCACACAAATCCGTGACGGGTTCCCAAAGTGGGATTACTAATCTTGCCGGCAGGTTTATTTTATCGGTTACAAATAACTCATAGCGATTTCGGTATAACCAATTCTCCTCTTCATTTCTCCTTGTTTGCTCGATAAGTATTTTGTAGCATTCATAGCCCAAAATCATTTTCTTCTCGGATTCAAATGCCTCAATCTTATATTCGATCTCCCAACCGCTCGATGCCGGATCGTGATGCAGATTGTGCTCTGCTAGTTTTTCGTCGTTATGCTTTTCGTCTTTGTAGAATTGCAGCATAACGCCACTTTGGGGCACTATAAGCATGTAATCCTCGGGGTAGTTATATAGGTCTCTTTCACATTTTATTCTGGCGCCATCAAATGTGTAGGTGAAGATTTGCCGGTTTTCTTTTTCTATTCTTTCTTTCCAAAATTTCAACCAATCACCCGAAAACTGCTCTTCCTCTATCCTGTCTTGTTCAAATAGCAAGCGTTCTTCTTCTGACTCAAATTCCATTTCAGAGTCAGTTTCCTCAAGCTCATCTTGTAAGTCCTCAACTCTGATACATAACTGTTGCCCGTATTTAATCTGAATTATTTCGCTCATTTGACAACCTTTTTTATGGAACCGATCCGAGCTCCGTCGGCATTAATCGCTTGATCTCTAAATGAACATACCAAGCAAATCGCTTATGATTACTGCTTTTTCATCATCGGACTTGTAAGCCGCTTTTAGTTTGTATTCAGCTTCCTCACTTAATTTCCCTTTTAGTTTATCCGGATCATCCATATCGGCTAAAATATAATAAGCATTAAAAGCAACGGAGTAGGTGCCCAAACAAACTAAATCGATCCAGAGCAAAAAATATTCGACCGTCTCTTCTACTGGACATTCACTAGCGTAGAATACTAGCTTGTCTGGTGTAGCGTCTGGACTAAATTTATTAATAGCCTCCACTATTGCAGCTAGAATTTTTGGTGAGCGAAATTTAAATACCATCAAATCCACGATTGGGATCATTTCTGACACCTCACTACAATATTCAAGCTGGGCAATAAGTCTATCTAATAACTCATCAATATGTTGGCTTATTTCAACAATTGCTTGATTATTCTCCATGGTTTTTTTTGCGCTATGAGAATGGATGTCGAACAACTACCTAAGAACCAGGCTCCTTTCCTAAAACCTTGCTCCTGCGAGAGCCAGCGAGTGCGTACCGTGTCCGTATGGATGTACATTTATGCCCGTCTTCCAACCCGCCTCCATACGGACACGGTGGGCCTGGGTGTGAGCCAGCTTGTTTAAGGCTTAGCCCGCCACCATCGCTTTGGCTGCCTCTAGTGCAGCATCTAGCCCAGCGGCGTCCTTGCCGCCAGCGGTAGCAAAGAAGGGTTGGCCGCCGCCGCCACCTTGGATGTGCTTGGCGATTTCGCGGATGATGTTGCCGGCGTGTAGGCCGTGCTGCTCGGTCACTTCCTTGCTAATGCCTAGGGTGAGGAGCGGCTTGCCTTCGCTTTCACTGGCCAGCAGGATGAAGGCCTTGCCGATTTCGGTTTCTAGTTGGAAGACTAGGTTTTTGATGGCCGCAGCATCGCTGATACCTACTTTCGTGGCTAGGAAGTGGATGCCTTGGTGGATACTAAAAGCCTGTTTTAGCTCCCCTTTTAGCTGTTGTGCCTGGGCATTTTTGAGCTGCTCTAATTCTTTTTTGGTGCTGCGGTTTTCTTCTTGCAGCTGGCTGACGCTTTTCACCACATCTTGGCTGCCTTTTAGCAAGTTCCGAAGCTCCTCCAAAGCTGCGAGCTCCTGGTCAATATAGCTTTGTGCCCCCAGTGCCGTGACGGCTTCAATACGGCGGATACCAGCGGCTACGCCGCCCTCGCTCACGATTTTAAACAGCCCTAGCTCGCCCGTGGCTTGTACGTGGGTGCCGCCACAAAGCTCGCGGCTATAGCCTTCATCGAAGGTAATGATGCGAACCGTATCGCCGTATTTTTCACCAAAAAGCATCATGGCACCCGATTCCCTGGCTTCGGCGATGGGCACGCTGCGCTGTTCTTGCAGGGGAATGTTGGCTCTGATTTTGGCATTCACCAAGTCTTCGATTGCTTTGATTTGCTCGGTACTGGGCTTCTCGAAGTGATTGAAGTCGAAGCGCAGACGGGCTGCCGATACATCTTGGCCTTTCTGCAAGGCATGTGGCCCTAAGATTTGCTGCAAAGCACTGTGCATCAAGTGAGCCGCCGTGTGGTTTTGGCTGGTGGCCAAGCGCGTGCTTGCTTCCACTTGGGCGATGACAAAACCTTTAGGCGTTTCTGGTAGCTTTTTGACGAGGTGGATGATCAAGTCATTCTCTCTTTGGGTATCATAAATGGCAATTTCTTCGCCATCTACGATCATTTGGCCTTTGTCGCCGGCCTGTCCACCGCTTTCGCCGTAGAAGGGGGTTTTGTCCAACACCACTTGGTATTGTGGCTTGCCTTTCAGCTCTACGGTTCGGTATTTTAGGATGTGGGCATCTTCCACGCTCAGTTGGTCGTAGCCTAGGAAGCGCGTCTCTGCGCCTTCGTCTAGGACTATCCAATCACCAACGGACTTGGCAGCATCGGCACGGCTGCGGGCCTTTTGTTCGGCCAGGGCGGCCTCGAAGCCAGCTTCATCAATGGCGAGGCCTTGTTCGTTGGCCAGCAGGCGGGTGAGGTCGATGGGAAAGCCAAAGGTATCGTAAAGCTCGAAAGCATCGCGGCCGTCAATTCTTCCGCTGGGCGTATCGAGCTGGGCGAAGCGGCTCAGGCCCGTTTCCAAGGTCTGGAGGAAGGACTTTTCCTCGCCTTCGATGATCTTGGCAATTTGGTCTTTTTGCTTGGCCAATTCAGGGAAGGCCGTGCCCATTTCCCGTTCTAAAGCAGGGATAAGCCGGTAGATGAAAGGCGATTTCACGTCTAAGAAGGAAAAGTAATAGCGCACCGCTCTGCGCAAGATCCGCCGCACCACATAACCCGCTCCTGTGTTGCTAGGGAGTTGGCCATCAGCAATGGTGAAGGCTACTGCCCGTAGGTGATCGGCCACGACGCGCATGGCCATATCTGACTTGGCCGTGGGGGCATAGCTGGCAGTGTAGGTTTTGCCACTCAGCTTTTCGATCTCGGCGATGATGGGCGTGAAGATATCCGTATCGTAGGTAGCTGTTTTGCCTTGCAAGACCATACAGAGGCGCTCGAAGCCCATCCCCGTATCTACGTGCTTTTCGGGCAATTCCTCTAGGCTGCCATCGGCTAGGCGGTTGAACTGAATAAAGACGTTGTTCCAGATTTCCACCACGCCACTGTCGTCCACGTTTACCAGATTTCTACCAGGGGTCTGTGCTTTGGCTTCGGCGCTGCGCAAATCAACGTGGATTTCGGTACAAGGGCCACAAGGACCTGTCTCACCCATTTCCCAGAAATTATCTTTTTTATTGCCGTATAGAATCCGGTCTTCGGGTAAGAATCGGAGCCAGATCGCCTTGGACTCGTCGTCGCGCGGCACGCCTTCGTCTGCTGCACCTTCAAAGACGGTGGCGTAGATGATACTGGGATCAATTCCAAGCCGCTCGGTTAGCAATTTCCACGACCAGGTGATGGCCTCTTCCTTGAAGTAATCCCCAAACGACCAGTTGCCCAACATCTCGAACATGGTGTGGTGAGTACCATCGCGGCCAACGTCTTCCAAATCGTTGTGCTTGCCACTTACGCGCATGCATTTTTGGGTATCGGCAATGCGGCGACGATCGGGTACTTTGTTGCCCAAGAAATAGTCTTTGAACTGATTCATCCCCGCATTGGTAAACAGCAACGTTGGGTCGTTTTTATTCACGATGGGCGCGGAGGGCACAATTTTGTGCTCCTGGCTAGCGAAGAATTCTAAAAAAGCAGTCCGAATGTCGTTGGCAGTCATCATGGGTGATTGATTCAAGGCGGCAAAGTTAAGAATATATTCAATTATGGAGGCTTTTGCCTTTTTGTTGCTGGATTTTAGCTGTGGCTTTGCACAAACCTAGCGATGCTACGTCTCAACTAGGCGAACAAGCGCTGCACACGCCCCTCAATTTCCACCCTCGCAAAACCAAAATGCGTGGCGATATAAGCCAGCGTAGCTGCGGTGTAGATGAAGGCATGGGTGGGATCTTTTCGGTAGCGCCAGCGAGCAAAGTCAATATCCGGAGTGTAGAGCGAAGTCATACAAACGAGTACGCCAGCTGTATTGAGGAGGCTTCGGAGTCGTTTAAATTCTGTGGCTGGCTCGAAGAAGTGCTCCATCACTTCGCAGCAAGCAATATAATCGTAAGTAGCCGTTAAAACATTGGGATCAGGCGCAAAAAAAGGATCATACTGCTGGATCTGGTAGCCTTGGTCGGTTAACAGTTTGGAGATTACGGGACCGCTACCCGAGCCGAAATCGAGGCCTTGTTCGCTAGGCAGTCGGTTGGCAAGAATGTAGTTCACGATAGGCGAAACAAATGCCTGATAGCGAATATCTTCCACATCGTTGTTGTGGGTAAGATAATGGGCGTGTTCCGTATCGGCATCTGGATGCTTAGCCTTATCCATCACCAGCGCGTCGCAGCCAGCGCAGCGGAGGTAAACGGCATCCATCCTGTTCTCTAAAGGCGTAGTGCAGAGCGGACAATCCATCGGCAGCTCAATTTTTGAACACGAAATAAACTGCCCCCACTAAACAGCAGGCTGCTGCAAAATGATTCCATTTAAGTGTCTCTGTTTTGAAGAAAAGCAGGGTAAAAACCACGAAAACAATCAGCGTAATGACTTCTTGTAGCACCTTCAGTTGAAAAAGATCGAATACACCGCCGTTACCCTTATAGCCATACTTGTTGGCAGGCACTTGGAAGATGTATTCAAACAGCGCGAGCCCCCAGCTCACAAGTATGATGCTTAGCAGCGAGGCTTTTTTCATCCAACCCCATTCTTCAAACTTGAGATGGCCATACCAAGCCAAGGTCATAAAGATGTTGGACACCAGCAAGAGTAGCACGGTAGGTGCGTAAGAAAAAATCGCCTTCATAGCGTAAAATTGGAAAGAACTGTTTATCCACGGTTGCGCATGCGCTTGGGGCCATACCACAACCAAAAGCCCGTGATAGTAAAAAGCAGCAAAGCCAGCCCCGTAATACTGGTATAAATCAGCTTGAAGACCGAACCACCGCCAAAGAAAAATTTATCTACCACCGAGCCATCATGTAACTGCTCGACAAAGTCGGCGCGTCTTTTCTCCACCCGCAGCAGTTCCCCTGTGGCACCATCCAACTGCAGACCGTAGTAGTGATCTTGGAAGGTAAACTTCACCACGCCTCTGTCTGGCCGCACATCTATGCGATCGATCATAGGGGGAAGCTGAGGAGAAACCGCCTCTGATAAGTGGAGAACCGCCATTTTTTGTAAACTATCAATAGGCAGCCAAGCGGCCAGTTCTGTACTGCTTCCTTTGGCGGTGGAGGCCAACAACCAATCCTTACTATGTTTTTTCCAGCCTAGTAGTAAACCCGTGATGGAAATAAAAAGAAAACAAATAAACAGCAGCGCCCCCGTTTGTCGATGAACAAGCCGAGCGATGCGCAAGACCTTGGCCTGTTGCTGTCTTTTGGTAGTGGTTGGCTGCATGCTACTCGATGGAAAATTCGGCTTAGTGCCCCAACTTATGGCCAGGTTCATAAATCAAGCGAAGAAAAGAGCTAAATCTTTGCAGCTCTCTGTTTACGGGTACACCCGCCACGATACCCACCATCAAATTATCGGCCAAAGCCACCCGCATCTGTGGCCGGATCGTCATGTCGAAATCCGCCTCACTAATTTCCTTGTTGAATTCGATACCAACAAAATTTCGCGTTCCCGGAATCATATAATGGACGTTGCTATTCACCTGCCAGTTGTCGAAGCTCGCCTTTTCACCTATCTGCTTGGTGATCACTGGGCCTGTGTAAAGCAACGTATGGAAATTATTTCCCCAGCGCTTGGCGCCTATAAAAAAAGGATTGAAAACATGCCCCTGCAGCAAACGATTATCAGAATAAGCCCCAAAAGCAGGAAGTTCGAACTCGTGAATGTAGCCCAGCGCGAGGGAAGTAGCCGCTTTTTCTGATACCAAAAAGGAGTACTGAGCCGCTAACTTTAAACTATGCAAGCGACTAGTTGGGGCATCAGCATCGTCTTCCAAAGGATAATAAAAAGAAAAGGGCAGCTCCACCTCCAAACCCAAGCGATCTACAGGAGCCCATTCGTATTCTACTAAGGCCTCGTACTCATCGTACTTGTCTTTATCTAACAAACCCAAACCGACATTCCACTCCTTTTCTCCTTTGCGGGCGCCCAAATCGCGGATAAGATCAATGTAAAGCGGCTCGGCGTGCAGGACTTTGTCCTTTTCTTTGCTGTCCTGAACCTCGTAGATGTAGAGGCTATCCTTTTGTTCGTTTCCCAGCACTTGCGCCGAGAGCGTATTTATGCCAGCTAGCAAGATGAATAAAGTTACAAATCGAGTCAACATATTGAATTATTTTACTTCGTCTCTTGATGATTGAAATTAATAGCTGCCAAAGAGGCAAATTTGAACACGATCGAAACAACAAATTACGGTTTCGATAACAGTGTAGGCATCAAATTGGTTGCATTGAGGAACAGATCACTCCTCGTAGCAATAGTGTCCGATAACCCGATAGGCAAATAGGACATCCTCCAAGACCTGCCCCGCGCCGATGTTATGTACGACCAAAGGGCGCTGCCCATCAGCCGATCGCTGATGGGATAGTAGCCCTATATGGGTAATACCTCCACCTAAGTTCCAACAAACAATATCACCTGCGTGATAGTCGGCAGCCTTGGTAGTGGCGGGTAAAACACGGCCATGACCTGCAAAAAAGGTCATCAAATTGGGTACTCGTCGGTGATCTATGTTGCGGTCGGTGCGGCTTAGCCCCCAGATCTTAGGGTATTGAGCAAAATGGGCTTTCATGTCTTCATGTACCCGCTGCTGTAGATCAATGCCCAACGTCCGGTAGGCGCGGATCACCACATCCGTACAAACCCCTCGATCAGCCGGCACATCACCCATGGGGTAAGGAATCGAAAAATAGCTAGGATCATACACCACCTGATTTTGAGTAAGCGCCTCAGCAGCGGTTGCCAGGCGGCTTCCAAAGGTGGACTGAGCCACCAAACCTGCTAAAAGTAGCGAAGATACAAGAAAAAGAAGTGCGCGCATGGCTGTAAAACGAGCAAAGTGCACTTTTTGGTGTAGTGGGAAACAGACAAGAGCGCTCGATCATTATTTTTATTTAGACAAATTCCAATTTGACAATTCCATGACGATCTAATTAAAGGACGCATTATACTTTTGCACTATCAATAATTAGTCTAAATAAAGGGAACGTTTTACCTTAGCTGCTGACATAGCCAGCTTGCCGGATCAGTTATTGATGACCCATTCCTTCATTTTCTATTCATAAATATATAAGTATGCTCAGATTGATTCTTTTTTCCCTACTGGCTTTTCCGGGATTTGTGTTGCTGGCTCAGCAGTCGCCAGCCCATCAAGGTGATTTGGCCGCCATCAAACAGCTTTGCGGTTGCTTTGAGGTGGACTTCAAATACACCGAGACCTTTAGCGACAACAAGGACTATAACTTCCACGAGCCCTACCGCGCTTCGGCTCTCGAATGGGTGATCCCAATCGAAGAAACGGAGGACAAATTGGTGCTTCAGCACATCCTCATCATCAATGATACTTTTTTCATGAAGCATTGGCGGCAGGATTGGACTTGGCAGGCGGATCATTCTTTTGCTTATGAAGGCGCGAATCGCTGGAGCAGTGTTAACTTAAAAGAGCAAGGATCTACAGGCCAATGGCTGCAAGAAGTTTTCGAAGTGGACGATACCCCTCGTTACGCTGGCCTGGGTCAGTGGGTAGCTATTGATGGCCTACCCGTATGGGAAAACACCTCGAATGCCCCCCTGCCGCGCAGAGAATACACCAAACGCAGCGACTACCAAATCATGCGCCGCACCAATGGCCATATCATTCAACCCTGGGGCTGGGTACACGAACAGGACAACCTAAAAGTAGCACTTCAAACCGGCGGTGAAGAAATTATTGCTGAAGAAAAAGGCAGAAATACCTATCGCCGTACCGACATCAAGCGCTGTAACATCGCAGCCGACTGGTGGGAAGAGCGAAGCAGTTTCTGGAAAGCCGTTAGAAATGAGTGGGGAACGCTCGTAGAAAACAGCAAGGGCTTCCAGCTAAGCATTCCCGACGGAGACCCTTCGCTGAGGAAGGCCATTTACCAATTGCAAAACCAAAGCTTTGAAGACGAACTGGCCACCCAATTGGCCATTCGCGAGACCATCAACAAATTCCTCCAAAAAGCCCGATAGCAATCACAACAAGCGGGCGTGGGAGCTGCTGGGGGAACGGCCAAGGCTTCTCCCGCCATTTGCTTGGCTCATTTTAGTGATTCTTGCTCCTGCGCGAGTAGAAAACTGCTTAAAGAGCCCGCCAGGAAGGAGCAGAGACCAGCACTTTTAGCCTCCTACGCCCGCTTTTTTTGATTTCAACAATCTATTATGAAAAAGATCTTCACTTTATTTGTTGTCTGCCTACTGACTAATTTGCTACCTGGCCAAATTTTTCAAGAAATATCTACCGGCCCAGGCTACACCCAACAGTCTTTCGTGCGCCTAGCAGACGATCTACAAAAACAAGTAGCCAATACTAGCTGGGATATTGCCTTTAGCACTGCTGGCTTTGATGCTGGCATCTTTATCAACGAGAGCGCCGGAAGCAGCATGGGGCAAGCACAAACAGAAGTTATTTTGTTCGACGCGCTGAGCAATGACTTTTCTGCGGTACCCGCTCCCAGCCAATTCACTGCCCGCAGGCTACACAATCAAGAAAAAACCTGGGAAAGCGGTGCCTTTAATACCCTTGCTGACCCTGAGAATCCCCTCGATTTTGGCTGGGGCATTTACACGCCTATCTCCAATACCGTGCAGGGTAACCAAGTCTTTGTTATTCAGCTGCGAGACGGCAGCTACCGCAAAATACAAATCCAGCAGCTTGCTAACAATACCTTTAGTTTTCGGCATGCCGCGCTGGATGGGAGCAACGAGCAAACGGTGAATATCAACAAGTCGGACTATCAAGGCCAACTCCTAGCGTACTACAGCTTCAGTAACGGAGTAGTAGAGGACGTAGAACCGAGCGGCGGATTCGACTTGCTGTACTGCCGTTATACGACTCCCTTACTAGACCCCGATAGCGGCGATACCTTGCAATACAACGTGACGGGCATCCTGTTGGGCAAAGACGTACAAGCCTACAAGGCCAGCGGCATAGACCCTGCTAGGGTAGTTTTTGAAGAATATCAAGATTCATTGAGAGGCGAGCTTGACGTGATTGGCCATGATTGGAAGACCTTTACCTTTACCAACGGCTGGCTGGTGCCAGATGATGTAGTTTACTTTATAAAAACAGCCGATGAGCGGGTTTGGAAAATAAACTTTATTGATTTCGAAGGTGCTTCCACGGGTGCTGCTGTGTTCGAAAAAGCAGATTTAGGTCTTGTTAGCAGCCTGTCCGACGCCCCGATCGAACAGCGCCAAGCCAGTCTCCACTTCCGGATTGCAAGCAACCCACATCGGCTAGGTAGTCCGCTGCAAATACAAGTAAACGATTACCCAATCAATAGCCAACAGACAAGTATTAGCGTCGTGGACTTGAGCGGCAGGCTTGTTCACCAGCAAAGTCTAGAAGCCCCTGCTGCTGGATATTATCAGATTGATACTCCATCGCTTACAGCTGGCAACTATCTTGTATTGTTGCGCCGTGGGCAGTTGTTCGGTACCCAAAAACTATTGATTGTTAGATGATAATACGCAGCAGTTGGCATGGACTCAAAGCGAGTAGGAAGCGGATCCTCGGCTTAGGTTTAGGCTACATCAGCCTATTGCTACTTTGTTTTCAGGTGGAGGCACAGTCATTAGAAACGCTTTCTATCGACACGTTGGCGGATCTTCCCGTGGTGGTGCTCACGGCTCAGTTCTCCCCTACCGAGACCCGTTCCACGGTGAACAGCGTACGGGTAATAGATAAGCAAGTGATACAGCAGCGCGCTTCTAGTTCTTTGCAAGAGCTGTTGGCAACTGAGGCCAATTTGCGTATCCAAGTTGATCCCATACTGGGCAGCGGAGCGGTTATCAACGGCATGCGCGCTGAGAACCTCAGTATTTTGGTGGATGGTGTACCGATTATAGGCCGGCTGGATGGGAATATTGATTTAGGTCAATTAAACCTAGAGGGCGTGCAGCAAGTGGAGATCGTGGAGGGCGCACAATCTATTATTTATGGCTCGGCTGCCGCAGCGGGGGTGATCAATCTCATTAGCGAAGGCCGAGGCTTGCATCGGGTGAAAGCCAGTGCCAGCACACTGCAAGAAACGAACGGCTTTCATAATTTCCACGCTGCTACCATGCTGCAGGCTGGAAAATGGGGCGGCAGTATCCAAGGGGGAAGACAGCTCTTCAGGCCGCAAACAGATAACGATGCGAGAAGTCAACTGTGGAACCCCAAAGACCAGCATTCCCTCAAAACCAGCGTCTTCTTTGATCCGAGTAGCCGTTTTAGCTGGCGACTCAATACCCAACTTTTCCATGAAGTGGTCAGCAATCTCGGTGAAATCAGGCGCCCCACCTTCCGTCCCTACGCTTTCGACGATACTTACCGAACAACTAGGAAAGATATCAACCTGAGCGGAAAAGGCTGGTTGGGCAAAAAATACTACTTACAGCACACGCTGGCTTATAATCTTTTTGATCGGATCAAGAATACCCACCGCTATAACCTAGAAGAAGAGGAGCGAATTTTGGTGCCTAATGAACAGGATACCAGCAGGGCGGAAGCCTGGCTGATGCATAGCCTCTTGGCTAGCGAGCCGGGCAATAAAGCATGGAGTTGGCTAGCAGGCGTAGAATTTTACAGAGAGGCCGCCTCTGGAGTCAGAATAATTGATGAAGCACAGGAAAATCAGGAGAAAGCTTTCAATACAGCTTATGCCCTCATGGGAAGCCTTAAGTACAGCCCCAACAAACAATTAAAATTGCAGCTGGGCAGTCGGTATAATTACAACACTCGTTTCGGATCAGCTTTCACTCCGGCGTTATGGGCTGCTTGGGAGACAAAGAACAAGGAAAGCCTTCGCTTCAGTTATGCCAATGGGTTTAGATCGCCGAGTATCAAGGAGCTTTTCTTTCAGTTCATAGATATCAATCACTTCATTCTTGGGAACCAGGCCTTGTTGCCAGAGCAGAGCCACAACCTATCGATCGAAGCGCAAAAAACGGATATTTCTTGCATCGCTGCGATTGGGGGCTAGCCTTCGGGCTTTTTACAACCAAGTACAAGACAGAATTGTGCTAGCAGAATTTGCCCCCCTACAATTCACCTACACCAATACAGCGGAGTGGCGCAGCACCGGGCTTGGTATTTCACTGGATCTGCGCCATAAAAAGCAACTAAAGTTCACCACTAGCTTTGTTCATACAGGCTTTTACAATCGCTTAGCTGCCGAGAACCTAGGAAGTACTTTCGTCTGGTCCCCCGAATGGGCGAATAACTTCGACTATCACTTTGGAAAAGGCCGGGGGGTATTTTCGCTGTGGCACAAATGGACGGGCAGCACTCCCTTCTATTTTGTTTCTCCGGATGATCAAACCCTACAACTTGGCAACATTGATGCTTGGCACCTGCTCAATGCTTCGGTGGGTTGGCTGCCTAAAAAAAGTATCTTGCAACTAACTTTTGGCTTGAAAAACATCACGGATATCAGGGACATCAATCGCACGCTTGGCGGTGGCGGTGGTGTGCACAGCGGCGGCGGCGGCGGCGAGCAAGTATTCTCTTGGGGAAGGACGGCCTTTGTTAAGATAAATGTGCAGTTGCACTCAAAAAAATAAGCTGATGCAATCAAGTAAAACAAAACAAATAAGCAGTATTGTGCTGCTACTACTCCGTTTATTTCTAGGCGGCTTCATGGTCTATGGCGGTATTGGGAAGTTTGGTAAACCCATTCCTGCCCCCACCGCTATGATGGAGCTATTTGCCGACGGCACTAAAAAAGCGGCGCTACAAGCGGACGTTGAGACGCTAAAAATCAGGAATTATATATTTGGCCTCAAGCAAACCAACTACTTCTGGCAGATGCTAGGCGTTTGTGAAATTCTGTTTGGCCTCCTGCTGCTCAGCCAGTTCTTGGCCTTTGCTGGGGCGGTTATGCTGCTGGGGATAACGCTCAACATTTTCCTGTTTCACGTTTTTTTAGAGCCACATGACCTCAAAGAATTACTACTGACGGGCTTCCTCTTTGTTGTAAACATAATCTTGGTGCTAGCAGAGAAAAAACGCTGGTGCCCATTGCTTTGGTTTAAACCTAGCTAGCCAGCATCCAAGCCAGCACAAATTCCAGCACTTCCTCTTTTTCCGGCTCGTTGTGAAGTTCGTGAAAGAGACCAGGCCAAGCGTGATAAGTGACTCCCTCGACCCGCTCGGCGAAGGCTCGGCTAGCCGCTTCGCTAGTAATTCGGTCTTCGGTGCCGTGCATCAGGAGCACGGGTATCTTCATTTTTCCAGAATAAGTATTCAGATAATTAGCGGCCTCCAGCATCCCAACACCCACGGCGGCGCTGAGCGAATCGTGGACCAGCGGATCGGCTTCATAGGCGCTTACCACTGCCTTATCACGGCATAAATGGTGAGTGTTGAGCTGATTTTTCTGAGTAAAAGCTGGCCAGATACCGCGCATCAACTTACCTGCCGCTACCACGAGCGCACTCGGTTCAAAGGACAGTCCGATATGCGGTGCCGACACGATCGCCCCCGCCAAAACAGGATTGCGCCGAAGCACATAGTTCAGCAAAATATTCCCACCCATACTGTGGCCATAGAAAAATACGGGAATATCGGGGTACTGCTTTTCACACTCCACTAGCAAGCGCCCAGCTTCTTGATAGTAAGTCCCGAAGGATTTAGCGAAGCCGCGTTTACCACCACTGCGACCAAAACCCTCGTGATCGCAAGCTAGCATAGCAATACCGTTGGCCTGAAAGAAAGCTCCAAGGTGGTCGTAGCGGCGGCAATGCTCGCCTAAACCGTGCAACAGCGCCACCACTACCTTGGGCTGCGAAACAGGCCAAAGCGCTGCGTATATCTTATTTCCCGATGCGGCTATCCAGCCTACTTCTTGTACCATTACTAGAAATTATGCCCAATATTACGGTATTTTTTTTGAATAGAAAATGGAAAAATGGGGCTAAGGCAAAAAGCTAAAGCTAAGACATAAGCTTCTCCGCGTGGCCAAAATTTCCCGTACTTAAACAAACCACAGAGTAGCACAGAATTAGGCACAGAGTACGCTCGTAATTGAATACATCGTCGCAGCGTAGCCAAAAAGCTTCGTCGTAGTAAAAAGCTATAGCCATAGCCAATAGCCACAGCCAAACCGAAAACTCCTTACCTTTGGCAAAAATCTACTATGCTTTCGGAAAGAGGATACAAAGCGCAACACAATGCGCTGCGGCCGGATTTAGAACTGTACTTCCAAGCGGCAGAAAATATTTATCGGGCGGATAATCCCACGGGCAACTTGCTGTTGAACATCGCAGAAAATGGGCTCTGCCGATCTTTATTGGCCGAAAAATTGCGGGAAATTGCTATGGCCAACTTGCCCGACTGGATTTTCAGTTATACCGATAGTAGAGGAAATGCGGCCTTCCGAGCGGTAATGAGCCAGTTCTTGGAGAAGTACTTCGCTGAGGAAGCCTTGGATCCGAATGGACTGGCGATGGCGGTAGGAGCCACCGCGGTTGTGGAGCTGACGGCTTTCTGCTTGGGGAATCCGGGTGATGTAGCGCTGATTCCGGCCCCGGCTTATTCCGTCTATACACAGGACATAGGTATCAAGGCGGGAATGGAACGAATCAATGTCCCGATGAAAGATGTTTTTGAAACGGGAGAGGCCCAGTTGGAGCTAGAAGCTTTGGAAGCCGCTTGGCGATCTTGCAGGCAGCAGGGCAAACGCGTGGCTTGCTTGATACTCACCCACCCCAATAATCCCACAGGACAGATTTATCGGGAAGGCAGCCTGCACGAACTAGCCGATTGGTGTATCGGCAAAGAGATTCACTTGATTGTTAGCGAAATTTACGGGCTGTCTCGCTTTGATACTCGCTTCCCTGCTATTCAAGCGGATTACCAAGCGGAAATCCCCTTCCTGTCTTTTTTGAAAATTGTTCGGCAGCGGCGCTCGCCTTACCTGCACTGGTGGTATGCTTTGAGCAAAGACTTTGGGATGTCGGGCTTTCGGGTAGGCATGCTGTATTCAGAAAACCGAGGGCTGATCCAGGCCTTTTCAAATTCGAGTGCGCCGCACATGATTTCCAACCACACCCAATGGTTACTGATGCGGCTGTTTGAAGAAGAAGCCTTTATCGCTCGGTACATCGAAGAAAATCAGCGGCTGCTCACGAAAAGCTATGCTTTGGTTGTGCAGGTATTACGCGAGCTGGGTATAGACTTTTCAATAGCCTACGGCAGTCTGTTTGTTTGGATCAACCTAAAACCCTACCTGAGCGAAGACTCGGAGGAGGCGGAATTGGCCCTTTGGCAGGCTATTTTTGACAAGACGGGTGTGCTGCTCACGCCAGGCATTGGTGGTGGGCACTCAGGGTTTGGCTATTTCCGGATTGTCTATACGGCCGTGCCTTTCGAGGAGTTGAAAGTAGCGATGCAAAGGCTAAAAAGCTATCTGACAGCAGTAGGCTAAAGCCATAGAGATGGGGCTTTGAAAGTAGTGTTTTTTACTGCTGCTAGCCCCCTCAATACGGGCACAACGTGCAGGAGCCGTGTTCACTATTTTGAGCAAGGCTACTACTCCAATTGCCGAAGCTATAAAATGATTTTGAGCCCAGAAAGCTGATCGATAACTAGCTGGAGCACTGCTCCTAAATAAGGCACTGCTCCTGCATTTTTGCCCAACTTAGTAGCTTAGAAGCCATGATTGAGCCTATTAAAAGCCATATTCGCCAGCAGACAAGTTGGATTACTCCTCCATTTTCCTACCTTTGCTAGGCTGCGACAAGACAGGCTCGTATCTCTTTCCAGTTTTGCGCTATTTTCTAAAGTCTCGTAAGACAAATGCTCCTCTATATGTACCGTCATTTATATATCCTGACGCTTTTGCCCCTCTTTTTACTGTTCAGCTGTGTAGATCCAGTGGCACCTACCTTCGAATTGGAGGCAGGTTTTTTGCTTATGGAAGGTCAGATAGCCGACAAAGCGGGCAAAAGTGAAATTCGAGCAAAGCGGAGCGAAATATTATTCAACAGCGCTAGGCTCCGCCCACTAGGTGGCTTACAAGTGAGTAGTATTGACGAATTTGGAAACGAATTGCTATGGCTTGAAGTGGAAGAAGAGCCGGGCACCTACAGGCCGCCTACTGATTTTGCTGCCTCTTCGGGCGTGGCTTATCATATTCGTCTCCTCACTGCCGAAGGCAGACAAATTGAATCGGCTCCTGAGCGCGTACCTACAGCCCTACCCGTGGACAATGCCCGCTTCAGCTTCGAACAAGAGGCCTACTTTAGCGTCAATCGGGATCGGTTTATTCCTGCTTTCCGGATATTGGTAGATGTGGAAGACCCAGCCGATGAGCGGAACTACTTCCAGTGGAAGCATAGCACCTATGAATTCATTTCTGTTTGTGCCCGATGTCGGCAATCGGTATGGCGTAATGGGATGTGTGTGGGTGGTTCTGAATACCGGTTTGTGGATCGTTACGATTACAGCTGCGACGCTGCT
Source organism: Lewinella sp. (assembly GCA_036835305.1). GTDB lineage: Bacteria > Bacteroidota > Bacteroidia > Chitinophagales > Saprospiraceae > Neolewinella. The sequence continues at coordinate 28,777 of DAITME010000036.1, forward strand.
TGCTGGGCAAAAAGACTCAGCAACGACATCCGCATCCTCAGCGACGAGTTTAGCCAAGGGCAGCGAATCCGAAACATTGAGGCTGGCCGCTTGGATTTTGATTGGTTTGGTGGCTTGTTGGCCGAAGTAGAACAGTTCAGCATCAGCAAGCGCTTTTACGACTACAATAATGTGATTAAAGATTTGACAGAGGGCAGTGGTGGCCTAAATGCTAGCCTCCCCGCTGCCTTGATAGGCAACCTCCGTGATGTGGCAGATCCAGCGGCCGCTATCTTGGGTTATGTTGCAGTAGTGGCTCACAGCGACACTCGGATCTATATCAACCGAGATACCGTTAGCGGCACGCCCCTTCCCTACGATGCTACTGTTCTGCTGGAGCCCTTACTGCCGTCTCCGCCTACTGCACCCTGTGAAGGGAATAATCGGACGCGCATCCGGCCGCTCGGCTGGCCTGAATAATACCGACAACAATTCTCCAGATGATAAAATATGTAGCCTTTTGCCTCTGCTGTTTTCTACCCTTCTTTTTGCTTTCGCAGGCGTATTTCTTGGAAATTCAAACGGTAGATTCCCTTTCCAACAAGCCTTTGGGCTTTGTGAATATACAAGTTGAATCCCCATCCTTTAGCAAAGGCGGTAGCACAAACGAGGCTGGGCGCTGGCAAATCAGCCTTCCCCAAGGCAGTTACCGCTTGCGGGCTTCTTTTCTGGGCTACGAAGATCTTGAATTGACGATCGATCTACGGGAGGCCAAAAGTATTCGTCTTCAGCTCCGCGGGCAGGCAGAACAGCTCAGCACGGTGGTGGTAAGTGATATTGACTCAAGGGCTCAGCTTGCGCGCCCTTTGATGGGCGTAGAAAGGCTTTCCATTGCCCAGCTGGAGGCATTGCCCGTAGCTTTGGGAGAAGTGGATATATTTAGGGGCTTGCAGTTACTATCGGGCGTTTCCTCCGCAGGAGAGGCCAGTAATGGTTTGAGTGTGCGCGGTGGCACCGTTGATCAAAATCTCGTTTTGCTGGATGGTGCCCCCATCTTTACCCCTACACACTTATTCGGTCTATTCTCCGTTTTCACGCCTGATGCGGTAGGAAGTGTAGATCTTTATCGCGCCAATATCCCTGCCCGTTTTGGTGGCCGAATTGCTTCGGTGGTAGATGTCCGATCCCGCAACCCTAATACCGAACAATTTAAAATGCAGGGCGGAATTGGGCTAGTCTCCAGCCACTTGAGCCTAGAGAGCCCGCTGAGCCGAAATAAAAAACTACAAGTCTTGGCGGCTGGCCGTTTAGGCTTCAACGATTTTGTTTTTGGCCTGGTGGAGCAACTCAAAAAAACACGCTCTAACTTCTCAGACGCTACCCTGAAATTGCGCTACCAGCCCAACGATAAACATATTTTCACTTTTTCCGGCTTCTACAGTAAAGACTTTTACCAGGTAGATTTGCTCAACAGCTTTGGCGGGATTATTGCCGATGCTAACCAATACGACTACTACACCCTCAATGCCAGCGTGGAATGGCTCAATTTACTGAGTGATAAAACTACTTGGCAAAGCCGGCTTGTTAGTAGCGACCATTTGCCGAAAATACGTTTCCCGCAGCAGGGCAATGATTTTGTCATTGAGTACAGCTCCCGAACACAGTACCGAAGCCTGCAAACTAGCCTGGATCATAGAGCCAATGGAGGTCACCACCTTTCAGCAGGCCTCCAACTTATTCATTATGCGCTCTCACCTGGCGCCCTCGATCCGGGCGGTTCAACAGCCGTCCGGGCGGTACAACTAGCGCAGGAAAACGGCATAGAGTTGAGTATTTTTGCGGAAGATGAGTGGGAAGTAAGTGATGCCCTCTCGCTGTCTGCTGGTTTGCGATTCACCCGATTTAGTCAGCTAGGCCCCGGGGAGCAAAGACTTTACTCAGCGGGGGATGAACGCACAGATGATCTACTGGAAAGCCGTACCCTCTTCCCTAATGGGAAAGAGATGCAGACTTATCAAGGCCTAGAACCTCGGCTGGGCTTAAGCCTGCAAATCAACGAAACAACCAGCCTAAAAGCCGCCTATGCCCTTAGCCGGCAATACCTCCAGAATATTTACAACGCCACCACCCCGCTCCCTACTAGCCGCTGGAAATTATCAGATAACCACATCTTACCCCAGAAAGCTGACCTATACTCCATTGGCCTCTACCGACTGCTAGGCGAAAACCAACTGTTCGAGCTTAGCTTAGAAGCCTACCATCGGAATATAGACAATTTGCTGGAGTATAAAGCGGGAGCCGACTTCTTTCTACAGCCAGCCATAGAAACAGATGTGATCCAAGGCGAAGGCCGGGCCTACGGGGTAGAAGTAGGGATTTACAAAAGAAAAGGCAGCCTCACCGGCCAGCTCAATTACACCTTCGCCAGAAGCCGCAACCGCTTGGCAGGGAACAACTTCCAGACCTCCATCAATGGTGGCAACTGGTATGATGGTTATTTTGATCAGCCCCATACCTTCAACAGCGCACTCACGCTCGATGATGGCAAAACACACAGAGTTAGCCTCAATTTTGTAGTGCAAAGCAATCGCCCATACACAGTTCCTAATGGATTCCTAGACGTCGATGGCCTCAGCGTTCCACTGTTCCTCGAACGCAACAATGCTCGGCTGCCTACCTATCATCGCTTAGATTTTAGTTGGACAATACACAACCCCTCCATGAAAAAAAAGCGCTGGGTGGGTGAATGGACTTTTACAGTTTATAACCTGTATGGCAGGAAAAACGCTTACAACATTTACTATCAAGCTCGGCTGCCCGGAAGCCCCAGCAATGTTTTCGGTAGCAGTCCCTTGGGCAGCTACCAACTGACTATTTTTGGTGCCCCCATCGCCAGCCTCACCTACAACTTTAAGTTTTCCTAACTTAAGTACTCGCATACAACCGAATCCCTCTCCCGATTGTAACACAATAAAAGAAAATGAAATTTGGGCAGTTGGATGATCTTGCGGGCATTTCCCTTCAATTGCCGCCCGATCCACCCGCCAATGCCGCGCGGATAGATCGCTACCAGATGGGTAAGGACGATGGGCAGCCCCATATCCTCATTGGTGCCACCGGCTGGAGCATGAAAGCTTGGGCAGGAAAGTGGTACCCCAAGGGCACCGATAGCAAGCAGTACCTGCGGCAGTATGCGCGGCAATTCAATACCATAGAGCTTAATACCACGCACTACCGCATCCCTGATAGCAGCACGATACAGAAATGGTATGCTGAAAGTAGCCCTGATTTTCGCTTTTGCCCCAAGTTGCCGCAGTTTATTTCACACCAACGCGACTTGGATATCGGCGGCGAAGCCACGCGACGTTTTATAGCTTCCATCGACGGCTTGCAGGAGAAGATGGGCTGTGCTTTTATACAGCTACCACCGCATTTTTCCTTCGAAAAACGCGCCTTGCTAGAACGCTTTTTAGCCTCCTGGCCCCAGCTCTTGCCCTTGGCCGTGGAACTGCGGCACGCCTCTTGGTTTAGCCACCGCCACGATACTGATGCTTTGATGGATACCCTTGCTACCTACCGGGCTGCGGCGGTCATAACGGATGTAGCCGGCCGGCGAGATGTAGCGCATATGTACGTCACCGCTCCGCGAACCATGATTCGTTTTGTGGGCAACGGCCTGCACCCCAGCGATTTTTCCCGCATGATAGACTGGACAAATCGGCTGCGTTCCTGGCGGCTGCCCGAGGCATATTTTTTCCCGCATCAACCCGATAATATTTGCTCGCCGGAAGCCAGCGCCTGGCTGCACGCACAACTGGAGCAACAGGCTTGGGCGACTAGCCGAGGGCCAAAAATTATTCCTAGAGAAGCCGAGCAGCAAAGCCTGTTTTGATGCTGGCACGCATGCAGGAGCAAAGATTTAATTTTTGAGCAAGGTTTTCGGGGAAGAGCCTTCAGCAAGCTGGTGAGGTGGGGGAGTTTGCTTGGGGTTTATGGTTGTGCTGTTTTGGACGACTACGTCAACGTAGTCGTCCATTAGTCGACTAACGTATCAACGTAGTCGTCCAAACGCAAACTTACTGAAACCACATTGGCATCGCGCCTCAAGACGCCTCAAAAAGCCCACAAAACCCGCTCAGCTCTCCAAAGCCAAGCGACTACCCCCAACGGCCACTACTTACAAGCCTGTCGCAAGGTCTCTAAGCTATCAAAACCCGCCCCATTGCCATAAATCCTAGCTCGGCCTACACCGCTGATATAGGAACACAGCACCGATGCTTGGCTACTCCTACCCGCCGTGGAGAGACTGGGGCACTTAGTGATTTCCAAATAAGTGAGTTTAACAAAATCTAAAGCCGACAGTGCACTGATGTCATTCAATCGAGGATTATCCATGAGGCTCAGTTGTGCCCGCTGGCTATGACCCAGTTGCTGCAGCGACTCCAAACCCGCCAGGCTCTCCAACGATGGGTTTTCACTGATAACCAAATCGCCAGCCAAGACCTGAAGATTGCCCAAGCCGCTCATGCTACTCAAACTGGGGTTCTTCCGAAGATAAAGCGAGCCGTTGATCTGACGTAAATTGCGCAGCCCATCTAAGTTGCTAAGTGCAGGGTTGGAAAGCACCATTGCCTGGCTACCTACATAACTGAGCGCCTCCAATCCATTCAGATTTTGTAGCTGCCCATTCGACTGTATATTTAGCTCTCCACTGATGCGCCTGAGCGCCGATAGTCCACTCAGGCTCTGCAAATCTCTGTTGAGGCGGATTACAAGATCCCCGTCCAGCTCTTGAATTTTTCGCAACCCACTGAGCTGGCGAATCGCCCCAGCCTGCGCCTCCTGAATTACCAAGTTCCCCTCAAAGACAGTACAGTTGGGATACTGCGTAGCCAGGGCATCTACTTGGGCTTGGTTGGTAAAAATCGTGCCAGGCGGCGGGCACTGCGCCACAAGCGATCCCACGAGAGGCGCCACAGCCGTAAATAACAAAAAGCTTAGAGGGCGCAAGCCTTGGAATATTTTCATGTTTTTAGTCTTTTCTTCGCTGCGAAGATAAACTTAAAATTGACAAATAAAACTATACCTTCGTGTTATGATGGAGTTTGTAGCTGTTTTTGCCGAACCATGGGCCATCCGGGCACTATTAGCCAGCAGCCTAGTAGGGCTAATGTGTGGTGTCTTGGGCTGTTTCATTGTTCTGCGAAACATGAGCTTGGTTGGCGATGCCTTAGCGCATGCTATTCTACCTGGCGTGGTGATTGCTTATATGTTAGTTGGTTACAGTGCCTTGGGCTTCTTCACAGGTGCCGTAGTAGCAGGACTAGGTACTGCCGCAGGGATCACTTGGATACAGCGGAAGGTCAAAACCAAGAACGATGCGGCCGTGGGTATTGTGTTTACTACCATGTTTTCCATTGGTGTTATCCTCATCTCGGGTATCAGCAAGCAAGATGGTGTACACCTAGACCTAAAAGATTTCCTATTCGGTTATGCCTTGGGCGTTTCGGATACTGATTTGTGGCTCACGGCACTAGTTACGGTATATGTCTTGCTAAGTGTGGCTGTTTTTTATCGCTATTTGTTTGCTGTCACCTTTCAGGAAGTGGTGGCACAAACGATGGGCATCAACGTAAAAATGCTGCACTATTTCCTGATGTTGCTACTCAGCTTTGTGGTCGTTGCCAGCCTACAAACTGTGGGTGTTATCTTGGTGGTTGCTATGCTCATCACACCGCCAGCTACAGCGCTGCTGCTCTCGCAGCAGTTACACAAAGTGATTTTTATTGGCGGTACGCTCGGTTTGCTATCCGCCATTTTGGGCATGGGCTTTGCTGTGGGCTTCAATACCCCTCCCGGCCCAGCAATGGCGCTGGTTGCCACCAGCTTCTACCTCCTAGCCGTCGCTTTTGCCCCAAAACGAGGGCTTCTAGCTAAAGCCAGGCGACAAAAACAACAGCAAAAGCGAACCCAACAAGAAGATATTCTAAAGCTCGCCTTCCGGCTTCGGCAAAGGGGCGCCCCCTCGCCCGAGGCCATCCAACAGAAACTGCTGCTACCTCCCCAAAAATGGCAGTTGCACCTCAAAAATTTGCAACAAAAGGGATTAATCACCGACCTCAAAACACTAGCCCTCACCGACCGTGGCGTACTAGCAGCCCTACAGTTGGTTCGAGCCCACAGGCTTTGGGAAACCTATCTCCAGCAACAGATGGGGCTCAATGAAGACCAAATCCACGACGAAGCCGAACGCCTAGAACACCTCCTTACCCAAGAGTTCCTCGATCAGCTCGACCACGAACTCGGCTACCCTACCGAAGATCCCCACGGCTCCCCCATTCCCCAAAAGGAACAGTACGATAAACCTACCTAAGCATTTAAGCTCGTTTCTGCCGGCTTTTGTAAATTAGCTTCTTCCCCTCCCGCTCCAAGGCAGCCAAGGAGCGGCCAAAGACCTCCACCAGCCTATCTAGGCGATTCGTGTAGCACATCACCTCCATCAGCAGCGCGCGCTCCTCCGCCTGCCAAGGCTCGAAAGAACGAGGATAGTTGCTCCTCGCCGCCCGCAAATAGGCAGGTAGCTGTTCCGTTTCTCTGCGCAAGGCCATCGAAGCTATTTGCTTTTGCCAACTAGCTAACTGCTCATCAGATAGCATATCGTAGGCCGCTTCCTGGAAAAAAGTCTCTTCCTCCCAGGCCGCCTTTTCCATTGAAGTATCCAAAGAGTGTACTTCCGAAATAGGAGAAGAAGGCAATACAGACGATGGAGCTGCCACCGAGCCAGCTAGCTTATCTGCTACCTGCTTTCCCACAGCCACCGCTGTACCTTTTGCGAGCATAGCTTTGATCCTGCACGCTAGTGCCTTTTCTGTCCAAATAGCTCGGTACCGACCGAACGAAGCCATGCTGCGCAGCTCGGGGTCTATGACGCTGCGGCTGCCGCGATAAATCCGCGACAGCTGGGTGGGGCTCACTTTCTTGCCGAGGGCTTGCAGGCGGCGAACCAAGGTGTGTACCTCCGCTTCCGTGGGCCCTGTAGCTTCGCTGGCTAGGCTAGCTTCCTCCGCTCGCAAGAGTTTTGCCAGCAACTGCTCCAGATCGCTCAAGTGAGCCTGCACAGCGGGCTGGAACACGACGGCCTCCGCTTCCAGCGGCGCTTGGGTAACAGGGTGAATCCCCAGACGCAAACGGCTAATAATTTCGTGAAGTTCTTTCGTAAACATAAAATCTAGTTTTGAAGGTGAAGTCCTCGAGCTTCCTGAAAAGCCCAAAAAGATTTATCAACACCGCAAAGCTAGAGGCAACAAAAGCAGAAAAGGCGTTTTTATACGTTTATATTCGGATATATACGTTTAAAAATAAATACAGACAATAAGCTACATCTTCGACGCATCAAATTGTGTGAAATCGGAGTTCAGGAAATTTTCAAATTCGTCGTGCATACGCAAGAAGGCCAACATATCCTCGCTCACGATCGCCTCCCGATCATGTAGGTGATATTTCACTGCCATTCGCAGACTTTCGAAGCCTTCCAAAACCTTCTCTTCTATCGAATAGCCACAGGCCAAATAGAAATAGATTTCAGGATCCTCCGGAGTAATTCCCAGGGCTTTATTCAAGTCGTCAATTCCCTCCGCTATGAAGTAGTTTTTCAGTTTAGCAATCCCATCTATTTTGAATTTATTCTTGGGTAGTTTGGGCTTGTTGCCGTAGGGCAAAACAATATCTTCTTCTATTATTTTCCCATTCTTCCTCAAATCTAAAAACACCTGCAAATGGTCATTCACTTTCGTTGTCAGGACATAACTGGCTGGATGGCCATTTTCCATCACTGTGAAAGGATGATGCGTGCCCAAAATAGAGCTCTTCTGAGAAACCACCTGCCCATTCACAATCACCGTCTCCTGCCCTAGCCAGTTGTTGTGAAACTCAATGGTGATGGTATCTGTTTTGATTTTTTTGTATTGCATATTCTTTTTAATGGTTAGTTTTCAGGGCTGGCCTTCTCCTCCTTCATCGCTTCACAAATTTAAGCAATTGCACCGATTCCCCAAGCTGCAGCCTCAAATAATATAAACCTGCCGATAAGGCCGAGACATCCAGCGCCTGCGCATACTGCCCCTGTAAAATAGGCTGCCCTTGCTGGCTAATGACTTGATAATTCGCCGCCGTCCAGCGGCCGGGTATATCCAAGCGCAGGAAATCCCTCACCGGGTTCGGATAAAGCCGAACACCCAGCTTCGCCTCCTCCCCTGCATCCACGGCCAGCGGATCGCAGGGAAGCGCGTTGATATACTGCCAAATCACGTCATTAAACAAAAAAGGTACGGGCGTAGCTCCCGGGTCATCCCCCATTCGGATCCAGACCATGTTGCGAGAGGGCACTACATTGAGGAACTGCCCATTGGCGCCCAAGCCACAAAACATATCATCAGGGGCGTTCGGGTTGAGGCTGCCATTGAAGACAAATTGACTTTGAGGCACCATGAAACTGTTTTGGCCATTAAGCCACCACAAATAGCCATAAGACTGGTTCAAAGCCTGCGAAGTGGTGGTCATTTGATGGAAATAGCTCGTATCCGTCATCACTTGGTTGCCCGCCCAATTACCCTTATTCAAGACCAGCAAACCGAAGCGCGCCATACTCCGCGCCGTACTGAAAAAGACATTGTTGTCTCCAATTGGCAGAAAAGTACCATTCATTCCCGTCGGGACTTTCACCTTTTGATTGGTATAAGCATTCAGGGTTTGCCCGGTGGCGCCCTCAATCACCTGATCTAGTAAAGTATAGGGCGCATTGTGATAAGCCCAACGCGTGCCCGCCTCCGCCAGAAATTGTAAGCAAGTATCGAGGGTGCAAGCGGAGGCAGGTACGCCGTCATCCAAACCACTTGTCATGGTGAGCTGATGCCAAACTGTAATCGCTGCCTCTTGGGCTGGCGTGCAGTCCGTCCAGCCCTCCCCCAAGTAGGTGGAAGTGGGTGCATCAATGCTCAGGTGATTTTCCTGCTGCGCCATGCCCGTGACGAAGGCCGTGAGCGTCTTCCCCGCCGAAGCCCAATACCAATTGGCAGCGGCATTGTGCCCATTAAAATATTTTTCCAGGACGATTTTCCCGTCCACTAGCAGCACAAAGGCCTTGGTGTTGTTGGTCTCCAACAGATCGTAAAGACTATCAATTTTTGAAGAGCACCAACCCAAATCCGAAGGGGAAATCGTATCCCACGTGCTCGTGTTATTGGGCGGGAAGTAAAGCTGGGCGCGCAGCCCTATATTAAACACCAACAGTAAGGAAAGTAAAAAAGCTAGTCGCATAATAGAATGGTTTACCCTCTTCTGACGCCCAAACGGTCCGCTAGTTTAATAGGTCTTGTCCATTTAGGCGCTTATTTGTAAGAACTTGTTGCTCACGCAGGAGCAAAGTTGCCTAATTTTGAGCAATGTTTGTAGCAGAAAACATGGCTCTTAAACTCAAATACGGCTCCTGCATTTGTGCCATTAGTTCTATCAAGGTCGATTTAGCTACCCAGTTTTCCAGAAAAAACCTAAATTTGACCGACCTACAGCCACACAGAAAAAACAATTGATCTGAATCCAATACCCTTGCCTCCGAAATGCCCCAAACAACCACAAAAGGCGGCGCTTTTTCCCTCGTGACAGCCACCCTAGCCTTGGCCTTGCTGGGCTATGTGCTGCTGCCGCAACTGAGCGTCCGCTGGCAACCGGCCGTATTGACAGGGAAAGTGCGCA
>DAITME010000037.1:0-38406 GCA_036835305.1 Lewinella sp.
GCAAATAAGCAAATACTCTGCAAGGTTCGTTCCTCACCATGTACTAGTCAATCAACTGCTCCAAGGCTACGCCTCGGCTGGCCTTGAGCATGATGTGGTGGTTCGTCCAGTCTTGCTGCCAAAACCAGTCTTTTGCTGCTACCGCATCAGCGAAGTGCGGCAAGTGTAAAGTTTCCGCAGCTTGTGCATATTCCGCTCCCACCAGCACTACTTTTTCGATACCTAACTCCAGCGCTAATGTGGCTATGCGCAGGTGAGCACTGCTGCTGGCTTCGCCTAGCTCCAACATGGCACCCAAGACCGCCACTCGGGGAGAAGGACTAGCGGAAACAAACGCTCGCAACGCAGCTTCTGTGCTAGAGGGGTTGGCATTATAGGCGTCGAGGAGAAAGGGCAGGCCGCGGTGCTCCAGCCGCTGCGAGCGGTTATTTTCCGCCTTATATTCCGATAGTGCTTCGGCAATATCTTGGGCAGGCACTTTGAAGTACTTTCCTACAGCAATAGCAGCTTTGACATTTTCGAAATTATGCATCCCCGGTAGGTGGGTAGTGGCCTCCGTCAGCTGGCCTTCGTAGGAAAGAAAAGCCACTTTTACGTTAGGGCTAGAAGCGAGTAATTTTACCTCCATACCCGCTACCGTTTTACTGGGTAATTCCGCGGCGAAGTAGTTCACTCTTCGGCTGAGCTGCTCTGCCATTTCAGAGAGGTGATCAACATCCGTATTTACGAAAGCAATCCCTTTGCTGGCCTCTAGGAAGTCATATAGCTCGCCCTTGCCTTTCTTAACGCCTTCTATACCACCGAAACCTTCTAAATGCGCCTCTCCAATATTGGTTATCAAGCCATGACTTGGCTCGGCGATGTGGCACAGCAGGGCGATTTCCCTTTGGTGGTTGGCACCCATTTCCAGTATGGCCACTTCTATTTCTAATCCAATTTGTAGGATCGTAAGCGGTAGGCCAATGTGGTTGTTGAAATTTCCTTGGGTAAAGTGTACGCGGTAGCGCTTGGCCATAACGGCAGCGATCAGCTCCTTGGTGGTTGTTTTACCGTTACTACCCGTAATCGCCAGCACCGGAATGTTCAGCTGCCGACGATGATGCCTAGCTAGTACTTGCAAGGCTTCCAGACCATCATCAACCAAGATAGCTCGCTTGCCGATGGATTTTGCGACGGCCTCGTCATCGACCACCGCAAAGGCGGCACCTTCTTTCACGGCTTGCTTGGCGAACTGGTTACCATCGAAACGATCGCCCTTGAGCGACCAGAAGATATCCCCCTTCTTCAACTTGCGGCTATCCGTACAAATATTCGGGTGCCGCAAGTAATGCTTGTATAAATCAGAAATGTCCAGAAGTAATGTATTTTGTCTGCGGCCAAAATTACAACACTCGCTAGCAAGTAGAAAGTAAACCCAATGTTAAATTTTCAGACAATCATCGAAGCCCTTGAATGATAACGGAAAACAAGTACGGCCTATTTTAAAATCACCAATTTTTGAAAGTCACTATCTACTGTTTTTTCCTCCCCCTTCAATCTCACTTGATAAAGATAAACCCCTCTGGCTAATTGCCCCTCGTAGTCGTCGGTGCCGTTCCACTCAATACAATCGTCTTGCCGCAAAGAACCATCACTAAAAAGCAGGTTCCGACGGATTGTTTTCACCAAACGGCCACTAACGGTATAGATTTGGACAAGTGCCTCTACATCTTGGTTCAGCAAGGTATGATCGAACTGGAAGCAGGTGAAATCGGTAAAAGGATTGGGGTAGTTGAGCAGGTGGGTGATCGTTTGAGCGGCATCTGTAACGACCAAAAACTGACTTTCGGCAATGGCACTGTTGTTGGCTACATCCCAGGCACGAATCCGCAGTTTGCGCAAACCAGGTTCTAGATCGAAGAGTGGATAACGGACTTCCCCTGCCTGAAAATCATCAGGATTAGCCTCGTAGTAGTCGTTCAGGACAATAGTGTTGCGGGTGTCATCATCGATGACAGCCTCTAGGTCGTGCCCGATGCTATTGCCCGTAATATTGATACCAGAATCATCGCGCAGTTTTAAAATGAGGGTGGCTTCCTCTTCTACTTCATCGCCTGCTACAAAGTTCTCGTTGTTAAAAAATATCTCGATATCTGGGCCTTGGTTGTCGGCGTTTTCCCGTCGGGAAGTGCCGCCTACTACAATCTGATCATAAAAGCCCGAAGCATCCGTCCTACTGCTGGGGTCTGCGGCGTAATAGCTAATTTTACCTTTCCCAAATTGGTAATCGATATCTCTGGGCACCACGAAAGTAAAAGAAAAGCGCCCATTGGTAACGGTAGCTCGGCCTCTAAAAATGATATTTTGCTGTACACGCACATCGATGGCTGGGCTGCCAGCATCTTGTTGGAGGGTAGTAATGGTTTTGGCCTTGTCGAATACTGTAGGGTACACCAGTCCATTGAAATTGGAAAGTAGGTTGCCATTGACATCCACAATTTCGCCGCCAATAGTAATTTGATCGAGCGCCCCAATCGTATCGACACGGCTGCTATCGACAGGCTGCTGATTGATCATGGTGGTGCGTATATCGTGAATAGGCAGCGCCACTACGGTAGCCGGATCACCTAGGAGGGTAAATTTTCTAGCATTCTGCGTATTACCGCTCAGGCTATTTTGGCCGCCCCGCGTGGTGATGGCGTTTTTTGCGATTAGTATAACATCGCCCAGCGTTCTCCATTGCCCATCTGGCCGTTCCAGCATAGCAGCTGTGGTGCGCTCGGTCAGTATTCTATTTTGGGTAGCAAATACGGGCCGGGTGGTGGTGAGCAAGGCCACCGCTCCTCCTCGGCTACTCAGCAAGGTTTCTTCACCGGCGCTGACGAAGGCCGCATCATCAAAAGATGCGAAAGTACAGGTGGCAGTGATAAAAATAGGAAGATGATCGGGGTTGCGCCAATTTCGGATTTGAGGGATAGACAGTACCCGCTCCTGCGCCCAGCCTCTGGGGCCGCCGTGGCCGAGGTAGGTAATGGCTAAGGAACCACGAACGACTGCCCTATTCAGACCCTCCGTCACGTCGGGGTAGCGATCGCCCGCAGAAGTACTAATTTGCGGAAAAAGATCAAAGTAGAGCTTATCGAAATTGAGTTCAGGTTTCACTGCTTCTAGGCTTCTGGCGATGCCATCTACATCGCGGGTATGTTGGCCGCCATCTTCATCATCGCCTACAAAGACCATTCGGTTGCGCCAGTTGCCAAGTGCAGCCGGATTGGTATCATAGCGCACAATCTTAGCCACTACTTCCCGGGCCTGATCAGAAGAACGGACGGGTAGCCGGCCGACACTGATATTCAAGTCGGGATCGAGGGGCTGCCGGTTCGGGGAGGCGGTGAAGATACCAAAGAAGTCGTCGGCAGGAAAATCAGCGACTTCATTGAAAGTTCCTTGGTGCTCGAAGACGGGAATAAAATTGCTGCCCAACTGATAGATATTTCGATGATCGAAGCTCCCATCCCCTACCAGTAGCAGGTATCGGAATCGGCTATCTCGTTCGTAGAGCATTTTGGCAAAATTGCGAATGGCCGCGGGGTCTTCTTTACCGCTGCTGAACTCATGGTAGATCGCCTTGGTAGTGGCCACCACCACTTCCAGCCCACTGTAGGAACGACGGTGTTCGGCGAGCGTTTCGGCATGTTGGAGGAAGCTGGGATGGGATACGATCAGCATTTCGGCTTGTAAGATCCCGTGAAGATTTTGGTTATCTATGCGCCCGATAGCCTCGGCTTCCAACAACTGACCACTGGGGTTGAAGGCGACCAATTCCTGTAGCTGGCCGTTGGTAGCGCAGCCTACTGAAAGTAGATTGCCAGCAAGACTTCCGCTGAGTTGAACAGGGCCTGAGGTGGGCGACAGGCGCCAAACGCGGGTACTAGCGTTGGCGTTGGATAATTGCCAAGTGATATTAGCGTTCTCGCGGCTACGGGTATCGCGAAAAAGCAGCTGCCCTCCAGCGAGCCGCAATTGCCGGCGAGCTACGATCTGGACATAATCCAGCCAAGCTTCGCTGGCAAAGGCATTGGCGGGAAAAGGATAGCTCACCTTTACATTTACCTGACTCCCAGAAAGGTTGACACTGCCATTGAGGTCGGTGAGATTAAGTGCACGGGACTGCAAAACACTGTTGTAATTGACGCCACCGCCTAGGTTGGAGCGCAGCTCCTGACCATCTATTTCAACAAAGAAATAGCTATTCGCCGAAATCGGGCCGCTTCGCAGCGCCATACGCGCCGACACCTGAGCGGGTTCTCCTGCTACCAGATCGGGGATGGTAAAAAGGTTGTTGTAGGTGCGCTCTCGGCTATTCTTGAAGAAATCGCCTAGCCATACTTGGCCAGATCCGCTTGCGGTGTTAATCGTATGCAAGGGGTTGGCAGCTTCCTTTTCGAAGCGGTGCAAGTCATCGAAGCTATTGACGGGCGTGCCGCCATTTTCGGTGATGCTGGCCACGCGCAAGCCATTACCGGCTGCACCTACTTTTAGATAATAATAGTTTTTGTTGTCGTAGAGGTTGGGCGATTGGCTAAAGCGGTTGTTGTTGGCATCATACTCCCAAATGGTAGGGCCTTCGGCATAAAAAAACAGGGCATCTTCTCCGTCGAAGCGGCCATCAGCCTCGCCTTCGATGAGAATGGGATATTCCTGAAGGTCATCGATCACTTCATCGGTAGTAACTTCAGGAAGCATGCCACCTCGCTGCCCATAGAGGCGAATACTTCGGGGGTCTATATTATCGAGGTTGGTGATTCCGAGGGCATCCCGAAGAAAATTGCGGCTCAGTTTGTGAATACCCGTTTGGGTGACTGCCAGCTGGTAGATGTCTCCATCAGCCAGTACCGAGCGGTTGGTGAAGGAGGTACGCGCCACGGCCTTAGGCTGGTGATTTACCCGCAGGCGGATAAAAAGCAGCCGCTGATAGCCATTGTTTCCGCGCAGCATCGGGACAAAAGAGACTTTCCCCTGCCAGCCTTGGGGGCTTCGGCTGACGCTCGTTTGGAAGCGAAGCGTTTCGGGCAGGACCTCCGAGAGATCGAAGCGCGAATCAGCGGTGAAGTTTTCGTATTCTGCCGAAAGCACCTCTACTTGTAGATCGCCATTACTAGGCACAGGGAACTGCTCGATCCATTGGGGTAGGAGAACATTGCTCCTCTCTTCTAGCACTGCTCCTGCGAGAGCCAACTCATAAAATTGTTCCCCTTCCCAGGTAAAGATCTTGGCTTCTTCCGTCCATTCGAAAGATTTTTCTAAGACCAATTGAGCCGACAACTGGGAGCAAGCCCCAATTAGAGCCAGAAGGATAATTAAATAACGCATCTTGATGTGAGCTAGAGTAGTGGAACAAAAATACGAAATAAAAACGCAGCAGCCAGGTTCAAATTGCCTATTAAGACTTTCTGTGTGTCGGCATAAAAACAAAAGACGCCAGAATGAGGCAACAATCTTGCAAACTGCTTAGTTTTATGAGAGTAGACAACCACTGACAATGAAAAAATGCCTGACTATTGCACTGTTCTTCACACTGCTCACACTTGTGCAGGGGCAGGATCCTGTTTTTAGCCAGTTCTATGCGGCACCCTTGCGGCTCAATCCGGCGCTGGCGGGGGTGGGTGTTGCGCCCAGAATCCACCTCAACTATCGGCAGCAATATGCGGCCTGGCCCAATGCCTACGAAACGATGGCCATCAGCTACGAGCAGCCTTTTGAAGACAAGCCCTACTCCTTCGGCGTATCTTTGCTATCGGACAAACAGGCGGACGGTGTTTACCGAAACAACAGTTTTTCGGCTGTTTACAGCTACGAGGTTCGCCTGAACAAGGAAGTATATGCACGCATGGGACTTTCGGCGGGTTTGCTGCAAACGCAGGTGGATTTTAGCCAACTCGTCTTTGGTGATGTGCTGAGCCCAAGGGATGGATTTACAGGAGAGATAAGCGAGGAAATGCTGGCGGCTAGTTCGAAAATCAGCTTTGATGCTGGTATGGGTCTGGTATTGTATGCCAAGAATTTTTACGGTGGCTTTGCTGTTGATCACCTGACGCGACCCGACGAGAGCCTGCTGGAGATCAACCCCAACATTATTGGAGGGCGGCCGATGCGCTTTACTGTCCATGCTGGTGGGCAATTCAAGGTCAAGCGCTACAACAATCGGCTGCGCCCCTCCTACATTGCCCCTAGTATTTTATATGCCCGCCAGGCGGGTTTCCAGCAACTGATGGCCGGCGCTTATTGGGGCTGGGGGCCCCTCTTTATCGGTACGTATTACCGCCATGCCTTTGGCAATCCAGACGCTATCGTGGGCTTGGTGGGCGTCAAGCAAGGCGTTTTCCGGATCGGCTACAGCTACGATGCCACCATTTCCGACCTCCGCGCTGCCGAGGGGAGCTTGGGGGGAGTGCACGAGATTGGCATTTCTATCGATCTAGGCGATAGCGAAGCCCTGCAAAAAAAGCGCTTCCAGAGCCGGTATAATGATTGTTTTGGGATGTTTAACTAGGCGCGTGTCTAAAACCCCGTCAATGGATAACCTGCAGCTTGGCAAAGCGGAGCATAATACGTTTTTGCGGGTCGGAAAGGTCCTTAAAATGGATGGTAGCAATTCGGTTATCCTGACCGCCATCGAGCGCTAATACTTTACCTTCTCCGAACTTTAGGTGGATGACGGTTACGCCGGGCTGAATGGCCTCCAAGGGGCTAGCCACGAAGTCTTCCTCTGGAATCTGGGGTTCGACCTGCGTAATTTTTTTGGCCAAGCGGCCGCTGATGGCGGCACGAGCGGGTTCGCTATCCCGGATCACCTCCGAGCGCTTACCTCTCAGGGAGCTGCTGCTTTCCATCACACTATCCGGCACTTCCCGTAGGAAACGGCTGGGTTCGTTGTGTTCCATTTTCCCGAAACGGTAGCGCATATTGGCATAGCTAAGCACGAGGTACTCTTCTGCTCTGGTGATGGCCACATAAAACAGCCGCCGTTCTTCATCGAGACCTTCCATGCTATCCATACTCATAAAACTAGGGAATAGCTTCTCTTCCAAGCCCACCACGAATACCGCTTTATACTCCAAGCCTTTGGCTGCATGGATAGACATGAGCGTTACGACCTCGGTATTGTCTTGGTCTTGGGTATCTGCATCGGTGAGGAGGGCAATATTTTGCAGATAGGTTGCTAGGCTTTTATCTGGCAGGGTTTCTGTATCGATGACGGTATCGTCCTCTACAAAAGACTGAATGCCATCCAGTAAGGCATTGGTATTATCTAGCCGATTGCGCCCATCGATGGAATTGTCGTTGCGTAAGGTATCTAGTAAGGTAGATTTTTTTGCTATATAAGTGGCAATTTCGTAAGCATCGGCCTTGTCCATGCGGCCACGAGCATTGTCTAAAATCGAAAGAAAGCCGCTCACCGAATCTTTGGCGCGTTTAGGCAAGGCCACGCTGCGCAGTGCTTCATAGACGGAGACACCACGCTGCTGTGCCAGCTCGATGGCTTTATCGTAGCTGCTTTTGCCGATACCGCGTTTGGGGTAGTTGATGATGCGCCGCAGTGCTTCTTCGTCATTGGGATTCACCACTACCCGAAGGTAGGCCACCAAGTCCTTCACTTCTTTGCGTTGGTAGAAACTCTGCCCACCAAAAACGCGGTAGGGAATATTGAATTTGCGGAGGTATTCCTCGAAAACGCGGCTTTGGGCGTTGGTGCGGTAAAGGATGGCAAAATCGCTGTTCATCAAGTGATGGCGATTCTTGAACTCTAGGATTGTATCGGCCACGCGCCGCCCCTCTTCGGCATCGTCGATGGTTCTGATGAGTTGCACCTTTTGCCCCTCCCCTTTGCTACTCCATATCTTTTTTTGTATTTGTCGCTGATTGTTGTTGATCACCGCATTGGCAGCTTCTACGATGGCGGAAGTGGAGCGGTAGTTCTCCTCCAACTTAAAGGTCTTGATACCGAAGGGTTTGAAATCCTGTTCAAAATCGAGGATGTTTTGAATGGTGGCGCCCCGGAAAGCATAAATTGACTGAGCATCATCGCCCACAACGCAGATATTCCTTGGGCTTTCTGGGTACTGCACCAGCTTTTTGATGATGGCGTATTGCAAGGTGTTGGTGTCTTGAAACTCATCCACTAGCACGTAACGAAATTTTTCTCGGTAGCGCTTCACCACTTCCGGATGGTTCTGTAAAAGCTCGAAAAGCCGATAGAGCAGATCATCAAAATCCATTGCATCGGCTGCTTTACAGCGCTTGACGTAGGCGGTGTAGATGGTGTGAACCAGCGGCATTTTGGCCATTCGATCTTGCGCCATTAGCTCGGCATTCTCGGCATATAATTTGGGCGTGATGAGGTTGCTCTTGGCCGAAGAAATGCGGTTCTTGATGCTGTTGGGGTTATATACTTTGGTATCCAGGTGCATCTCTTTGATGATCTGCGTTAGGAGACTTTTGGTATCGTCAGCATCATAGATTGTAAAATTGCTGCTGTAGCCGATATGTGCCGCTTCTACTCGCAGTATTCTTGCAAAAAGCGAGTGGAAGGTACCTGCCCATATCTTAGCTGCTCGGCTGCCGACCACCCCTTCGATGCGGTGTTTCATCTCCCGAGCAGCCTTATTAGTGAAGGTTAGCGCCAGCACCTCCCAAGGCGCCGCGCCCTGCTTAATAATATGCGCAATCCGGTAGGTGAGTACCCTCGTTTTCCCCGACCCCGGCCCTGCCACCACCAAGACTGGCCCGTCTGTATTCACTACGGCTTCCCGCTGCACATCGTTCAGTTCATTCAAATAATTGGTGGCAAGCATAACAGTCTGGCTTCTTTTGATATTGAAATGCAAAGATAGTTTTTTCTGCCGAAGGAGCAGCTGGGAAGAAATGAAACTTATTCCTACCTTTGCCGATTGTTAGGAAACGATAAAGGCGCTTTCTTTATCCTTGGAAAGCACACCCGATAAATACATTTTTATGGCAGCGGAAATCGAAAAGCCGACTAATTTTATTGAAGAGATTATTGTGGAAGACTTGGCATCCGGCAAACACCAAGGCCGGGTACACACCCGTTTTCCACCCGAACCGAATGGCTACCTGCACATCGGCCATGCCAAGGCCATTTGCATCAACTTCGAAACCGCCCAAAAATATGGTGGCCGCACCAACCTACGGATGGACGACACCAACCCAAGTACAGAGGAGACCCTTTATGTTGACAATATCCAACAAGATATCCGCTGGCTTGGCTACGAATGGGAAGACAAAGTCCTCTACGCCAGTGATTATTTTGAGGAACTCTATCAAATGGCCGAAGACCTCATCCAAAAAGGCTTCGCCTATGTGGACGATAGCAGCGCTGAAGAAATTGCCGTACAAAAAGGCGATATCGGCGTGCCTGGCACCCACAGCCCCTATCGCGACCGCTCGGTGGCGGACAACCTTGATCTATTTCGCCAAATGCGCGCTGGGAAGTTCCCCGACGGAGCTAAAGTGCTGCGGGCTAAAGTAGATATGGCTCACCCCAATTTACTGATGCGCGATCCCCTACTCTACCGCATTAAACACGAGGCGCATCACCGAACCGGCGATGCTTGGTGCATCTACCCCATGTACGATTTTGCCCATGGGCAGAGCGACTCCATCGAGCACATTACCCACTCGCTTTGCAGTTTGGAATTCCGCCATCACCGCGATTTATACAACTGGCTCATCGAAAAACTGGAGATCTTCCCTAGCCGTCAAATTGAGTTCGCTCGTATGAATGTGGACTATCTCATTACCAGCAAACGCCGCCTTAAACTGCTTGTGGATCAAGGTATTGTAGAAGGCTGGGACGATCCTCGCCTCGGTACCATTGCTGGTATGCGCCGCCGTGGCTACCCTGCCGAGGCTATCCGCAATTTCTGCCGCCTCACCGGCGTGCAAAAGCGAGAAAACCAACAAGAATTTGAGCTGCTAGAGTTCCGCGTTCGCGAGGTTCTCAACCGCATCGCCTTGCGCTACATGGCTGTGTTAGACCCTGTAAAACTCGTCATCAACAACTACCCCGAAGATCAAAACGAGTGGCTTGAAACCGACAATAATCCCGAAGACGAATCCGCAGGCAGCCGCTCTATTCCCTTCAGCCGCGAGCTATGGGTAGAGCGGGAAGATTACAGCAAAGAACCCCAAGGTAGGAAGTATTTTCGCCTCGCAGCAGGCAAAGATGTTCGGCTCAAAAGCGGCTATATCGTTCATTGCCTAGGCCACGAGGAAGATGCGGAAGGCCGCGTTACGCAAATTAATTGCACTTATTACCCCGATAGCAAAAGCGGGGAAGATAGTAGTGGTGTCAGTGCCAAAGGCACGCTCCACTGGGTCAGTGCACAAGAAGCGGTGGATATAGAAGTGCGCCATTATGATAAGCTCTTCACCGACCCCACCCCGATGAACCACGAGGACAAAGATTTCTTGGAATTTATCAACCCCGGCAGCCTTATCGTAGGCACCGCTAAAGGCGAGCCTGCACTCGGCGAAATAAACAGCGGTGGTTATTACTTCCAATTCCTGCGCAAAGGCTACTACGTTTCCGACCCCGACAGCCAAGCCGGAAAGCCCGTTTTTAACCTCACCGTGGGTTTGAAGGGGAGCTATAAGCCCTAGAAGGTGCTAAGGTGGTTTAGTGTAAAAGTACTAAGGTTGAGCATCTGCCTAGTCGGTGCTTCTCAGGCGCATAGCGGATGGAGTCAACCATAAGCCTTGAGACACAGGCCTTGAGAGTGGCTCTCCGCCCTACTAAACCCAGACCCCTACGAGCTACAGCTCAGGCGGGTTGTAAGACGGGCGTTCCGGTCCTGAGACGCGTGTGCGCGGGTACAAGTGTGCATCCATACGGACACAGCATGCACTCGTTGCTCTCGCCCTACTAAACGGGCACAAGTGTACATACGCACTCGCTGGCTCTCGCAGGAGCAAGGTTTTCTCCTATGAGCAGGGCTCCAGCTCCGTCATTGTTCATTTTGTCCATTCACCACCCGCGCAGCGCCCGAAATCTATCCAAATTCCAGAGAAGAGCAGTCACTGTCGCTTGTCCATTGTCCATTCATTCCTCACCCCCCCTTTCGCTTCGTCTGTTGATACCCAGCCGCTAGCAGTAATTGGATAATTTTATCCCTTTGGTTGCCCTGTATGAGAATGCTGCCCTCTTTTACCGAGCCGCCTACGCCACAAGCTGTTTTGAGTTCTTTGGCTAGCGCCTCTAAGGCTGCCCCGGAGCCTTGGAAACCCTCTACCAAGGTCACTTCCTTGCCCTTGCGCTGCTTGCGGTCTATGCTGACGTAGAGCTTTTGCTGCTTTGGTTCCATGGAAGCTTCCCCTTCCCTTGTTTCCGCGTCCCACACTTGGTCGCTAGCCCCCTCCGGAGCGGGCGGCAGATCCAAGCCTCCCAAAAGGGAAGCAAAGGGATTATCGGAAGGGGTATCGCTCCCGCTGCTAAAAATATCTTTTTTCTTCTTTGTCATTATCTATTGATCAACTCCCAAAAAGCTTAAACTGCGCATCCTTATCGGATAGCAGGCGAAACACCTCCATGCCTTGCTGGTAGAAGCGGCCGATTTCTTGGGCAGACAGCACCCGGTCTCTCTTGTACAAGATCAGGTAATAGCCCACCCCTTCCATCGACCAGCCTTTCTCTAAGGTGAAATAGTTGAGCACTTCATCCGTAAAATGGTGACGAACGAACGCTTCATCTTCACCAATGAGGCGGTATTGGCTGCTAAATTTGGGGAAGCGGATGAAATCAATATCTTCCATCCCCAGCAGTTCGCCTATTTTGTGAAGGACGGTTTCGGGTTGCATCCACACTTCTGGCAGCCCTAGCTGCGTGCTGTGCAGAAAGAAAACCGTTTGCTCGTGGCGCTTCATGCGTTTACCCGCGTAGCGCAGGTAGCGATAATCAAAGATGCGCACATCAAAGGCCATCAGTTCATCTTGCTTGCGCAGGATATTGTACACCCGCTTGCTGCTGCCTTTCCGGAATAATCGAAAATCAGACAATTGCTTGCTGAGATTGTAAGCATCCGTGGCTTGGTAGTCCAGTTCTAATTGGTGAGCAACTTTCTGAAGCTCTTTCTGGCGGTTGGGAGATGTAATCATGAGGCAAATATAGGCAGCAGCTTCTGAATAAGTGTACGCGCATGGCCTTCTTCAGCTTCGAAGCTCCAGCCAGCGATGTGAGGCGTGAGCAGCACATTGTCCATTTCCAACAAACGCTGGAAGGCTGCTGGCTGCGCTGACGGCTCGAAGCTGGCGAAGCTTTGATCTTCGTATTCTATCACATCTAGGGCAGCGCCAAGGACTTTCCCTGCTTCCAGCGCGGCCAGCAGATCGGGTGTGTTGACGGCCAAGCCCCGTGCGGTATTGATCAGGTAAAAAGGCTTGGCAAAGGCTGCGATCCAAGCTTCGTTGGCGTAGTGAATATTTCCTTCCAGAGAGAGGTGAAGGCTCACCACATCAGCCTGCGCTTGTAAGGCTGATAGTGATACTGCCTGGGCGTAGTCGTCGCCATAATTTTCCAAGTATTTATCATACGCCAGAACCTGGCATCCGAAGCCGCTTAGCCGCCGCGCCGTGGCCTTGCCCATATTACCATAGCCGATGATGCCAACGGTGAGCCCACCCAACTCCCGGCCAGTGTTGGCACGGCGAATCCATTGCCCTGCCCTGATCTGCCGATCGGCGCGGCCTAGGTGATTGAGCAGCATCAGTAGCATGCCCACGGTATGCTCCGCTACAGCGTGCTTACTGCCTTCTGGGCTGGTATAGACTGCAATACCCCGTGCCTTCGCGTAGGCCAGATCGATGTGCTCCGTCCCAACGCCCCAGCGAGCAATAAAGCGCAGACCCGGATGAGCATCCATCAGTTCCCGATCAATTTGCAGCCTAGAGCGTACCATCAAGCCATCAAACCGACTTAACTGCCGCAGTACTTCCTCGCGAGACGTTGCACTGTGGTCTTCCCAACTATGGCCAGCGGCTTCTAAGGCTTCTGCGAAATAAGGATGGGCAGCTTTGTCTAAAAAAATAATATGTGCCATACGTAAAAGTCTATCGCATTAAAATCTCCAGCTCAATTTCCCAATCTCGGGTATAAGTTCGGTAGCGGTAGTTCACCAGGCTCTCATCGGTCATCGGATCATCCAAGAAGACAATGTAGCCCGGCGCGCCCGTTCTGAAGCAATCACTGCGACTGATGTTGACAACCAGCTGGGTGCGGCTGTGCAAACGCCCAGCGACTCCAAGCGCCTGCTCAAAATTATCCATTGCTTGATAGAGCAATATAAAAACGCTGGAAGCATTGGATAGACTGGGGCAATTGAAAAGCAGGGTGGTATCCCCAACAGCCAAGCGGTAATAAAAAACGTCGCTATCGTAGCCTAAGATAGCCAGGTCTAGCACTGCCTCAGGGGGGCTTTCGGGTGCTTGCTCCAAGCGGTCATCTAGGTTATAGGTGGTGGCTGGGGGCGAAAGCCGTTGGTTGCTGGTATTTTCGTTGACGCGGCTGCCATCTTCTCGAACATGGATGTCATTGAGCCGAGCCTCGAAGGTGGGGTCTAGCGGGGTATAGTCTTGGCTACCTACCTCCAGCG
Source organism: Lewinella sp. (assembly GCA_036835305.1). Taxonomy (GTDB): domain Bacteria; phylum Bacteroidota; class Bacteroidia; order Chitinophagales; family Saprospiraceae; genus Neolewinella. The sequence goes on from DAITME010000037.1 coordinate 13,647, forward strand.
CATTAGGCAAGCCAGCAGCGCCCTGCTCGCCTACTTCTACTACGCTTTTCACACCCGCATGCTGATAAATAAAGCCAACAATGACAGCACAACCAAAAAGTCCCATCGCTACCCAATAGCGGCTGATATGAAAAAAATTAGGGCTCCGCTTGATAACAGCAGGCCTCAGTAGATGGCGTATTTGCCAGCGAAGATGATAATAACGACGCCGGAGGTATTTCCCTCGAAGGCTTTTAAAGCTAGGCCTACCAGCCACGGCTCTCCCGATTATAGGTGGGGGTAATAATCCTTCAACAGGCTGTTCCTCCGCTTCTTCTTCGCCAGTTCCTAGTTGCAGCGCCTCCGGGGAGAGGGGATCTATGGAGGGTGGCAAGTTGTTGGGCCTAGTTCTTGCAGCGGGTAGGATGCTATTAAGACGAGTAGTTTTATCGAGGTTTTGCACCCAGGATGGTAGCTGCTGGCGAAGATCTTTAAAATAATCACCTTGCTTGGGTGCTAGTAGGATGCGCCAATTCCGATCGGGTTCTAGCTCCATCAGACCGAAGCCATAGCGGGCACATTGGTGATGAAGCTCGGTATAGCGCACATCCTGATGATTGTTATACAGCTCATGAGAAATGGCCACCCATTGGTCATTGGCATGAAAGCGTTTGAACTGCTCGATGGCATAAATATAGCGATAGCGCGATGGGAAAAACCACAAAAAAGTAGCCATCAATAGAAAAAAAAAGAGGAAAAACTTAGCCAAAGTCCAGTAACTACCCGCAATGAGGGGATTGTACAGCAAATTGAAACCCTCCACCTCCGTTTCATACATAGCAGAAAGCGCTGGATCACCGAGCAGCACCACGAGCAAATCACCTACACGGCTCCAAAAAGTGGGCATGGCTCCTGCATTACTGCCCATATCGGCTCCTTGCCCCAATACACTGCTGAGGTTGCCCAACTCTAGTAAACCCCACAAATAGAGCAATCCAAGTAGGCTGGCGATTAGGAAAGTGCTTAGGCAGAAACTCTCGCCCAGCCAGCGGAACCAGTTGAAGCGATAATCTACTTCTTTCCGCTTATTGAGGCTGGTGGCTTCCACCGTGGCGATGAAGTTGCTGCCATCTGGTTCAATATACGTTAGTCGTGCATCAATGGTAATACCCTCGAAGAAGTGCGGCTTATCCACCACTTGCATACCATTCCAATCGCGGCGCGGGCGCAGCCGATAATGCATACGCAAGCGACCAATGGCCAAACGACGAATATCTTGTTCGCTATACTGCAAGAGAAGGATAGATTGAGTGGAAAAGCTGGCAGATTGCTTCATGCAACCCGCTTCCAGTACGAACTGTTATGAAGGCAAAGATACGCATAAAGCACACAACATATATGCTCGCCAAACAACAAAGCCTTAATTGTGCTGGGCAACTTATATCGCTTCGGCCTGCCAAGGTCATGGGAATTTTGAATATTACGCCCGATAGTTTCTATGCTGGCAGCCGCAGGCGCGGTCTGGCGGAGGCCCTACAGCGTGCCAATGAAATGCTGGCTGCTGGCGCCGCTATAGTGGATATTGGTGGTATGTCGTCTCGGCCAGGCGCTGACCTCATCGACCCGAAAACCGAGCAAGAAAGGATTTTGCCCGTCATAGAGGGCATCAAGGAGGCTAGGCCAGATTGCATCATTAGTGTAGATACCATTTATGCCGATACCGCCCGAAAAGCCGTAGCCGCCGGCGCGGGCATCATCAACGACATCAGCGCAGGCAGCCTCGACCCCGAGCTTTTCCCCTGCGTGGCGGAGCTGGGGGTGCCTTACGTCTTGATGCACATGCGCGGGCAGCCCAAAAACATGCAAGACAACCCACAATACGATGACATAGTGACGGAAGTTTGGGACTTCTTGGCTCAGAAAAATGTACAACTCACCGCACTGGGCGTGAAAGACGTCATCCTAGACCCCGGCTTCGGTTTTGGAAAAAGTATGGCACAGAATTACCAATTATTGCATAATTTGCGGGCTTTCGGGAGCTTCAACCGACCTGTCTTGGCGGGCATTAGCCGGAAGTCGATGATTTGGAAGGCACTAGGCATCACCCCCGAGACGGCCTTAAACGGCAGCACTGCCTTGCACGTAATCGCCCTGCAGGCGGGTGCCTCCCTGCTGCGCGTGCACGATGTGCGCGAAGCCGTGGAGGTGGTGCGGCTGCTGCAAATCCTGGAAGAAAGCAAACAACAAACAGCCAATATTTAAATACCAATACGATGTCCACTCCTCCCCCCTACTCTCCGCCGCCCTCCAGCCCTAATAAAGGCATGACGCTGACACAAGGCATCGTGGTTTTGCTGATACTCGCCATCGGTGCGCTTTTGGTTTATCGTTACTATCAGGCCAAGCCAGGCTCCTTTCTGGCCGCGCCTGCCGAGTATCAGCTACAGTACATGCCTGCCGATTTTAAGCTGAGCTTGGATACCGAAACGGCGCTGGCCGTGCTACAAAACCCCAAACGCTATCGAAGAGAATTTGATCAGATGGTCTTTGATATCAATAAAGATATCCTCGAGCACGTATCTAACCGACTGGGCCTCAACGACAGCCTGAAAGCAGAGGTGCTGCGGGAATATGCCCGCGAGCACCCGTCCGTAGCAGATTTGTACTACGCTGATTTTATTCGGATGCGCGATACCTCCGCTGCCATCTACGAGACCTGGTATGAGGAAGGCGGCAGAAAAGTAACCGAAGTCTTTGAAGAGGTGGCTGCCAAATACACCTGCTTCCTGGTCAACAAAATCATGGCTACCGTCATCCGCACCCGCAATGGCAATATTCTGGCCAAAGGCGCCGACGTCACCACCCCTTGCGGGATAGCCATGGGCGAAGCCCTCACCCCGCTCATCAAACGCATGCAAGAACGCGCCGCTATCGACGATTTCAGCAAAAGCCGCGGTATTTTCCAAGAAAAAGTAGAACGCGTCATCAGCGAGCTAGCTACCATTGAAGTGCGCGATAAAAAGGGCATTAGCAAAAGTATGCAAACCAATATTTGGGGCATCAATGTCTCGAATACCGAGGTGGAAATTACCGCCATCTCTATCCTAAAAGTCGGTTTTCGCCTTCAAGACAACTTCGATCTACAGCTCGATTCGCGCAACAAAATTGTTACCATTACCCTTCCCGAACCTACCATTTTAAGCCATGAGGTCTTGCCCAAAATCGATAAACTAGACATTGGCTGGCTCCGCGAGCTAGAGAACAAAAGCATCAATGAAGGCATCAATAGCTTGCGGGAGACCTTCCGCGCAGAAGCCATTGAGAGCAACGTAATGGAAAGAGCCAAAAGCCAAGCCAACGAGATCATGAACACCATGTTCACCCCCTTGGTACAAACCATTGGCAGCAACTATCGGATCAAAGTGAATTTCAGAAATCGGGTGGAGGCGCCTACAGAGCAAGTCGTGGAGGGGGAGTAAAACCTTCAACACCATTTAGCTCCTAGTGCCGCCCCAATTTCAGCTAGGTAATGAGCCGCATTTTCCATGGCATCTTCCAAGCTGTGCGCCCGATCCAGGATGGTGTAGAGGGTGTCTAAACCCATGGCAGCCGCCGCTTCTTTGTCTGCGGCACCACAAACCACCGCTAGCGGCTTGCCTTTTTCAGCTGCCATCGCTTGAACGCCCGCCACTACTTTACCCTGGGCAGTTTGGGTATCTAGGTGGCCCTCGCCGCTGATAACAAGATCGGCCCAGGCAAGGGCATCCGCCAGATTGGTAATTTGAGCCATGGTGCTAAAGCCCGGCTGCAAACGAGCGCCCAGTAGTGCGTGCAAGCCGCCGCCTACCCCACCCGCAGCACCAGCACCCGCCAAATTGTGAACAGCTGGATAGCCATGCGCGACCAATACGTCCGCCAATTGCCTCAAACCCTGCTCCAAGCGCCGTATGTCCGCTGCGTCCGCTCCTTTTTGAGCCGCATAGACTGCCGCTGCACCTACCGGCCCTATTAGCGGATTAGTGACATCACATACCAGATAAAAGTGTGTATCTCGCAGCGCTGGGTGGCAGTCATCAAAATCCATACGCACTATTTTTTCCAAATTTTCACCTTTTGCTGCCAGCAAATGGCCGCTTGCATCCACGAATCTAAAGCCTAGTACATCCGCAACCCCCATCCCGCCATCATGGGTAGCACTGCCGCCAAGAAAGAGGTAAATATGTCGCTTTCCTCGAGCCAAAGCATCCCGAATTTGCAGTCCAGTACCTCGGGTAGAAGTCAGCAGCGGATTCCGTTCTGAGGGCCTGAGTAAGACCAATCCTGCTGCCGAGGCCAGTTCAATATAAGCTGCATCGCTATCTGATAGATACGTAGTTAGCAGCGGTCTTCCCAGCGGATCCACGCTTTCAAGGCTATGAATTTCCACAGCTCGCGCAGCTTGTAAAACAGCCAGAGAGCCATCGCCGCCATCTGCTAAGGGATGCAGGCGAAAATGGACACAGGGGCAGCTTTGTACTAGGCCCTTTGCCAGCGCAGCCGCTACCTCGGCAGCAGAAAGCGAGCCTTTGAATTTGTCGGGGGCTAGTAGAATATTCAAGCTTTTACTGGTTTTTATCCGGTATTTGGATACGTCCAACCGTCCAAGTGTCCACTTTTTCATGGATGCTTCCTGACCGGTCGCGCAAAAAACCAGCTTCCCGATTGCGCATGGCAGCTACGATTTCGGCGGCTATTGATAAGGCGATTTCCTCAGGGCTTTCAGCCCCAATATCTAGGCCTGCTGGTGCAAAAAGCTGTGGATAGTCGGATGCAAAAAAACCTTCCTTATCCAAAGCAGCACGGAGCTTGTCTCTTCTTTTAGCCGGCCCTAGCAAGGCTACATAAGGTAAGTTCAAAGGAAGCAATAGCCGCAGCGCGCGAAGGTCTGCTTGGTAGTCATGGGACATGATGGCTGCGCAGGAGCCATGATCTAGCAAAGGGAGCCAGGCTTCCTCTTCTCCGAAGTCGAAGACCTGGGCGGCAAGCCGGTAGTGCGCTTTGCCAAACTTGCGTTTTTTACCTACCAAGATCAATTCCCAGCCTAGCAAATCGGCCACTTGCCCCAGGGGAAGCACATCGTAGTTATCTCCAAAAACAAATAGGCGTAAGCGAGGCTCTAAATATTCGCAAATTAGTGAAATATCTATTCCCGCTTCGTTTCTCAGCAGCAAGGGCACCGACTTCCTGCGCTGCGAAGCGTTTCGGATAGCTTGTTTCAGGCTTTCTAGGGATAGCTGATAGTTGGCGGATAAGGCAGCTAAATCCTTGATGGTGTAAATCCGCCCATCTAAATCCTTCGGCTGTCCATCTTGCCCAATAAGTTGTAGCAAAAGTGTCGGCGTCCGAATACCTACATGCGCTTTCAGAATTGCCATGGAGTTATCGGCAGCTTCGGGCAGAAGCGGGCAAAACAGAACCTGGATACGTCCGTTGCAACCCAGGCCGATGCCAATAGCGCGGTCTTCTTCCTCTCGGGTATCATAAACCACCAGGCTAGGAGACTGCTTCAGAATCGACTCCTGCGCCCGCCGAAGGGCATCCCCTTCCAAGCAACCACCGCTAATACCTCCTACCCAATGCCCCCGAGAAGTGACCAGCATACGGGCACCCACCCGGCGGTAGCTGGACTCCTCCACACTTACCACCGTGGCTAATGCTGCCTGCTCCCCGGCAGCCCAATCTATGGCTTCGAAGGCAGCAAGAATTTGGCGGATTTCTTTCATCCCCTACTGCATCACATCGCTGTCATACACCACCACCTTCGTCCAAAGGTCTTTATTTTTCTCTACGAAAGCCAAGTGAATGGGGTCCACCTGATAGGCATTTTGCGCCTCCACGTCGGCAAACCAAAGAATAAAGGCGTAGCTATAGGTATTGTCCACTACCCCGCGCTCTTCCGTAGCCGATGGCGGGCCGATGAAGGCACGCTGGATACTTTTAACTTCCTTAAGCTTGTTGAGCTCTGCCAACATTGTCGCGCGTTCAGCCTCCGTGATATCCGGCTTGAGCCAGAAAAATACCGTGTGGATCATACCAGGCTCCACAAAAGGTGCCTCTACAATCTTCTCTACAATTTTCTCTTCCACCTCAACTGTCTTGCCACAACTGCTAAGCAACAGGAAGAGCGAAAGGAAAGTAAATAAGTACTTCATATTATGGATATTTATAGTGTGATGCCTCCGCTCAGCAGCCAATGCTACCATGCTGAAGACTAGGAAATTAGCGCGCTGCTTTTACGGGAATATGTAAAACCAAATCTGCCCAATGTAGGCGAATGCTTGTATTGTCTAGCGAAAAATCTAAGCGCTCCGTTGGCTGTTCACTGAGGGTAGCGGCGGCAGCAAATTTAGCAACATCCTTTGCCGCGTCATACTCGTAGGCACCCCACATAAAAGCCTCTTCGTTGAGCATCACCATCCAGTTGGTTTTATCCGTTGGTTGGCTTAGTAAGGCATAAGTACCTGGAGGAACAGCCTCTTTCATATCCCCAAGCATGACGGCTTGGGCAAAGCTGATTTGCGTTACTTCATTCGCTCCGGTGCGCCACACACTTCCAAAGGGAACTAGGTCGCCAAAGATGGTACGCTTGTTTACTGCTGGGCTGCCGTAATTGATGCGGATGTCCACCCCATCAATCTGGCCATTCAGCTCCTTCCGAGGGCTTTTGATGGTGTCGATGAGGACTTTAATGCTGAAATTTTTACCACTGGGTAGCGCTGTTTCTTGTGTTGCCGCCACGGCGGGTTTTTCTGCTGTTGTAGTGTCGTTCTCCTCTTTACCACTGCCGCAGGCGTTGAGCAGCATGGTGAGAATAAGAAGTGTAAATAGCTGTTGCATGTAGAACAATTGTTTTGGTTCATTCTCATAAACCACTCAAAGGCAAAAAGGGTTGCCTTTAAACTAGCCATCGGCCAACAAGGCGAGCGGGAACGCTGGATTCAGACCGAGCTGTTCTTTGTGTAATTGTTTCTGCAGCCGAGCCTGTTCATTCTGAGTGTGTCTAGCACCCAAACCAACCTTTCAGTGCCCTCAGTTGTCTTTGTGAGCATATGAGATATTGCTTTTTTCTTTTACTCCTTTGCCTGCTACATTCGCCTACACAAGCACAGGTTTTGCCGCTCCATGGCTCGGCTAAGGCCAAGATGCCCGCCAGCTGGGAAGCGGCACAAAATTGGATAGACATTCAGGATCTCGATGGGCGCTTCCACATTCAATTGCCTAGCGAATGGCAGCACAAGATTGATACGGTTCCTACAGCCATAGGAAGTTTGGCCTACCATACTTTTTTTCTCCAAGTGCCCAGTGATACGGCCGAGAACGAAGTCTATATGCTCAGCTATGTGGATTACCCCGACGGCAGCCTCCACCACGATAGTAGTGAGCTGGTAACCGAATTGCTGGATGCCAGCCTCGATGCCGCCAAAGAGCGCATGAAAGGCGAAATACTTTTCAGTACTGACAAGCGGCAAGGCGACTATCCTGGGCGCTATTGGCGTATCGACTATCTAGGAGGCCAAGCCAGCGTGCGCACCCATGCCTTTGTGGCCAACAACCGCTACTACGCCTTGCAAACCATCAGCCGCAGTGCCCGAGGCATCAATAAAAGTACCGACCGCTTTTTTGACAGCTTTTCGCTTTTTTAAAACGGCTGCTGACGGTTGGCTTTTGGCGGTTTCTCCCCAGCTGAGCGCCTAAAAAGCATCGACCAAATAAGATGATCAGACTTTAGTACAGACAAGGTGTGCCTTGTCTCTGCCTGTCTCTCCTTTACCCATTTCCACCTTCTCATCTATACGCCTTTCCAACCTTTACACTTTGGCACTTTTACGCCTTGGCACCGTTCGACCTCCATAAATTCGTCTTATCTTTGCCTTTCATTCTGCTAAATTACCTGCATGCTTTCCTCTTGTAAGTACTCGGACAAAAATAATCACACCTTTGCACTCGGCATCTTTTGCTCCCAGCCAGCGTTAAAAGGCCTCGTCTTAGCACCACTAAGCCTACGTCTTTTGCCTCGGCTGAAAGCAAAATCTACCCGATTGAAAAGTCGCATTAAATTTGTCCGAGTACTTAAAGCGACTTGGCTAACCTTTTTCCTAAGCAGCGCACTATCTTTTCTAGGCAGCGGCCTACTAGCGCAAGTGGAACAAGCCAGCATCACCGGCAAGGTAACCGATGTGATGAACGATCGGCCTGTTGAGCTGGTGACCATCTATGTACAAGGCAGCAACAGCGCCGTGGAGACCGCTGCCAATGGCCGCTATGTCATCCGCGTACCTGCTGCCGAGCGCTTTGAGCTGGTCTTTCGTTATGTAGGCTATCGCGAAGAAAGGGTGAGTCTAGGGCCATTACCTGCCGCTACTTCCCAACAGGTAGATGTTGCACTAGCCCCCGCAGAAAGTACGCTGGAGGTGGTTGTAAGAGCCAGCAAAATAGAAACAGGCGGCATGATTCGCGAAACGCCCGATGCGCTTCGCCTATTACCCAATACTACTGGTAACTTAGAAAGTATTTTACCGCATATTGCTCTGGGCGTCTCTAGTGGCGGCGGCGGCGAACTCACCAGCCAATACAATGTGCGCGGCGGCAATTACGATGAAAACCTAGTATATGTCAACGACTTCGAAATCTATCGTCCGCAGCTGATTCGCGCCGGGCAGCAAGAGGGGCTCACCTTTGCCAATTTCGATCTGGTGCGCGATCTTTCCTTCAGCTCTGGGGGCTTTGAATCCCGCTATGGGGATAAACTCTCCAGCGTCTTGGATATTCGCTACAAGCGCCCCGACTCCACCCGCGCCTCTGTGGGCATGAGCTTCTTAGGTGGCTCGGCTCACTTGGAAGGAAGCCTGCCCGTGGGCAAAAGTAGCTACCAAAAGCTGCGCTACCTCGTAGGAGCACGCTACAAAACCACCCGCTACCTCCTAGGCACCCTCGATGTAAGCGGTGAATACCTCCCCGATTTTAGCGACATCCAAGCCTACCTCACCTACGATATCAACCGAAATCTGCAACTGGGCTTCCTGACCAACTATAATCGCAGCGTCTATAACTTCCGGCCCGTCAGCCGCTCCACCGCCCTCGGGCTTATTAATTTCGCCCTACAGCTTCGTTCCGATTTCCAAGGCGGCGAGCAAGATGACTTCACCACTCAAATGGCCGGCCTTTCCCTGACTTATATCCCTGAAAAAAGCGATAAGCCCTTCTTCCTGAAATTCCTCACCTCCGCCTTCCGAAGCGACGAGAACGAACGCATCGACATCATCGGCGACTACAGCCTCCGGCAAATAGAAACCGACATCGGCAGCTCTCAATTCGGCGAAGTGCTCAATGAATTGGGCAGCGGTGTGCAGCAGCAGTTTGTCCGCAATTTCCTCAACATCCAGGTCTATAACGCCGAAATTCGGGGGGGACTGGAGCTTTTGGGCGGCCAAGAAAACACCACCTCCAGCCATTTCCTCCAGTGGGGCATCAAGGCGCAGCACGAACGCATCGACGATTTACTAAATGAGTGGGAACGCCTCGATAGTGCCGGCTACAGCTTGCCGTTGGCGCCCGAGGGGGTCAATCTTTTTGCCGTGCTCAAAACCCAAAACCAACTGCAGAGCAACCGTTTCAGCGGCTTTTTTCAGGATACCTGGACCTGGCGACAAGACAGCAAAGGGGAGCTGCGATTAACCGCCGGCATCCGCGCCAATTATTGGGATCTAAACAGGGAATTGATTTTTTCTCCCAGGGCGCAACTCCTGTATAAACCGCTCGGTGGCAGCCGCGACATCAGCTACCGCCTAGCCGTTGGCCACTATGCTCAAGCGCCTTTCTACCGCGAAATGCGCGCGCCAGACGGCATTGTTAATACCAATCTGAAAGCCCAGCGATCCACTCACTTGGTAGCAGGCCTGACCTCCGACTTCTACTACGGCAAGCGCAACCCCGTAAAAATGCGCTTCATCGCCGAAGCTTACTACAAAAGATTGCGCAATCTGGTTAGCTACGAAATCGAAAACGTCCGCTTGGATTACTCTGGTCTGAATGACTCGGAAGGCTATGTGGCAGGCATCGACTTCCGCCTCAATGGCGAGTTTGTACGCGGCGCCGATAGCTGGATCAACCTCAGTCTATTCCAGGCACGGGAGCGCATCCTGGACGTCACCCACCGCACCACCGTGCTGGGTAGCACCGAGGGCGAGGTGGTGAAATTCGTGCCCCGCCCCACCGACCAGTTGTTCACCCTCAGCCTATTTTTCCAGGATTACCTACCGAAGAACGAAGACTTCCGCACCCACGTCAACCTCACCATCGGTGGTGGCCTCCCCTTCGGCGTACTGGGCAACAATATCGAGTTCCGCAACCCCTACCGCTTCGATACCTATCACCGCATCGACATCGGTTTCAGTTGGCGCATCTACGACTACCTCAGCAGCAAGCGCAAGCAAAACCATCCGCTGGCCTTCACCCGCTCCACCTACCTCAGCCTCGAGGTCTTCAACCTCATGCAAGTAGAAAATCAAGCTGGCAATACCTGGATAAAAACCATCTTCGAACAGCAATACGCCATCCCCAATCGCCTCACGGGCCGGCGGCTGAACTTACGCTTGCGATTTGATTTTTAGTACCCCCATACCCCCTATTCCTAAAAGCTTACTTACCTTTGTCTTTTCCAAAAATACTGACATGGATTTTTTAGCGGAATTGGAGTGGCGCGGCATGCTCCACCAATCGACACCGGGGCTGGAAGAACTGCTGGCTAGCGGCTCGCAACTGGCCTATATTGGCTTCGACCCCACAGCCAAATCGCTCACCATCGGGAACTATGTGCAGATCATGCTCCTCAACCTTTGGCAAAGAGCTGGCCATCGCCCCATCGTACTAATGGGTGGCGCCACGGGACGCATCGGCGACCCCAGCGGAAAAGACCAAGAGCGGCAGCTCAAAACCTACGACGAGCTAGACAACAACCTAGCCAAGCAAGTAGAACAAATGAAGCGCTTCCTCGATTTTGAAGGCCCTAACGGCGCCATCTTGGTCAACAACCTCGATTTTTATCGGGATATGAGCGCCATCGACTTCTTGCGCGACGTCGGAAAAACCCTCACCATCAACTACATGCTGGCAAAAGATTCGGTAAAAAACCGCATCGAAACGGGCATGTCTTTTACTGAATTCAGCTACCAACTGCTACAAGGCTACGACTTTGCGGAGCTCTACCAAGCCTACGGCTGCAAAGTGCAGATGGGCGGCAGCGACCAATGGGGCAACATCACGGGCGGCATCGAGTTCGTGCGGCGGAAGCTAGGCGAAAAAGCCTTTGCCGTTACTACGCCCCTCCTAACTAAAGCCGACGGAACCAAGTTTGGCAAATCGGAAGGCGGCAACATCTGGCTTTCGTCCGAATATACTTCCCCATTCGAGTTTTACCAGTTCTGGCTGCGTGCCAATGATGCAGATATGGAGAAGTTTATCAAATACTTCAGCCTTCGCCCGCGGGCTGAAATGGAAGCGATGATCGCCCAGATAGACACCGAACCCAACGCTGCCAAGCTGGCCTTAGCGGAAGAACTAACGGTCCGCATCCATGGCGAAGCGGGACTAAGAAAAGCTGCCGCCGCAACCAACATCCTCTATGGCCGCAGCGCAAGCAGCGAGGAACTACTGACCCTCGATGCCGATACCCTCGGCAGCTTAGCGGATAAGATCGAGACCTTCCGCCTGCGCAAAGAACTCTTTGTGGAGCAGCAGTCCGTGATTGATTTCCTATCCGAAAGTACAGCGATCACCAGTTCCAAAAGCGAAGCGCGCCGTGCCATCCAAAGTAACGCTATCAGTATAAACAAGGAAAAAATCAGCGATCCTGAGAGCAGCCTGCAAGCTGGGCAGCTTCTGCATGGTAGCTACGCTTTGCTGGAAAACGGTAAGAAGAAAAAATACCTCATCATAGCGCAATAGTATGCAACAAATCCGAGCAGCCATTGCGGTCAAAGAGGCGATACTCAACAACCTTCCCCTTCTACAAGATACGGAGGCCGTTATAAAACGCTGTGTAGATTCACTACAAGCTGGCGGTAAGGTTCTCTTTGCTGGCAACGGTGGCAGCGCGGCCGATGCCCAGCACTTAGCAGCGGAACTAAGCGGCCGCTTCTACTTCGATCGGCCGCCGCTTTATGCTGAAGCGCTGCACGTCAATACCAGCTACCTCACCGCCGTAGGCAATGACTATGGCTATGAGCAGTCTTTCAGTCGGATGGCCCAGGCGATGTGTCAGGAAAAAGACGTTTTCTTCCTGCTCTCTACCAGCGGCAACTCCCCCAATATCCTAGTAGCAGCTAAGGTGGCGCGGCAAGCAGGCACTTTCCTGATAGGCATGACGGGGCAAGGCGGCGGACAACTGGCCGCCCTCACAGATATCTGCTTGCAAATGCCCTCTAGCGATACGCCGCGCATCCAGGAAGCTCATATGCTGTTAGGACACATCATCTGCGAGGAAGTAGAAAAAAGAATCTTCGGCGCCGAAAAATAAGTCCCTGCTATGCACATAGACATCATCTCCGTTCAGCCCGATTTGCTACAATCGCCCCTCTCCCATTCCATCATGAAACGGGCACAAGACAAGGACTTGCTACACATTGGCATACACGATCTACGCGACTTCGGCCTGGGCAAACATCGCCAAGTAGATGACTATCAGTATGGCGGCGGCGCAGGCATGGTGATGCGCTGCGAACCCTTGGTGGACTGCATCGAAAGCCTGCAAAAAGAACGCACCTACGATGAGGTCATCTACCTCACCCCCGACGGCAAACGCTACGATCAGCGCCTGGCCAATCGGCTATCGCTGGGTAAAAATTTACTGCTTATCTGCGGCCACTACAAAGGTATCGACGAACGAGTGCGCGAACACTTCGTGACGCTGGAAATCAGCATTGGCGATTACGTCCTGAGCGGCGGAGAACTAGCCGCAGCCGTGGTGGTGGACAGCATCGGGCGCCTAATTCCCGGCGTATTGAACGACGAAACCAGCGCCCTCACCGATAGCTTTCAGGACGATCTTCTGGCCCCGCCCGTCTATACGCGCCCAGAAGATTTCAGAGGCTGGAGAGTGCCTGATATCCTCCTCAGCGGCCACGAAGGCAAGATAGACGAATGGCGCTACGAGCAGTCGCTGGCACGCACCCAAGCCCGCCGCCCCGATTTGTTGGATTGAGCCCCCCCTACCGGAATTCTGGTATTTTTTATGCGTCAGGGAATCCGTAGAAGTGGGTAAAATGAATAAGGCAGAATTTTGTGAAAGCATTGGTAGTTCGCCAAGGCTAAGTTCGTCACAAAAACATCCTTATGAAACAGATATTCACCACCTTCACCATCTTGGCTCTATTGATTATACATGGCTCCTGCATTTTTGCCAGCCTACACGCCCAAACGCGGCAAGTGCAGTACCCTTTTGATTTTTCCACCCAATTTAAAGATGTCTATATCGCCGAAAACGACGCTGGCTTTGCCATTGGCGATTGCGGTATCCTAGCCCGAACTACCAATGCGGGTATGGACTGGACGATCACCAACACCCCGGAAGGCCGAGAATACAGCAGCGTCATCTGCCAGCCCGGAACCGCTTGCCAAACGGTTATTCTGGGCGGCGGAGGCTACTTTGCCCGTTCTACCAATGCTGGGCAAAGCTGGACCGTCACAGAAAACCCCGGCGTGAATATGGCGCGGCTGGAAGTCTTCGGCAACAACCAAATTTTCACCTTGGTAAGCTCCAGCAGCTATCTGCTTTCCGCAGATGGCGGCCTGAGCTGGACCAGCAACGATCTTCCGGCTACTACAAGCTCCCCAGTCACCCTGGTTAGCCCTCAAGTCGCTTATTATTTTCACCGACAAAGCAGCACCGAATATCTGTTGTACAAAACCACCGATGCCGGCCAAACGTGGCTACCAACAGGCTATTCCCATACCGCCTTCCCCAGCCATTTATCTTTTGCTTCCCCCACGGTAGGTTTTATCTACGACAACGACAGAAAGCTCCACAAAACCACCAATGGCGGAAACAGTTGGAGTGAAATAGCCCAAACCGATCTCCCCTTCAACCTTACGCTCCTGGTAGCGCTATCCGAAACCAATCTAAAAGGCGTGCAAGTAACTGACCAGATTTACGAGAGCAGCGACGGCGGCAGCAGCTGGACCAGCTACTCCATCGATCTAGGCGACGGCGTTTCTATCAAACCCAACTACCATCGAAGAGGCAACGAATTTTGGTTGGTCAGCAACGCTAGTGAGATCTACTACTCTGCTGCCGATTTCACCAATTTCCAAAGCCAAATCATGGGCGATCGGGTACGCATGGGCGCAATCACCTTCCAAGATGAAAACACTGGCTACGCCTTGGCTTCTGGCGGCAAGCTTTACAAAACTACGAACGCTGGAGCGGACTGGAATTTCCATCATCAGCTGCCGGGCAACCGACCAACCAATGCCTATATCTTACCGGATGGCCGCCTCCTTGTTTGCATCTCTGGCATCCCGGCACAGGTCAGTAGTGATGGGGGCAACAGCTTCAGCCCCTACCTTCCCAATGATGTGCTCCAAGCCTTGGAAAATGGCTATATGCAATCGATGACCATTTTGCCCAACGGTCGTTTCCTCCTGGTGGGGCGTTCAAAAATCGTCTATTCCGATAACCAAGGTAGCAGTTGGCAAATCGCGGATCATCCACTCAATAGCAATGCCGAAGACGTGTATTTCTACGATAATAATATAGGCTTTATAGCTGGCAACTCCGGCGGCAGAATGGTCAAAACCACCGATGGAGGCCTGAGCTGGCAGCTCCCTACCAACTTTCCTACCAGCCAACCCGTCAATACCTTTCATTTTTCTAGCCCCACGGAGGGTATTGTATTCGGCGGCAGTACGTCTTACCGTACCAGCGATGGCGGCGATACTTGGCAGAGCGACAACAACGTGCCAGGAGCCTACAAAGTTAGCCGCGCCAACAATGGCGATTTATATGTCTCCGAATTTGCTAGCGGCAACAAAAACACAACCTGGCGCTCCCAAGACAGTGGACAAAGCTGGCAGCAACTCGGACAAGGTTGCGCGCCCATCCGCACCAACACCCTTACCCCCAACAACCGCTATTATTTTGCGGCAGGCGATGGTGGCCTCATTGAACGCTATGACCTCGATCTGGTCAACAACCTCCCCAGCCATCAAAGCGAGCACAACAGCCCACTAAAGGTTTATCCCAACCCCAGCCAAGGCCGCGTGCACATCGAACTGCCCACTAACCTACACGAGCAAAACCTCCAACTGGCCGTCTTCAACCTGCAAGGGCAACTCCAAAGCCAACAACTAGTAGCCGCCAGCAGCGAAATCATCCCCCTCGATCTCCAACAAGTCCCCAAGGGAATGTACTTGCTGCGCCTCGAAGGCAAAGGCTGGGCACAACATGCTAGATTGGTAGTAGAATAAAACTACTCGCTTCGATACATCAACTGCCCTAATCGAGCGTCAACGTTTTCAATGGACTTTTTGAATGGACAATGGACCAGTGACAATGGGCAATGATTTGGCTTCTTGGCTCAGGCTGGGTGCTTTTGGCTTCGCCAGAAATTTTTGGCTATTAGCTCTTAGCTGCTGGCGGGTGGCTATTGACACGTAGTCATTGAGCTGAAAATTAAAGACACCGCGCTGATTTTTGCTGAGCAGATAAATTAGTAGCGGGGCGCATGCGCCCCGCTACTAATCTTTATCTGGTATATGGCATCCGCCGACTGGCATTCTGCATCAAGTTATTGACCAGTTGAGCAGGCGTGGAACCCACGCTTCCCGAAACACGATGATTGTAGTTCCAGATCAACTTTTTATCTTGGCGGTCGTGGATTTGCAAGGAAACCGTCGTGTTATTGGTATTACCCCAAACACCCACCAACAAGCCTATCGCTACAGCCGCGCCCTCCGACATGGGCTTGGTTAATGCGAAATTAGACGTTATGACAGCATCCACCCCTAGGGCCTCGCTGATTTCTGCCGGCGACATCGGCTCGCCATCAAAATATCCCAGTTTCGCCAGCTTCGCGTTGGTCGTTTGTACGTCCTGTATCTCTACGAAAATACGGTTTTGCATTTTGCGGCGCAGCATCCAGCTGTAAATTTCTCGCTGAAAGTTCATCGATTCGGTCTTTTGCTGTTCGATCATCGCGGCAGCCTCAATCCGCTTGTTGGCAGCAATAGAGACGAGTGGAGGAGAGATAGCTATCACCTCATGCGCGCGGGCAATTTGTTCTGCATCAGGACTATAATACACCTGAGCGCAGTTGCTCAGTAACATAACGAACGTAAAGGACAGTAGAATAGCTATTTTTTTCATTTCATGAAAGTGTTGGTTCACCAAGCGACTGCATCGAAAAGCCTCTACAGCGCTTGATAATAGGTTAACGATAGACCACAAAAATAGGCCAATCCTCCCCGCTCAATCGTTAAGAATTCCATAAAAGCCATTAAAGAAACGTTAATTCCCTACCTTTGTCGCTTCAAAAAATACGCGATGCTTACCAAAACAAATATTGATCTGGGCCTGTTGATTTTGCGCTTGTGGTTTGGCTTAGAAATGGCCTTGATGCACGGGCTGCCGAAGCTGCAAAAACTGTTCTCTGACAAAAACGATCAATTCTTCGACTTCCTAGGCATCGGCGGCACCGCCAGTTTGAGCTTGGCTGTCTTCGGAGAGCTGATCTGTGGCATCCTGATCGCGGTGGGCCTATTCACCCGCCTTAGTACCATCCCCTTTATGATCACCATGCTGGTGGCGGCTTTCATTGTACATGCCAACGACCCCTGGGGCAAAATGGCCGCCCCCTTGATGTATGTCATCCCCGCCCTTGTCTTGCTGCTCACCGGCCCCGGAAAATACAGCCTCGATCAATGGCTAGCCGACCGCAAGCGCGTGTAAATTGGGCACAAACCAAATTATCGCCTATCCAGACCTCGGATGAGCATAGACACAGCCGAGGACGAATATGCCCCAACAATTTAGTTTTCGCCCCGTCAATCCATAGCGGCTTACCCTCAAAATCGTTCTAAGAATATGCAGAAAATCGTCTTTATCTCTCGTGTTTTTAGTTTGGCTCTCGCCCTACTGAACCCCATACGGGCACGACCCAGGCGGGTTAACAGACGGGCACAGCGTGTACACCCATACGGGCATGGTCCGCACTCGCTGGCTCTCGCAGGAGCAAGGTTTCTCTTTTTGAGCCGTGTTATTGGTGCCTTTGTATCAGCAGCCAGCGCTAGCAGCGGCTTGCCAAGACCAGTAAAATCCAGTGTGGCCTATCTGCTGCCAGTCGTTTTACTGCTGGGCCTCAGCGGATGCCAGGATAGGCCAGCAACAGCTACCCAAGCGGCAGAAATCGTGGCCCTGCAAGGCAAGACCATGGGCACCACCTACACCGTCAAAATACGCCTGGAAGACCAACAAAGCGCCGCCGATGCCGAAGCCCTGCAAGCCGTTTTTGATAGTGCTTTGGTGGCCCTCAACGAGGAGGTTTCCAACTGGGAAAAGGGCAGCACTGTTGTGCGCTTCAACGCCAGCGAAAACGGAATGTATGTAGGCGATGCGCCCCACTTCATCGCTAATTTCCTACTGGCTAAGAAGATGGCCGAAGCCACTGGCGGCGCCTTCGAACCCACCATCCTGCCCCTGACCGATTACTGGGGCTTCGGCGCGGGTAAAGAGCGCATCGAAGCGGGCGTGGATACCGCCGAAGTGCTGCGCCGCCTAGCCCTAGTGGACATCACACAACTGGAATGGGATGCCAACAACAGCTTCCTGAAAAAAAATAAGCCTGGCATACAGCTCGATCTGGGCGGCAGCGCCAAAGGCTATGGCGTAGATCTACTGGCCCAACTGCTGAAAGACCGTGGTTACCAGCACTTCCTCATCGAAATCGGGGGGGAGATGTACGCCAGCGGCCGAAAAGGCGAAGGCCAGTGGATCGTCGGCATCAACGTTCCCGAAGAAGACGCCTCCTTCCGCGATATTGCTAAAACCATGCCTTTGGAAGACCGTGCCGTCGCCACCAGCGGCAACTACCGCAACTATTATAAGCTGGAAGCAACCACCTTCAGCCATACCCTCAACCCCAAAACAGGCTTCCCTGAACGCAACAGCTTGTTGAGTGCCTCCATCCTTGCCCCCGATTGCGCCACCGCCGATGCCTATGCCACCGCTTGTATGGTGTTGGGTCCCGAAGGCGCTATGCAGCTCATCCAGCAAAGACCCGAAATCGAAGGCTATCTCCTCGTCAGAACGCCCGATGGGGGCATGGAGGCCTTGTTTTCCTGGGAAGACTAGAAATCCAGCGCATAAGCCACCCCGGCCCAGTCTGGCTCCGTAAAAGTACCCACTTCTTTCAGACCGATTTTCTCTAGCACCCGCCGGCTTGCCCAATTCTCGGTCGCCGCATGGCCAATAACGCGCCGCAAGCCCAAGCGTTGCTTTGCATCCTCCAAGCAAAGCAGTGCCGCTTCCGTGCTATAACCCTGCCCCCAAAACCGACGGTGTAGCCGAAAGCCTATGTCCCCTACCCCCTCACCACGGTCTTTGATACCACACCAGCCTAAAAAAACATCGTCCGACTGCCGGATCAGCGCTAAACGCCCAAAACCTGTGGCATAGAGCGGTAAATAAGCTTCCAAAAATTGCCGCGCCGCCGCCACCCCCTCAAAAGGAGGATCTGGAACATATTGCATCACCGCAGGGTCGGCATTGAGGGCATACATCTCATCAGCATCCTCCAATACAAAAGGACGAAGGTACAAGCGCTGGCTCTGGAGGTGGATATCGTATGCCATATTAGAAAAGGTGTAAAGGACGGAAAAGCGATGCACTGAGCGAAGCCGAAATGTGTAAAGGTATAAAAGTTGGCCATCTTGGTTCATCGGTGCTTTCTGGGCGCGCAGCGAGGAAGTCTCTCACGCTTACGAAGCCTTGCCGGATTCGTAAGCGTAAAGGGGACGGTAGGATTCTTAGTTGGGCAGGGCTTTACGGGCGCGCAGTGAGGAAGCTGCTCGTAATCGAATGCATCACCACAGAGTAGCACAGATAAACACAGATTAAAGCACAGAGCAGCTGTTTGAACTGCGTGAAAAGCTGAAAGCGCCGCACTGACTTGTGCTGAGCGTAGTCGAAATAGCGAAGCCAAAGTGTAAAAAAGTGCTAAAGTAGTCAGGTGCTAAAGTGAAAAGGCTAGACATTCCCTGGCTAAGTCGTGCTCCTGCTCGACAGAGAAGCCCAACTAGGTACTTCGCTGTCGTCTGAAAGGCAAAAAGCCCTCCCAGGTTTGGAGCTTTTATCTTTGCTATTAAAAAAGAAAATACTGCTCCTGCCCCCGGCGCATATGTGCGTGAGCCAAAAGTCAAAATCTGGCCACTCGAAGAAAAATAAATAGCCCCAAGTCAAAAGTAAGTATCTTGCTTATTAAATGCTCGGACAAATTTAATGTAACTTTTCAATCTGGTGATTTTGCTTTCAGCCGAGGCAAAAAATGTAGGCTTAGTGGTGCTAAGACGAGGCTTTTTAACGCTGGCTGGGAGCAAAAGATGCCGAGTGAAATGGTGTGATTATTTTTGTCCGAGTACTTATTTCATCGCAAAAATCAAAAAAACACATTATGCTGACTCACCTTTGTAAATTCATAGCCCTTGGCTGCCTACCTTTGCTGCTAATTCTTAGTAGTTGCGGTGCTGACCAAGGTACTGCCTCATCCGACAACGATATGCCAAACAAAACTTCGCTGCTCTACAGCAAAATGGACGAGCCCCAACCTATGGCCGCCAAAAAACCACACGAACTCACCGCCCATGGCGATACCCGCATCGACAACTATTTCTGGATGCGACTGAGCGACGAGCAAAAAAATGCCGCGCAGCCCGACGCCCACACCCAAGAAGTACTCGATTACTTGAATGCCGAAAATGCCTATTTCGATAAAATGATGAGCCACACCACTGATCTGCAAGAGACCCTCTTCCAGGAAATCAAAGGCCGCATTCAGGAAAAAGACGAGTCGGTGCCCTACAAAGTGCGCGGCTACTACTACATCACCCGCTACGAAGAAGGTAAAGAATACCCCATCTACAGCCGCAAAAAAGGTAGCCTGGATGCCGAAGAGGAAATCATGTTCAACGTCAACGATATGGCCGAGGGACACGAATACTACGCCCTGGGTGGCAACAATGTAAGCATGGACAACCGCTACGCTGCCTTCGCCGTGGATACCGTCAGCCGCCGCCAATATACCCTACAAGTCAAAGACCTGCAAAGCGGCGAACTCCTCCAAGACCTCATCCCCAACACCACGGGCGGCTCCACCTGGAGTAACGATGGCAAATACCTCTTCTACAGCGTCCGAGAGCCCGAAACCCTGCGCTCCTACCGCATCATGCGCCACCGCATCGGCACCCCCAACAGCCAGGATGTGCTCGTCTTTGAGGAAAAAGACCCTACCTTCAGCTGCGGCATCTATAAGACCAAATCCACGAAGTACCTCGTCATCGTCTCCTCCCAGACCCTGAGCACCGAATACCGCATCCTGGAAGCCGACCAAGCTACTGGCAACTTCCGTATCTTCCAACCCCGCGAGAAAGACCTCGAGTACAGCATCGATCACTACGGCGAGCACTTCTATGTCCGCACCAACCTAGATGCCAAGAACTTCCAGCTGATGAAAACGCCGGAAAAAGCCACCACCAAAGACAACTGGACCTCCTTCATCCCCAATCGGGAAGATGTGCTGCTGGAAGGCTTCGATATCTTCAAAAACTTCCTCGTGGTCTCCGAGCGCAAAGCCGGCCTCACCCAGCTGCGCGTCATGCCTTGGGAAGGCCAAGAACACTACATCGCTTTCAATGACCCCGCTTACGTGGCCTACAGCAGCACCAACCCGGAGTTCGATACCGACGTCCTCCGCTACGGCTACCAAAGCATGACCACGCCCGCCACCACCTACGACTACAACATGGGCAGCAAAGAGCAGACCCTGTTGAAGCAAACCGAAGTCTTAGGCGATTTTTCCTCCGACGATTACGTCTCCGAGCGCATCATGTCCAAATCCAGAGATGGCGTGGAAGTGCCCGTGAGCATCGTCTATAAAAAAGGAACCCCAAAGGACGGCAGCGCCCCCCTATTACTCTATGCCTACGGCAGCTACGGCTCCAGCATGGACCCCAGCTTCAGCATCGCCCGCCTGAGCTTGCTGGATCGCGGCTTCATTTACGCCATCGCCCACATCCGGGGCGGCGAAGAAATGGGGCGCCATTGGTATGAAGACGGTAAATTGATGAAAAAAATCAATACGTTCACCGACTTCATCGACGCCGGCGAGCACCTCATCGCCCAAAGCTACACCAGCAAAGACCGCCTTTTTGCCAACGGTGGCAGTGCCGGTGGCCTCCTGATGGGCGCCGTAGTAAATATGCGCCCCGATCTCTGGAAAGGCGTCGTAGCCGCCGTGCCTTTTGTGGATGTCGTCTCCACCATGCTAGACGAAACCATCCCCCTCACTACTTTCGAGTACGACGAATGGGGCAACCCCAACGAAAAAGCAGCCTACGACTACATGCTCAGCTACAGCCCCTACGACCAAGTAGCAGCCAAGGACTACCCCACCATGCTGGTCACCACCGGCCTACACGATAGCCAAGTGCAATACTGGGAACCCGCCAAATGGGTAGCTAAGCTGCGCGACATGAAAACCGATAAAAACCCCCTGCTGCTGCATACCAATATGGATGCTGGCCACGGCGGTGCCTCCGGCCGCTTCAAAAGACTGCGCGAAGTCGCCAGAGACTACGCCTTCATCGTGGATCTAGCTGGGAAAAATTAGCCTTTCTAGCCTTGTTCGGCAGGTCGGAAAACGATCTGGCCGAACAAGGCTAAAATACCCACTCATCGAGTAATTTGCGGAAAATTTGCACCGTGTTCGCTGCATCGTCCAGCGCACGGTGCTCTTCGCCTATCCAGTCGAAGCCCTCGCGATCTACGGCCGATTTCAAGCCCTTGGCCTTGCCCAAACTGCGGATGCTGCGGTATTGGTCCTTGAGGTCGATGCAGTAATCCAGCCAGTCGTCCTCTATCTGATGCAGCGCACAGTCTTTGCGCAACTGCCGAAAATCAAAGCGCCCCCAGCTGGCCATCACCACATCCGGCTCCTCCAAAAAACCCGACCACTGCACAAACTCCTCTGCGATCCGATCAAAAGTCTTGGCCTGGTTGATCTCCAGCTGGTCGATGCCCGTCAGCTGCTTGCAAAAAAGCGACAGTTGCGGATGCAAAATCGGCTTGATCAAGCGCTGAAAAGAAGAATGCAAGTTCCCGAAGCGATCAAGGCGGTAAGCACCTATCTCCAGCGTCTCCTGCACCATCCCCGGTGGGCGGCCTTCCCAGCAAGTCGCCTCAATGTCATATACGATAAAGATCACGGGACGAAGGTAGCAAATGTTGGGCTATGAGTAGAAAGTTAAAAGTAGAAAGTGGGCTACTGGAGGGCTTTCAGCTTTAGGCAGCAGGCTAAGGCAAAAAGCTAAGGCTAAGGCAAAAAGCTTCCCCGCGTAGCCAAAATCACCCCGTACGAGCAAAAAAGCCAAATTATCCTACAGCGCAGCCGAAATCAGCCCGTACTGAATGAAACAGCCAACAGTCTCCTTGCATAGCCAAGAACTTCCCAAGTTTCTGAAGGAAGGCCTCGTTTTCAATTTTCAAGCTTCAATTATCCATTCAAGGCGTCCATCTGTTGATACATCGCCAGGTTATCGAACACCGCCGCTGTTTCGGGATATTTCTCTTTGTATCGCTGCTTGAGTAGCGTCACTTTTTTAGTCTCCTTCGCCCGGTCGGCCGCTGTGAAAATACCCTTGTTTTCCAGAAATAGAAACAAAGCTGGCAAAGCGTAGAGCACCGCTAAGTTGCCTTCCCTGTCTGCTCGTGTCAGCAGCCCCATATCATTGTACAGCATATAGCGCTCCAACTGCTTCTCGTCCACCTTAAAAAAAGAAGCCACTTTGTGGAATTTTCGTGCTCGGTAAAAATCATGCAATACCCCCACCACCAATTGGGCAGTTAAAAACGGCATGGCATAGCGGGTCAGTAGCTCCTCCCTAAAGGCTACTAGCGTGGCCGCAGCAACTTCGTTCATCCCCCCTTGAAAGCTAAGCCCCTCCTCCAAGAACTGTAACATTTCCTCGCTCGGCATCTTGATGAATAGCCAATGAGGCGCCATCTCCTCCACAAGCTCCGATGCCGTTCGCTGCCCAGTCAGCAGCTTCTCCGTTTCTAGCGTAAGCTTGTAGGGATATATATACCGCGCTTCAGATAAATCCTTGGCAGTAGGGTTTCCAACTTCGTGGTACCTTTTTTCTACATATTCCGCCACCAAGGCCTCCTCCCCACCGTAAGCCAGCAGGTTGAGGCTAGGCATCAACATATCAAAGTTATAATCTTTCGCTAGCCATTCCTCCCAGAGTGCTTTGGCCTCGTTGCGCTGCCCCGTCTTCACATAGTAAAACATCAAAACATCCGCGAAGTAATCAAAATCCTTCTCATACAAATCCGGGTACTTTGCCTTCAATATACCCTGTAGCCGAAGAACGGCAGCGAAATTCTCTTGCGCGGCCAAGTCCTCCAGCAGCTCAAAGATCAGATCGTCCTTGGCTAGCTGATCCAGCAAAGCCGGGTCATCCGATCGCTCCTCCAAGACGGACAAGATGGCCTCCACATGCTCGTGCAAGGCCTTGTTTTCAAACCATTCGCCAAAAAGTTCATCGTAGTTGATTGCTTCCATTGTGGGTGTTTTGTTTGGTGAACCATCGCTGTTGCGCTTTATTCGGGCGTAATTTAGATATTTTTGGTGGAATGGCAACAGGTGTACACCCATACGGGCACGGTACGCACTCGCTGGCTCTCGCGGGAGTAGGGTTTTTGGGGGAGCAGGGTTTTGTAAAAAATCAACCTTCGATCAAGTTGTTTAAAATATTTGGACTTGCCGGGTTTCTTTTCTGCAAGAAGAAAGCCAAATTGTGGAGGCAGAAGTTTCTCAGCGCTAAAGAATTTGAAACCAAATAGTCCTCCCAATCGGGGTTGATCTCAATGGCTTTATCACCCAAGGCATAAAGACAGTCTGCTTCGAAAATCTGAGATGCCTCATAAATCCTCCTCTCTCTCCATGCATCAGTCTCCCCTCCAAATTTCGGAAACCAAGGACTCAAAAAC
Organism: Lewinella sp.; assembly: GCA_036835305.1. Taxonomy (GTDB): domain Bacteria; phylum Bacteroidota; class Bacteroidia; order Chitinophagales; family Saprospiraceae; genus Neolewinella. The sequence continues at coordinate 37,921 of DAITME010000037.1, forward strand.
CAATGAGGCACATTTCTATCAAAATGCCACAGAAGTTTATTGGTCCCTTCCTTCTTACTAGCCACTATACGTAGGGTGTCAGCAATTCCCCATTTGGCAACAGAAGCTAGCTTATGGAGTTAAGCTTAGCATGAAAGTCGCATAAATGCTATGTCCATCATACTTGAGCCGCCACTTTGGATCAGGTGGCAATTTCAAATGGGGAATTGCTGGCATTTTTTGTTGATTGCCTCGTGCGTACGCGTGCGTCACGCACGCGCAGTGCAAATTCAACTTACATAACCTCTATTTACGGAAGAATATTCTTTCCCCAGACCTGGCTCTTGAAAATAGAACACGGCTCCTGCGTGAGCAATAAAAAAGCTCTACAAAAAACAAAAGCCCGCCCGCGTAGCCAACATCTTCCGCACCCTCCTCGGAGGTGCGCCGTGCTGAGCGAAGTCGAAGTGACTTTCGCCAGCGCAGCCAAGCGAAAGCTCCTCCGAG
>DAITME010000038.1:0-37504 GCA_036835305.1 Lewinella sp.
TTACAAAAAAACTAAATAAAATGGCAACCACCAAAATAACGGTCAATACGAATGGCTCTCTGCGCATAGAGGGCGACATCGAAATCGTGGATATCCACGGCAATACTTATAATCTCCAGGGGCGTACGGTCTTGGGTATATGCCGCTGCGGCCTCTCCCAAAACAAGCCTTTCTGCGATGGGGCTCATCGCGGTAAATTTGAGCACGAAGCCGTAGCTTTCGATCTGCCGCCTAAGAAGGCCTAAAACAAAAAGGCCAGCCAACACGATGTGTTGACTGGCTCTTTGCTTCGTAGCGGGGGCAGGACTCGAACCTACGACCTTTGGGTTATGCTTACCACTATAGCTTTCGCTACCACCAGCTTCTGCTGGCTTTGATAGTCTGGACTTTCCCTTCATCATACTATGCTAACATAGCTTAGATGTCTGCCATCAAGTCTCTACACCTTTCCCAGTAAACTGGGACTTGGCTCGGGATTACCATACTAAAGGCTTCCCCGAATTTGACAGATTATCACCCCAAAATTTCTTTTGAGGCAGCCCATTGCACAATTAAATGCCAAGCCGAACGAAATTTCCAAGATTTGGACTTTCGCTGTCTCTTTTCTACTTCAGATAAGTGTGTCTCCGAAGCATAACTTGTAAAAAAACAAATTTTTAATCATGCAGCTTTCTTGAGCCCAACGAGCTACCAACTGCTCCACCCCGCGATGTTGTTTGACCCGCTACCATCGCAACGGGACGCAAAGATATAAACGTTTTTGGTATTACAAAAGTTTCCTGAAAGAAAATTATTCTTCACTTTCAGGAGCGAGCTGCACCTGCAGGCCTTCTAGCTCGGGCGTAATGGGCAATTGACAACCCAGGCGGCTGTTGTTTTCCACGAAGAATGCTTGGTCGAGCATATCCTCTTCGTCTTGACTCATTTCGGGCAAGTCGTTATCTGTCAGTACATAGCAGTGACAAGTACTACAAAGTGCCATACCGCCACAAGTGCCTTTTACAGGCAACTCATACGCTTTGCAGACCTCCATGAGGTTCATATTCATATCGGTAGGTGCCTCCAGTTGATGGGCGACGCCTTGGCGATCTAGAACTGTGATGTTGACCAATCCTTCCATAAAAAATAGTTTTCTACCGTTTTTAAGGGACAAAGATAAGGACTAATAGTTTTGGTTCGAGCATCGCCCAAATCAAAACTACAGAAAACTTAGTGTTTCCCGATACGAACGCCCATCCGAACCCCTAATACGCCCCGGAATAGGATCGTGTCATAGCGGCGGCCAAATAAACGCCAGCCAGAGACGAAAAATTTATCCAGCGCCTCATCGCTGGCCTCCGTCCAATGTAGATTCATTACCGGGCCAATGAATAGATGGGTTTCTTTGCCTGCTTTCCAATCGTAGGTCATCCGGGTAGAGAGTACAAAATTAAGGCTGTTTTGCCAACGGCTGCTCCGGTTGAGATGTATCCCCACGACCTCGGTGTTCCAAAAACTTTTCTGCCTATCGCCAGCGCGGTTCATCCATCCGAAGCCGTATCCGATGCCCCATACGATTTGCTTGCTGCGCGCTTCGGTGCCATCCAGTAACAGCAGATCCCGTCGGCCGCCACCAAATTCAAAAATATTATAAAAGCGGTGTGCCCCCAGCCGTAAGCTGATACTGAGCGGGAGGGTGGAAGTGCGTGCCAGCTCTAGGGTATTATAGCCTCTGCGCACAAAGTTGAAGAGCCCAATCGGTGTGCCCGCAATGGTGTCCGAGATATTTAGGAGGCCTATCTGGTAGCGGGCTACATGTTGGCCTCTATTGATCAAGCCGATTTGGCTACGGACATCGCCTTCCGATATATTAAGCCCTAAGCTAAACTGCCGCCCTACCCCATTCAAGGCCATATTGAAGAGTGGGGCGATTTGTAATCCCTCCAGCGTTCGACGACAATAATTTCCTAGGCCAGCAATCTGAACACCTGTGCCAATACCCGCCCCATTTAGCATACCGGCTACTTGCAGGCCCGTCATTTCACCGCTTACCGTATTAAACAGGGCACCGAGCTGCACACCTTCCATGTCGCCCAGAATACCGTTGTAAACCAAGCCCAGCTCTGCACCCGCCAAACCGCCACTGATACCGATTGGCAAATTGAGGCTGATGGTATTAATGTAATCAGTTTCTCGTCGGGGATGGGTACTCAGCCCCGGGAAGATACTCATTTGTGCGAGTGCTCTTTGCTTTTGCGGCCGATCGGCAGATGCAGCCGACCTGCCCCCCCAGGCTGGGGAACGAATCCATGGTATCTCCTCGGCGATCTCCACGGGTATGCTTGCTGGTGCTTCTATGGGCTGGCGGCGGGGGGCTTCGGCTTCCATGGTAGGCACCTCAGGCGGCAGCGGAGGAACAGCAGAGGTAGCATTTTCTGCTTCGGCCGCTTCGCTTTGCTGCCGTTTTAATTCCTCCGCCAGGCGGCGGTTGTAGCGCAGCGCCACCTGCCCTCGAATGAGGCGGTACTCAATAGCTGTGCCCGCCAACAGCCGTTGTAAACCTACCGTCAGCTCCACCAAACCCGAACGAGCAGATATGCGGCAAGCCAGTAAATCAGGATTAGGCTGGTAGCTAAACGCAACAGCATAGCGGCTTTCTAGATCGGCCATCACTGCTCGCATACTCGCGTCTCGGTAAGAAAAAGATATATAAGTGGTGTTCGACTGCGCCAGTAAAGGCTTCGAAAAACTACACAAACAACAGAACAGGAGCAGACAGCCAGCAGCCCTGAGAGCCCAGCGAACAAAATGAATATCAAAACACCCAAGTCTGACAAGGGAATAGGGCATGTTGAGCAGCTTTTTAGTGGCAGCTTTGCCCTCCTAAGCGGACGGTATCGCCTTGTATTTCGAGCGGGCCAAATTGAAATTCTAACAAATCTAGCGCGGCCTCCCGATCATGCTGCAAAAACTCAGCCGTGAGGGCACAATTTAATAAACTGGAGTACTGTAGCTCGAATTGGAGACCGTAAAAACGTTCTAAAGCAAGCAATATCTCGCTTAGTGTCTGTTCGTTGAAGGTAAGCCGCCCGCTCAGCCAGGCATTGGCCTGCGATTGCCCTAGCTGCGTAGTGGTGAGGCTTCCTAGTTCGGGCTCGTAGGTAGCGACTTCGTTGGCGGCCAACAAGACTCGGCTTTGCCTATCTGCATTTTCTACTGCCACTTGCCCGCTGCTCACAGCTACTTCCACGACCGCTTCGCCGGCGTAGGCTCGGATATTAAAAGAGGTGCCCAATACGCGGGTTTCTAGTTCCCCAGTGCGCACGATAAAGGGACGATTTTCATCGCGGCTAACCTCAAAGAAAGCCTCCCCTTCCAAGCTGAGCAGGCGTTGATCTTCTATGTTCGGATCGTAGGTAAGGGAAGAAGCCATATTGAGCCAGACCTTCGACCCATCAGGCAGCAGGATTTCCTCTTTTTCCAACTCGCCGCTGTTGTACACCAGCAAGGGCAAAGCCTCCGGCGCTGATTGCTCCTGCCACCACCAGCCTGCGATGAGGAGCAGAGCCACAGCAGCGGCGATCTTCCACCAGTGGGGGCTTATTAATTGGATGATTGGATGCTTACTTTTCTGTTTTTGCGGCAGCGCAGCCTCCTGTCCATCCGCACCAAAAAGGCGGCCTTCGAGCTTATTCCAGGCTGCTGTGGTGTCCACTTCCAAGTCTTTCGGGGAGGGCGGGCTGGCCGCTTCCCACAAACGATCGAAACTCGCCAAAGCCGCTTGTTCCTCGGCAGAAAGCTTCGTAGGCTTCGGGGCAGCGCCTTTGGCTTGCTTGTTGGCCAACCAGTCTTGTAGTTGCTTATCGTTCATTGCTTTCGGGAGAATATTATCTGTTAAACAGTTTTTCCCACTCCTTAGATGCGGCTGCTCGGCCTTACCCCCCATCCAAGTTAGAATTTTATCATCAATTTATGATATTAAGGGATTTGGCACGCTGTGCAGGAGCAAAGATAGTAATAAAAGAGCAAGGATTGGTACGGGCTTTCCCTACTTCGGAGCAAGATTCCCCTTACACGGCTCCTTTTAATGGGCTTTGCTCCTGCATAATATGCAAAAAGAATACCTATTAAAACAAGCATACGCCCCAGAGATGCATTCCCTGAGGCGTATGGCTGGCTGCATAAAACCGAAGAATTACCGTAGAATGGTGATATTCCCTTTCTGAATCAGTTCCTCGCCGTTGGGGCAAACGACGCGAAGGTAGAAGCCATATACATCGGGCTCTAGTGCCTCGCCTCCTACGGTACCATCCCAGCTCGCTAGGGGATCGAAACTGCGGTACATTTCCTGCCCCCAGCGGTTGAAGATCATGAGGTCGAATTCTTCCAGCTCGTCTATAAAGCGAGAGCGTACTCGTAGAACGTCGTTGCTACCGTCGCCGTTGGGGGAGAAAGCGTTGGGGATATAGACGTGGTCGGTATTACAGGGGTCGTCGGTAACGGTCAATGGAATCATGACGACTTCGGTACAGCCATTTAAGGATACGACTACATCGTATACAAGCTCCCCGGCTTCATCGGGCGTAGCAGTGGTTGTGGCACCACCATTGGGGTTGATGTTGCCGTTCGGTGGCATCCAGTCGTAGGCACAACCTTCGCAGCCCAATACACTAAGTTCAGAGGAATTACCGAGTACGATGGAGGGTGGGTTGGCGATCCCTGTTAAGCCGCTAAGATCGGTGATGGTCACGACTACGTTGGTTGTAAGGCTACAGCCTGTGGCCGGATTCAAGACGGTTACAGTCACTTCTCCGGAGCCACCACCTGCCCAGATGGGGTTATCGGGGTCGTTGAGGTTCACCAATTCGGCCGGTTCGAAGGTATAGACGTAGGCGGGGTTGGTACCAGTTGAAAACAGACTAGGAGCGTCTTCATCTGCGCAAGCATCCACGGCTTCGTCTGGCAGCCCATCCGTGAGCGGGCTAAGCGTAATTTGAACCGTTTCTTCCTCCGTACAGCCAGTTTCGGGATCCACCGCTTGGCCGTAAATAGTGGTGGTACCAGGCTCATTCACCGTAACGGTAAGGTTGCTACCTGTTCCTAGAACCATGGTTCTGGCTGGGTCGCTGTACCAAGTTACCTCCGCATCTACGGCATTGGTAGCGGTTAGGATTACACTCCCTGGCTCGCAGAGCGTCGTGTCGGAAGGCAAGACATTGAAGTCAATTTCTGGCGCTACATTCACTGTAATGTTCTGCTCGCTGCTACAGCCTGTTGCCGGATCCGTGATTAGGACCGTATAAGTTGTGGTAGTAGTGAGGGTAACAACGGGGTTGGCAGGATCGCTGAAATCGCCTTCCATGGGGTTCCATTCGTAGGTATAGCCTGCAACAGCGGTACCACCACTAATGGTGGTGGGGGTATTGTAGCAGGATTCGATGGCCTCTGGATAAATGTTGGGGCTGAAATCTTGTAGCGTGGCGGATACTACTACTTCTTCGGTACAGCCTGTTTGGGGGTCAACTGCTTGGCCATAAATGCTTATGGTACCAGGGGTATTGATATCTAGTGTGAAGTTATTGCCCGTACCTACGACCATCGTTCTGGCGGGATCGCTGTACCAGGTCACCTCCGCACCCACCGCATTGGTAGAGGTGAAGGTTACACTGCCTGGCTCACATAAGCTGGTATCCGTGGGCATGGCATTGAAGTCAATTTCTGGCGCCACATTCACTGTAATGCTCTGCTCGCTGCTACAGCCAGTGACAGGATCAGTGACCGTGACGGTATAAGTCGTAGTGGTTGTGAGCGTGACAATGGGGTTAGCAGGGTCGCTGAAATCGCCTTCCATGGGGTTCCATTCGTAGGTATAGCCTGCCACAGCGGAGCCACCGCTAATGGTGGTGGGGGTGTTGTAGCAAGATTCGATAGCCTCCGGATAAATGTTGGGCGTAAAATCTTGTAGCGTAGCGGATACTTCCAGTTCTTCGGTACAGCCTGTTTCGGGGTCAACCGCTTGGACGTAGATTGTGATGGTACCGGGGGTGTTGACCTCCAGCGTGAAGCTATCACCTGTACCAACGACGATCGTTCTGGCAGGATCGCTGTACCAAGTCACTTCTGCCCCCACTGCATTGGTGGAGGTAAAAGTTACGCTCCCTGCTTCGCAGAAGCTGGTATCGGTGGGCATGGCGCTGAAATCGATATTTGGCGCTACCACTACCTCCACTGTCTGCACCTCACTACAATTGGTAGCAGGATCTGTGATGGTGACACTGTAAGTTGTATTTTCTAAAAGGCTCACGATGGGGTTGGCTGGGTTGCTGAAGTCACCCGTCATGGGATCCCACTCATAAGTATAGCCACCCACTACCTGCCCCCCGGGGTTGAGTTCTGTTGGTTGATTGAAGCAAGCTTGCACGAGGCTAGGGAAAATATTTGGCTCAAAAGGCAAGACGGTAACTGAGAAAATCAGGGTCGTATCACAACCAAATTGGTTGGTAACAACAACCTGAATTTCTATGCTGCCTGCCTCTGCATCTGGTGAGATACTCACTGTTGGGCCATCCAGTGGACCATTAATAATTGGATTATCTACCCAAGCATAGGTTAGCGTATCATTGGCGTCTAGGTTGATGACGCCTAGCGTGGTATCCTGGGTGGAACAAAGCGTTATGTCTTGCCCAGCCGCATTGGGTGCTGCATCCACTTGTTGGTTAATCACCAGCACCGTATCCATTACCATACAGCCAAAGGGGTCGGTAGCTGTGGCCACGATGGTATCTCGGTTAGCTGGATTGAGGATGACAGTATTACCACTACCAACAAGATTGCCATTGATATCGGTAAAAACAACCGTTATGTTAGCTTCTACCGTAGCGCTCAGTTCGATTGGGCTCCCGCAGGTAAAGAGGGTTGGCAGTTCGATTGCACCATTATCGAGGATAGGACCATCCGGGCTGCTGAGTAGCAGTTCGATGGGGTCGGCAACGGTCACGCGCACAGAATCGGTAGTTGCACAATTGATATCTCCAGCGGTTGTGGTAGCTGTCACAAGGTAAATCCCTGCCTGCCCTACCCTCGGATTGGGGTCGTTGGGGTCAAAACCGATCGCTGGCGACCAAGTATAGCTGACACTAGGGTCGGCATTGGGATTCAGATTTGTGGAATCCCCTGGGCAAATCGTGATATCATCGGGCAGCTCTAATGGAGCAAATTGGATATTGAAGACTTGGCTACTGGAGGCCGAACAGTTGGTAGAAGTGGTGACCGTGAGGCTAGCGGTGAAGTCTCCATTTTGCGAAACCACTACGGACGGATTTTCTTCTGTGCTGCTGGCAGGCACCCCATTGTCAAAGGTCCAAGCATAGGTGAGCGTTCCTCCTGTCAGATTAATAATATTGGGAGAGAAATCAAGCACGATGCTACTATCCTGACAGCTGGATTGTGAAAGACTAAAGTCAGCGGTGAGTGCTGCCTCTCCCACTACTACTTCGCGCGTTATCGGAGCGATGCAGTCAATATCGTAGGCCGAGGATAAGGTCACGTTGTAAGTTCCCGGAGCGGGAAAGGTAAAACTTGGATTGGCTACATTGCTGCTACCCAAACCATCAAAATCCCAGCGGTATCCGAAACTGACACTACCCGTATGCGTGAAGAGATAAGTAAGGCCATCACAATCGGCTACTTGTTCGAAATCGAACACAGCCATATCATCCAGCACCACCAGCCCCATCATGATCGTGGCCGTACAACCAAACTGATTGGCAACATTCAGCGTGAGGTTATACACCCCTGGGGTACCGATGAAGGTAGGATTAGCGGAGTTTAAGGTAGCGGGGTCGAATATTTCTGCGGGAGTCCAGCTGTAGGTGAGGGTGTCGTTGACGTCAATATTGGTTACGCCTAGGTTGATATCGGTGGTACCACAGCTAATGACCTCGTCAGGGGCAGAAATGTCAACTGGCCCTCCGCTCAGCGTGACGAGCTGTTGCTCCACACATCCCTCTGCTGTGGTTGCTACTACTCTCACCTGTCTCACACCGGATAGCGGAACGTTGAGTGTAGGCCCAGTACCGAGTAGGTTGCCGCCGGTATCAAAATAGGCAAAGGTGGCAGCTACCGTCGTTTCTGGTGTTAATACAAAGGTAGCATTGCAACTGCTTACATCGGGAACATTTAAATCCACGACAATACCTTCTTGCACCGTGATTTCCTGCTGAATAGTATCTCTACAGCCGTCTGGGCTTGTTGCTATCAAGGTTACCACATAGCTTCCAGCTTGCGGATATACATAAGCAGGGGCTGCTAGATCGCTAAAGTCATCCACGGTGGTATTATCCCCGAAGTTCCAACTGTAGGACACTGCATTGGTCGATGTATTGACAAAATTCACTGTAGTGCCAGCTTCACAGCTTTCCTGCGTGGCTACAAAACTAGCTTGTGCCTGCACCCCTAGTTCAATGGAAACAGGGAACCTAAAAATACAGCCCGTCATAATATCCGTTACTTCTACTAAATAAGAAGTATTGCTTCCATTGAAGATAACAATGGGGTTGGGGATATCAGCAGCACTAAGTCCATCGGCAGGCGTCCAACTGTAGGTGAAATCTCCTAGGCTAGCACTGTTGGGTGTAAGCTCAATCTGGTCTCCCAAACAAGCGATTATATTTTCAGGATAGCTGATACGGCCATTGTTACCATCCGTGATGCTGACTGTTCTGCAAACATCAGCCGAGCAGCCCATATCGGCGGTTATGGCTACGCAATATTCCCCCGCCTCCGAGACAGTAATTTCGGCGGTAGTGGCCGTAAAGCCACTGGGGCCTGTCCAAGAAAAGGTGACCTCGCCTTGCCCACTATTGCTGAGTGCAGTCAGCGTCGTACTCTCCCCTTCACAAATTTCCGTGTTTCCAAGAATGGATCCCCGAACCAAGGGGATGTTAACCTGCACGGTAGTAGAAGTACTGGCGAACCACCAGGTGTTAATGGTGTTCTTATCGCCATAACCTGACGTGGCTGCATCTATGATGTTGGAGCAATCGCTGGTGTTGGGGTCAAAGTTATTCCATCCTCTAACACCGTCCTCGCAATCGAAACCATTTCTTCCGTCTTTTGCTGTACCTAGGCCATTATCCTGCGGGATGTTTCTATCGTCCCAATATAGGGTATTAGACGAGAAATTAGGCTGACAGATGGGGCGCACGGTTTCTACACAAAAGCCTCGAGATAAATATTCTATGTCATAGGCCGACCAGTGCTGGACTCCCTGGGAATAGTTAAAAATAATATTGATGGTGTCTCCTTCTGATGCTGGCGTTCCATCCCCTCGAATTCCATCCCAAGGAATACAAGCGCTTAGCGCGCCTTCTTGAAAATCCCAGAGTAAATTTACATCCTCGGAATCAGGATCCAATACACCATTCTGGTTGAAATCGAGCACTATTCCTACTTGTCCTGGCTTGGTTACACTCACCTCCAGACAAAAAGTGCCTGTGTCAGTACAGTTAAATGATCCTGGTATGGTAATATCCCCACAGGTATTGGCGGAGGATGGGAATAGAATGAGATCGGGTTCCGAAAGAAAGACCCTGTGCTCTGCTCCACTGAGAGCCGCATTGAAATTGGGAATTGACTGTCTGCTGGATGTTAGATCATCGGAGGCTCCTGGTCCTTTGCTATTAAAGGCTAGGCTAAAAGAAAGCCCTTGTAGGCCCGCATCCTGAAAGTCAATCCGGCTAACAAATCCATCACTAGTGTAAGAATAAATATCTCCGTTGAAGGGCCGATCCCATACACATTCGGGGAAGCTGCTTTCAGCTGTTTGAGGTGTCCTAAAAGCCCAGCTACGAGACCAGATCCGGCCGTTCAGCGGGATGTTGTTATTCGCCACAGTAATATCCCAGAAAGGAATATTGACCTTTGGGTTTCCATCGGTTCCTATATCCTCAAACTCTATAAAGTAGTCACCCACTTGGGTAGGTTGGAATTCAAAAATAAGTTGCCCTCCGAGGGTTGCTGTGGTCGGATAGGAACCGAACTGAGCGCTCTCCCAGTCATTTAGGTTGGCATTGAAACTCGTAACGGTAAAAGGCCCGTGCACCACGGGGTTATCTGCCCCATTATCGAATCTGATACGGAAGCTATAATTACCAGCTGAGAAGCCTGGAAAAGGTTGTCCGGCATCATTATACTCCTGTGACAAACCAAGGAACACCCGTTCGTTCACGTCGCCAATACTGATGTATAAGCGGCTATTGGCAGGCCCGTTGAACTTAGCGAAATCGCCGAACTCTGCCCTGCCTGTCTCCAGCATCACCGGAGCGTCATTAGCAGTAGGCGCCACTTGCTTGATACCCTCGGCCTGTATAGCACCGGAACATAGAGACAAGAAAGAGACTAGTAAAGCTGCTAGGACATTCGTTTCTTTTATGGTATTAACAAACTTCATAGTGTTTGTAATTTTTGTTTGTAAGCAGTTCTTGGGATTTTCCGGCCGAAGACGAATAAATCGGTTGCTACTGCATGGATTCATTTTTGTTTTCATGGTCGGATATTATTATTGTCTGTCGTTGCAAGTGTCACCCAGGCTTTCTATGCGCACTCGCCTTTCCAAAGAAGCCAGAATGCTAAACACCGATAAACGGGGGTCATCTAATCGATCACTTACTACAGCAGGGTCTGCGGTTTCGCCTTTTGGATCTCGGACAAATTTTAACTGTCCGTTTTGGACGTAGGTCTTAAGCGCACCATCATTTTGTCGCTCGAGATAGTTGATAACCGAAGCGATCCGGCGCTGGCTCAGGCGGAAGTTGTAATCAGTAGCCGCTCTTGGGCTGGCGTAGCCCTGAATCTTAAGGCTGATGCTGTTTCCGGCCATCAAGTAGCCCTCTAGTGCCCCAGCTAATGCCTCCAACTGTTTCCAACCCCCCTCTACTTGCCGATCAAAGAAGTTTCGGAAGCGTATCTGCGTCTCGAAAGCATCCTCCCGATCCATGCCCTCCGTGAAGTTATCGATAAAGGTTTCTCGGCGATCGAAGTAAGGATAGTAAGTAGCCTCGTAGGTGAGATTGGTGGTTCGGCTGGTTGTTCGGGGGTTGGGGTAGTCGTTGTCGAAGAATACCTCCGAAGGAAGTAATTTACAGGGGTCGGCTGGGTATAGTGGTACTATAAAGCGAAGCTTTCCAGCCGTAGCAGCTAGGTCGGCAGCCGTAAAAGTGAAGGTGTCGCGGCTTGGACGGTAGCCCTCTCTTGTCGTGTAAGCAACAAAGTATTCATCCAAATTGACTACGTAAAGAAAATCGTTGCCTGTGGGATTTGTTTTGGTACCTAGCGAGGTACCGCCAACCTTTGCCAACTGAACGGTTGCATTGGCTAGGGGCTCGTCGGTCACCCCATCTATCACTAATATTTCCAGCAGCTGCCCTAGGTACAGATCTCTCCGGATCGTCTGGCTCGCGTCCCCCGTGAAATTGCGTAAGTCCACCTCATCAACCGCCTCACCAAAATTGGGATGAGTTCCTTTAATTCTGTATAGATGGCCAATTTCGATAGGGAAATTAAAGTCATTACCCGTGGGATTTGTTATTGTTCCTAGCAGTTCCTCCTCTCCGTTTTCCCCAACCCGATACAGCGCTACGCTGGCTCCTGGAAGCGGCTGCTGATCATTGTTATTGAAAGTGAATACCTCTAGGTTAACCGTAGGGTTGAGGTACAATTGCCGTTCCACAACTGGAAGCGTAGCCAATTCAGGATCATTTAAATCAAAGGAATCGTAGGCAATGGAGAACCCATCTTTTTCTCCTCTGAGTTCGTATTTCTTGCCTGGTTCTACTTTGAAGTTAAAATCATTAGCCGTTGGGTTGTCTAGCTTTTCAATCGCTACCAGGCCATTTGGCGTAATTTCGTAAAGCGTTACGGTGGCTCCTATCAGTTCCTCCTCCGTCAGGCCATTAAAAGTAGTGACTAGCAATTCGATACGGTCGTCTGGGATCAAACTATAAATATCATAACAACAAACCTCCTGTTCGTTGTCAAAGAAGATAGCCTGGGGAGATTGCCTGGTGCTACTTAAATAGGCCTTATCTCCTTCTTCGAAACGCGTAAAGTAGGCATCATCGAAAGACGAATTTATGCCCGCCCCCATATTAATAGGCGTTTTGAACTTATTCCCGATAAGAAAGGCTTTGTATATATCAAGGCCACCATAAGAATATCGGCCATTCGTAGCAAAGTATAAAAGTTGCAACGGCTCGTAGAAAAAAGGCGTCACATCATCACTGCTGGTATTTAATTCTTCCACATTAACGACTTGCCCGAGGGTGCCATCTGCCCTGAATGGGGCGCGATAGATATCAAAGCCTCCTTTGCCTCCAGGCCGATTAGAGGAAAAATATAGATAGGTGTTGCCATCAGCATGTCTGCCAATATTTGGCATCTGGGTAGAAAAATTTTCTCCGTTGATGTTGCTCAACGCTTGGCCATTTATCCATTTTCCTGCATCATCCACATCTGCTAAATACAACTGGCAACGCACCTCATCGTGGCTGATGTAGGAACAAATACTGTAGTACACCTTTTTATTGTCGGACGTAAAGGCAGCGTGCGCTACTAGTTTATCATCGAGTGCTAAGGTTACATTCTTTTCCATCGCCTTATCAAGACCCCCGATTTCTATGACCCGACTCAGCTTTCTTCGGGGGTTGAGGGTATCTTTTTTGAAGCGATATCGGTTGCTAGTGATGTATTTATTGCCGTTGGGAGCAATGGTGTAGGCAACATCTGAGTATTCAGAGTTGACAGCTTCGCCCATATGCTCTGGAATGCCGTCTTCTGCGGGGGGATTCTCCAAGGCCCAGTTGGCGTCGCGGATATTCCTGGCAGCAATGCCTCTCAATTTTGCTTCTGCATCGGGTTGTTCCTCTAAAAACTGCTCATAATAAGCTACTGCTTGGTCATATTCGCCCAAATGGAAATAAGCCGTGGCAAGATGAAATTTATTCAAAGTGTAAGCGGCCGCTTCGGGAAGCGTGGCTAGTTTCAGCAGCGCTGCCTGAGAGACGCGGTAGGCGCGGGTATTCAAGGCAGCCTCCCCGAGCTTGTAGAGCATTTCCGGCTCACTTTCTTTGCCAACATACTCACCTGCTATTTGATAGTAGTGGTAGGCACTGAAATAGTCGTTCTGAGCCACTGCCGCATCACCAGCTTCCATGTAGCCATTATAGGACTGCCTTTGCCCGAACAAGGACTGGCTAGCCAGCAGCAGCAGTAAAAAGAGTAATAAGTTCTTCATAATCTGTGAATAGTTCTCGGGATGATTAAAGCAAGGTACAAGTGCGGAAAGCTGGCAATTTAGGCGTGTTGCGTATCAGATAGCGCAGCGAAAGCTCCAACCCACCTCTATTCTCGGTGGCAATATCAAAGCGGCTGACGTTAAAATCGTAGTTGAGTCCCAGCTCTATATTATTGATACCTAGTTCGAAGGCAGGCCACCAAGCGTCTTGTATTTCATTCCTGCGCAGCCCCGCTCCTACCATAAAATTAAATTGCTTACCTAGCTTGTTGCTCAGATGAAACCGCACGCCCCCCATTAAAACGAGCTCTTCATAAGCCGCACTTTGGGTCTGATAAGTAGCTGCTGCAACGATATCCAAGGGAGCCGCAACCTGAAGCGTGCCAATCGCATAAGGGCTCAGCCGCCGCTCTAGAGGCACATCAATACCATCTAAGAAAGACTGATTGGGCGTAGTTAAATGATGCAGTGCTACACCTATATCTAACTTGTTGCGCTTATCGTTTCTGAAAACCAGATTGGACGTCTGCTTGGCCTGAAAGCGCAAATTAATGCCCGCAGCAAAGTCAGGGAACACATTACTGCTGCTTGCTAAGTTCTCACCTGTTGGGAGCGCAAAATCAGGAACACCCCGCCCAACATCAAATTGACTATCGAAACGAAGATTGTTTGGGCTAAAACTACGCTGTACAATGCCAGCCTGGCCTCCCACCGATACGAACAGCCGTTCTGTTAGCTTCTGCGTGTAGGAAAGGTTGAGGTCTATATCCCCCCATGCCAAGCGGCTATCCCCAGCACGGTCATAGTTCAGGGCCAAACCCGCCGAGAAAAACCCCGTTCTGTCTGTGCGGCGATAAAACTTCTTGTCGGCTATCACACTAAAGGTCTTGTAATCAACCGGTACATCCGCCCACTGCGATTTGTAATTAGCGGCCAAGCGCACATCGCCGTTGAATACCCCCGCCAGAGCTGGATTAAGGTGCATCGGCGCATGATAAAACTGGGAATAGTGGAAGTCTTGAGCACGTAGCGTACCGCCAACAAGCAGGGCAGTAAGGCTCAGGAGCATTAGGTAAAGTTTGTTCATTTTACGTCTTTGGGTGGTTGTGATGGTCATACGATTGATTTTACATCCTTGCACACACACTGTGTTCTGTATGTATGTGAAGAACAAACAAAAAGTTCTTGGTAGTAAATCAGCCGCTCTATCTATCGCTCTTGGGAAAATATGGAGGGAAACACAGGTAGCTACATGCCCCGCACTCCATATGAACTAAATACATCGCAAAGCTAGTATATTTTTTTATATTTATATGTTACCCGCTCCTTTTATTTTTGGTACCGTATCATAAAATTCAGACACAGTATGCAAATAATCGAACAAAGCACTTGCAAGATCGCATTAATCTACCTACCTTGCAGACGTGTTTTGATGACAAAAGGCACATTTTTTAGTTTGACAAGTAAAATAAACGCCCTTTAGCCAGCTAACAAGACAAAAATCTACTGTGGCCTTGACAACCACAGCGGATTTCAAACATTCTCTTATCACCCAGTAGCGGGTACTTTCCAAGGCTGCTTTTGTTTGGCATTATGCCCTTATGCGACTATTTTCCCCTAGGTCGCTCAAGGGGTTTTCTAGCAATGCCAATGGATTTAACGTGAAGCAACTATATTTTATTTTACTCATCTTCCTAAGTACTGTTTTGCAGGCCAGGACTTTCTATGTTGTACCCGGTACTGACGGCGACGGCAGTAGCTGGAGCCAGGCCTGCAACTTAGCAACGGCCTGTCAAATGGCTAGTGCTGGCGACGACGTCTGGGTGGCCAAAGGCATACACGCCCTGCCTAGTTCAGATCGGGAAGCCGCCTTCCGCCCTGCAAATGGTGTTCGCCTCTACGGCGGCTTCGCAGGCTACGAGACAAACCTCCAAGAGCGGCAAGTACAAAATAATATTACTGTGCTAAGCGGCGACATCGGGCAAGTTGGCAAAGCTGATGACAACGCCTACACCATCCTCTTTATCCAAAATGGTGAGGGAGTTGTGATAGACGGCTTCACTTTCACAGGGGGGATGGCACGCGATTATGTAGAAACTTTACAGCCCTCCACTTGCGGTGCCGCTATTTATATAAACGGAGGTAGCCCGCAAATAGCTAATTGCATTTTCGTTCAGAACTTCGCCAGAAACGGTGGCGCTGTATATATTAACGGCCAGATGGGTATCGCTAGCCCGCTTTTCAACAATTGTGTTTTTCGGGAGAACAAAGCCAGCTTCAACGGTGGCGCCGTCTATAACAATGGTAAGGATGGAAAAGCAAGCCCCATTTTCCAGGCTTGTACATTTGAAGAAAACAAAAGTGACTACGGTGCCTGCATCTTCAACGACGGCAGCAACGGCGAATGCGCTCCACTGTTACTCAATTGCAAAATGTCCAACAACTTTTCTCTATCAACTGGTGCCGTTGTGTACAGTCTTATCAATGGCAACGGCAAAGCCAGCCCGATACTAGAGAACTGCCATATATCCGGCAACGACTCCGTGTTGGGGGATGATATTGCCTCCAATCGCAACATCGTATTCCTAGACCAAGCCGTCTCCCCAACCGGAGCAACCAGAACACCTGCTAGCAACTAAGTGCTCAGCTCTCAATTTGCTCCCATCTGCTTACTTAGCTCCTTTTACTGAGCACGGCTCCCGCCTACGGCAAATAAACTAATAGCCCCCCCCCGCCTAGTACCCCTGTAGCGGCTAAAAAACTTGCACAAGCACTCTTTTTTTACTCCTCTTTTGCCAAAAGGCAGGAGCAAGGTTCTCTGATAGGAGCCGTGCCACCAAGCGGCAGCCCTGGCTCGTGCTCCAATGCTTCCCAATCAAGTGGAAATTTATCCCTATCTTGCCTCTCAATTTAGCCAACATCGCAAGCTATGCTGCACTCGGAAGATATTGATGGATTCAAGAATTTGGTGGTAGAAAACGACTTCGATACGCTTTTCCAAGCCCTCTTCAAAGTCGTTCGCCAGCTCAGTCCTCTACTGGAAAACAACCTGCTCATCATGCACGGTGACTACCGCCGAATGACCAACGACTACCAAACCCAAACCATTAGCCGAGACGAATACGACCTAGAAGCCAACAAACTTAGTCGCTCTTTACTCTACTTTATTGACCAGCTCCCCGTAGCCCAGCCTCAAAGTACTGACCCTGCTGGAAAAAAACGCTACCCCAGCGGAAAAGTCCTCTATGACATCCCCCGAAGGCTACCGCTGCAAAAAGTTACCAAATGCGTCGTGCGCATCGGCGAAACGGAAGATATCGTGTTAGAAAATTTCACCCCCAGCCCCGATGTCAAAATAGAAAATGTCCGCATCGCTAAGGTTATGGAAGTGGAACTGCTGGATGCCAACGAAGGTAGAAATTTCAAGATCACTACCCTCAACAGCAAAGACCAAAAAATTTACAGCGACGACTACAGCGAATGGTTCTTCTTCGTCACTCCACTCCTAGCTGGCCAGCACGATCTCTACCTAAAAGTCAGTGTACTGCAGATTGTGGATGGCAAGGAGCGCGCCAAAGAAATCGTCTTCGAGCGGGCGGTAGAAGTGGTCAGCGAAGCCGTGGAAGCCCGCCCGCCCCAATGGGAAGATACAAAAGTGCGCATCGCTGGCCAGCAGACGGATAAAACGCGTCTGGAAGACTTTCCCAGCACCTCCATAGACCTAGAGGAGTACCTCAAAGGTAAAGGCACCCACTTTTCCGTCGAAGAATCTGCTTCGGGATATAGCCCCAGCGATTGGGACGGCTATACCAAAGGAAGCCCCCTAGAAGACAAAGGCCGCCAGAATGCCGACAGCGAAAGCTCCTCCGGCAGCGACAAACCCGAAGATTGGGCAGGTATGGAACCCCCTAGTATGGAAATTAGCGAGCCAGAAGCTTCCGCTCCGCCGCCACCTCCGAACCCCTTCCCCAGCAGGGGGCCAGCCAGTGCGCCGCCACCGCCGCCTAAACCAAGCGCAAAGCCCAGTAAATCCAGCCCAGCCGGCGGTGGACTGAGCAGCCAACCGTTCCCTAAGCCCTCCCTCAGCAGTCAAGCGCCAAAAAAAGAAGGTGGCGGCAGTACGACCCTTAGCGTGCCTAGCCGAGAAGGCTTCCGCTGGACCAGTATGGCCAACCTGCTCGTCATCGCCGTTGCTACCTTTCTAGTCGCATATTATGCTGCCACGTACACAAATTCGTCCACTACTACCGAGGGTATTGGTAAAGGAGACTCCGACGTTCCAGCAGACTCGCTACAACTAGATACCACCGAAAAAGAAGACTCGCTACGTTTGGAATTGAAGGAAAAAGAGTAGTAGGACGGATTCAAATGACTTAAAAACGGACAGTTGGATGCATCCAACTGCCCTTGTTTACTGATTTCACTCAGCAAAAACAAGAATGAGCGAACAGCTCACAACATTTACAGCTAGCAAGCAACAAAGGTCCTGATAAGTGCATTATATAAAAATACAGATAACTGTATATCGCTAAATCATCCTATTTTTGTGGCCTATGAATAATCATTTACCCTCCGATGAAATACTCCACCTAGCGGCCGAAACCATGCGCGCACTAGCCCACCCTATTCGCATGCAAATGGTCTTGTTGCTACATCAAAACGGTGCCCTAGCTGTAAAAGATATTCACGAGACCTTGGACATCCTACAGCCAGTGGCTTCCCATCACCTGCGCATCCTCAAAGACAAACAGATACTCAACAATAGCCGCGATGGCCAAAATACCCTCTATGCCCTAGCCGATGAGCGCTACTACCAGCTCACTCAGCTATTACTTTTGGCCATCCAGAAATGAGCCATAAATATCATGCGATAGCCTTTTTCCGTTTCTAAATTCTGTGAAAAGAAGCGAAAACAATAAGAAATAGCCTTTTTTTTAAAAAAAATAGCCTTTTTCTTGTAAAGTATATAGATATGTATATATCTTGCTGCCGCAATAGTACTACTAGCAATTTTCTATAATAGGGCTTTTGCCCAAAACCACCATCTAAACAATTAAAAAAATGTCGATCAGTAATTATGCTACCAAGAAGTGGCGGGGCATTCTTTTGTCCCTACTCCTACCCTTCTCAGCTGGAGCGCAAGAAGGGCCGGAAATAGATCACAGTTACCAACCACTTACGGTAAAGTTGGATGACAGTGGGTTTAAATACGTTCGCTTTATCATCTGGAATCAGATGTGGGCCGCGAGCAGCAACCTCTCTAATCCGGATACGAAGCTACAGCTCACGCCTTCCATTCGCCGATCGCGGATGCTGGCTTATGCGCAGGTATCGCCGCGATTTCTGATACTGACGCACTTTGGGTTGAACAACCTAACGCCCGACAACCTCACTACCTTAGGCAACAATGGAGATGCGCCACAAATGTTCCTACACGATGCTTGGACGGAGTTTAAAATTAGCAAAGATAACAGCCTTTACATCGGTGCGGGGCTTCACTATTGGAATGGCCTAACGCGCTTATCGAGTGCGAGTACTTTGAATTTCATGACCCTGGATCAGCCGCGCCCTTTTGCGCCTTGGCATAGTTTGGGCTATGGCGATCAGTTTGCCCGCCACTTGGGGGTATATGCCAAGGGCGACATCGGTAAGCTAGACTATCGGGTGTCGATCAACTCCCCTAGCCGGGTGGCAATTGGTAGCGGGGTTTCTTTCTCGGAGCGCAGCAGCATTAGCTACGACGGTATTAAAAGAACCGATGAGCAAGATGAACCAACGGGCAACGGTGTCTATCAGGCTTATTTTCGCTACAACCTCTGGGATAGCGAAAGCACCAAACTGCCCTACAATGTAGGCACTTACCTAGGTAGTAAGAAAATCTTAGCGCTGGGCGCTGGCTTCTACCTCCACCCCAACGGTGCTTACGACAACAGTACTAGCAGCCACGTCAACGTAGGGCATTTTGCGGCCGACGTTTATCTGGATATGCCCACCAAAGCCGGTTGTATCAATGCCTATGCTGCTTTGATGAACTTCAACTACGGCGATAACTATGTAGGCCGATGGGCGGGCACAGGCACTTCCCTGTACGGACAATTTGGCTACTATATGAAGGCCAGCAAACTCATGCCCTACATCAGCTATCAAATGGGCGATTACAAGGGCTTTGATGACAACATGACGGCCTTTGATATTGGCACCAACTACTTCATCAACGGCCATCACGCAAAACTAAGCCTGGAGTATCACCGCATCAACAAAGACCTAACCACTGCTAGAGGAGACGTAAGTCAAGTTCGGATGCAAGCACATATTTTCCTCTAGTCTATTCTATCACTTCAATCATCAATTCATCAATTATGCTTACTCAAGAAAAAGCAACTGCTTACTGGAAAGAGAACCTGGGCTATTTGCTCGTTCTACTCTTGGTCTGGTTCATTGTTAGCTACGGCTTCGGCATTTTCTTTGCCGACTGGCTCAACCAATACCGCATCGGCGGCGCTAAGCTGGGCTTCTGGTTTGCGCAGCAGGGATCTATTTATGTCTTCGTAGTGCTGATCTTCGTCTATGTCCGCTTAATGAACAAGCTCGACAAGAAGTACGGCCTAACCGAAGAATAAACTCATACCCCATTCACTCAAAAACTACTTATCGTCTTTCCCAACAGATAGGCAAAAAATAAACAATCATGGATGTACAGATTTGGACATTTATCATCGTAGGAATTACCTTCCTATTGTATATCGGCATCGCCATTTGGGCGCGGGCTGGTTCTACGCAAGAGTTTTATGTAGCCGGCGGCGGCGTTCACCCCGTGGCCAATGGGATGGCTACGGCGGCCGACTGGATGTCGGCGGCTTCTTTCATATCCATGGCGGGCATCATCAGCTTTGCGGGCTACGACGGCAGCGTATATCTGATGGGCTGGACGGGCGGCTATGTGCTGCTGGCCTTGCTGCTGGCACCTTACCTGAGGAAATTCGGGAAATTTACCGTCCCCGACTTTATTGGCGACCGCTACTACAGCAATACGGCCCGAACGGTAGCGGTCATTTGTGCCATTGTGGTATCCTTCACCTATGTAGCTGGGCAGATGCGCGGCGTGGGGCTGGTGTTTAGTCGCTTTTTGGAGGTGGACATCAATACGGGAGTCATCATTGGCACCATTATCGTGTTCTTCTACGCCATTATGGGCGGCATGAAGGGCATCACCTATACGCAAGTGGCGCAGTACTGTGTCTTAATTTTTGCCTATATGGTTCCGGCCATTTTCATCTCTTTCAATATGACGGGCAGCATCATACCGCAGCTCGGTTTTATTGGGGATGTCAACGACGGCAGCGGCGTGGCCTTGTTGGATAAGCTGGATGGGCTCCACCGCGACCTAGGCTTTGCGGAATATACCGACGGCAGCAAGTCGATGATAGATGTTTTTGCCATCACTTTTGCTTTGATGGTGGGCACGGCGGGTTTGCCTCACGTGATTGTTCGCTTTTTCACGGTGCCCAAGGTTCGGGACGCTCGGATCTCGGCAGGTTGGGCTTTATTGTTCATTGCTATTCTCTATACCACGGCTCCTGCGATAGCCGCCTTTGCGCGTACCAACTTGATTGATACCATGCAAAACAAGGAATATGCTCAGATGCCTGAGTGGTTTAAAAAATGGGAAGAAACGGCCTTGATTGGATGGGTGGATAAGAACGGGGATGGCAAGATCAACTACGCCCCGGGTTTGGCCTTTGTAGGTGGCCCCAAATTCCAGATGGAGGGCGAGAAACCAGTAGTAGGGCCGTTGGGGCAGATGATGCTCACAAACACCCTCAACGACAATCCCAACGAGGTGTATATCGACAACGACATCATGGTGCTGGCCAACCCTGAAATTGCCGGCTTGCCCAACTGGGTTATCGCCCTAGTGGCGGCAGGTGGTTTGGCAGCGGCTTTATCCACCGCGGCAGGCCTTCTACTGGTGATTTCCACGGCTGTTTCGCGCGACTTGATGCGGATGCAAATCAAGCCCAACATGAGCGAGAAAGAAGAACTTTGGTGGGCCAGAGGTGGCGCTGCGGGTGCTGTATTCATCGCTGCCTATTTCGGCATTAACCCGCCAGGCTTTGTGGCAGCCACGGTGGCCCTGGCTTTTGGTTTGGCAGCGGCTAGTTTCTTCCCGGCCATCGTTTTGGGCATCTTCGATAAGCGTATGAACCGCGAAGGCGCCGTGGCGGGCATGATTGTGGGCATCGTTCTCATGTTCGGCTATATGGCCGTTTTCAAACTAGGCTGGTTTGTGGATGAAATACCTCCCAAAAGTGCTTGGTGGTTTGGCATCAGCCCAGAAGGCTTTGGCACGGTGGCGATGGTAGTGAATTTCGTCGTCTCGCTGATTGTGAGTCGCCTGACCGCTGCGCCGCCGCAAAATGTGCAAGAACTGGTAGAAAATATCCGCGTCCCTGGTGGTGCTGGCGAGGCACATGTACACTAGACGAAGGACTTATTAGGAAGTGTGTTTAATCCTTTAAATGGAGAAATAGCCTGGGGCTTATCTCAGGCTATTTTCTCCGTTTTGTGGAGCTTTTATGCTGGCTCACGCCCTACTAAACCCAGACGGGCGCGGCGGGCACCCAATACGGGCACGCAAGTGCAGGAGCAAGGCTGGAGGAAAGGAGCAAGGTTTTTGGCTGCTAGCTGTTGGCATACTCCTCCGCTGCGCGCCTAGAAAGCACTGATCAAGCTAGACACTAGCCCCCTCTTTACGCTTACGAATCCGGGAAGGCTTCGTAAGCGTGAAAATTGGTTTGGCTCTGTGCTTAATCTGTGTTAATCTGGGTCCCTCTGTGGTGCTATTTTCAGTTACGAACTACAGTCAGCTTCGCTCATGGTAGGCATCGAAGCTTATTACTATTTATTGCTATCTTTAGCGCAAATAAAAAGCATGCCAAGTAGAAGAAAAGCCATCGCCGTGGTGCTATTTTTTGCGGCCTTGATCTTGCTGAATTTCCCGATTGTTGACCTCGCCGCTCATAGCCTTTGGCAGCAAGGCTGGCCGCCGCTGCTTTACTATCTGCTTGCTGTTTGGCTGTTGCTTATTTTTGCTTTGTATAAATTATATAAAAACAGGGCTTCTACGCCCCAATAAACCACGATGGCTGCTAGTACTGCCTTATTGATTTTCCTTGGTTACCTAGGCATTTTGTTTGGGATAGCCTACTTTGTGGAGAACAGGCGCGGGCATTCTGGACGGCCCTTTCGGCTGCCCTTTAGTTATGCCTTATCGCTAACGGTCTATTGTACGGCTTGGACTTTTCTGGGTTCGGTAGGCAAGGCAGCCAACGATGGATTGGCCTTCCTCCCCATCTACCTAGGGCCCTTGATGCTCGCTCCTATCTGGCCTTTGCTGATACAGAAGATCATCCACATCAGCAAAGCCGAACGACTGAGCTCACTACCCGATTTCTTGAGTAGCCGCTACGGCAAAAGTAGGTCTTTAGGCGTCCTGGCCGCCAGCTTTCTAGTGATCAGCACCATCCCCTATATCTCCATACAGCTCAAGGCTATTTCCACTATTTTTAATCTCCTAACGGCCGAGGATTACGGTTCGGCCACACGGCCTTTTTACAGTGATACGGCGCTCTTACTCACCTTGCTATTGGCGGTATTCATAGGTGTTTTTGGGGTGAGGCGACTGGATCCCAATGAGAAGCATGAGGGAATTATTGCCGCCGTTTCTTTCGAGGCTATTTTCAAGCTAGTAGCCTTTTTAGCGGTGGGTATTTTCGTTACCTATGGCTTGTTTGATGGGCCTACGGATCTTTTTGCGCAGACCCATGCCGAAGCCCGTTTGCGGCGGCTTTTTTCCTTTGGGGGCACAGGTATTAGTGGCTGGGATTGGTTTTGGCTCAATCTGGTAAGCATGTGTGCAGTGGTGTTGCTGCCTCGGCAATTTCACCTAGCAGTGGTAGAAAACGAAACGCCCCAAGAAGTCAATCAAGCTGTTTGGTTTTTTCCGCTCTACCTATTATTGATCAATCTATTTGTGTTGCCCATTGCGGTGGGCGGTTTGTTGGTTTTTGGGGAAGGTGGCTTGCTTTTGGCGGATAGCTTTGTGATTAGCTTGCCGGCTCAATTGGGGTATCCTGGTTTGGCCGTTTTAGCAGCTTTGGGTGGTTTTGCAGCGGCTACGGGCATGGTGATCATGTCCACCATTGCTTTGAGCCTGATGATTACCAACAATATTGTTCTCCCCTATTTGCTAGAATATGAAAACAAGAAAAAAGAAGCAGAAGATCTGAGTAAGCCATTGCTCAACATCCGACGGCTCATCATTGTCTTGGTTTTGCTCTTGGCTTATGCCTATTACAAGGGGGTTTCCGCTCAATATTCTTTGGTAGCTATCGGCCTGGTTTCTTTCACGGCTGTTGCGCAGTTTGCGCCAAGTCTATTGGCGGCATTGTACTGGAAGACGGCTAATCGGCAGGGGGCTATGATGGGCTTGGTGGTAGGCTTTTCGGTATGGCTATACACCCTAGCACTGCCTACCCAACTGATGGCTGGGGCATCGGATAGTACACTGTTGTTAGAAGGGCCTTGGGGCATCCAGGCCCTGAGGCCGCAGGCACTTTTTGGTAGTGAAGGTATGAGCCCCGTGGCGCATAGTGCTTTCTGGAGTTTGTTGGCCAATACAGCGGCCTTAGTGATCGGTAGCTTAAGTATTAAGGCCAATGCGCTGGAAGTAAGCCAAGCCGATTTCTTTGTAGATCATGAGAAATACCTCCATTCCGACTACGGCTACCCAACCCGTAAAAGACTTGCCAAGGTAGCCGATCTACAAATTTTGCTGGGAAGGTTCACAGGTGCGGCGAAGGCAGAAAGTATGATCAGGCGGGCATTAGCAAAGGAAAAAAATAAGGGCTTCCCTACTGAAAATGCCAGCCCCCAGCTTTTTAGCTATATAGAACAGCAGCTAGTGGGCGCAGTGGGTTCTGCCTCTACCCAAGTGCTGCTGAAAGGAATTAGCAGGGAAGAGCCCATCGAACTAGAAGAAGTGGTGGCCATTCTGCAACGCACCCAAGAAGCCATCCGCTACGGCCGCGTGCTGGAGAAAAAGCAATCGGAGCTGGAAGAACTCACCAGCCGTTTGCGGAGCGCCAATCAGCGGCTGGAGGAACTCGACCGGCTGAAAGCTGATTTTGTAAGCACCGTCACCCACGAGTTGCGTACACCCATCACCTCCATCAAATCGCTGGCGCGTATTTTGCTGGATACGCCCAATATCCAAGCCGAACAGCAAGCCACCTTCCTGAAAATTATCGTCTCCGAAAGCGAGCGCCTGGCTCGTTTGGTCAGTCAGGTATTGGATCTGCAACAACTAGAAGCTGGCAGCGGGCAGCATAAATCCCAGGCCGTGCTGCTCAACAGTCTATTGGAAGAAAGCCTACTTAGTCTGAAGGTCTTAGCCGCTGAAAAAGGAATACAGCTCCAGCTACAGTTACCCGACGAAGAAGTGTGGGTGCTCGGCCCCCGCGACCGGCTTACGCAGGTGGTGATTAACTTAGTGGGCAATGCCCTCAAGTTTACACCCCCCAAGGAAGGGCGCATTATCGTGTGGCTACAAGTGCAAGCCAACGACCAACAGGCGCCCCCGCTTGTGCTCATTCGGGTGCAAGACAATGGGCCTGGCATTCCCTTAGACAAACACGATTTTATCTTTGGGCAGTTTACTCAGATTAGCGATGCCGAGCTCGGCAAACCCGCCGGAAGCGGCTTAGGGCTATACATCAGTCGGCGAATAGTAGAGCAATGCGGCGGCGGGCTACATCTCGACACCCAATACCGCGAAGGGGCGGGCTTTATTATCCGTTTGCCTCGCTATTTCCCCAATGGCCAGCCAGTAAGCGACAAACAACATCCACCAACAGCGGAAGCGCAAAAAAAAATACTCCATGACCCCAAAAAAAATACTCATCGTTGATGATGAACCCAATATTTTGATCTCGCTGCAGTTTTTGCTGGAACAGGCAGGGCTGATCGTAATCACTGCTCCACGAGCAAACACGGCTCTAGCGCTAGCCAAAAAAGAAATGCCTAACCTGGCAATACTAGACGTCATGATGCCAGGCATGGATGGCTTCGAGCTAGCTAAACAACTGCGCAGCCTGCCAGCGATGGAGCAGCTACAAATCGTTTTCCTCACCGCCAGAGGCACCACCCAAGACAAAAAAGAAGGCTACAAAAGCGGCGGCGAAGTGTATATTACCAAGCCCTTCGACAACCAAGCCCTCGTTGATACGATACTCGAATTACTAACCTACGGTTGATTTTCATCAAGCGTTTTATATCATAAAAATCCACGATCATGTCTAACAAAACAGTACAATTCCCTACTCAAATTCAGTCTTTCGAAGACTACCAAAAAACCTATCAGCGCTCCGTAGCAGACCCCGAAGGCTTCTGGGCGGAGCAAGCCGCTACCTTCCACTGGCGCAAGCCTTGGGAGAAGACGCTGGAATGGAATTTCCGAGAACCCCAAATAAAATGGTTCCAAGGCGGCAAACTCAATATCACCGAAAACTGCCTGGATAGACATCTGGAAGAACGCGGCGACCAAGTGGCCATCCTCTTTGAGCCCAATGAGCCCAGCGACGCGGCCACGGCCCTCACCTATCGGCAGCTCTACGAAGAAGTCTGTAAAACAGCCAATGCCCTCAAAGGGCTGGGCATCGGTAAAGGCGACCGCGTCTGCTTTTATATGCCGATGGTGCCCGAGCTGGCTATCTCCGTGCTCGCTTGTGCGAGAATTGGCGCTATCCACTCGGTGGTTTTCGCCGGCTTTAGTGCGCAAGCTTTGGCCGACCGCGTGAATGATGCCACTTGCAAGATGATTATCTGCTCCGACTACAACAAGCGCGGCAATAAAAATATCGGCGTAAAAAGTGTGGTCGATGACGCCATCGCACTGGGCTGCCCTAGCGTGGAGCACGTTTTGGTGCATAAAAATACGGGAGATGCCATCGAGTGGAATCCAGCGCTAGACCGTTGGTATCACGAAGCCACCGCCACACAAACCACCGACTGCCCCGCCGAAGAAATGGATGCCGAAGACGTGCTCTTCATCCTCTACACCTCCGGCTCCACGGGCAAGCCCAAGGGGGTGGTGCATACTTGTGGCGGCTATATGGTCTATACGGCCTACAGCTTCCTGAACGTCTTCCAGTATCAGCCAAGAGATGTGTATTGGTGCACGGCCGATATCGGCTGGATTACGGGTCACAGCTACATCCTCTATGGGCCACTATTGTGTGGCGCTACTTCTATGATGTTTGAAGGCGTCCCTACCTACCCTGACGGTGGCCGCTTCTGGGAAGTTTGCCAAAAGCACAAGGTCAATCAATTCTACACTGCCCCCACGGCTATCCGAGCTTTGATGGCATTGGGCGATGAGTTCGTAGAAGGCTATGACCTATCCGATCTGAAAGTCATCGGCTCCGTAGGCGAACCCATCAACCAAGAAGCTTGGGATTGGTACAAAGAAAAGGTAGGCAACAATACCGTCCCCATCGTAGATACTTGGTGGCAGACCGAAACCGGCGGCATGATGATCTCGGGCGTTGGAGGGCATAGCCCGCAGAAAGCTACTTTTGCAGGCTATCCGCTGCCGGGCATACAGCCTTGTTTGGTGGATAAAGACGGCTTGGAAATCAAGGAAAATGGCGTGGAAGGGCTGCTGTGTATAAAGTTCCCTTGGCCCAGCATCCTGCGCACCACCTATGGCGATCACGAGCGCTGCCGCAGAACCTATTTCAGTGCCTTCGAGGACAAATACTTCACTGGCGACGGTGCCCGCCGAGATAAGGAAGGCATGTACCGCATCATCGGCCGGGTGGATGATGTCATCAATGTCTCCGGCCACCGCATGGGCACTGCAGAGGTGGAAAATGCCATCAACGAACACGAGCATGTGATCGAAAGCGCCGTGGTGGGCTACCCCCACGACATCAAAGGCCAGGGCATCTATGCCTACGTCATCACTAGCAAACAGGCTACCAATGATCAATTCCGCAAGGAAATAGAAGCCGTGGTGCGCAAAGAAATTGGCCCGATCGCGAAGCCCGATAAAATTCAGTTTGTGAACGAACTGCCCAAAACTCGTTCGGGCAAAATCATGCGCCGCATCCTGCGTAAAGTCGCCGCCAACGAGCTAGACACCCTAGGCGATACTTCCACCCTCCTCAACCCAGAGGCGGTGGAGGATATTATCAGAGGGGCGGAGGAGTTGCGCTAGTGGGCGACAAAAGGGCTGTGCTTGGCTAAAAACGGTTGGTTGGACTAGTCCAACTGACCGTTTTTGCTACATTTTTGCCACAAACAAAGCTAGTATGGCCACCTTCACCACCTTTTGGCATTCCAAGTGCCTAGCCAACATCAGCCTGCCAAAGCGTTGCTGCCGGAGTTTAGGAAACACCTTTGGGGTAGCTTACTTTTTCCTAGGGCTTGCCGCCTAGCCAAGCATTACTGCGCAAACGCCACTGTCCCTCAGCATAGTGGAACAGCAAAGTGGCAGGCCCATCCCCTTCGCTACCGTGTATATAGATGGCACCACCATCGGCGACATCACCAAAGAGCAGGGCGAAGTGGCTTTATCTATCCAAGGAGTCAGCTTACCTGCCAGGTATATTGTCAGCCACCTAAACTATCAAGACACTTGCTTTGTGCTCGAATCGGCGGTCACTCAATGGAAAATTGCACTACAGCCACATGAAAACACCTAAGCCAGTGTGGAAGTAGTGGATAAAAACCAGCGCGAGCGAAACTTACAAGAGTTTCAACGCATCTTTTTGGGCACTGATACCTGGGGCTTGAGTGCCTCCCTTTCCCAAACCGACTATTTACAATTTCAGCGTTCCTTCGAGCCCAAAACACTAACAAACATCAAATTCCTACAGCCCGGCGATAAACTTCCTGCCCACTTGTACAACGCACGCTGGGCAGCCGATGGAAAAAGCCTCACCTACGATCAGCCACTCCAATTTAGTGTAAAAAGCCAGCAGCCCATCGAAGTAGATCCACCCGACCTCGGGTACCGCCTCCGTGTGGGACTGCAACAATTCGACTTGGAATACCACCAGGCTAGTTCTTATATATTCCTAGGTACTTTCTTCTTCCAGCCCTACGAAGGTAATAGAGTTGTTCGGTGGGTCATGAACGAGCGAGAACGCAGCAAATTTTATACTGAACGAGGCAAAACCACGAAGTAGCCGCAGAGTGCCTAAATGTAGCTGCGAAGCCGTAAGAGCACATCCGCAAAGCGAAACGTAGCCGTCCGTACGGACGGCGAGGCTTTTTAACGAAGTGCAGTATAAAATTTACCGTTTGTAGCCGTTTGATGACCTGCCGAACAACTCTAATGACCAAGCGCCTAAGAAAAAACACGAAAGAAATCGCCGTAAAGCCTATTACAATTCTTCTCCACACTTCCTGCTGGCACTATACCAGCAGAACCTCCCCGAAGAAGGCTACGAAGTGTATGAAAAATCAGAAGAAGGCAGCATCCTAGCCTTCGATTGGCGTCCCTAACTGACGGAAACAACCGAAGGCGATTAGCTACTAAGGGGGCTCAAAGACCAGCAACTCATCATCGCTTATTTCGCCGATGGAAAAGGAAGGCCACTAGCTCCCCATAAACGCAAGGGCAAACAACCTATTCAATCGGCCCTGCACATCATGGAGGACCAAAGCCCGCTGAAAGCCGATGGTACCATGAGCGACACCTCCCTATATTTCGGCGGCGAGATGGGGCGGCGAGCCGTAGCTTGGTTGCTGCCCAGCAATTACGAGCCTCAGTAAAAGAAGTCCTCTTGGCTGCAGTCAGTAAGGGGGATGGCTCGCGCACATACGCGCCGGAGGCAGGAGCAAGGCTTTCTTTTTAAGAGCTAGGTTTTTGAAGATAAAAACAGTCAGTTGGGCTAGTCCAATCGTCCTTTTAGAGCCTATCCCAAACCCTAATCCGGCCGATAATCAGACATTGGGTCTTTTGGATCAGAAACCGAGGGTTCTTCGCTTTGCAGGATCAGTATAGCCTGCACAATCACCAGCAAGCCCGTGGCCGTGGCGGTGAATAGCACCAAAGCAGGCGAGGGGAAAAGACCAGTTAGCAAAAGCAGCAAGCAGGCGGCTACAAAAATGGCTACGGAGTAAGGACGGACAAGCATAAGCAGTAGTTGGGCATCAAGCGAGGTAGTTCGCTTTGCTACTAAATAAAGAAAACTGTATTTTGTTGATTTATCCGTACCTACCACTTCCGAAGGCTGAGCCGTTTGGCCGCTGTATCGCCCTGCAAACTGAATTTGACCTCATCAAAATAAGGTAGCCGAAAACGCGAGCGTAGGCGGCCGCTAAAAGCCCAAGGCTCGGTAGGGATGCCTAGGAAATTGCGGTCTAGCTCGCCATTGCCGTTGATGTCGTGGAATACGGCCAAGGCATATTCCTGACCACAAAGCAGCTCCTCGATGGGAAGGGTGAGGGCACCGGATTTACTCACCTTGGCGCTCAGCAGTCGGGCTTTTTCCCGATCCAGGAAATCCTCTTCTGATTGATAAACGCCCACCCAAATAGCTCCGGCTGCTGCTTGGATGTTATCAACAGTCAGCAGCAAAATACCAGTGGTAGTAGACGGGCTTGGCGTAGCTTCCGCTGCTCTGTGCTTAGCCATCAGCAGGCTACACCCTAGAAAGAATAAGAGATAAAACGCTTGTCTTTTTGTGTGCATGATTGGGATTTTTTAAATAGAACGACAAAATGAAGAAAACGATAGTAAGGAAAATGTTAAAAAATACAAGATGTCGGCTAGTAAGTCGTCATAAATACGAAAGTGGAGGCTCCGGTGGTTTTGCCGCTTGCGCGACTAGGGCTGTTAGCCACCGCTGAATCGCAGCCAAACTGTATCTTTGCAGAATGCATCCACTCCTCCACGACATTCGCGCTTTTGTGCAAGGCGAGCGTTTGTTCACTGCCTCCGATAGGTTGCTGCTGGCCATCAGCGGCGGACTGGATAGCGTGGTGTTGGCGCATTTGCTGCAGGCAATGGGCTATCATTTCGGGCTGGCGCACATCAATTTCCAATTGCGTAGCGAAGAAAGCGATGCCGACGCCCGCTTCGTGGCTCAGCTAGCGCAAGCCCTCAAGGTGCCTTACCACCACACCCAATTCGATACGCCGGCCTACCAGCAGCAGCACGGCCTGGGCACACAGGAGGCCGCTAGAAAACTCCGTTACACTTGGCTAGAAGATATCCGACAGCGCGAGCAGTACGACTACCTCCTCACCGCCCATCACTTGGATGACAATGTGGAAACGCTGCTACTCCAACTGCTGCGGGGCTGTGGCCCTGTGGGCATCGCGGGGATGCGCCCCAAAAACGGCTACATATGCCGCCCCTTGCTGGAATGCAGTCGCCAAGCCCTAGAAGAATATGCCCACGAGCAGCAACTTAATTGGCGCGAAGACAGCAGCAATGCCAAAGATGACTACCGCCGCAACTACCTGCGTCATCATGTGCTTCCTCATTTACAAGAACTACAAGGTGCTTGGAGTGAGGTGATGCGCAACAATTTCCGCCACCTCCGCCAAGGCAGAACCCTCTACCAAGAGAGCCTTCTTCGCTATTGGCAGCAAGCCCTCAACGAAGAAGGCCATATTGAAAAAGCCCGGCTACCCGAAGATCCGTTTTTGGCGCACAGCCTCCTTAGTGCACAGCTTGCACCTTATGGTTTCACGCCCGATCAATGCCGCCAGCTACTAGAAGCCCGCAGCGGTAGCCAGATTCGTGCCCAACAGCAGCCTTGGCAAATCGCTGCGCCCACAGCCACTCAAATCCGGCTGTATTTGCGGGAAAGCGCTAGTGAATCTCCCCAACAGCAAAGCATCGAAAAGCTTCCTATCTCGCTCGCCATGAGCGAAGGACAGAAACTGGATATTACAACAACAAGCCGACCGCTGCAATTCGCCACCAACCCCCAAATTGCCTATATTTCTACGGCTGCACCCCTCCCCTTTCTACTGCGACCTTGGCAGGCGGGCGACCGTTTTCAACCCCTCGGCATGGGCGGGAAACACAAAAAAATACAGGATTTCCTAACCGATCTCCAGCTCGATCCGGTTCAAAAAGCCCAAGTTCAGCTACTGACCGATGCCGAAGGACATATCCTCTGGGTCGTTGGGTATCGGCTGGCCGAAGAGGCTAAATTGAAGCCGGAGGAGGAAAAGTGCTATCTGTGTAGGCTGTCGGAAAGGAGCGCAAACCCAAAGGTATCCAGACCTCGGATGAGCATAGACACAGCCGAGGACGAATAGGAAACGACATTTTGGTTTGCGCTGTCAGAAAGCTGAATAAGGCTCCCAACGATCCTGGCTCCTTTTGAAAAGGCATTGCTCCTGCGTAAGCAATAAGACAAATGAACGGCTAGCCAGATTTTTACTAATTTTGCGTTTCTACGTTTTAAAGCTCTTGGCTCGCGCAGGAGCCGTGTTTCTGGTAAAAGAGCCAAGCTACAAAACAAGTTTACTGGATCAATACCCCCAAATATGCCAAAAATCTACCATCTGGCCACTTGCAATACCTGCCAAAAAATACGGGCACAACTGGCGGCTGCCCAAGGCCTGGAGGAGCAAAACATCAAGGCCGAGGCCATCACTCCCGAGCAACTGGACGCCATGAAAGCGCTGGCAGGCAGCTACGAGGCCCTCTTCAGCCGCCGTTCGAGGCAGTACCAAAGCCGTGGGCTGTCGCAGCAAACGCTTGGGGAAGCCGATTACCGCCGCCTCATCTTGGAGGAATATACCTTCCTCAAGCGGCCGGTGGTCGTAGTGGGCGACCAAATTTTTATCGGCTCAGCCAAAAAAGAAGTGGAAGGTGCCATCAAAGCCCTAGGAATTTAAGCCATACGCATGCCTAATAAAGCCATAATTACCGATTTTTTCCGGCAGCTACAAGACGATATTTGCCAAGCACTCAGCGCTGCCGATGGCACCCCATTCCGCGAAGACACTTGGGATCGGCCCGGTGGTGGCGGTGGCCGTGCCCGCGTCATCCTGGGCCAGCATATCGAGAAAGGCGGCGTCAATTTCAGTGCTGTCCACGGTCAATTGCCCTCGGAGGCGGCTAAAAGCCTACATATTGGCACGGAGGCGACCGATTTCTACGCTACGGGTGTGAGCATCGTCTTGCACCCCAAGAATGTTCATGTGCCGATTATCCACATGAACGTCCGCTATTTTGAGCTAAAAAGTGGGCAGTTTTGGTTTGGGGGTGGCATAGACCTGACGCCCCACTACATTGTGCCCACTCAAGCAAGCTGGTTCCACCAACAGCTTAAAGCCACTTGCGACCGCTTCGATACCGATTACTACCCCCGTTTTAAAAACTGGGCCGACAACTATTTCTACCTTCCCCACCGGCAAGAGACCCGTGGTGTTGGTGGAATTTTCTTCGATCGCCTCCAGCCCGAAACCGAAGGCAAAAGCAAGCAGGAACTCTTGGACTTTACGGCGGCCGTGGGGCAGGCCTTCGCCCCCACCTATATCCACTTGCTGGAACAAAACAAGGACAAAGCCTACTCCGAGGCCGAACAAAACTGGCAGCGTCTCCGCCGAGGCCGTTATGTAGAATTTAACCTCGTATGGGACAGGGGTACCAAGTTTGGCCTCAGTACCGATGGCCGCACCGAAAGCATCCTGATGAGCCTGCCCCCACTGGCCGGCTGGGTTTATGACCATCAAGTGGAAGCGGGCAGCCCCGAGGCAGAGACCCTGGCGCTGCTGAAAAAAGGTGTGGCGTGGTAAGTTTTTAGCAACAAAAAGCCGTGGCCAGCCTTTCTGTTGTAGTAATATGGAGACAAAGAAATCAACACAGGCCGTCACGCTTTCGCTCCTGGGCTTCGAGGGCTGGCGGCAGCGCTGGTGGATGTTCACGCAAATGGGGCTGGCCATGGGCAATTTAGGACAAAGCGAGGGCTTGCAATTCGGCCGGCTACTCGGCAGCGGCGGCGGCAACGGCTTTGCGATACGCCCCAACTTTGGCGTCTATGCCTGGCTGGGCGTATGGAAAGAGGCTGCTGCGGCAGAAACCTTTTTTCAATCACACCCTTGGTGGCAGGAGGCGCTGGGGCGAAGCAGCCAGCAAAGCACGCTGTGGCTTGCGCCTACGATGGTGCATGGGCAGTGGGCAGGGCAGCAGCCTTTTGATGTACAGCAGGAATACGACCCTCGGCAGCCCACCGCCGTCATTACGCGCGCCACCATCCGCACCCGGAAATTGCCCGACTTTTGGCGCTATGTGCCCCGCACCAGTGCTTCTATTTATGAGCAACCCGACCGCCTGCTTAGCCTCGGCATTGGGGAATATCCCATCTTTATGCAAGCGACCTTCAGCCTGTGGCGCAGCGGCAAAGCCATGCAAGACTTTGCTTACCAAAGCCAACACCACCGCGAGGTCGTGCGCCTCACCCGCGAGCGCAACTGGTACAAAGAAGAAATGTTCGCTCGTTTCACCCTGCTCAAAAAGGAAGGAAACTGGACGGGGCTAGAAGTATAAAGAAGCCAATTAAAGCCTGCCAAAATCTCATACAAAGTCTTATCTTTGCGCCATGTCAACTATTGGTACTGTCGCCTTCTACACTTTGGGCTGCAAGCTCAACTACAGCGAAACCTCCGCTATCGGCCGACAATTTGAGGCCGCTGGTTATCAGGAAGTCAAATTCTCGGCTGGTGCCGACGTGTATGTGGTCAATACCTGCTCCGTGACGGAGTTTGCCGACCGCAAATGCCGCAATGTCGTGCGCCGGGCGATGCGTACCAATCCGCAAGCCAAAGTGGTGGTGGTAGGCTGCTATGCCCAGCTAAAACCTCAAGAAATTGCTGACATCGAAGGCGTAGATCTCGTTCTGGGGGCTGCTGAAAAATTCAATGTGCTAGATTACATCGATGCGGTTCAGTCTGGTGGCGCCCAAAGCAAAGGCCTTGTGCAAGCCGGAGAGGTACAGCGCGCCAATGCCTTTGTGCACGCTTTCAGCTTCGGAGACCGAACCCGATCCTTCCTAAAAGTACAGGACGGCTGCGACTACAAGTGTACTTTCTGCACCATCCCCCTGGCACGGGGCGCTAGCCGAAGCAGCACCGTAGAAAAAGTAGTAGCCGATGCCCAAGCCATTGCCACAAAAGGAACTCGAGAAGTGGTCTTGACGGGCGTCAACATCGGCGATTTCGGCAATGGTACCGAAGTGATAGAAGGCAGCCGCCCCAAAAAAGAAGCGCTTTTTATTGATCTTATCCAGGCGCTGGATCAAGTGGAAGGGATTGCCCGTTTCCGCATCAGTAGTATAGAACCGAATTTATGTACCAACGAAATCATCGATTTTGTAGCAAATTCCCAGCGCTTTGCGCCGCATTTTCACATGCCCTTGCAGAGTGGCTCCAATAAAATCCTACGGGCGATGCGACGGCGCTACCCACGGGAGTTGTACGCCGAGCGCGTGGCGCACATCAAAGAAAAAATGCCCCATTGCTGTATCGGTGTGGATGTCATTGTGGGCTTCCCCGGAGAAAGCGAGGAAGACTTTCTCGAGACCTATCACTTTTTGCAATCGCTCGACGTCTCCTACCTCCACGTCTTTACCTACAGCCAACGCAACAATACCCCCGCTGCTAATATGCCCGATCAGGTGCCGATGGAGGAGCGCCGCCGCCGCAATGAGATGCTCAATATCCTCAGCGATAAAAAGCGTCTGCTCTTTTACCAGCAACACCTCGGCCAAAGCAGGCCGGTACTGCTAGAAAAATCAACAACGAAAGGTACTTTAAGCGGTTTTACCGACAACTACATTAAAATCTCCACCCAACTGCCCGATAGCTGGATCAACCATATTGCTGAAATGCATTTGGAAAGCATAGATGCCGCAGGGCACGTAAAAAGTAAAGCGTTCGAACTATGAAATACAACCAATTAGGAAAAAGTGGGCTAGAAGTGTCCAAAATTTG
Organism: Lewinella sp.; assembly: GCA_036835305.1. Taxonomy (GTDB): domain Bacteria; phylum Bacteroidota; class Bacteroidia; order Chitinophagales; family Saprospiraceae; genus Neolewinella. Next base: position 35,297 of record DAITME010000038.1, read on the forward strand.
CCTCGGAACCATGACCTTCGGCGAGCAAAATACCGAAGCCGAAGGCCACGAGCAACTAGACTATGCCCTAGCGCAAGGCATCAACTTTATTGATACCGCCGAGCTGTATGCCGTGCCTGCCAATCCTGCCACCCAAGGCAAGACAGAAGAAATTATTGGCACTTGGCTACGGGCGCGCGGCAATCGGAGTCAATTCATCCTAGCTACCAAAATAGCTGGCAACCTCCCCTTTGCAGGCCACATCCGCCAACCCTTAGGCTACCAACGCCACATGCTGGAAGAAGCCATTGGCAATAGTCTGCGCCGCTTACAAACCGATTATATTGATCTTTACCAGCTACACTGGCCAAACAGGAAAACTAATTTTTTTGGGCAGCGTGGCTACATCCACCGAGAAGACGACCCCTGGGAAGATGAATTCCTCGACATCCTCCAGAGTATGGACAGCCTAATAAAAAGCGGCAAGATCAGACATTGGGGCGTCAGTAACGAAACCCCCTGGGGGCTGATGCGCATCCTACATCTGGCCGACAAACACGGGCTGCCTGCCCCGGTGAGCATCCAAAATCCCTACAGCCTCCTCAATAGAACTTTCGAAATTGGGCTAGCGGAAATTTGCCACCGCGAGCAAATTGCCATGCTACCCTACTCCCCCACCGCTTTTGGTTTGCTTTCCGGCAAGTTCCATCGTGGGGAAGATACGCCCCAAGACCGCATGAACCAGTTCGCAGCTCAGCTCCCCCGATATAAAGGTGAAACTGCCTGGGAAGCCACCGGCCACTACCTGGCTATTGCGGAAAAACATGGGCTCAATCCTATACAAATGGCGCTAGCCTTCGTCAACGATCGCTCTTTTGTGTGTAGCAACATCATCGGCGCCACCAGTCTAAAACAGCTCTCCGAAAACATCGATAGCATCGATGTGCAGCTTTCCAGCGAGGCACTTCAGGAAATTGAGGCCGTCCACAATCGGATGCCGAATCCGGCGCCCTAGGTCGGTTTGGGATAGCCAGAAAAAAGCCACCTAGCTACCTAAACCATCGCCCTCCCCTAAACATATTGACGATGAAAATGCCGACGTTTTCCACCCTTTTGGATCCTTTTTTAACTGTTTTTGGCTGTTCTTTTTTGGCAAAAATTGTACGTACGCACTCCATGGCTCTCGCAGGAGCAGTGTTTTCTTTTTGAGCAGTGATCGTGCGCGCGTTTGCGGTAGAGACAAGGCATGCCTTGTCTCTACCGCAAACGCGCGCCTAACGACGCCCGACCGGATTTGGCTCGATTAGACGGAGCTGAATGCCAGCAATCCCGCTGGCTGGGAAGTGCGGCTGAATGGCGCGCTCCAAGCACCCACTCCAACAGACGCCCCCTTCCAGCAACTGCTGACGGGCATAGGCAGTGGCCCTTAGTCCTTGGAATTGTGTTATAGCTGCGACAGCGGCGAGCGGAGGTGCCACCTGTTCACGGCCAGCATCCCCAGCTGCGAAGCCCAAGGACCCGAACCAGCGATGGCGGATTTGGGCTTCGAGGCCGTCACCTTTTCCTGGACGGCCCTGGCGCTGGGCGACAGCCTCTGGGCAGCCGATTTCCTGATAGAAGTCCGAAGCATCAGCCAGCAAGAGCCTGCTTTTGAGGGTACTGGCGTAACGCGTGTACCGCTGCTGGGCGGCGTAAAGCTGCCGGTGGATCTGCGCGCTGTGGAGATCAACCGCAACTGCCGCATGGTGGGCGGCGAGATCGTTTTCCAGCGACAACTCTCCACCCCCTCCTGAGCGAGGTGCAGCAAATGATGGGCGAGCTGCTAGATGTGCTAGGCGATATAGAGCAGTTTTTGGGGCAGGTCTCGGAGGTACTGGCCGCAGTCTCGGAAGTGCTCAATGTGCTGGCAACCGTTGCGGATTACAACGACGAAGTGAACCAGCTCCTGGAAGACATGGCCACCTCGATGGGGGATGTGCCCTATATACCGCAGCACTTGATTGATGCGGTTCGAGACGGTGCACGCTGCATGCGGGCAGCGAATTTTACCCAAGACGAAGCCGCCTTCCACGCCTGCCGCGAGCAGACCCAAGCCGCCATCGCCGCCGCCCAAGCCTACGCCAACCAGCTCTTCGATGCGGATTTCATGGTGGATTTCCGCCCCAACCTGCCGCCAGAGCAATGGTACGGCCTAGACACCCAGCGCTACGAGCTGCTGACGGAGCAATA
>DAITME010000039.1:0-37365 GCA_036835305.1 Lewinella sp.
CCGGGAAGTTCTTGTATTGAAAGGTGGCAAAACGCAACCAAATCACCGGCCGCTTTTGAGCCTCAAAATCCCAATGGTTTTCTATCCAAAGCCCTTGGAAGAGCGCTTGGCTACCAGAGTATAGCTCATTTAGCGTAGAACAGAGCAAAGACTTTCCAAAGCGCCTTGGGCGGGAAAGGAAAAAATATTTGCCATTATCCACGATGTTGTAGATATGCCGGGTTTTGTCCACATAAACGTAGCCTCCTTCCCGCAGTTGGCGGAAATCCTGTATGCCGATGGGATACTTCATGTGGTAAAGATACAACGTTTTGGAGATTTTGCCTCCCCTCCTTAGCGAGGCGTTTCAAACCCCTCGCTAAGGAGGGACGAAACATAATCCCCCATTGCTTCTGTAAGCTGCTTCAGTTCCTCGGGCTGTATGATGTAGGGGGGCATGATGTAGAGCAAATGGCGGAAAGGCCTGATCCAGACACCCCGCGCTACAAAAAATGCTTGAGCAGCCGCGACATTGATAGGCTGCCAGGTTTCTACCACGCCAATGGCACCCAGCACTCTTACGTCTTTCACCTGTGGATGATCGGCTAGCGGTTCGAGCTGAGCCTGAAGCTGGCTGGCGATGGCCTGTACTCTTTTTTGCCAGGGCGAAGCAAGGAGGAGTTCAGTACTTTTAAGGGCAATAGCACAAGCCAAGGGATTTCCCATAAAGGTAGGCCCATGCATCAGCACGCCTGCTTCGCTTTTACCCAAGACCTCTGCCACTTGGCTGCTGCAAATCGTGGCTGCCAGCGTCAGGTAGCCACCGGTAAGTGCCTTGCCAATACAGAGAATATCGGGAACAATACCAGTGTATTCACTAGCGAAAAAGCGACCGGTGCGGCCAAAAGCTGTAGCAATCTCGTCGCAAATCAGCAGCAAGCCGTGGGCATCGCACAGCCGGCGGAGGATGCGCAACAAATCGGGCGAATAGAAATACATGCCTCCCGCGCCCTGTACGATAGGCTCTAGGATGAAGGCCGCACACTGTTGGGCGTGTTGGGCGACGAAGCGCTCCATGGTAGCCTCATCTTCCTCTGTGTAGCGCTCGTGAAAAGCGCGGTGGGGGCGAGGGGCAAAAAAATGCTGCGGCAAAAAATCAGCAAAAAGACGGTGCATGCCGCCCTCGGGGTCGCAAACAGCCATAGCGCCGCTGGTGTCGCCATGGTAGCCACCTTGTATGGTCATGAATTTACTCCGGCCTCGGTAGCCCAGCGCATGCTGGTACTGCACGGCTACTTTCATGGCTACCTCCACCGCTACAGAGCCCGTATCCGCTAGAAAAATACGATCCAAACCAGCTGGAAGAACCGATAGCAGTTGCTGCCCCAAAGCAATGGCTGGCTCGTGGGTGATGCCACCAAACATCACATGGCTCATCCTATCGAGCTGCTGCCGCGCGGCCTCATTCAGCTCCGGAACCTGGTAGCCGTGGATGGCTGTCCACCAGCTCGACATACCATCCACCAAACAACGACCATCGGCCAAGTGGAGATGGACCCCCTTGGCTGCAACCACCGGATAAACAGGCAAGGGATCGCTCAGCGATGTGTAAGGATGCCAAAGGTGCTGGCGATCAAACAGTAAATCGGCTTCGGTCATTTGTTGGGGGGCAGGAGGCAGTATAGCTTCTTCGTCATTGAATTACAGCAACCAATTGATAGCGCGTTGCCGCTCGTTGGCATTGAAGGCAGCCATATCTAAGCCTGGCGTAAGGAGGTCACCGATTTTTACACTCGCCTTCAGCCAGCTTTGATCGCCGACAATCGCCACGCGCTCAATATCGCCATAGTGCTTGACGGAGGTTTTAATGTCTTCCCAGAGGGCGCGGAAGGAAATACCTTGTAGCTCCACAATCTCCAAGAAAATGCGCGCCTTGCCGTGCTGTTCAGCAACATCTTGGATATGATAGCTGATCTTTTCGTAGTCGGCTACCGCTAGTTTGCCTACAATCGCGATACCCAGTAGGCTGTGGTGTGCCAGATCAATAATTTTGATGCCCTGGCTTTCTGGTTTTTCAATAGTTTCTTTGAGCCACTGATGTGCCAGTTCACCTTCGTTGAGGGCAAATGTTTTGATGGCGATATGTGGTGCTACCCAGTCTAGGGAGTTGGTGGTGCTTTTCAGGATTTTACTATCGGTGAGCACCGCGTATTTCTCGATTTTTTCCCAGAGTTCCTTCTTGGCTTTCAGGCTGTCCCAAAAAGTTTGGAAGCTATCGAAGCCGCCAATATCTTTGATGTTGCCCAACAAGCGGATCTTGTCATGCGCCAATACTTTGGCCTCTACAGCGGTGAGAAAGCGGCGCATTCCAGCGGCATCAATCTCCCCGTCGATGGTGAAGCCTAGCATATTTTCTTGCGATAATGGAAAAACAGAAAGCATAGTGTGTTTGATTAGTTCGGACTGTAAACACGGCTCGAAGAGGGAAGGTTGATGAAGGCATGGCTCCTAATCGTGATCTTTGCTCCTGCCTCCGGCACATAGGTGAGCGCGCCGAAATTAGCCTTGCCCCTACTAGCCTACTTGGCACAAAGAAAAAAATATACCTATATTCGTGGCTGGCTAATCAGCCAAATCGCATTGCTGGCCAACTAAAAACGCACATACTATGGAAGAACGCTCAATTACCGCTAACAAAGAATTGAATATTTGGGAAGCGCTGCTGCCGGTGCTAGTGCTGGTGGTGATGCTGGCCTACAATGTCTATATTTTTGGCGATGATGCGCTGAGCGGCTCCAACCAATTCATTCTGCTGCTGGGCGGCGCTGTAGCTGCTGCCGTGGGTTTTCGCAACAAAGTAACTTACAAACAGATGCTGGCGGCGGTGGGCAGCAACCTCAAATCCACGGCGGGTGCCATTATTATCCTGCTTTTGGTGGGGGCGCTAGCAGGTACCTGGCTGGTGAGCGGCATCATTCCCGCTATGATTTACTACGGGCTGAAAATTTTGAATCCCAGTATTTTCTTACCAGCTACGGTGGTGATCTGTTCCATTATCTCGGTGGCTACGGGTAGTTCTTGGACCACTTCCGCCACGGTGGGCATTGCCTTGGTGGGCATTGGAGAAACGATCGGGATGGCGCCCGGCATGGTGGCGGGGGCGGTGCTTTCGGGTGCTTATTTTGGCGATAAGATGTCGCCGCTATCGGATACGACCAACCTAGCGCCGGCGATGGCAGGCGCGGAGCTCTTCGATCACATCCGCTACATGGCCTACACTACGGTGCCTTCCATCGTGATTACGCTGGTTTTTTTCGTCATTCTTAGCCTCACCTTCACGCCCACTTCGGCTACAGACACGAGCGAGATATTGGCCGCGGTAGAGCAGCGTTTTTACATTTCGCCCTGGTTGTTTTTGGTGCCGGCGGTGGTTATTTTTCTAATTGTCCGCAAAACTCCGCCTGTGATTGCCTTGCTGGCTGGAGCGCTGCTGGGCGGGCTTTTTGCCGTGTTTTTTCAGCCGGAGGTGATTCTTTCTTACCTAAATAAGGAGGGGGCTGACGCAGGAGCAGGGTCTTTGAATTTTAGCAGTGCCTACGAGGGAATTATGCAAGCCATCACGGTGGATGTGGAGATCGAAACGTCTAATGCAGCCCTCAATGAATTATTTTCTTCTGGAGGTATGGCGGGTATGCTGGGAACGATTTGGCTCATCATCTGCGCCATGGTTTTTGGCGGCGTGATGGAGGCTATTGGCGCGCTGGAGCGAATCAGCAGTGCCTTGCTGAAGATGGCCACCAGCACTTTTGGGCTTTTTTCCAGCACGGTAGCCAGTTGCCTGGCCCTCAACGTAACGGCCTCCGACCAATACCTAGCCATTGTGGTGCCGGGCAAGATGTTTGCCCAAGCCTACGAAGATCGCGGCTTGGCCCCCGAGAACCTCAGCCGTACTTTGGAGGATAGTGGCACCGTTACCTCCGTGCTGGTGCCTTGGAATACCTGCGGAGCTTACCAATCGGGTGTATTGGGCGTTGGGGTAGGGGAGTATTTCTTCTACGCTATGTTCAACTATGTCAGCCCGTTGATGACACTGCTCTTTGCCGCGCTGGGAATAAAAATAAAGCAACTGACGGTAAAAAAAACAACAAATTAAAATCATAAAATGAAAGCCAAGCATCCTCCGCTCGCCAGAAGGCAGCTCGGGCAGTATGCAGCCTGCGAGTTTGCGCTGCTCGGCACTACTTGCGAAAGAATAGAACGACTGATGGCCGATTGCCTCGATGCACTGGCTCCCGACGGACGAGTAGCCGGGCTGACGGGCGACCACCAAAGCCCTCCCCATGCCTGGACAGCCCAAGCAGGTAGCAAGCAGTTCTTCGGCCCACAATCGGCCTGGAATAGCTACGACGATAAACTCTGGGGTGCCCACTACGATCTGGTGCTTGCCAACGGCAATCATTATCCCGCACAGCAACAGATTGTCTTTGTAGATCCCGCTAAGGCAGGCACTTTAGAACGGCGGCAACAGCAGCTCACCGACATCGCCGCCCTGGTCTTCTGCCCAGGAGTTGTGGATATACCCAGCTGGCTACAAGCAGAACTAGCTCAGTACGGCCATCCCCCTATTCTCAGCTGGGAAGAGGCACAGACGGCCTTGCCCCTGCTTTTTCGTAGTGCCATGCAAGCTCGGCAAGCGCCCTTGAAAGCGCTGATTTTAATCGGTGGCAAAAGCAGCCGAATGGGCAGCGACAAAGCGCAGCTCCGCTATCGCGGCGGTATAGCTGAAGCGGATCGCTTAGCGAGTGCCTGCCGTTCCTTGGGCTTGGAGGTCTTTTTTTCCGTTGCTGCTGCTTCCGCTAGCAATTATGCCCCGCTCATCGTGGATCGCTTTTTAGATCTGGGACCGATGGGGGCTATTGCCTCCGCTTTTTTGCACGATCCCCAGTCGGCTTGGCTGGTGCTGGCTTGCGATCTGCCCTTGCTGGAGGCTTCGCATATCGACGCCTTGATTAATGCCAGAGACCCTAGCCGTTACGCTACTGCCGTGCGGGGGGCAGCCCAGGAATTCCCCGAGCCGCTGATCGCTATTTACGAGCCTCGAGCCTACGCGCGGCTGCTGCAGTTCCTCAGTTTAGGCTACAGCTGCCCCCGCAAAATGCTGATCAACACAGATGTAGCCCAGCTAGTTTTTACTGATGAAAGCCCGCTGACCAACGCCAATACGCCTGGCGATCGGGAGGCCGTCTTAGCCCATCTTCGAGGGGATGAATAATCGCTACGCCCGACAAATTAGCTTGGCCGAGATAGGTGCGGACGGCCAAGAAAAAATCAGCCAAGCCCGCATAGCTGTAGTGGGCTGCGGCGGCCTGGGGGGTATCGCAGCTGCTTATCTAGCAGGTGCGGGGGTGGGCTATTTGCGGCTGATTGATGGCGACCAGCCTAACCTCAGTAATTTACATCGGCAGGTTTTCTTCCAAGAAGCCGACCGCCAGCCTAAAGCCGAGCTGCTGGCCGCCCGCTTGCAAACCCTCAACACCCAGGTTGTGCTGGAGGCCAAGACCGACTATCTAGCCCCGCACAATGCCGCCAAGTTGCTAGCCGAAGTAGATTTAGTGTTGGAATGTACCGACCAGGCGGATATCAAACACCTCGTGAGCGACTATTGCGCCCTCAACGGACAGCCACTTATCTACGCCGCTATTCATCGTTACCAAGGCTATGTGGCGCTCTTTCCCAATCAACAAGCCAGCGACTGCCATTTGCGCGACCTCTTTCCCGAGCCCGATCCCAATATCCCCAACTGTGCCACAGTAGGAGTGCTGAATACGGCTGCTGGCCTTATCGGACTGCTACAAGCCAACGAAGCCCTCAAGTGGATATTGGGCATCGGCCAGCCCTTAGACAATCGCTTACTCACCTACGACTGCCTAAATAACCAACAGCAAATCATCGGGCTGCGCAAAACTTTCACCGCTGATCTAGCGGCTTTATGGCCTCAAAAAGCAGACGAGCACCAGCCTGATGCGCTGGAAATAAGCTGGGCAGCGTTAGCTGAGTGGCCGCCAGAGCGCTATCAACTGTATAGTTTGCTACCCGAAGTGCAAGAGCCAGACTTAGTGGCGGGCGCACAACGCTTTCGCCCAGGCATCTTAACAGGGGAAGGAAAGAAGCTATTCTATTGCCATTTTGGCCGACAAAGCCTAGCCGTTGCACAGCAGTTGCGAAAAAAAGGAATCGCCGCCTATAGCTTGCAAGGAGGATTGGCGGCTAAGCCGTAAGCGCAAGTAGGCACCACAGTTCGGAGGAGCATTCGTTCCGCTGCGCTTGCGAACGACGCCTCCCATCAGGGCGCGAGATAGCTGGCTTCGATCAGCAGATGAAAAGCTCTTTGGAATGTGCAATGAGCTATCATTTTCCATTTCTATGGATGGGGCGTGAACCAAATTGTCGATACATATTCGTCCTCGGCTGTGTCTATGTTCATCCGAGGTCTGAATATGCGACAATTTGGTTCGCGTCCTAAGGATGCGCATTAATCCAGTAATCGCCCCCGGTGCTCACTTCTTTTTTCCAGATGGGCACGCTTTCTTTTAGTCGGTCGATCATCAGTCGGCATGCTTGGAAAGCAGCATCGCGATGGACGGCGGCTGCGCCAATGATGACGGCCGTTTCGCCTACGTGTAGGCGCCCGATTCGGTGTGCGGCATACAGTTTGGTGGCGCCAGTGGAGGCTAGGATTTCGGTAGCCAGCCGTTGCATCTCTCGCTCGGCCATCGGTAGGTAGCTGCTAAACTCGAGGTAGAGGATATCGTGGCCAAGGTTGCGGTTGCGCACATTGCCAATGAAGTAGGCTTCGCCCCCACAACCATCATCTGCCAAGAAATGACTGGCCTCAGAGACTTGTAACGGATTTTCTTGGATGCGGATGCTGGTCATGCAGAGGGCTGGATTATTTGCTTCCTTCGGAACAAATAGAAAATGGTTGCTAGGCCCCCCGTCAGGACTATCGCCAATAACCAGAAAATCCGTTCTGTATTGTCTCGGTAATTCTTGGTTATTAGATCGATCAAGCCGACCAGTAGCAATAGGGGGAAGACCAGCATGAAAAGCATTCCTGAAATGGATGGTGGGATTACTTGGAAATCGGCGATTAGTATCATACGTTATCTTTTTGGTAGTTAATGATGCGAAGAAAGCGGCTGCGTCTCGTTCGCTACTCGCTAAAGCCTACTTTTTATGCGGTCTATTTCCCACTGTCTCTCTAGTGAGTAAATAGGCGATTCCTGCTGCAAGTATTCGAGGATAGCCAAACATTTTTCATTGAGGCCTTTGCTCTCATTACTATTGCTTTCTGCTAGTAGCGAAAGAATTTCGGCAATTTTGCCGATGTTTTCGTTGGTCAAATTCTTTTTGGATAGGAGTGTGTTTACGAATTCGTGCGTAGGGATTTCCAGCAGTTCGCTGATATTGAGGCCTATTTTACTTTTGAGCGCTTGCTGAGTCAACACTATTCCAGCATCAATTTGGCCTGTATTCTTAAGGCCGAGAAAGTCGGCAATAATTTTTCCCAGCACCTGCCCGAGCTGGTCTATTTGTTTCATGATGTGGTCCTGCTGTTGCATAGGTCTGGCTGTTACGTGTATGGCTATCACTGTTTGGACATCAAAGATAGGCAATTGGGGACATTTGGACATCTTTTTGGGTGAGTAACTATGATTCAAATACCCTACCTTTGCGCCAACTGTTAGAACCAAGCACATGAGCGCTTTATTTTTTGCGACGGTAGCGGCACTCTTTTCGGTGGTCAATCCACTGGGAGCCATCCCCATGTACTTGGCGCTCACGGGCTCTTACGATGTGCAGCAGCGCAACAAGACGGCGCTGCAGACGGCTATCTGGGTGGCCTTAATTATGGCAGTCTTTTTCTGGGGCGGCACCTACATCCTTAATTTTTTTGGTATCAGCCTCAACGCTTTGCGCATAGCGGGCGGCTTGGTGATCATGAACAGCGGCTACGGCTTGCTGAATGGCAAGTTCGATGAAAGGCGCAGCAGCAATGCCATAGAAAAAGAGGCTAGCCACAAGGAGGATATTTCTTTCACCCCCATGGCTATGCCGATGTTGTCGGGGCCGGGGAGCATCTCGCTACTCATCGGGATGGCCGCGGAATATGCCGATTATACCGACCGCCTCGTTATCAGTGGTGGTATTTTGGCCATGGCGGTGTTAATATTTCTCATTCTTAGATACTCGCCCCTACTCTTCCGCGTTATTGGGGTAGCAGGTCTGAAAGCACTTTCCCGCATCATGGGCTTTCTCGTAATGGCCATTGGCATCGAAATTTTGCTGCGTGGTTTGGTGAGTTTGGTGCAGGGCTTGTTGGAGGTACAGTAGGAGGTAGCCGAGTAGCTTTTGGCTCACGCCCTACTGAACGGGCACAAGTGCGGGAGCAAGGAAAACTATTTTGAGCCGTGTTTTTAGTATGGGCTTTCCCGTTTTCGCGAATTGGTAAAAGAAATATCTATGCGCTTATTTTTTCTTCTACTCCTAAGCAGTCTATCTACTGCTATAGCTGCACAATGGGGCCTCACGGGCACCCAGCAATGGTCTAAAGACGGCTTCCGAACCTCGGCCTTCCTAGAAGGCGGCAGCTTCCAGCAAGGACAGGAAGTAGCCCTCGATTATTGGTTTCGGCTCAAGGAAAAACGAATAGAGTTTCACCCCACGATTAGCTATGGGGTTTTTGAGGGGCTGCTCAGTCTGCCGTTTCGGCCTTCCGAACCGCAGCTAGAACTTGATGGGGTGGATTTCAGACTACAAGAAATAGGGTTCCAGTTCAAAACCAATATCTATCCCTTCGATTTTGGCACCGACTGCGACTGCCCCACCTTCGGCAAACAAGGGCCAGCGCTTCACAAGGGCTTTTTCCTGCAGCTGGCGCCTGGCATCAGCTACTTAAGCGTCCGCAGCCAACCTAATTATTACTCCACAGAAGCCTTTAAAGACCAAGCTTGGCTGCCCACTCTCGGCTTAGGGGCGGGCATAGACTTCGGGGTATCCAAGTTTCTCACCGTCAGCCCCACCCTCACTTACCGCCGCAGCCTCGGGCAATTCCACTGGCAAGCTTTGGAACAAATCGATGATCTCCCCTTCGAGTATGGCTCCAGCAAAGCACACCTAGCCGCCCTCCAATTTTCTATCCGCCTAGGCTTTAGATTGGATCATCGGCTGTGGTAGGGAGGGAGATTATCCAAAAATTTCTACCTTCACCCCATGGAAAATTCTATGGAACTAAGTGGGGCGGTTAATCAGCCGCGCGTAACGAGAAGTTGGGCGATGTTCGACTGGGCCAATAGTGCCTTTGCGCTGGTGATTACCGTGGCCGTTTTTCCGGAATATTTCAATAAGCAAGTGGACGCGGAGCTGAATTTTTTCGGCATCCCTTTATCGAATACGGCGATGTTTGCCTATTTGGTGAGTTGTTCTTATTTGCTGATTGCACTGGCTAGCCCTTTGCTGTCAGGCATCGCGGATGCGGGCGGCAAGCGGCTGTGGTTTTTGCGTTTTTTTACCATCTTAGGCTCGGTGAGTTGTGGGATGCTTTTTTTCTTTAAGGGCATGGATACGCTCTGGCTGGGCAGCATCAGCTTTGTGCTGGCACTCATCGGATTTGCTGGAGGCTTAGTGTTTTACAACAGCTTCCTACCCCTGATTGCCACCGAAGACCGCTACGACCGCCTAAGTGCCAACGGCTATGCGTTGGGCTTTTTGGGTAGTGTTATTCTTTTGATTTTCAATTTACTGATGATCCTCTACCCCCATTGGTTTGGGCTGCCCGAGGAAGGTACGCTGGCCGTGCGCGTGGTTTTCCTCACCGTAGCCTTATGGTGGCTGGGCTTCGCGCAGATTCCCTTCCGCAACTTACCCAAAGATAGCAAGCAAAGCGGCAGCGTCAGAAAAATGGCCATTGGGGGCTGGAAAGAAATCCGGCGCGTAGCCTCCGAAGTAGTGGATTATACCCAGCTTAAGCGATTTTTATGGAGCTTCTTCTTCTATAGCGCAGGCACCCAGACCATCCTCTTTTTGGCTTCTACCTTTGCTACCGACGAGCTAGCCTTCGAGAGCCAAGAGCTAATTTTACTGATTATTATCCTGCAAGTACTAGCTATTGCTGGTGCCTATATCTTCGCTTTCCTGTCGCAAAAAGTGGGCAATCGGAACGCCATCATCACCATGCTTTTTATCTGGTTGGGCATTTGTTTAGTGGGCTATTTCGTGACGGGCAAAATGCAATTTTATGGTATCGCCTCAGCCGTAGGGCTGGTGATGGGCGGCATACAAGCCCTATCTCGCTCCACCTACGCCAAGCTGATTCCCGCACAAAAAGATGTAACAAGCTACTATAGCTTCTACGACGTGGTAGAAAAAATAGCCATCGTGGTGGGCACGGCCTCCTTCGGTTTGCTAGACAACCTCACGGGAAGCATGCGCACTAGTTTGCTGCTGCTCGCGGGCTTTTTTATCGTAGGCATTTTGATTCTTTATACTTTTAAGTTGCCGGCTAGGAAGTAGAGACTTAGCACTGCTACGCCTCTGAAGGTTGGATATCCAATTTGTCGTCACTTTCTCGGTGCACAGCAGTGGAGTTCCTTCGCAATTCGCAGTTGAAATATCACCACAGAGTACACAAAGTAACACAGAGTAATACACAGAGCCGCTGTTCGCAATTGCTTTAGCCGTAATTCGTAATTGAATAAAACCAGACACAGATGTCCAATACCACCACAAATACATACTATCAGGACTACCTCCGCCTACAAAATCTGCTACAGTTGCAAGACCGCGCCAGCGAGGCACAAGGAGCTCCCGCCCACGATGAGATGCTCTTCATCATTATCCACCAGGCCTACGAGCTGTGGTTTAAGCAAATATTGTTTGAGTTAGATAGTGTAGCCGATATTTTCAAAGGCGATCGCCTCAACGATCACTCGCCAGATATGGGCATTGCCCTGCGGCGCCTCGATCGGGTGAGCGAAATATTCAAACTACTAGTACAGCAAATGAGCGTGATGGAAACCATGACGGCGCTTGACTTCCTCGATTTCCGCAATATGATTGTACCCGCCTCGGGTTTTCAGAGCTACCAATTCCGGCAAATCGAAACCTTACTCGGCTTAAAAATGGACGAGCGTTATGCCCAAAAGTACTACCTCCAGCAGTTCCGCCCCGAGCATATCCAAGACTTGGAAGCGCGCGCCAAGCAAGCAAATATACGGGATTTGATCCAGGCTTGGCTGGCTAGATTTCCTTTCTTCGACGCAGCCTACTGGGAGGGCTATCAAGCCCTAAGCGATGGCAATGATTTTTGGGCCGACTACCAGCAGCTCTACGCCGGGGGGCTCTCCGTGCAAGAAGGACAAAGTAGCAGAATGGCAGATTTCGATACCTCCCTAATGACCAAGCGCACGGGTGATGAGCGAACGATCAACCGCGCTATCTTGTTTATTATGTTGTTCCGTGATTATCCGCTGCTTCAGCAGCCTTTTAAGTTGCTGGATACCTTGATTGAAATCGACCACCTCATGTCCACCTGGCGCTACCGCCACATGACGATGGTGCGTCGGATGATTGGGATGCGCACAGGCACTGGCGGCACTACGGGGCGCGACTATCTATCCGGTGCAGCCGCCCATAACCATGTCTTTGGCGATATTGCCTCTATGGCTACCTTCTTAATGGAGCGCCGAAATTTGCCCGACTTACCACAAAATCTAAAACGACAACTGAGCTTTATGCCCGTTTAAAATTTAAACAGCAACAATGAAAAAACAAGAAGTCCCTCAGGAGCTTTTCGATCTTTACGACGACTATGCCCACAACAAAATAGATCGCAGAGGTTTTCTAGAGCAGCTTTCTGCCTATGCCGTTGGTGGCCTCACCGTAGCGGGTTTGCTGGATATGCTCCTTCCCAAATATGCGGAAAATCAGCAAATAAGCAACGACGATCCGCGTTTGTATGCCGATTTTATCCACTATGATTCTCCCCAGGGCGGTGGTCGCATCAAGGGCTTGCAGGCTTATCCGAAAGAACGGAAAGGTGCCCTGCCCGCCATTGTAGTCGTACACGAAAACAGAGGCCTCAATCCTTATATCGAGGATGTAGCTAGGCAGGCGGCCTTGGCGGGTTTTTTGGTGTTAGCACCGGATGCCCTCTCTCCCTTGGGAGGTTATCCCGGCAACGATGACGACGGCCGCGCGCTACAACGGCAACGCAGTAGGGAAGAGATGCTGGAGGATTTCATCGCTGCCCACCACTATCTGCAAACCCATCCCCTGAGCAATGGCCGCGTGGGGGTGGTAGGCTTTTGTTTTGGTGGCTGGATTGCGAACATGATGGCCGTGCAGCTGCCCGAGCTAGGCGCGGCCGTACCTTTCTATGGCGGCCAGCCGACAACGGAGGAGGCTGCGAGCGTGCAAGCGCCCCTATTACTCCACTTTGCCGAATTGGATACTCGCGTTAATGAAGGCTGGCCAGCCTACGAAGAAGCTTTGAAAGTAGCCAAAAAAGATTATACGGCTCACTTCTATCCAGCAGTCAACCACGGTTTTCACAATAATTCTACGCCGCGTTACGACGAAGCTGCCGCCAGCCTGGCTTGGGAGCGAACCTTAGCCTTCTTTCGGGAGCATTTGAAATAGAAAAAGGGATTCGAGCCAAGCTCGAATCCCTTTTTCTATTATGTCCTGCCCTGCTATACCTAAACCACGGTGTTTTTGCTTCGCAGCCACTTCGTTTTAAGTATATCTTCGATTCACCTTGTAAATTCAGGAGGCGCTCGTTTACCGCTGAATGAATTCAGTGGCTAGTCACGTTTTGATGCCTTCAGCGTCCGCCCAACGAGCCGCAGCGATCCCTTCGTCGAGGCTAAAACCGTATTAGCTATTTATAGGCAAATCGAACAGCCTACCCTTATAGCACTGCTCCAACTAGTAGGCATTGCTCCTGCGTGAGCCGAAAATAGCTAAAGCATTAGGACACAAACCAAATTGTCGCATATCCAGACCTCGCATCAGCATAGACACATCCGAGGACGAATATGCACCGACAATTTGGTTTGCGCCAAGCATTACGCCCAATAAATGAGGTTCAAATCTTGGCGATGTGCCATCAGCGGATGCCGTGGGCTTACGCGGAAGCCATACTCATACACACCAGCCAATTGCGGGTCTAAGCTCACTTTGTAAACGCCTTCATAGGCATTGCTTTCTACTAGTTTGAAGTTGGCACTGTTGCGCAACAGAAGATGGTTTTCATCTTTCCGTTGGAAGAAGAGTACTTCAAGCCCAATATCTTTGGCGTTGATGCCGTTAAGCGCCAGCGTGATACTAACCTCAAACTTCTCGCCCACAGGGAGTGGGTGATTGTCGGTATCGGGTGCTTCCATTTTCACGGTGTGTAGGCCTGGCCAGCGTTCCTCCATATCTTTTTTCCAAGCGGCGTAGGCTTTGGCATCGGCATAATTCTTAGGCCGCACCTTCTTTGCCTGCTCGAATACTGGGCGGTAGAAGCGCTCGTAGTAGTGGTCTAGCATCCGCTTCATGGTGAAGGTGGGAGCTACTTCGGCGATGATTTGCTTTACATAGCTCATCCAACGGCTAGAGAGGCCGTCGGCGTCGCGCTCGAAGTAGATGGGAACGATCTCGTTTTCCAGTATGCTGTAGAGCCGCTCGGCGTCCAGCTCGTTTTGGAGGTTTTGGTCTTCGTAGGTGCGCTCGACGGGCAGCGCCCAGCCGGCGTCGGGGCGATAGCCTTCTGCCCACCAGCCGTCGAGTACACTGAAATTAACCGAACCGTTGAGCGCTGCTTTCATCCCCGAGGTGCCGGAAGCCTCTAACGGTCGGGTAGGGGTATTGAGCCAGATGTCCACTCCTTGGGTTAGCAATTTGGCCATTTCCATGTTGTAGTCCTCGAGGAAGATGATTTTGCCAGCAAATTCGGGCTGCTTGCTCACATGGATGATGTGGCGGATCAGATCTTGGCCGCCTTTATCGGCTGGGTGGGCTTTGCCAGCAAAGAGGAAGATCACTGGGCGCTGCGGGTCGTTGACGATGGCGCGTAGCCGATCGAGGTTGGTAAACAGCAAGGTTGCGCGTTTGTAAGTAGCAAAGCGCCGAGCAAAACCCAGCACGAGAGCCTCCTTGTTGATGTTGTTGAGCACACTATAGATGGTGCGCGGGCTCTCGCCTCGGTGGCGCATATCCGCCTCTAGTTTTTCCAGTACATAGCGCATGAGCCTAGCCTTCATAAGCTTGCGGACGGCCCAGAGATCGGCATCCTTAATTTTGTGCACCTTGCGCCAGATGTCTTTATTGCTTTGGTCGCGCACCCAGTCTTTGCCAAATACGCTGCTATACAACTGGTGCAGCTCCCGGGAAATCCAAGTAGGGTAGTGGACGGAATTGGTCACAAAGCCGATGTGGATTTCTTCGGCGGTGTAGCCTGGGTAGAGCTTCGTGAACATTTCCTGGCTGACCTTGCCGTGTAGTTCGGAAACACCATTGACGCGCTGGCTCAGGCGGATGGCCATATTGCTCATGTTGAAGTCTTCGCTGCTGTCTTTTGCTTGTACGCGCCCGATGGCCATGAATTCTGCCCAACTGATGCCCAACTCAGCTGCTATATGGTAGAGGTACTTCTGCATAAGCTGCTCGGAGAAGTGATCGTGGCCAGCGGGTACTGGCGTGTGAGTGGTGTAGAGCGAACTGCTGCGTACCACCTCCACCGCTTCGGGGAAAGTGAAACCTTGGGCGACCAAATTCTTGAGCCGCTCTAGGCTCAGGAAGCCAGCATGGCCTTCGTTGAGGTGGAACAAATCGGGCTGCAGCCCCATGGCTTCAATGGCGCGCACCCCCCCGATGCCGAGCAGGATTTCTTGTTTGATGCGGTGCTCGTTGTCACCGCCATATAGTTGGTGGGTGAGGGTACGGTCTTCCCAGTTGTTTTCGTCGAAGTCGGTATCCAGTAAGTAGAGTTTGATACGCCCAATAGCAAGGCTCCAGACTTTTACTTGCACCATGCGCCCTTGCAGGCTGATGGCAACTTTTAGCCAGCTACCGTCTTCATTTCGTACGGGGCGCACGGGCAGCTGCGTGAATTTTTGCGGCGGGTAATGGTGTATTTGATCGCCGTTCATGCTCAGGCCTTGGTTGAAATAACCATAGCGATACAGCAAGCCCACGCCAAAGAGATCCACATTGCTATCGCTGGCTTCTTTGAGGTAGTCGCCTGCCAAAACACCTAGGCCGCCACTGTAGAGCTTGAGGCTGATGTGCAGGCCATACTCCATACTAAAGTAGGCGATGCGCGGCTGGTTGGGCTTCATTTTTTCGGCCATGTAGGCATCGAAGCTTTTTTCGGCGGCCGCCAGTTGCTTCTGGAAGTCCTGGTCTTTTGCCAAGCGATCCATTTGCTCTGGACTGAGTTGCTCTAGTAGGGCAATGGGGTTGTAGTTGAGCGCAATGAAGCCTTTTTCGTCAATGCTCTTGAATAGCTGGATGCTTTCATGGCTCCAAGACCACCAAATATTACTAGCCAGTTTGTGCAGCGCGGCTAGTTTGTCGGGCAATTGATTTTCAATGAAAATGCGCTTCAGCTTGATGTGATTATCGGATAGTTGACCAATCATAAGTTTTGCATTGGTGCCCGCTTCGGCTAGTGAACAACCAGGCGACGGAAAAAGCAGGACGGTAAAGTGTAGAATTGTCAGCGCGCATAGGCAAGGACATAAATGCTCAGTAAGCGGCTATCAGGGTGGAAAAAAAACGGGCTTTTGGAGTGCCGGTTTTTGGCCAATCGGCAGGAGCCGTGTTCTTATATAGGAGCCAAGTCCAAGAAGGCTAAGCGCCGTATTACCTAGTTTGCTTGCGGTGTTTTAGTTGGTATGGAAGCATAACTCGGCGATCACTCCGCAGTAAAAGCGGTTACCTAATGCACACTAACTCCGCAAAGAGAGGCAAAAATAAGCAAAAAAAATGGCTCCGCAAATACTACTGCGGAGCCAAAATATTTTTTTTAAAGCAGGCTTACTTCACCTCGAAGAGTTCTACATCGAAGATGAGGGCAGCATAGGGCGGGATTTTGGGCGCCGATCCCCGCTCGCCGTAGGCCAGGTTGTAGGGGATGAAGAAGCGGTATTTGGCTCCTTCTTGCATAAGCTGCAGGCCTTCTGTCCAGCCGCTGATGACGCGGTTGAGGGGGAACTCGATGGTTTCGCCGCGCTCCACGCTGCTATCGAAAACGGTACCGTCTATCAGCGTGCCGTGGTAGTGTACTTTTACGGTTTGGGTAGCCCCGGGGCTTTTACCATTGCCGGGCTTGAGTACTTCGTATTGCAGGCCGCTGTCGGTGGTGCTCACGCCAGGGCGCTTGGCATTTTCGGCCAGGAAAGCTTCTCCTTCACCTTTGGCAGCGGCACCTTTTTGGGCGGCTATGCTTTGGAAGTGGGCTTGCACCATCGAGTTGGCACGCTGCGGATCAATGGCTTCGGCGCCTTTGAGTGCATCCGCAAAGCCTTGAGCCATGCTGGCGCTATCCACTTCATCCATTCCTTGTTGTTTGAGGTTTTGGGCAAACAAGACACCCAGTGCGTAACTTACAGAATCCATTGTATTGGTTTGTGCTTGCATACCACCGACGAAGATCAGCAGCAGCAGCGATAAAGCGATTTTTTTCATTTTTTCTCTGTTTTTAAAGTGTAGCGAACAGCTAGAGGAACGCTTGCTTCGGGCGGCTTGGTATTTTCTGACCAAAGGAATAGACTCCCAAAACGCAAAAAGCCACCCCCCGAGATGAGGAGCGGCTTTGCGGTCTGGACGGGACTCGAACCCGCGACCTCCGCCGTGACAGGGCGGCATTCTAACCAACTGAACTACCAAACCTACTGGCGTTTATGAGACGCCATTTGTGCCCTTGCTTCCAAAAGCGATGCAAATATACAGGTATCATTTTGATTCGTGCAAGCTTTTTAGGATTTTTTTTTAATTTTTTGTGCTGGCTTCGTTTCGAGGGGTTTCAAACCCCTCGAAACGAAGCCAGCGGGATGGGGTCGCTAATCTAAGGAGACTCTTCTGAAGGACACGGCTCTTGAAAGGAAAAACCTTACTCCTGCGAGAGAGCCAGCGAGTGCGTACCGTGTTCGTATGGATGTACACACAGTGCCCGCCGGAACGCCCGTCTGGGTTTAGTAGGGCGTGAGCCATCCCAATGCGTATGTACTCATTCCCGTTATTTTGCTGTAACTTCGTGATTTACTTGTTTAAAACTAGCCCTTATGAAATTTAGTATCCTTATTGCCTTGTTGCTGCTGTTTTCGCTAGCGGCATTTGCGCAAATTGCAGACGATTGGTCTATACCCAAACAACACGATGGCAAATGGGGCTACCGTAAGCTTGATGGTCAGTGGTTGGTGCCTCCGGTTTACGACGATGCTTTTCCCTTTTGTTTTAGTCATGGAGAAGATCCTTACGCTAGTTTGAGGATTAGAAATATGAGCTATGATGGAGAGAACATAAGGTTCCTTCAGCCCTTAGCCTTGGTTATGAAAAATGGCCTATATGGCCTGTTGAATACAAAGGGAGAGGAAGCGGTGCCTACGGACTTTGATGAGATCATGGCCGTGGAAGGCTCCTTTTTAGAAGTTTGGAAGGATAACAAGAAGGCTTATTTTGCGGCAGGATATGGCTTGTTTGAGTGACAGGGTTGTCCGATAGCTAAGACGGGAAAAAGCCTGATAAAGATAGAAATATTCCTACACCCCACTTTCGTCTAAAGCCACCCACAATTGATCTAAATCCTCCCCCAAGAATTTGGCCGGCGCGTGCTTTCGTGCTATTTTGCAGCATCAAACGAAAAAACAGGATGTTATGCCGCAATTGAAGATCAGTGGATTAAACAAAACCTATGCCAACGGGGTGCGTGCGCTGGCGGATGTGAATCTGGAAATTGGCAAGGGAATGTTTGGCCTCCTGGGACCCAATGGCGCGGGGAAATCCTCTTTGATGCGCACCTTGGCGACTTTGCAGGAAGCCGATAGCGGCAGTGCTTTCCTAGGCGACATAGATATGCTCAAAGACCCGCAGGCGGTGCGCCGTGCCTTGGGCTATTTGCCGCAGGAATTTGGTGTGTATCCGCGGATAACGGCGGCTCAGTTGCTGGATCATCTCGCTACGCTGAAGGGCATCAGCCACGGAAAAACACGGAAGGAATTGGTGGACTACCTCCTGCAGAAAGTGAACCTCTACGAGCAGCGCAACCTCAAAGTGGCGGGCTTTTCAGGGGGGATGAAGCAACGAGTGGGCATCGCCCAAGCCCTGATTGGCAACCCGCAACTGATTATTGTGGATGAACCCACGGCTGGTTTAGATCCGGGCGAGCGCAACCGCTTCCACAACCTGTTGGCAGAAGTAGGGGAGGAAGTTATTGTGATTCTCTCTACGCACATTGTGGATGATGTACAGGAGCTTTGTACTAATATGGCCATCATGAACCACGGCAAAATCGTCTATACCGGCACGCCCACAGCGGCCCTTCAACAACTCGAGGGCAAGGTGTGGCGCAAGCTCATTGAGCGCGACGAAAAAGCCACCTACCAAGCCAATTTCACGGTGATCTCCGACAAAATGGTGGGGGGGAAGCCACAAATTCACGTCTTGAGCGATACCCAGCCAGGAGAAGGATTTGCAGCGGTTACCCCCAACCTAGAAGACGTCTTCTTTACGACCATCAACCATTCCTTCGCCTAAAATACCAGCGCTATGTTTCTTACTTTTTTCAAACGAGAGGTGATGATGGGGCTGCGCAGCCCGATGGTTTATATTTTTATGTTTGTGGTGGGCTTGCTCGTCTTTTTTGCCGTGGTGAGCGATAATGTGATGATCGGCGGTGCGGTGGGCGATGTGCATAAAAATGCGCCAGCCGTGGTGGGTAGCTTTGTGAGCATCATGACCATTTTTGGGGTACTTTTTGCTACGGCCTTCTTCAACAATGCTGCTCTGCGCGATTACCAATACAATTTCAGTCAGATACTTTTCAGTACGCCGTTGGATAAGGCAGGCTATTTCTTTGGCCGTTTTGCGGGAGCTTGGTTGCTGGCCACGATGGTCTTGTTGGGGGTTTATTTGGGTATGACTTTGGGGAGTATCTTGGCGCCTGCCTTCGATTGGTTGGGGCCGGGGCGCTTAGGGCCTATTCCTTGGGGGGCTTACCTGTCGTCCTACCTTTTATTTGTGCTGCCCAATATGCTGTTTGCTGGTAGCATTATTTTTTTGTTGGCCACGCGCTTTAAGAGTACGGTCATCTCGTTTGTGGGGGCTTTGTTGATTGTGATTGGTTATACCATCGCTTTGGATTTTGCTAGCGATTTGGATAGCCAAGCCACAGGGGCTTTGGTGGATGTATTCGGCATTTCTGCCTACCGTTTGGATACGCAGTACCTCACGCCTGCCGAGCAAAACTTGACAGGGCCGGCTTTTGCGGGCTATTTGCTCACCAACCGGCTGATCTGGACAGGGGGAGGCTTAGTCCTCTTGCTTTTGGCCTATCAGTTATTCTCTTTTTCTAGCAAACAAGAGAAAAGCGCAAAGCCCAAAAAGGCTGCTGCTAAAAGCACGGCTCCTACCACTATCCTGGCCCTCGCGGTATCGCCATCTATTGCCAAAGACAGTCCTGTTTGGCTTACCTTCTGGAGTTTTTTTAGCATCAACCTGCGTTCGATGCTAAAGAATACCACCTTTATTATTCTGCTACTTTTTGCGGCCTTGCTGCTGCTGTCTGATCTGTGGAATGGCTTCGAGTATTTCGGCCTACAATCCTACCCGGTTACATACAAAATGATCGATTCCGTAAATGGGCAATCGGTCTTATTTGTGATGATTATCTTGGTTTTTTTCAGCGGAGAGCTCATTTGGCGCGACCGCGACAACCACCTCAATGAAGTGATTGACGGCACGCCCCACCGCTCTTTGGTGAGCCTAGTAGCTAAAGCCACTTCCTTGGTGGCACTAGCCAGTATTTTACATTTGATGATGATGGGGATTGCCATTTTGTATCAAGCCGCGAAGGGCTATACACAATTTGAACTAGGGATTTACGCCAACACTTTCTTTGCGGAATCGCTGCCTTATTACATCATTTGGGCGGGCGTATTCATTTTCTTGCAGGTGCTGATCAACCAGAAATACATCGCTTATTTTGCTTCTGTTTTACTGCTATTTTTGCTAGACTTGATTTATTTGTCTCTGCGGGTGGAGAGCCGTATGCTGAGTATTGGCAGTACCCCCCAAACGATCTACTCGGATATGAATGGCCTCGGGCCGGGCTTGGAGGGGCATTATTGGTTCAGTATTTATTGGATGCTGCTGGGTATTCTGCTACTACTGGCGGCAGCGATTGTGTGGCCAAGAGGCATCAACAAGGGGCTGAAAGAGCGCTTTGGGGCAGGTAGGAAATCGCTGGGGAGTACCTACTATGCCGCTACTGGAGTCTTTGGTCTGGCTTTTTTGGGTGTTGCTGCTTTCGTTTTCTACAATACTCAAGTGCTGAACACCTACAAGACCAGCAAGGAGCAGGAAAATCTGCAAATTGCTTATGAAAAAACCTACAAAAAATATGAGGAGGCTCCTACGGTGCGCATCCTAGATGCGAAGTACCACCTAGACATCTACCCCGAAGAACGCGCCGCCAAGGGTAGGATAGAACTGCTGGTGACTAACCCCCACACCCAGCCCCTCGACTCACTTTTCTTTACCATTGGCGAGGATTATCAGCAGCGACTGGACATCCCCAACAGCGAATTGCTGCTGGAAGACCTAGAGCACGGTTTCTTGATCTATCGCCTAAAGCCAGCACTAGCGCCGGGGGATACGATGGCGATGACCACCTATTTCGACTACAGCGCCCGAGGCTTTGAAGACCGTGTCAGTAACCTCTCGGTGATAGAAAATGGCACTTTCCTCAACAATCTCACGCTGCTGCCCCGCTTGGGTTATATGAGCGATGTCGAAATATCCGACAAGAACAAGCGCCGTAAGCTAGGCCTGCCAGAACGGAAGCAAATGCCCGATTTGGAGGAAAATTGCTCCCAAAGCTGTATGCGAAACTACCTTACGCAAGGCACTTCCGATTGGGTGACGGTGGAGACTTTTATCCGTACCTCCGCCGATCAGATCGCCATTGCGCCAGGTTCTTTGCTGTCGAAAAGCGAGGAAGCTGGCCGGGTGAAGTATCACTATCGCGTAGATCATCCTTCGCAGCATTTCTTTTCCTTTAGCTCGGCTCGTTATGCGGTGGCAACCAGGAAATGGGAAGGGGTGGATATCGAAGTCTATTACCATCCCGCCCATGAAGTGAATGTGGAGCGGATGTTGGATGCCGTGGAAAAATCGTTGGAATATTATACCTCCCACTTCGGTCCTTATTTCCATAAGCAGGCGCGGATTATTGAGTTCCCGCGCTACTCCACCTTTGCCCAGGCCTTCCCAGGCACTATGCCGTATTCCGAAGCTTTTGGCTTCATCATCAATCTGGAAGGCGAGAACAAAAACAACATCATCGATGCCGTCATTGCCCACGAGATGGCTCACCAGTATTGGGCGCATCAAGTAATCGGCGCCAATATGAAAGGCTCCACGATGCTCAGCGAAAGCTTCGCCGAATACTCTTCTCTGATGGTGATGAAGCAAAGCAGTGATGAAAAGCAAATGAAAGACTTCCTGAAGTACGATATGAACCGCTACTTGCGCGGCAGAAGTGACGAAACAGAGGCGGAGCAACCGCTTCTGACTGTAGAAAACCAATCGCATATCCACTATGGAAAAGGTTCGGTGATTCTCTACGCTTTGCAGGATTATATCGGTGAAGAACGGGTGAACGCAGCGCTGAGCAACTTCTTGGCCGACTACCGCTATGCGCCGCCGCCTTACCCCACTAGCCTCGACTTTATGCGCTACCTACGGCCTGAAGTGCCCGACTCACTGCAGTATTTACTAACCGATTGGTTTGAGGACATCACCCTCTACGACCTGAGGATGAATAGCGCCACGGCCAAAAAGCTTGACAATGGACAGTATGAAATTACCCTTGACCTCACGGCCAAAAAGCTGAAAGCCGATGGCGCTGGCAATACGCAGGAGGAGACTATGGCCGATTGGGTGGATATAGGCCTATACGAAGATCGGGCGGAGGAAAAACTACTGTTGCGACAGCGCATCTACCTGGATCAGGAAAAGAGCATCCGGCGCTTCATCGTGGACCAGTTGCCTGCCAAGGCTGCTATCGACCCCCTTCAGCTGCTCATCGACCGGGTGAAGGAGGACAATGTGGTCGTGGTAGAGGGGCTTTAAGCCACTTTCAGCACGCTCTTAGCCCCGCAAACGCTCATAATGCGCTCGGTGCTTTACTGCATCCCCTAGCACACACAGGCCGCTGTTGAGCACCACCAAAGCCAAGGTGCCGTAGAAAAACCAGTCCCAAAGTGCTGCACCGCTGTATTTTATCATGGCTGCCTCCGCCACCAAGCAGGTGCCGAAGCCGATGAGTATTAAACCTAGTGGTGCTTTGATAAGCCATTTTTTTCGTTCTCTATGGGCGGAAATATTCGACATACTTGTATATTTGACTGATCAGGAAACTAACTATTGTTCGCTTTAGTTGTTTCAATGTGGTATCAACCTTATTTCAAAACGGCTCGCGTTGCGTTAGCACGTGGGCGCTTATCCAAAACAAGTATTATGTCAAGATTTAGTCGTTTTACGCAGTCCAGCAATCCCTTCATGAACGAGCGGAAGCTGGCCGAAGCTAGCCACAACAGCACGCTGGACGGTGGTATGATCAGCCGTGCCGATAGCGCGCCCATGACCGTTTCGGGGGCTGTCAATAAGACTTTTATCCTTTCTATCCTCATGCTCGTTACGGCGGTCTATGCCTTCTACAACCCCAGCGCCATTTTCGTATGGGGCGGTGCGATTGGTGGCTTGATTCTGGTGCTAGTCATGAGCTTCAAGCAGCATTTGTCACCCACTTTGGCGCCCGTTTATGCCCTTCTGGAGGGGCTATTTGTGGGCAGTATTAGTGCGGTGTATGCAGGCGCTTTTGCTGGTATTGTCTTCCAGGCCGTGGCGCTCACGCTGGCCATTTTGTTCATGATGCTGTTCATCTACAAGGCGGGCATCATCAAGGTCAATCAGAAATTCCGCTCGGGCGTTATCATGGCCACTGGAGCGGTGCTGTTGGTGTATCTCCTCAATTTTGCTTTGAGCTTTTTCGGCATCAACATCCCCTACTTGCACGAAGGCGGCATGATCGGCATCGGCATCAGCCTGGTGATTATTGGCATCGCCAGCCTGAACTTATTGCTAGACTTCGATAATTTCGAGAAAGGCGAGCAATACCGCGCACCACAGTACATGGAGTGGTTCTGTGCCGTTGGCCTGCTAGTTACCCTAGTTTGGTTGTATCTGGAGATACTCCGCTTGCTATCTATTCTCTCCAGAGACTAGACGGCGATTTTAGGGATGGCTCACGCCAATGCGGGTGTTCCGACAGGAGCAATGCCTATTTTTTAAGAGCAATGCTTTTTACAGACTTGGCTCTTTTGTAAAAGCTTTGCTCCTGCGCGAGCCACCCACCCAAAAGCAGCAGGGCGATTCGGTACACACCGAATCGCCCTGTTTGCGTTTAGACAGTCCTTGAAAAGTATAAACTAGTGAGTATAAGTGAGACTGTGCTATTAACACCAATATCATCAAACGCTACCCCTATTACGGATGGCACAGACAATACGCTGCTTTTGGGGTGAAATTATTTTGGGTAGGCGTTTTGCAGTAGCTGCACATAAGCGGGGACGGCTTGTTCAATTTCCGCGATGCCCACCCATTCATTGGCGGTATGGCTGCGGGCGCTGTCGCCGGGGCCGAGCTTGAGGGTAGGGAAGGGCATCAAGGCCTGGTCGCTGAGCGTGGGGCTGCCATACAGCTGCCCGCTCGTGGCTTGTAAGCCGGCTACTACCAAGGGGTGATCAGCAGCGATGCTACTAGACTGCAGGCGCAGCGAGCGGGCAGTGAGTTGACTGTGCCGCACTTGGCCTTGTAGTAAGGCGACCGCCTCCTCGTTGGTATATTGCTCATTGACGCGCAGATCGATCACGAAGCTGCAGCGATCGGGTACTACATTATGCTGGCTACCCGCTTGTATTTGGGTGACTTGGGCGCTGCTAGGGCCTAAGAGGTTGCTGCCCCGATCGAAGGTGAAGGCTTGGATGGCAGCAATATCTTCCAGTGCTAAATAGAGGGCATTGACCCCTTCCTTTCGGGCAGCGTGCCCGCTCTTTCCCAGCGCAAGCCCGTCTAGAACCACCAAGCCGCGCTCGGCGATGGCTAAATTCATCAGCGTCGGCTCGCCCACAATGCCCGCATCAATGGGCGGAAGGTGAGGCAGTAGGGCTGCGATGCCATCGGGTCCACTGATCTCTTCTTCGGCAGTGGCAGCAAGCAGCAGGTTGCAGCCCAGGCCTGGATTGTTCTCCAGCAGCAGGAAGGCGGCGATGAGGGAAACCAAAGCAGCGCCAGCATCATTGCTACCCAAGCCGTAGAGCCGCCCCGCTTCTATATCGGGGCTATGCGGATCGCGGGTGTAGCCAGCGGCGGCCTTTACTGTATCGTGGTGGCTATTGAGGAGGATGGTAGGGCGCCCTGCTTTCCATTGGCGGGATTTTGACCAGACATTATTGCCCAGGCGTTGCACTTCAGGCAGGCGATCGGATAAAAACTGGTAGATTAACTCGGCTGTAGCCTCCTCCTGTTTACTAAGCGAGGGCGTTCGGATGAGGTCTTGCAGCAGCGCAATAGCGGTTTTGGTAATGGATGAGATAGACATAAACCTTACCAGCGTTTGCCCAGTTGCATTTTCAAGAACAAATTCAGGTGCAAATTGCTATTGCTGATGTTGGGTGCCAGCGGGGTTTCTACCATAATGGGCGCATTGGCTAGGAAGAAATCGCCGTGGATACCCACTTCGAAGGACTTCGCCATTTCTTCGTAAGCGCCGAAACCGAAATGGACAGAGGCGCGGGCATGAATCCCCGGGGCTAGCTGTAGTTCGTCCAGCCCTTTGGACCATACGGAGGCACCAAAAATGCGAAAACGATCCAAGAAAAGTGCTGCATTTTCCTCAGAGAAACGCAAATCGCGTACTACGCCGGCATTACCACCCTCACCCGTCTCTATTTCAAGATAGTAGGGCTTCAGGATACCTAAAGTGGGGCCTACTTGCCAGCTGTAGCCCATGGCTACGCCGCGCTGCCGTGCTTTTTCTGTGAGGTAAATCCGCTGTCCAAAACCAGCGCGTAGCACATACAGCTGATTCTGTTTGGCATACACAAAAGGCCGGCTCACGCGGTTGGTTGCTAGAATAATGCGCTCTAGGCTAGAGCGCTGCTCGTGTATGCTGCGCAGGTCACCGACTTCGAACGACCAAAATTTAGTCCGAAAAAAGGTTTCGAGCTTTGCTTTCTGTAAACCGAAGAAAAAGCTGCGAGGTGTGAGCAGCCCTGCGTGGAAGGTCAGCTCCTGGTCATATATCAGCCCCACCCCCTGCGTATTGTAGATGTTTTGGTTTACGGGCAGCTGCTGCTGCGCCCAAGCCGAGGAGCCAACGGTTAAGAGTAAACAAAGTATAAAGTACCGCATACTAGCTAGATTGTAGTAACCTAACACCCAAAAGAGGTCTTGTGTTACGTCAAGTATATGGCAATATAAGCGTTTTTTTGATTAAGCGGGGTACTGGGGCTTAAAAAGTAGGCTTGGATGTATCCAACTGACCCAAAAAATATCCATTGGACGCATCCAATGAACCATTTTTACCGGTTTTTGCCCAGCAAGATACCATTTGCTTTGGGCTTTTATTCACGGGACTGTAGGGCTTGAAAAGTACTATTGGACGTATCCAACCGACCATTTTTTGTGGGTTTTACCCTATGAAATGCTTTTTTTAAGTTTCTTTGCTTCTGAATATGCGCGTCCAAGAACTGGCAGGTCCGCCGTGCCCATTCAGGTATAAGTAAGACCAACTGCCATGATTTGCTATCTTTGACCTCGTACAGGAAGCAAGACCTTCAAACCATGCCAGAAAATAAAACGAAACTAAATCCCAACCGGGTAGCTTTTGCTGTTTTGTCGCTGCTAATGCTCGTTTTCCTGATTTGGGCGGTGCGCAAATGTGGTGGAGACGACAGCCAATATGCCATGCTAGCCGAGCAGAAAGCTAGAGCACATTACCTCGATAGCCTTCAACGAGCCGAAGACTCCCTCGCAATTGTCAGTGCTGCCCAAACAGAGGCAGAAGCCCGTGCGGCCGCCATTGCCCGCGCCGCTACCCAGCCCTTACCAGGAGATAGCGTCGTATTAGCCATAGCTCCTCAGGTCATTCAAGAGAAAGTGACCCGGCTTTTTGTTACTTTTGATGGCCTCAATGTTCGCAGCGGCCCCGGCTTAAATTATAGTAAAATAGCCCGCTTGAAACGCTACGACGAAGTCATTTTCCTTGATGAAATAACCGATTCTTCCTACCAAATTAACCTAGGGCAAATAACACCCGACGAGCCTTGGGTGAAAGTGAAAACGGCCAGTAACAAAGAAGGCTGGGTATATGGAGCGGGCGTTTCTTATTACAAAAAAAGATTGGAAGGCGTAGAAAACTAGCGTGTATGAAAATTAAAGATAGCCGCCTGACTGCTGCCGAGCTGGCGCGGCAAATTGGCGGCCAACTCATTGGGGATGGTAGCCTTCTTATCCAAGGCATCAATGAAATTCATCAAGTAGAGGCGGGTGATCTCTGCTTCGTGGATCATCCGAAGTACTACGACAAAACGATTGCTTCGGCTGCTTCCGTCATTTTGATTGATAAGCCCTATGGCTGTCCGGAGGACAAGGCGTTGATTGTAACGGACACTCCCTTCGCCGCTTTCAATCAGGTGATGGCCGCTTATTTGCCAGCCAGCGAACCTGTGTACGCCACTGCTGCTAACTTTCCCAATAGCCGAAATTTGATTATTGGTCAGAACACTAGCATTGCTGCTGGCGTGGTGATCGGCCACGATGTACACATTGGACAGGACTGCCAAATCGAGGCCAATGTGGTGATTGGCAACAGCACTTACATCGGCGATGGGGTGCGCATACAAGCGGCCTGTGTGCTGGGAGGCGATGCTTTTTACTACAAGCGCGTGGAAGGGCGGGGCTACCTTCCTTTCGTCAGCGGCGGCCGCGTGGTTTTAGAAGACGAGGTAGATTTGGGCCCTGCTTGCACCATTGCCCGCGGCGTTTCTTCGGATACGCTCATCGGCCGCGGCAGCAAGCTAGATGCTCAAGTACAAATTGGCCACGATTGCAAAATTGGGCAGCACTGCCTGCTGGCCGCCCAAGTGGGGATTGCTGGCAACACTAAAGTAGGCGATTGGACCATCATGCAAGGGCAGGTAGGTGTGGCGCAAAACCTCGTCATAGGGGAACGAAGCATTATTCTAGCTAAGAGCGGGGTGAGTAAGAGTTTAGAGGGCGGTAAGCAATATTTTGGCTATCCCGCACAAGAGGCGCGCACAGCTTTTCAGGATTTGGCAGCGCTGCGACAAATGCGAAAAAAGTCTTGATGAGCGTGTGTATGCCATCATTGCGCTAAAGAAAATTCGAACTTGTCGCCCAGCAGAAAATAATTGTGTAGGTTGGCTCCCGCAGGAGCAAAGAAAGCCCATTAGAGCAAGGATCGAGCAAGCCAATTCCGTCCTCGGCTACCCACAAATTTCAAGTAAGGGCTAGGTTCTTTCACATAAGTTTGTATATTTGCCTTCCGAATGAGCATTTGTTCATTTTTTTTAATTCAACCATATCCTTTATTTTATGAAGCAGTTTTATCTACTACTTAGCATGCTGTTCCTCGCTGTATCTGCCTCTGCGCAGGTGGTGTATGTGAACGCAGCTGCCACAGGCGGCAACAACGGCGCCACCTGGGCGGATGCCTTTACCGATCTTACCGCAGCTATCGATGCGGCCAGCAGTGGCGATGCCATCTGGATAGCTGCTGGTACCTATACACCAGCAGCCGATACGTCCTTCACGATTACCAAAGATCTCACCATTATTGGTGGTTTCGATGGCACCGAAACTTCTGCCGATCAAGCCGATCTCGTCACCAATTTAACGCTACTATCTGGTGACATTGCTGGCGATGATGACCCAAACGATATTCAAGTCAATCGTGGCGATAACGTTCGCGTCATGTACGTGGATAGTTTGCTCACTGGGGTGACTATTTCTAATCTTGCCTTTGCTGGTGGACAAATGGGCGCAACTCCAGCAGAGGCACCGTCCATTCGGCCCTTTTCAGGCGGTGCCATTTTGGCTTTTTCACCTATTGCAGTAACTGATTGCTTGTTTGGTTCCAACTTCGCTGATTTCGGTGCAGCTGTTGCCATGTTTGGTGCTGGCGCAGCAGGCAGTACGATCGATAATTCCACTTTTATTGGTAATGTTGCTATCAGTAGAGGAGCTATCGGGATTTTTTCTGATGGCGTTTCGGTCACCAATTCGGTATTGACCAACAATGTTGGGCAATATGGTGCTATTTATTCTCAGGCGCTGCTCACCACAATTGATAATTGTGAGTTGAGCGAGAATACCGCTCTAAACCGGGGAGCAGCAGTGGGGCTACTTTTTGCCGCAGGTTCTGTTATTTCCAACTGTACGATTACAAACAATCAGGTAGCAGCCGGTGGTGCTGGTGGTTCTGTTTATATCGCGGCAGTCGATGGCGCGGATGATCCGAACGACTACATCATCGACAATTGCTTGATTGAAGGTAATGTTAGTGCCGGCACCATTGGTGGTGGCTTCTTCTTGATCGATGCGAATATCACAGTTCGCAACACCATCCTGAGAGCCAACGTATCAGCTAGCCGCGGTGGAGCGGTGTGGGCAACCAACAATGATGTTGAAGCTCATCGAACACTGGTGTTTGAGAATTGTGTTTTCGAGGAAAACCAAACAAATGGAGGAAACCAGTTAGGTGCAGCTGTTTATATCCAGCAGGCATTTGTCATGAACTTCGACAGTACTTCATTTATCAACAATGGTAATGTGATCGATGCTGGCCGTGGGGCAGGTGTCTGTTCTCTGGGAGACTTTGTAGCAGGCAGTACTCGTACGCAAGAGATTAACTTCTCCAACGGTTTATTTGTCGGCAACCAATCGAGCACCCAGGCTGGCGCTTTCTACATCCAAACACCCAACCATTTCAATACGCTGACCGTAACCAACACAGAATTTTCCGGCAATGGTTCCCCTTCTATCGGTGGTGCTATCTTTACCCGTCCTGGCGTAGTTGCTAGTTTTGACAATTGTGATGTGAATTTTAACTCTGCTGATGATGGAGGTTTCATTTTGGCACTAGACGAGGAGTTCGAACCCATTGATAGAGCAGCGCGCTCTAGTGTGAAAGTGAGCAATAGCCGCTTCAGAGAAAATTCAGCGGTCACCCAAGGAGGCGCTATAGATGTCATTGGCGGAACAGACTTGGAGGTAACCAACAGCATCTTCTTCGGCAACTTGCTCTCTGGTGGTGAAGATGCTGGTGCGGGTGGTGCTATTATCATTAATGGCGATAGTTCTGCACAGCAAACAGTTTTGTTGGTAAACAATACTTTCTATGACAATTTAGCGGGCACGCTCGGTGATGATGTAGCTGTTTTTCTTCCTGTCATAATTGGTGCCGATGATTTCACTACAGTAACCCTCCAAAATAACGCTTTCGTCAGTTCTGTAACAGGCAGCGTAGCTATTGAGGCCGGAGAGCCAACGATCATCACCGACGGTGGTAATTTCTTCACCATCGAGCCCGTCGATTTCGACTTGAATGCAAGTGACATTCTCGATGATGAAGTGGACGTGGAAGAATTATTCGTCTCTGTAGATGACTTCGAAGAAGCTGATTTCCGTTTGAATGAAGGCCTAGAAGGCAACCCCCTCATCGGCAATGGTGTGGCTGGTCCTAACGTACCAGAGACGGATGCCGCAGGCAACGAGCGTGGTGCAATTATCGATATAGGTGCCCTACAGGTCGCGCTACCTACTGTAGCCGAAATCATTGCTGCGAGTGAGGTACACAACTCGCTTGAGACTGCCCTCAACGCGGCTGGCCTTACCGCTACGCTGAATGGCGAAGGCCCTTTCACGGTATTTGCCCCCACCGATGCTGCTTTCGCGGCGATTCCTGCTGATATTGCTGCTCTATTACCACTGGGCAACAACCTGACCAACGTACTGCTAACACACGTTATCAGTGGTTTGGTACTGAGCACGGATATTACCGATGGCTTGGTGGCTCCTTCCTTGGCACCTAATACCAACCTTTCTTTCAGTATCAGCGGAGGTACGGTTACGGTGACTACTGGTGGAACTTCTGCTATCGTTACTGTAGCAGACCTGCTGGCCTCCAACGGTGTAGTACACGTCATTGATGCCGTTTTGGTGCCGCTCATCGTGAATGTAACCAACATCGACGGTGCTGGCGTGGAAGTGGAATTCTTCCCCAACCCCGTGCAAGACAAAATGAATGTACAGGTCAACGATCTCGACATCCGCAACATGAGCGTTTCTGTTATCAGCATGAACGGACAGCGCATCAACCAATGGACTTTGGGTAGCGGTAGCAACCTGATCGACTTCAGCCGCGTGCCTGCCGGTGCTTACACCCTCGAAATCAATATCGATGGTAAGGCCTACAGCAAGCAAATTGTGAAGCAATAAGTCTTTGTTCTTGGCACTTCACCCAGAAGTGAAAAAACATACTTACGGTCGTTGGTTCTCGTCGAGAACCAGCGACCGTTTTTTTTACGATCCCTAGAAGATAACTTGTTGATTGAAAAAAATGGATATTATGTGGCTGAAAGTTACTTTTGTCTTATCTTTACGTTTGTTATGGGGTAGTAAGTTGTAAACACCCCATCATTCAACAACACGGCCATATGCCACAGATGATGTACATACGCCTTCCACGAAGGATTCGCCGCCTGCCGATTCGGTAGCGGGCGGACGTTATTGTATTAGGAAATATTTTCCTACTTCGCTCTTTGTAGCATCTTTTTCATCATCTTCTCCACTCCTTACAACTGCTCTTGTAGCAGCTCCCCCTTATTGCTTATGCAAATTACCGTTGAGGTGGCCCATGGTGGCCATGCTGATTATGCCGCTGCTATTTGCGAACTCATGGCCGAGTCTGCCAAATCCCGAGGCACGGGTATTGCCAAGCGCAAACCAGAGTACGTGCGCGAAAAAATTGAAGAAGGTAAGGCGGTCATCGCTTTCGTAGATGGGCAGTTGGCAGGCTTCTGTTATATAGAAACCTGGAGCCACCAGCGCTATGTTGCCAATTCTGGCCTGATTGTTAATCCCGATTTCCGCCGGCTGGGGCTGGCTCGGCGCATCAAAGCAGCGGTCTTTCGGCTCTCGCAAGAGAAATATCCGGATGCCCGTATCTTCGGTATTACCACCAGTCTGCCGGTTATGAAAATCAATAGTGCGCTGGGCTATGATCCTGTCACTTTCAGTGAACTGACCCAAGACGATGCCTTCTGGGCTGGCTGCGCTTCTTGCCCCAACTACGATATCCTTTTGCGCAACGACCGAAGGATGTGCCTCTGCACAGCTATGATGGCACCCAGCGCCAACGAAATGAAGAAAATGGCCTATGATCTGTCAGAAATGATCGTGGAAGGCTAACGCATAATCTAATTGCCCGATGAAAAAAATCGTACTCGCCTACAGTGGCGGCCTAGATACCTCCTATTGTGTAAAATACCTCAGTGCTGACTGCGGTTACGAAGTTCATGCTCTTACCGTAGATACGGGTGGCTTCACAGAGGCGGAAATAAGCGCTATGCAAGAACGCGCGCTCTTTCTGGGAGCCGCTAGTTACAAGCGCATTGATGCTACACAGGATTTTTACCAGAAATGCATCCGTTTTATGGTCTATGGCAATATGCTGCGCTACCAGACCTACCCCATGTCGGTAAGCGCCGAGCGGATGTTCCAAGCCATCACTACCGCCCAATACGCTACTGAGATAGGTGCACAGGCGGTAGCGCATGGTAGCACAGGCGCAGGCAATGACCAAGTGCGCTTCGATCTTGCTTTCGAACTACTGGGCAATCAGCTGGAGATCGTAACCCCCATCCGCGATCAGCAACTGAGCCGACAAACAGAAATTGACTACCTCGCCAAACACGGGGTGGAGTGGCCAGAAAAGAAAGGTAAATACAGCATCAACCAAGGTCTTTGGGGCACTTCTGTGGGAGGAACCGAAACACTCACCAGCCACCTGCCGCTTCCGGAAGAGGCCTGGCCACAAGCCGTTACCGCTACGGAAAGCCAGACCCTCCAACTTCACTTCGAAGAAGGAGAATTTGTGGGCTTCAACGAACAACGCTTTACCGATAAGGTGGCGGCTATTCAAGCTTTGGAAGCAGTTGCCGCGCCCTACGGTATTGGCCGCGATATTCATGTAGGCGACACCATCATCGGCATCAAAGGCCGGGTAGGCTTCGCAGCGGCATCTCCCGTCCTAATTATCAAAGCCCACCACTTGCTAGAGAAACATACCCTAGCCAAATGGCAGCTTTTTTGGAAAGAACAGCTGGCCAATTGGTACGGCATGATGCTGCATGAAGGGCAGTTCTTAGACCCTGTGATGCGCGATATTGAGGCCTTCCTGACGAGTAGCCAAGCACGAGTAAGTGGTAGTGTGGGCGTAGATATACACCCCTATCGCTATCAGCTTCGCGGCGTAGCATCGCCCTACGACCTCTTGGGCGCTGGTTTCGGAGCCTATGGCGAAAAGAATGAAGGCTGGAGTGGCGAGGATGTAAAAGGATTTACCAAGGTGCTCAGCATTGCCGGGAAAATCCGCAAAAGTGTGGAAGAATGAACCATCCACCCAAACGTTTGCAAGTAGGTATCATTGGCGGTGGCGGCTATACAGCTGGCGAGTTGCTGCGGATATTGCTTCACCACCCCGCTGCCGAGATCGCCTTTGTTGTGAGTGCCAGCCAGGCAGGGAAGTGCCTCTACGAAGTACACGACGACCTGCTGGGCGAGACGGATCTCCGTTTCGTGGCAGAACCCGCCACGGCCGATGTCCTCTTCTTGTGTATGGGCCACGGGAAATCCAAGGGCTGGATGGAGCAACACCAGCCACCCGAAGACACCATCGTCATTGACCTGAGTACCGATTTTAGAATGGCCCAAGACTGGGTCTATGGGTTGCCAGAACTAAACCGAGCACACATCCGAGGTGCTAAGCGCATTGCTAATCCGGGCTGTTTCGCCACGGCACTTCAGTTGGCAGCGCTGCCCTTGGTAGCGAGTGGCCTGGCGGGGGAAACCTTGCACATCCACGCCATCACGGGCAGTACCGGTGCCGGGCAGCAGCCAAGTGAAACCACTCACTTTAGCTGGCGCAGCAACAATATCTCCATTTACAAGGCTTTTTCGCATCAGCATGAGGCGGAGATTAAGCGCAGTTTGGCCAGCATCAGTCCAACTGGAAAGCTGGCAAATCTTCACTTCTTGCCAATGAGGGGCGATTTTGCGCGCGGTATTTTCGCTAGCCTTTATACGAATAGCCAGGCTAGCGCGGAGGAGGTGGCAGCGGCCTTTGAAGGCTACTATGCCAGCCATCCATTTACCCACATCAGTGCCAACAACCCCCATCTGAAGCAGGTTGTGAATACCAATAAAGCACTACTTTATACCGAAAAAATAGGTGAACAAATCTTGGTTATTAGCCTTCTAGACAACCTTCTGAAAGGTGCCTCTGGGCAAGCCGTGCAGAATATGAACCTGGCGGCAGGCCTAGAGGAAACAACGGGGCTGGTACTAAAAGCAATGGCTTTTTAGTTGTCGGCGAACGATACTGCTCCCTGCCTAATATGGGCACCTCATGCAGGAGCAAGGCCAACTATTTGGAGCAAGGTTTTAATAACATGGCTCAAAAAAGAAAGTATGGCTCCCGCGCCTGGCGCAATACCAAGGGATAGGAGCCAGGTTTTTAATGGATAAGGAATCTTTGACAGCCTAGTATAGACAAGGCGTGCCTTATTTGTATTTTTCATTTCTTGGTACAGACAAGGCGTGCCTTGTCTCTACGTTTGATTTTCGACTCAATCATG
Source organism: Lewinella sp. (assembly GCA_036835305.1). Lineage (GTDB taxonomy): Bacteria > Bacteroidota > Bacteroidia > Chitinophagales > Saprospiraceae > Neolewinella. The sequence goes on from DAITME010000039.1 coordinate 34,248, forward strand.
GAACTATTTGACGTATATACCCTCTACGATATCACCATTACACATGCTTGTGACTACTACGTGTATGCCGATGATGGGCAAGAAATACTAGATTTCTACGGCGGCCATGCAGTGATTAGCATCGGGCATGCTCATCCGCACTATGTACGCAAAGTACGGGAGCAGGTGGGGCGGCTTGGCTTCTACAGCAACAGTGTGCACAACCCGCTACAGCAGGAGCTGGCGCGCAAACTAGGGGAACTATCGGGCTTGGAAGACTATCGGCTTTTTCTGTGCAACAGCGGGGCCGAAGCCAACGAGAATGCCCTGAAGCTAGCGAGTTTTCATACGGGACGAAGCCGCATCATAGCCTTCAAGAATGCTTTTCACGGCCGTACTTCTGCGGCGGTGAATGTTACAGATAGCGAGAAGATAAAGGCGCCTATCAACAAGCACTCCCCGATAAGCTTTCTGCCTTTGAACGATGCGGAGGCCGTAGCCGCCGAGCTAGCCAAAGGGGATGTTGCAGCCGTTATTGTGGAAGGCATACAGGGTATTGGAGGGGTTTATGTACCTGATCCTGCCTTTCTGGAGGCCTTGGCGCCGCTTTGTCGGCAGGCAGGAAGCTTGTTGATTCTGGACGAAATACAGTCAGGCTACGGGCGCAGCGGTCGTTTCTTTGCCTTTCAGCATAGTCAGGTGGAGCCAGATATTATTTCGGTGGCCAAAGGGATGGGCAATGGCTTTCCAATCGGCGGCATACTGATCCACCCCAAGCTGGAGGCGAAGTCGGGGATGCTGGGCACTACCTTTGGCGGCAATCACTTGGCCTGTGCTGCAGGTATTGCGGTTTTAGATGTGATCAAAGAAGAAGGGCTCATGCAGAATGCCGACCGAATGGGGGCGCTACTGATAGACAAACTCAAAGCCACTGGACTTTTCCGTGAGGTGAGGGGCAAAGGGCTGATGATTGGCTTGCAAATGGATCAACCCACCGGGCCGATGCGTAAAGCCCTTTTATTTGAGGAACATATTTTTACTGGCTCGGCATCCGATCCCAACACGGTTCGGTTGTTGCCGCCACTAAGCATTGACGAAGTGGCCGTAGATCGTCTGCTGGCAGGCATAACGGCCGTTTGTAAAACCAGCATATTATGAAGCAATTCCTAAGTGTACACGATGTGGAGGACGTGAGCGACTTGGTAGCGCGCGCCCTGTACCTGAAGAAGGAGCCCACAGGGCTATCGAAAGACGGGGAGGGGAAGAGCCTGATCAACCTGTATTTTAATCCAAGTTTGCGCACCCGCATTAGCACGGAGAAAGCAGCTAAGAAACTGCTGATGGATGTCATCACCATGGATGCTGGCGGCGGTTGGAAGATAGAATTTGAAGACGGCCGCGTGATGAACGGCGATACTGCCGAGCACATTCGCGAAGCTGCCGGCGTACTGAGCCAATATGCCGATATACTAGCTGTGCGGTCTTTTCCGGGACTAGAAGATCGGCAGGCCGACTATGAGGACCGCGTGATGGAGGCTTTTCGTCGCTTTGCTTCGGTGCCCTTGATGAGCTTGGAATCGGCCACGCGCCATCCGTTGCAGAGCCTGGCTGACGCCATCACTATTCAAGAAAATAGCCCCTGCCCGAAGCCCAAAGTAGTCCTCACCTGGGCACCTCATCCAAGGCGGCTGCCGCAGGCCGTAGCCAACAGCTTCAGCGAGTGGATGCTTGCGTGGGGTAAAGTGGATTTGGTGGTAGCGAACCCGGAAGGTATGGATCTATCACCCGAATTCACCAAGGGCGCTACCATCCTACACGACCAGGACAAAGCTTTGGAAGGAGCCGATTTTGTCTATGCCAAAAACTGGTCATCTTACCAAGATTATGGCAAAATACACGAAGCGCCCGATTGGCAAATCACAGCCAAGAAAATGGCGCTCACCAATAAAGCTAAATTTATGCACTGCCTGCCCGTGCGCCGCAATGTGGTAGTAGCCGATGAGGTTTTAGATGGATCCGATTCATTGGTTTTGCAGCAAGCCAACAACCGTACCTGGGCGGCTGCCATTGTGTTGCAGCATTTACTGGGGCATTTTGAGGGATAGCTACCAATAAAAAAGCCCCCCACCAAGGTGAGGGGCTTGCGGCAGCTAGCAAGCGTGAATTTTGGAGAAAGCCACTAGGTTAAACGATGAAGTGTGAACTAGGCTGCCGCGATTTCAATAGCGTTTTAAGCCGCTTTTTCCTGCTCCTGTTCTTTAGAAGAGAGGTAAGCGAAGTCTTCTAGCTGGATGTAGGCATCACTGCGTTTTTGGTCGTGCTTATCGGTCCATTTTCTGTAGTTTAGCACGCCGTTGATGGCTAGGTGGGTACCTTTGGTGAGCTTGCCTTGAAGGCTCTTGGCACGTTCGCTACCGAAGACAGTGATATTGTGCCATTCGGTGCGGGTGACTTTGTTACCCTCCTTGTCGCGGCTGTACTCGTTGGTAGCTAGGGAGAATTTGAGGAACTGCTCGCCACTTTTGGTGTTAATCAGTTCTGCGTCTTGGCCGATGTGGCCGATCAGGTGGATGGAATTGCGAATTTGCATGGTAAAAGAATTTGTGGGCGCTGTAGCCCGGTTGATGAATACCGCAAGCGCTGAGCCTATCTCCATTCGCAAGGATACAGACCTTGCTTGCGGCGCAAAAAGATCATCATCAGGCAGTTTGTGAGCAGAAAGCCACACTTCCCAACCGATGACGATGCAAAGGTGGGGGCAAGGGCCAACCGTATTCGTGTATTAAACATATACTTGCGTTTAGAAACGAATATAAACGTTTAAAAATGTTTGTTGATTAGGTAGAGTATTGATATTTAGTCGTTTATGCTTTCTGTGGAAATTTTGAATATTTCCTTTCATAGTGATGGTTTTTCAACTGCACTCAATCTTTTGGAGTGTACTTAATTGATTGAGACTGCTCATTGGAACTACTTAGGAGGTGCGCTTTCGCGCTAAAAAAAGATGATTTTTTTATCTGGCAAAGCTCATTTGAGGAGTCATAGCAGCGCTACAACAACGAAAATAGCTGCTGTCAGGCGGGAAAAGGACTTTTTTGAGCCGAAATTTGGTACTTCCTATGTAGTTACTGGAGACTGC